>NZ_CAKQFJ010000056.1 GCF_934230905.1 uncultured Veillonella sp. | reverse complement strand
CAACGTCAAGCAGCTATTAAGGCTGAACAAGAACGTATCGCGGCTCAACAAGCTGAAGCTCAACGTCAAGCAGCTATTAAGGCTGAACAAGAACGTATCGCGGCTCAACAAGCTGAAGCTCAACGTCAAGCAGCTATCAAGGCTGAACAAGAACGCTTAGCCGCTGAACAAGCTGAAGCAGATGCAGAAAAAGCTCGTCTAGAGGCAGCCGAGGCAAAAGCTGCAGCTGAAGCTGCAACTAAAGCAAAAATAGAGGCAGAGGCAGAAGCAAAGGCTAAAACTCAAGCCGAAGCGCAGCATCAAGCAGCTATTAAAGCTGAAGAAAAGCGTATCGCAGCAGAACAAGCCGAAGCAAAATCTAAAGTTGAAGAGGAAACGAAAGCTCAAACAAAAGAAAACATGCAATCAACTACTGAGCCTAAATTACCTCAATCCTATATTGATGAACGAAATCAAGTCTCTAGCAAAACGTCTAATTCAACTGGAGAGAAAAATATTCTTTCACAACCAATTGATCCACCATTACAAGCCGATGCATCTGCAAAAATCACCCTCACATTCGATATTAATAATTACGAATCGATGTCTGGCACAGTTGATAATAAAGAAATTAAATATCGTGCATTTGAATATATTCCGTATGTAGCTAATCCTATTGATATTGATCAACAATATATGAATATTTATATACCGGAAGAATATTTTAACAACGGCACAATAAATGGTTATAATTCACAAACAGCACCTATCTTTATGCCAAACAATGTAGGTGGGTACATGCCAAGTCAACCTATGACGCCTAAAGTAGAAAACAATAAACCAAATAGTGCGCTATATGCATTATCTAAAGGTTATGTTGTTGCCTCCCCTGCCACACGCGGTCGTACCAATAAAGCATCGGATGGCAATTTTATTGGTAAAGCTCCTGCAGTCATTGTGGACTTACAAGCAGCAACTGCTTATTTACATGCAAATGATGCAACTATGCCAGGCAATGCAAAACGTATTATTACTAATGGTACTAGTGCAGGTGGTGCAGTTTCCTTATTACAAGGTGCAACCGGTAATACAACTGACTATCAACCATATTTACAAGCTCTTGGGGCTGCTACTGCATCTACAGATGTATACGCCTCTTCTGCTTATGCTCCAATTACCAATCTTGATGCAGCAGATATGGCTTATGAATGGAGCTATAACGGTATTACATCATTTAATAAAGTAATAATGGGGCAAGGTGAATTACCTCAAGCTAATGTGAGCGGTACGCCAGCGCCAATACAACGCACTATGCAACGTGTGAACTTAACAAAAGATGATATTGCTTACTCAGATTTACTAAAAAGCCACTTCCCTGACTATATAAATAACTTACAATTACACGATAGAACTGGTGTTATTTTAAAACTCGATAAGAAAGGTAATGGCACATTCAAGCAATATGTGAAATCTTTCATCATTGATGCCGCCAATAAAGCTAAATCTAATGGCACTGATTTATCTCGCTATTCCTTCTTAGTCTTAGATAAGAATACAGGCATGGTGAAAGACATTGATTGGGATGCTTATAATAGCTTTACTAGCCGTTCTAAGTCACCAGGTGCATTTGACTCTAGATCAAACGATTCTGGTGAAAATAGCTTATTTGGTACAAGCTCTAGCGATACTAATCACTTCACAATTACAGCAGCACTACATGATATAACGCCTAATAATAATGTATATGTAGAAAATGCTAAAATTGTTACTATGATGAACCCAATGAATTACCTTGGTTCTCCTAGTGCAACAAACGCTAAATACTATCGAATTCGCTATGGTACGGCAGATAGCAACACATCTGTTGCCATTCCATTAATCGTCGGTACACGTGCACAAAATCTTGGATATAGTGTAGACATGGCTACACCATTTGGTGTGGATCACGCTGGCGATTACGATTTACAGGATCTATTTAACTGGATGGATTCTATTGTAAAAAACGGTAGATAATCTTCTTTAGTAATGACAAAATCAATACCATAACACCATAACGAAAAAAGAGCTGTAATAGTTTTCCACACTGCTACAACTCTTTTAAGGTGGGATAGGATAAAACAAAATTGTTTTATCCTATCCCACCTTTTCTATATATAAAGAATAAA
>NZ_CAKQFJ010000055.1 GCF_934230905.1 uncultured Veillonella sp. | reverse complement strand
AACCAAGAAAGATAGATTTTATAATAATTATTTGATTTAGCCTTTTATAAATAATACACACATAATATATAAAAAATCCGCAGTGCGTTGCACTGCGGATTTTTGTGCCAAATTATTTGGAGTACAATTCGACGATAAGTGTTTCGTTAACTTCGATAGGAAGTTCTTCACGTTGAGGAAGACGAGTGAAAGTAGCTTTGAAGCCTTCCAAGTCTTTTTCAATGTAAGGAAGTTCAAAAGAACGAAGTTCTTGGAAATTAGTTTTGAACATTTCGTTGTCACGAGATGCTTCGCGTAATTCGATTACATCACCTGGTTTGCAGGAGAAGGAAGGAATATCTACACGACGACCATTTACCAAAATGTGACCATGGTTTACCATTTGACGAGCTTGACGAATGGAGTTACCGAAGCCGATGCGATATACAAGGTTATCAAGACGTTGTTCCAAAAGAATCAACATGTTTTGACCTGTAACACCTTGCATTTTTTTCGCTTTATCATAATAGCGTACGAACTGGCGTTCTAGCAAGTTGTAGTAAGCTTTAACTTTTTGTTTTTCTAATAATTGTGTGCCATACTCAGACATTTTCTTCTGACGTTGGTCTTTTTTGACGCGATTCAAGGCTTTTGCGTGACCGAATACGTTCACACCAAAGCGACGACAAAGTTTGAATCGAGCCTCTCTTCTCGTTGCCATGTGATTATCACCTCATAAATTAATATATACTCGTACCATGACATAAAGGTACTCAATAATAATATCATTTCTGTTATATTTATGTCAATTAATTCTACATCTGACTCTTATATCTAACTCTAACCTATACAATTCATTGCATACTATAGATAGATGAAAAAATACCTATAGTATGCTACAATACTATTAAATATAGGTAGTATGTAGTAATATGAGGTTTTTTAGTTTAATCGGAGTACCGAAATGAAAGAATTACCAACTATGCAGGAGCTGCAAAGTTTCATTACATATAACAAAACTGGTAGCTTCACTTTAGCAGCACAAACGATGAATATTACCCAATCTGCGTTCAGTGCACAAATGAAAAAATTAGAACGCTTGGTAGGCGTCAAATTAATTTCTCGCTCCACCCGCGGTAGTCGTTTGACACCAGAAGGTGAGTTATTTTTACCCGAAGCAGAACTTGTATTGGACACCTTGGAGAGAGCCATACAATCCATTCGTTTAGCTAGCAAAGTAGAACGCCCTATTTTAAATATAGGTGTTCTTCGAAGCCTCGGCGACATCCGTCTTAATGGATATGTATCACATTTTTTTGAAAACCACCCTGAATTTTCCGTATCTATTTATGACATGGAAGAAGAAGAACTATTACTTGATTTACGTGAAAATCGCATCGATATTGCACTTCTCTATTTGCCAAATAACAAAGATATGTCTTTATACGAATCCAAAGCACTACGTGAGGATGAATTTGTGTATTATGCACCCAAAATTATCGATCAAGTTAAAGAAGCTACATTAAAATCAATTCAACAATTTCCTCTCTTAATGTATCCACCAAAATATTTTATGTATCGTACATTAAAAACATATGTAGGTAATGGTCAACAAAATCTACACATTCGTGGTAGCCGCTTATCTAATCCGTACACAATGATCGATTATTGTGGTAAGAATGAATCTGGTTGCATCGTAGCGCGTCAAATCCTCGATGCCCTCAACATCACTACAGGCTATTTACCATTAGAAAAACCATTTAAATTACAAGTATGTTTCGCATACAAGAAAAACAATTCTAAAACTGAAACGATGCATACATTTATGGACTATGTCCATCAAGAATCCCCTGCTAGATTATAAAAGCAATCATAACCCCGTATATCTTCAGATGTGCGGGGTTTTTATTACGATTAAAACAATTGCTCTATACCACTCCAAGTTGTAAAATAGAGAATATATTTCAATTAATATTGCGAGGTTATTATGCTATTATCTATTTTCTTTTTTATCTTAGCTGGCTTAGCCGAAATTGGTGGAGGTTATTTAATATGGCTCTATATGCGCGATGATAAAAGTCCACTATATCTATTAGCTGGTGCCATCGTATTAATTTTATACGGCATTATTCCTACCTTTCAACCAGAAGCTAGCTTTGGCAAGGTTTATGCTGCATACGGTGGTGTATTTATTGCTCTCTCTATTCTATGGGGTTGGCTTATCGATGGATTGCAACCCGACATGTATGATATCATTGGCGGTCTAGTGTGTCTGGTTGGTGTATATATTATTATGTATGCGCCTAGATAACAGCATATACAATATAATATTAATGACTATATTGAAAGCGACACTTAGTGTCGCTTTTTTATATTCATGCAGTAACCCCTATACTAATGGCACAAAAAAGCAGTTATCCGAAGATAACTGCTTTGGCTTGGTGGACGATGACAGGATCGAACTGCCGACATCCTGCTTGTAAGGCAGGCGCTCTCCCAGCTGAGCTAATCGT
>NZ_CAKQFJ010000054.1 GCF_934230905.1 uncultured Veillonella sp. | reverse complement strand
AACATGGCACACGGAGGCATCTTTATGATAGGTGCCTTCGTTGGTCTTTTTATGGTAACTGTTTTTGACGTAAACATTTTTGTAGCCCTTATCGTAGCGATGGCTGTAGGTGCCGTATTAGGTTACTTATTAGAATTTGTGGCGTTACGCCCACTACGTAAGAAAAAGGTGTCTCACTTGGCACCACTTATCAGCACCATTGGTGTTTCCATCTTCCTTGAAAGTTTGGCATTATTATTGTGGGGCCCTCAAACGAGATCCTTTCCACCAGATTACATTGGTGGCCTTATCGACTTTGGGGTATTTAAAATCTCCATGGTGCAAATTATCGGTTTAGGTGTTTCTGTTCTCTTAATGATCATTTTAAATGTGGTTATTAAAAAGACTAAGATTGGTAAAGCCATTCGTGCTGTATCCATGAGTACTGAAACAGCAGCTCTCTTAGGCATCAATCCAACGATGATTATTTCTGTTACCGTTATGATTGCTTCCGCTTTAGGTGCAGCTGCCGGTGTACTTGTTGGCCTATCCTTCAATGCTATTGAGCCTACTATGGGTGTTATCATAGGCTTTAAGGGCTTGGCTGTACTTATCCTAGGTGGTCTTGGCAATATTACTGGCGCTATGGTAGGTGGCTTTATCTTGGGCATTGCGGAAATCTTCTCCGTTGCTTATGGTGCATCTACATTCCGTGATGCGGTAGCCTTCGGTTTAATCATTGTCTTATTATTCTGGAGACCACAAGGTTTATTTGGTTCTAAAGATAAGGGGGGCAGACCATAATGGATATTTTTAACCCTTATTATCTACAAATTGTGATGTTTTTTATCATTAATGCCATCCTAGGTATCTCCATTTATTTCACACTTGCCAGTGGACAGTTATCTCTAGGGGCAGCCGGCTTTATGAGCGTTGGTGCTTATGTGGGTGCATTACTTTCTTTGAAAGCCGATTTACCTATCGTAGTTGGTATTTTAGTGGGTGGCTTTGTAGCCGCTTTAGTTGCCGTTGTCATCGGTTTGCCAACCACTCGATTGAAGGGTCTATATCTTGCCATCGCCACACTTGGTTTTGGTGAAGTAGTGCGTGTTATCTTCTTGAACTTAGATGTGACAAATGGTGCTCTTGGTTTATCCGGCATTCCATCTATTCCTCAAGAATTAACAAATTTTGCTTATGAAATCGATATTGATGGCCTTATGGGAATCGATGCGGTTGCCTGGGGCAATTTAATGGCTATTCTTATCTTATTGATTATATTAATTGTTATTATTGCTTTCTGTATACGCATCAATAATAGCCGTGTCGGTCGTGCCTTTGCCGCTATTAAGGCCGATGATCATGCTGCTGAGTTGATGGGGATTAATGTAGTGTACTATAAAATGATGGCTTTCATTATCGGGGCCTTTATCGCAGGTATCGGTGGTGGTTTGTATGCGCATATTACAAACTTTATCAACCCTACAGATTTTAGCTATCATAAAGTAGTACAAATCTTATTGTTCCCTGTATTTGGCGGTTCTAATGTAGTATGGGGCTCCGTACTCGGTTCCTTTATTCTTACATTGTTGCCAGAAGTATTGCGTTTCTTATCTGATTATCGAGATATCATTTATGGTGCATTATTAGTCATTTTGATGGCTGTTCGTCCAGATGGTATTTTAACAGAATCTATGGTAGATAAAATTAGTCGTAAATTAGGCTTTAAAAAAGCTCCATACATTCCTGAAACACAAGTGTTAACGGAACGTTTTGAAGCGTATAAACGTAAACAACAAGATAAACAAGGATAGGAGGGGAACTGAATGCTATTAGAATTAAATGATGTAAGTAAAAGCTTTGGTGGCGTTGCAGCCCTCACAGGTATATCCTTTGGTGTTAAGCAAGGTGAAGTTTTTGGTGTTATTGGACCAAATGGTGCTGGTAAAACCACACTCTTTAACTTGATTACTGGCGTATTCCCGGTAAGTTCTGGCGAAATTGTATTTGATGGTATGTCTGTTGTAGGTATTAAACCTCATAGAACGGTAGAAATGGGTATTGCTCGTACATTCCAAAATATTCGACTTTTTGGTAATATGACAGCTCTTGAAACCGTATTAACGGGTATGCACTGTCGAACAGGCGCTGGTTTTATTGCGAGCTTCTTAAGAACAAAACGACAACGCATTGAAGAGGAACGTTGTCGTGGCATTGCATATGAGTTTTTAAAACTTGTAGGCTTAGAAGAAGATGCAGAAGAAGTTGCTACTTCTTTGCCATATGGTAAACAACGTCGTCTTGAAATTGCTCGTGCTTTAGCTACACATCCCCAATTAATTTTGCTTGATGAACCAGCAGCAGGGATGAATGATAGTGAAACCGAAGCGTTGCGCCAATTGATTGGTAAAATTCGCGATCTTGGTATTACTGTTGTAGTTATTGAACATGCCATGGAATTGATGATGAATATCTGTGATCGTTTGGTGGTATTCAACTTTGGTAAAAAGATTGCTGAAGGCACACCTCAAGAAATTCAAAATAATGAGGCTGTTATTGAAGCATATTTAGGTAAAGAGGAGGCGTAATATGTTAAAGCTAGAAAACATCGTGGCTGGTTATGGACATATTACAGCCTTAAAAGATATTAGTTTAGAAGTACCACAAGGTTCTATTGTATCTTTAATTGGTGCGAATGGTGCCGGTAAGTCTACAACAATGAAGACTATTATGGGCCTTGTGAAACCGACATCTGGTAAAGTGCTATTTGAAGGTCAAGACATTACAGGTCATAAAACTCATCAAATTGTACATAATGGTATTTCTTTAGTACCAGAAGGACGTCAAATTCTTCAAGATATGAGCGTTTATGAAAA
>NZ_CAKQFJ010000053.1 GCF_934230905.1 uncultured Veillonella sp. | reverse complement strand
CGAACCAAGTTATAACAGAGTACTTTATGAATCAAAAGGCATAAGTATTTGTCACAAATGTTTGATTACTCTAGAATGTACTATATTGCATAATAAGGATATCTATTCCTTTTCCTCTATAAATATTGTACAATTAAGGTATATGAACGGAGGTATATCTATGAAGGCCTATGTACAAGTTTATACCGGCGAAGGCAAGGGTAAAACGACGGCTGCTATTGGTCTCGCTATACGTGCTATAGGCGCTGGTAAAAAGGTTTTATTTTTACAGTTCATGAAGTCTAAAGTATATAGTGAACATAATATTTTACCGTCCCTTAACAATATTACATTAGAAACTGTGGGTAAACCGTTTTTTATCATCAAAGAAGGTATGAAGAGCAAGGATGAGCTCGCCAAATGGGGTGATGAAGTGGTTGTATTTGAGTCGGGGAATCCACCTAAGGATTATGTAGCACTTATTGAAAAGGGCTATGAACGTGCACTAGAGGCTGTATCTAGTGGTGAGTATGATTTAGTGGTTCTCGATGAATACAACATGGCTTTGTTCTTTGAACTCATTGATTGGAAAAAGACGGAGGCTTTATTACAGGCTCGTAATCCAGAAACAGAACTTGTGTTTACTGGGCGAGGTGCACCGCAAGAGCTTCTTGATGAGGCCGATCTTGTAACGGAAATGAAGGAAGTAAAGCATTATTATATGCAAGGTGTAATGGCTCGTAAGGGCATTGAAAATTAGAGCATACTTTCACTAATCCCATAACCTAAGGAGGTGATGTGGTTGAGTATAGTCGCTATTGTGGCACTAGTTATAGTGCTTATCATCGTAGCGCTGATCTTGATTATCCTACTAACGCCAATCACATATAGCATCGAATGGAACGGCAGGACGCCGTATCGCGTAGAATTATCCATTAAATGGCTGTGGCGTGTATTGTCACTGCATCTCGCTTATTTCCAGGGGAAACCATTTTTTAAAGAACTGTATCTATTAGGTATGCAGAAAATAGGTCCTGTGAAAGAGTACGATGATTGGATTCAACAACGTGTTGATGATGAATATCAAAAGGCTGTTGATGAATTCGAAAATGACCCGATGGCTGCTCAAGCGGAAGCGATGATGAAAGCCATGCAAGGTGGTGGACAGGGCAGTACTGAACCGGCTGAGTCTACGACTTTTGGTACATCTGATGATCGTTTAGATGCTACGCGTAGTGCGGGACAAACAGCAGAGGCACAAGGTAAACAGGTTCGTATTGAGCGTGTTGATACATCTAAGGATGATAATAAAGGTGCTGAAGCTCGAGCTGCACAATATGATGCCATTCATGATAACCCAACGATGAAACCTGATGATGAAGTGGTTGAAAAGGTTACTTTCAATAGTGATGGCACTGTAAAAGAAAAGGTATTTGCGAAGATAGACGGCTTGAAGGATAGCGTAAAATCGCACTTTCAAAAGCCTGATCCTAATGATCCGGTGGCTAGTTTTAAATCGGAAATTCCAACTTTCTGGTTTATGAAATATGTGACGAATACAGAATTGTGGCGTCAATTATTGCTTGTTTCTAAGCGGTGTTATGACCATTCTAAACCACGGAATATCGCTGTAGAAGGGCGTATCGGCATCGCTGATCCATTTAAAGGTGGCATGCTTGCTTCGATGTTGTACAGCATTTGGCCTGAACAGGCGGAACATGTGGAAATTGATTATTTGCATTGGCATTTAGAAGGCAGCGGCCATATTAAAGGGCGTATTATCCTAGGCGTGTTGGCATGGCATGGGACACGATTCGTGCTTTCACAACCAATGCGTGCACTAATTATAGAAGCCATTAAGGTGTTTAGGGTTAAGCACAAAGAAAATAAAGAATTAGAACGATTAAAAGCGGAACAAGCCGCTAATGCATAGTTTACATCAGTGGAGGTACTACGATGGAGAACAGTAACGTAAAAGAAAATTTGGAAGTCCTTTTTGAAAAGTTTAAAAATATGATTAAGGTGGAAACCGTAGTTGGTGAAGCTGTGCAAATCGGCGATACTACATTGGTTCCATTTGTAGACGTAACATTTGGTTTTGGCACAGGTACAAACCACAATACTGCTAACAAAAACCATGAATGTGGAGGCGGTGGCGGCGGTGCTCGCATGGAACCAAGCGCTGTACTTGTTATTAAGGGTGAACGTATTGAGTTGTTCAATATTAAAGGCAATCCTTATAGCAATAGCTTTGATCGTCTTATTGGTTTAGTGCCTGATCTTGTATCTAAATTGAAATCTGATAAATATATTTATCTTAATGATGAACAATAATAGATATAAATTTTTTAATAAGGGTTCATGATGAGTTCATGGGCCCTTATTATTATTTAATAGTATACAATTGAATTATTAGATGCTATATCTTATCTTCGATTTTGAGGGTTTTGACTTGTGAAAGCAAGGGAGATTTGATATAGTAAAAATAGTCCATTACACGTTTGTGTAGTGAAACTTTACTATTGAGGAGGATCTCAGATGAAATTAACTAAGAAATTGACAACATTAGCTATCGTTGGTGCTATCTCCGCTACCACTGCTGTGGCAAGCGCTGCTAACATTGGTTTGGTACAAATGAGTCAAGTTGTAAATAGCTATCCTGGTTACGGTGCACTTGATATGAAAATGCAACAAGTAGATGCACAATACCGTCCACAAATTGAAAAGAAAATGCAAGAGATTGATAAAATTAAAGATCAAGCTCAAGCAGAAGCTGAATTCAATAAATCCGTAGCTCCATTGTTGCAAAAAGAAAATGATGAAGTGAATAAAATTGCTCAACCTATGATGCAAAATATTCACAATGCTATCGAAGCGGTTCGCGTAGAAAAGAAAATGGACGTTGTATTAGACGATCCATACACAATCCGCGCAGCTGATGCAAATAGTAACGTTGAAAATATTACTGATGAAGTAATTAAACGTCTAAAAAAATAATATCTATCCTGTGAGGTAGAATTCAAAACAGCCCTCTCTCGAAAAGCCGACACGCTACTGCGCTTACGCGGAGCCCGAAGTCGTTTTTCGAGAGAGGGCTGTTTTCCTCTATTAGGGATAGATATTAATTTTTTTAGACCAAGGAACAGGGGCGACGCAGGGTGTGAGCTAA
>NZ_CAKQFJ010000052.1 GCF_934230905.1 uncultured Veillonella sp. | reverse complement strand
ATTTTGCCTAAAATGATGTAACTTAGTATAATAGGACTATTAAGATATATATTATAAAAAGGGAGTTAATCTTGTTTTATTTAATTGCAATTATATGGTTACTATTTGATCAAGTTTCAAAATATTATGTGATGAATCATTTTGTTCTTGGCGAATCGTTACCAGTTATTCAAAATGTATTTCATTTTACCTATATCATTAATCATGGTGCTGCTTTTGGTATGCTTACGAATCAACGGTGGTTTTTCTTAGCCGTTGCTTTGGTACTAATTATTGTATACGGTATTTATCGCAAGCAGGTTAATAATGGTCCGTTGATTTTACGTGTAGGGAGTG
Source organism: uncultured Veillonella sp. (assembly GCF_934230905.1). Lineage (GTDB taxonomy): Bacteria > Bacillota > Negativicutes > Veillonellales > Veillonellaceae > Veillonella. The sequence goes on along the minus strand of NZ_CAKQFJ010000052.1, from coordinate 5,085 downwards.
CTTTGTTAATTTCAGGGGCTATCGGTAATGGTATAGACCGATATATATTACATGGTGTAGTGGATTTTTTTGATTTTAGAATTTGGCCTATTTTTAATATAGCAGATATAGGTATATGTATAGGTGTAGTATGTATTATATACTATTTATTAACATCAAAACATGAGGAGAAATAAATGAACGAATATATTGTATCTTTGGACCAAGAAGGTAAACGTCTCGATGTATTCCTCACAGACAAGATGGAAGGTTCTCGTAGCTATATTCAAAATCTTATTAAATCTGGACATGTATTGGTAAATGGTAAACTTGGAAAGGCTAATTTACGACTTAATGCCAATAGCAGTGTTTTGGTAGAAATTCCTGAACCAGAATCTGTAGAAATATTACCTGAAAATATTCCTGTAGAATATTTATATGAAGATCATGATATTATTATAATTAATAAACCTCGTGGTATGGTAGTTCATCCGGCAGTGGGAAATTATACAGGAACTTTAGTAAATGCATTGCTCTACCATTGTAAGGATTTATCTGGTATTAATGGTGAAATTCGCCCAGGTATTGTTCACAGATTAGATAAGGATACATCGGGTGTCATGATGGCGGCTAAAAATGATACTGCTCATATTGGTTTAGCAGAACAGGTAAAAGCACATAGTGCTAAAAGAACTTATTTAGCGCTTGTTCAAGGTAATATAGTGGAGGAAAAGGGGATTATAAAAGCTCCTATTGGTAGACATCCAAAAGATCGGATGAAAATGGCCGTTGTTTTTGAAAATAGTAAGGAGGCTATTACTCATTTTAAAGTATTGGAACGTTATGGATATCAAACATTAGTAGAATGTGTTTTAGAAACGGGGCGTACTCATCAAATCCGTGTTCATTTTGCTCATATTGGTCATCCTGTAGTTAATGATCCATTTTATGGTTATCGCCGTATGGATTTTCCTATAGATGGGCAAGCCCTTCATTCTCATACATTGGACATTGTACATCCCATTACAGGTAATCATATGCATTTTGAGGCTCCTGTACCAGAGGATTTTCAAAATTGTATCGCTTTTGCTAAAGAGTATAGAGAGCGTAGATAAGGATTTTACTATGGAAACAAAGCGTATTTTAATGGATGGAGATGCAATTAAACGTGCTATCAGACGTATTGGTCATGAAATTTTAGAACGAAATAAAGGTCTTTCTAATGCAGTCATTGTTGGTATTGAGCGACGTGGTATTATGCTAGCAAGACGACTACAAAGTGAAATTGAGGCTATTGAAGGTTTGCATATTGCATGTGAACCTTTGAATGTAGCAATGTATCGTGATGATAGAGATACACGACCAAAGGAAGGCGCTCCTTGTTCTATTGATACAACAGGCAAAACTATAATTTTAGTAGATGATGTGCTTTATACTGGGAGAACTATTCGTGCTGCGTTAAATGCATTAATGACATCTGGTCGCCCTAAATCGATTCAATTAGCCGTATTGGTGGATCGTGGTCATCGAGAACTGCCTATACGTGCCGATTATGTAGGAAAAAATATTCCTACTTCTCATCTTGAAAAAGTGCGTGTACAGGTTAAAGAAGTTGATGCTTGTGATGGTGTAACTATTGAACAATAATGTAATGGTTATAGATAAGATGTCAATTTTATATGAAAAGACTCGACATATATATGCCGAGTCTTTTTCGTTTTATTATATAAGAATTCTTATATAAATCTCGATATATTATACTTCTATATATTGGGGTGAATATCGAAAATCATCATGACCTGTACGAACATTAGGTGCTTTAAAAGTATAGGATTGTAAATCGGTAGCTTTTGTATCAAGTTCTAGAAGTTGTTGGCCTAAAGTAGAAACCATTGTAGGCGCTTTAGACCATTTTTGTATTAGTGGTATGCTTGGGGTGTTGTGTTTTAACCACGTACGGCCATGTTGATTAAATGCTAATAATCGTGCATATTGAGGCCCTAGTAGATGTGCTTTTTGTAGTATTGTTTTTGTGATTTGTAGAGCTGTATATGCGGCCATACGACGTAATCTAGCATATGTATATCGTTTTGTTTTTATTTCATTAAGTGCCGCAGTCCAGTTTGTTTGTTGCATGGCTTTCTGCCAACGGTACTCTATACCTTCTGTAAAATCAGCATACTGTTTTAGTTCTACTGGTGATAATAAACGATTAATACCATGTAATATATCGTTGTATCGTTCATAATTAACATACGATCCACCATTTATGACTTGGTACATATCTTCTCGAATTATGTGCGGTATATAGGAATCGATAGAAGCTCCTTGGATAAGTGCATCTCGAAGAGCGGAGCCAGAAGGATATTCTTCTTTATGATTTATTGGAAGGCTAGTAGTATGATGAGATGATTGTCTAGCAATAGGAATAATTGTAAGATTACTAAAATATTGCTGAGCTGCTCGAATATATTCAAGCCCTAGTAATGCATTGGGTGCATTGTTGATACGTTCACCACCTTCTACATATTTAGTAATCACTTGTCGGAGGGCGGTGCCGTAAGAGAGACCTGTTTTTAGGTGGCATTGAATCGCTTCTTGCCCTTGCTTTGTGTTAAATAATTCAGCAGCTTTGTATAATATGGTAGTATTGCTATCAAGTTCGGAACCAAAGGATATGCTATCGATATGAAGTGCTTTCATAAGGCGAATAGCACCTGTACAAAAGAGTTCTGCACTACCTAATGAATAGATTGTAGGTAGTTCGATGACAATATCGGCGCCGCCATAAATAGCCCAACGGGCACGGTCAAACTTAGTGAAATAGGCAGGTTCACCCCGTTGTACAAAGGAACCACTCATAATGGCGATGCGTAATGTATCAGGATAAGAGACACTTAATGTATGTAGTTGGTGCGCATGACCATTGTGGAAGGGATTGTATTCGCAGATAATTCCGATGGCTTTCATTGTGAGTCCTTTCATAAGTAATATTTCTATTATTATATACTATATAATGAAATTTATAGAATAGATTCTTTTTCAATGGGTGCGCTTTAGTCACATGAAACTTTTCAGTTTCTTGTGGAGAATTATATAAATTCTTATGAAAGTACTAGAATGGTAGACGCTGTAATGGTATAATTATCTGTGAATTCTGATTTGACGTGAGGTGATTTGATGAAGGTACAGTGGAAACGAGCGCTACAAACCATTGTGTTAGGTACATCCCTATTAGCATTAGCTGGATGTGGTTCTGATAATGTGATGGATATATATAGCTTTGGTAATCAAGTCATTCGTTCCGGACAGTCGGAAGTGACTGTAGCGTTGCCATATGAAATGGGGAAGACATCTGAAACAACGAGTGTCGATGGATATCCTATGGATGCATATGGAAGTCTAAGCCAACATATGTTGATTTCTGTAGAGGCTCGTCAACCGGCTTCTAATAAAGCTTTGCCAACGGTTGCACAATTTGTGAATCAAAAGAAATCTGAATATGCAAAATTAGGTGCTACTGTTAATGTGGAGTCTATCGATTTAAATGGTGTACAAGCACAACTTATAACTGGTGATTTTTACGTTAACAAAATTAAAACTAGTTTTTCTCAATATGTCTTTATGGATAAAGGCGTGTTGTGGAATATAACCTATAGATATCCTACGGATGATCAAATAGGGGCTGATATCAGCAAACAAATTAAAGATAAGATTTACGTTACGCAAAAGAAAGAGGGTTAATCAATGAACGTATTAGTAGTTAACTGCGGTAGTTCTTCCTTGAAGTATCAATTACTTGATATGACAACTGAAACTGAATTGGCGAAAGGTTTATTTGAAAAAATTGGTGATCAAGATGCTATCTTCACTCATAAACGCCCAAACGCAGATAAATTAGAACGCGTTGAACCAATTTTGAATCATAAAGAAGCTTTACGCATCTTGCTTGACATCTTAGTTGATGCTGAGTTTGGTGTTATTAAATCCATGGATGAAATTGATGCAGTTGGTCACCGTGTAGTACATGGTGGTGAAAAATTTGCTGATTCCGTATTGATTACACCTGCAGTTATGGATGCTTTGGAAGAATGTGCATCTCTTGCTCCATTGCATAACCCACCAAATATTCAAGGTATCGAAGCTTGTCAAGCTATTATGCCGAACGTACCACAAGTTGCTGTATTTGATACTGCATTCCATCAAACAATGCCTAAAGAAGCTTACATGTATGCGCTTCCTTATTCTTATTATGAAGACTATGGTATCCGTCGTTATGGTTTCCATGGTACATCCCATAAATATGTAGCACAACGTTGTGCTGAATTGATGGGTAAACATATGTCTGACCTTCGTATTATTACATGTCACTTGGGTAATGGTTCTTCTCTTGCAGCTATTAAAGGTGGCCGTTCTATCGATACTACAATGGGCTTCACCCCTTTATCTGGCTTGATTATGGGTACACGTACTGGTGATATTGACCCTGCTATCGTTCCATTCTTGATGGATAAGACAGGCATGTCTTATGAAGAAGTTGACCGTATTATGAATAAAGAATCCGGCGTGTTGGGTATTTCTGGTGTATCCAATGACTTCCGCGTAATTGAAGAAGCAGCAACAGCTGGTAATAAACGCGCTCAATTGGCTCTTAATATGTTCCATTACAAAGTTCGTCGTGTAATCGGTGCTTTTGCTGCTGTTATGGGTGGTGTTGATGCAATCGTATTCACAGCTGGTATTGGTGAAAATGGTATTGGAAACCGTGATGCTATCTGTAATGGTTTGGAATATTTAGGTACTCGTATTGATGCAGAACGTAATAATATTCGTGGTAAAGAACAAGAAATTAGTGCTGAAGGCTCTAAAGTAAAAATCTTTGTAATTCCTACTAACGAAGAAATTATGATTGCTCGTGATACTCAACGCATTACTAGCTCTTTAAAAAAATAGTATAACTATGTAGAAGACGTGTTCTTTTATTGGTTGTTTACTCTATAATATTAAAACCCCACTTATATCTTAGGTATGAACCGACCCCTTAATGTTAGACCAAAAATCTTAACGTTAAGGAGGTCGGTTTTTCTATGGCAAAATATAGCTTTA
>NZ_CAKQFJ010000051.1 GCF_934230905.1 uncultured Veillonella sp. | reverse complement strand
CAACGAAGAATATAGATACTATCTACGTTTCCTCATTAATAAACAGTCGCCTCAACGACTGTATGGTTATTATAGTACAAACAGATGAACCACGCAAGCACTATTTTTAAAAAAATTGAAACTTTTTACATATTTTCTCTATTATGTATACACTAAAATTTAAAATACCATATATTGTATGCGAGATAAGTATGTAATATCATTTATAGACTATACATACATTATATTTTATTTTAATTATCATACACACAATACATTCTATTTTAGTTATCAGTATTAATTATATAGTTTTTATATATAAAACAAATGACGCCACCCACAAGGGTGGCGTCATTCGTATAAGGATTATTGTGCCCTAGTTAGGGGTTCTAGGGTATATACGGCCCCTATATCATCATATGAGGGGCCGTATATTTGTTTATAAAGATATACGGGTTACTATTTTTCTATTGAATTGATTTACGTAGATCAATTGTATGCGGAGCAGATGAGTCTACCGGCTCACTAATTGCTTTTTTAAGATCTACTACATGCTCTTCAGCTGCAGTAGGTTCTTCACTTGCTTTGTTTTTAACAGTTTCTTTAGCTGCGTACCAAATTGTTTCATTCATCATATGACGAAGATCTTCATTGTTCACATGTTCTTGATCTTGTGCCATGATATCCAAAATTGCATCTTCTAAAGAACTTGCTTCATCGTTAGTCATAGGACCACCGATTTCTTTTTGCTTTTGAACAACTGCATTAATTTGATCTACCATACCACGCAATACATTGAATCCATAGCTATTTACGAAACCATCTTTTTCATTGTATTTAGGCATATCAAAGAATTCGTATTCATTTTTGTTACGGTTTTCACCATTCCAATTAAATGCGACTTCAAAGCCATGGACACGTCCTAGGGAATGTGTACGGAAATAATCCGCATAATTATGTTTATCCTTAGAATGTAACCATTTAACTTCAGCTTTAGTCATTTGTTCATGATTATCATGTTTAACTTTAGCTTTTGTATAGTTTACTTCAGCATTTTGCCATGCTTGTACAAATGTATGTAACGCTTGTACTGTTTGTGGACTTGCCACAGGAACAAGTACTACAGAACCTGTAGTTGGTGTAGAAGCAGGGTTAGGCAAAATTAAATTATCATCATATGTTGGTGCGCCAGCAGCATATCCAGTAATAGATGCAGCGCTCATAAGTGCTGCTGCTGTGAAAGCAAGCATTGTAGATTTTTTCATATCTATTCCTCTTTTCATTGTCGAATATAAGCGATGGCAGGAGGATTCAAGGAGAATCCTCCTCCATTTGTATCTTAATTACATACCTAATTTAGCCATCATAGCAGCCATTTGAGATTTCAATTGGTCTACTTCGCTTTGTAAGCCTGCATTTTGAGCTTTAATTTGTTCATTTTCAGATTTCAAATCAGATACTTCGCCTTTTAATCCGGCATTTTGTGCTTTCATAGAAGCTACTTCAGTTTGCATTGCATATGTAGAACTGATAGGACCCTTACGGTAACGATCTGCTACTGCAGCTTCGCTATCGCGGTTGCCGACTTTCCAAGTTACACCAGCGTTAGCCATCATATGACCATTGCCACCAGCCCAGGATACGCCTGCATGGAACATTGTGGATTCATTTTTGTAATGAGCTACGCCCAATGCTAATGCAGAATTACCACGGTAGTTACCATAACCAGCCATAATTTGAGTTGGTTCCATTGGATCATATTGAATAGGTTTCAATGCGGACAATGCAGCAGATTGTGCACCTACATGACCAACTTCTTCATTTAATTGATCTACACGAGGATCAACAGCAGGGTTAACATGTAAATCATATTCATGTTTATTAGGATCAGTACTTACATCAGTAACTCTTACAGTACCATCAGTAGACTTAACAGTTGTTAAGGAATCACGTAATTGATTAACGTTTACGCCATCAGTACCATCAATACCAGGTGCAAGATTTACAATACGATTACCAGTCATGCTTAAGTTACCGCCATGAACTTCAAAAGCTGGAGTTACACTAGCATCACGATCATATTTGTCACCGCCTGGGTTAGCATTAATACGAAGAGTAGCACCACCATTGCTGATAGAGTTGATTTCAGTCAAATCATGAGCCAAACCGTATGTAATGGAGTTATCAATTTTATCATCGCCTTCAACAGGTTTACGTTCAACAACCATGTTATCGCCAGCAATGTATTGAGTACCTTTTTCTACTTTTACAGGGTTTTTAAGGCCTTTAGCTACACCAGAACCATCTGCACCAACGGATGCATTTACTTTAGCACCAGAAAGGTCAGCATTTACAGTGTATGTTTTTTGACCAGTTGTTTTATCAACTGCAGTATCAACAGTTACATTATTACCGCCTTTAACAACACTGCTTAAGCCAGTAATAACTTTTTTGCCTTCGTTAGTAATGTTGGATAGATCTTGACGAGCGATACCGGAAATAGTTGCTTTCACAGGGTTACCGTGTTCATCAACTAATTGTTTACCAGCACCATCAACATAGGTCATTTCAACAGTACCATTTTGACTCACTTCGTAGTTACCGTCTTTGATACGAGTATCGTTAGCTTTGGAGATACGTTTAATGTCGCCAATGTTAGCGCCATTGGAATCTACATCGCCACCAGATTTCACGTTGTGAATTTGTTGGCCACCCATATCAACATTGTTTTTAGTAATAGTAGGACCATTTTTAATGGTCAAACCATCGTTGTTAACTACTGTGTCACCAATTTTTACGGAACCGTTTGGAGTCAAGTCGATGTTATTGTTCAATGCGAATTCTACTTTTGCACCGTCAGCAGTGTTAGTTTGTTTAACAGTGAGGTTCTTACCACCAGAGAATTCCACAGTTTTACCATCAGTGATGTTTTTAGCTGTTTTATCGGAATCATTAGTTGTATTACCAGTAGATTTTACGTTGAAGCCGTTCATTGTACCAAGTCCATCAGCACTGATAGTCATTTTACCAGCTGCATCTGTGGAAACATTGATATGATTACCGCCTACTACATTAACTTTACCACCAACAGGTCGTACGTCTTGGCCGTTAGCTTGGATAGTCCAGATATCATCTAAGTTAGCTACTTGTTTTGTGCCGTTCTTAGTTGTGTACTCGATACGATCATTACCTGCATTGTAATTGATTGTTGTATGAGATGTTGGGCTACCTAAGTGAATTGTATTAGTTTGAACGCTGTTAAGCTCTTTCAAATCTTTATCCAATGCGAATTCATACGTTTGTTCTTCGCCGTTCACAGTTTGTTTTACGTTCAAGTTTTTACCTGCACCGTAATTTACTGTACTACCAGGTTTAACAATAGTTGCAGTGGATGTACCTACCACATTACCTGTTGCATTAGCTTTCCAACCGGAATTGTTGATTGTATCAACTACAGTTTTAACTGTTGCGATACCATCTTTGCCATTTACGCCTGGTTTGCCATCTGTACCTTGTTTGATGTTACCAAGGTTAACGTCGTATTTAACTTGACCATTTGCATCAACGGAAGCTGTTGTGTAGTTACCATCAATGAAGTTCAAGCCTTCAGACAATTTAACTTTTTGTTTAGCACCGCCATTAGCTCTGTAATTCAATTCTGCATCACCAAGGTTAGTTGCTTTTGCACTTACCTTGTAGATTGTTTGACCATTAGCACCAGTACGGGATGTTACTTTTACGTTATCCCCTTCTTCAACTTCTGTTCTAGCAGAGTTCAATTGTTTTACGTTAACCGCATCAGTATCGTTTACGCCAGCTTTCACATTAGTGATATTGTAACCACCAACATTGACATTACCACCGTCGAATTTGAATTCGTTACCGCCAATTGTGAAAGTAGCAGGACCACCATTCTTAATTGTGTTGATGTTATTCAAATCTTTAGCCAAACCGATGTTGATTTCGCTATTACCATCAGCACCTTGTGTAATGCTAGTTTTGATGTTAGAGGAATCATATTCGGAATCAGCTTTAGTGCCAGTACCTTTTACAGTGACTTTGGAACCAAGTTTATTTTTCTTTTCCCCACCGGAGTTAGCGTCAAAACGTAAACCATCATCCAATGTAGCCACTTCATGTTTATTGTTGTTGTTATCGTTGTAAACAATACGAGTTACACCGTCAGCACCTTTTTCGCCTTTCATAGTAAGACCGTCTTTACCGTCCTTACCATTAAGACCAATGGAGCCGTCTTTACCGTTGATCACAACGGAAGAACCATCTTTACCGTTTACGCCGATTTTACCGTCAACACCTGGTTTACCATCTTTACCATCATGACCAACTTTAATATCGTCGGACAATGCATAGTTGTATGTTTGATTGCCAGTTACTTTATCAACGATTTGTTCAACAGTTAAGTTTTTACCAGCACCGAAGTTTACAGTTGTACCAGGTTTAACGATTGTTGCAGCATGGTTATTGACTGTGTTACCAGTAACATCACCTTTCCAGCCGGAGTTGTTGATTGTATCAACTACAGTTTTAACTGTTGCGATACCATCGTTACCGTCTACGCCTGGTTTACCATCAACACCGTCTCTTACCTTACCAATTGTTACATCGTATTTAACCTTACCATTAGCATCAACGGAAGCAGATGTATAGTTACCGTTAACGAAGTTCAAGCCTTGAGACAATTTAACGGATTGAGTATTAGTGCCATTAGCGGAGTATTTCAATACTGCATCGCCAAGAGCTACATCGTTAGCATTAACAGTGTAAATAGCATGGCCATCATTACCGTAAGTTGTGTCTACAGTTACGTTATTACCAGCCTTAACTTCTGTTTTAGCTTCTTTCAATTGAGCAACGTTAACTGCATCAGTGTTGTTTACACCAGCTTTTACATTAGTAATGAATGTATCACCAGCATTGATACCAGTCTTAGTGATGGAAGGGCCACCAGTGATTGTTAAGCCATCGTTGTTAACTACAGTACCACCAATTGTTAAGGAACCAGCTGGAGTCAAGTTAACTTCTTTGGACAATTGAACTTTCAATTTTCCATCTACGTTATTTACACCGATGTTATTGTCAGTCAATTTAGACTTATCTGCACCACCAACAACGTCCATAGTTTCGTTTAATTTCTTAGCGATCACTTTGGATTTGTCAGCACCTTGTGCATCATCGCCAGCATATTTCATGCCGTCATCAGTAGTAGCAACTTCGTGTTTGTTGTTGTTTTTGTCTTCGTATACGATACGAGTGATACCATCTTTACCATTTACGCCGTTAACACCATCTTGACCTTTTTCACCACGAATAGTAATGCCGTCTTTGCCGTCCTTACCATTAAGACCGATGGAACCATCTTTACCGTTGATCACAACAGCAGAACCATCTTTACCGTTTACGCCGATTTTGCCGTCAACGCCGTCTTTACCGTCTTTGCCATCGTTACCAATCTTGATATCGTTAGCCAAGTCGAATTCAACTTTAGCACCGTCGTTGTTGCTAGTTTGTTTAACAGTTAAGTTTTTACCGGCTGCCATTTCAACTGTTTTACCATCAGAGATAGTTTTTGCAGTTGTTTCAGAATCAGCAGTTGTATTACCTGTGGATTTCACATTCCATACGGATTGTGCAGCACCAGGAGCTACATGCAAGTCATAAGTTACTTGGTTACCATTTTCAGTTTTGTTAACTGTTACGGAATTATCGTTAGACGTTACAACTGTACGAGCATCTTTCAATTGTTTTACGTTAACTGCATCAGTATCGTTAATACCAGCTTTCACATTAGTAATGTTCAAGTTAGCAGCGTTGATACCAGTCTTAGTAATGGATGGACCATTATTGATAGTCAAACCACCATTGTTAACTACCGTATCACCAATTGTTAAGGAACCGGATGGAGTTAAGTTTACAGTATTGTTAAGATCGTATTTAACTACGCCATCAGCA
>NZ_CAKQFJ010000050.1 GCF_934230905.1 uncultured Veillonella sp. | reverse complement strand
AGAAGCATAATGCTTTTAGGACTCTTTTTGATTTATAGTTTACTATGAATTTTGGTAAATTTTCGATTATAGGATACAATATAGATACGAAAAATCTTCGCTGAAAATATATGATGTTATAGCATTAGAAATACATGTAGGGAAAGGATGGATTGATTATGGAACGTAAACCTTTAGTTGTGGTACCGGGCTTAGTACGCCGTGATGTGATTGCTTATTTACAAGAGCATGTTGATGTACGTCAATGGACAGAAAAAACTAAAATGCCTAGAGAGGTTTTAAAAGAATGGTTGCGTGATGCGGATGGATTATGGTCTATTAATTCTATATCGGTTGACGCGGACCTTGTCAAAGCTGCCCCTAATTTAAAGGTCATTGCACAAGCTTCAGTAGGATATGATAATGTAAAAATTGATGAACTTACAGCTGCCGGAATACCATATGGTAATACACCAGGTGTATTAAATGAAACAGTGGCTGAACTTGCTTTTACATTAATAGCTACGGCTAGTCGCCGCATTATTGAAAATGCAGCTTTCGTAAAAAATGGCCGTTGGGCTGAACGTCCTTCTAATATAAAGGGCTTTGATTTGAGTCGTCGTACCCTTGGTATCATCGGTATGGGTGCTATCGGTGTTTCTATTTCTCGTCGTGCCCGTGCCTTTGGTATGACCGTTGTATATCATAATCGTCATCAACGCAATGATGATCAATTGTATAGAACAACGTACATGGAATTAGATGAACTACTCGCTACGAGTGATGTTGTATGTATTATGGCACCTCTAACAGATGAAACATATCATATGTGTGATGCAGAGTTCTTCAAAAAAATGAAAAAGACTGCGTTATTTGTCAATGTGGGGCGCGGTGCCATCGTCGATACAGATGCTCTTATTAATGCACTCCAAAAGGGAGAAATCGACTATGCCGCTCTCGATGTGACAGATCCTGAACCATTGCCAGCAGATCATCCGTTGTTAAGCGTTGAAAATTGTTTGATTGTACCTCATATTGGTTCTTATACAGATCGTACACGCTATGATATGTCTATGTTGACGGCGGAAAATCTCATCGCTGGTGTCAATAATAAGCCTTTGAAGACTTGCGTTAATGAAGAAGTTAATTATAAAAAGCCTGAAATGGATGTGGACTCTGCTTTGGCAGAACTTAAAAAAGTAGGTGTTGATGTAACTGATTTTGATTAAACTTTGATAAGACTTTAAAAAATGTGCGGTCCTATATAAAATATGGTAAAATAAAAGAATATTTATCGTATGGAGGTTGTAACGTTGGAACATAAAGATACTGAACAAACTGTAGCTCCTGAAGAAGTTGTATCCATTAACTTTATCGAAGCTGAAATAAATAAAGATAATGAAGAAGGCGTATATGGTGGCCGTGTACATACGCGATTTCCACCGGAACCAAATGGGTATTTACATATCGGTCATGCTAAGTCTATTTGCCTTAACTTTGGTTTGGGCGAAGAATACAATGGCTTAACAAATTTACGCTTTGATGACACAAATCCTGAAAAGGAAGATGTGGAATATGTAAATTCCATTAAGGAGGACGTGGAATGGCTTGGATTCCATTGGGACGGTGACGTACGGTATGCATCTGATTACTTTGGTAAGATGTATGACTATGCCAAAAAGCTTATTACATTAGGAAAAGCTTATGTAGATGATCAAACAGCAGAAGAAATCCGTCAAACTCGTGGCGATTTCTCTACACCAGGTACAAATAGTCCATATCGCGATCGTTCTGTAGAAGAAAATTTAAAACTCTTTGAAGAAATGAAAGAAGGCATATACAAGGACGGCGAAAAGGTGTTACGCGCTAAAATTGATATGGCAGATCCTAATATTGTAATGCGCGACCCCGTATTATATCGTATTGTAAATGCAGCGCACCATCGCACAGGCTCTGAATGGAGCATTTATCCAATGTATGATTTTGCACATCCTATTGAAGATGCTATTGAACGCATTACCCATTCCGTATGTACGTTGGAATTTGAAGTGCATCGTCCATTGTATAATTGGGTTCTCGAAGATTGGGAAGATACAGAAAAACCTCGCCAAATTGAGTTCGCTCGTTTAAATGTAACAAAAATGGTTATGTCTAAACGCAAATTACGTGCTCTTGTAGAGGCTGGTCTCGTATCCGGCTGGGATGATCCTCGTATGCCTACCATTTCTGGCTTGCGTCGTCGTGGCTATACACCAGAAGCTATCCGTGATTTTTGTGACCGCATTGGTGTTGCTAAAGCGGATAGTACTGTAGATATTGCATTACTCGAATTCTGTATTCGTGAAGATTTGAAATTAAAAGCACCACGTCCGATGGTTGTCATCGATCCTGTTAAGGTTATCATTGATAATTATCCAGAAGGACAAACAGAACTTTGTTTGGTTGAAAATAATCCAGAAAATGAGGAACTTGGTACCCGTGAAGTGATGTTTGGTCGTGAAATTTATATTGAGCGTGCAGATTTTATGGAAGAACCAGTTAAGAAATTTTTCCGCTTGGCTCCAGGTAAAGAAGTACGTTTAAAGGGTGCTTATTTCATTACGTGCCAATCTGTTGTGAAAGATGAAAATGGTACTATTACCGAAATCCATTGTACATATGACCCTGAAACGAAGAGTGGTAGTGGTTGCACACGTAAAGTAAAGGGAACATTGCATTGGGTAGAGGCATCTACTGCTGTAGATATTGAAACTCGTTTGTATGATTATTTACTTAAGGAAGAATCTGATGGTAAAGACTTCTTAGCTGATTTTAATCATGAGTCTTTACATGTTATGCATAGTAAGGGTGAAGCAAGTCTTGCTAATACCGTTGTAGGTGATAGATTCCAATTCTTACGACAAGGTTATTTTGTAGTTGATAAGGATAGCACTGCCGACCATATTGTGGTAAACCGTATTGTAGGTTTGCGTGATACATGGGCAAAGCAACAAAAGAAATAGTTGTGATTAAACCGCCCCTTTAAGGGGCGGTTTTGTTTAGGAGAAAATATATGAAATCGATAATAGCTTTGGCTTTAGCTGGTATTGTTGTAATGAGTACCCCTATAATTGTTGATGCTGCTAATATTAATGCCAGTAAGTATACTGCTGCATATGGTACCTATAATGGTATGAAATTAAATGAAGGTGTTACTATATATGCTAATGCACCAAAGGCATTATTTGCCGGAGCGGCTAAAACAGATGTAAAAACAGCTTTGATGCAAGCTGGAGCTAGTCGTGCAGAAGTGTATACACTCAATATTAAAAATGGAAATGAAATGAATTATGCTGTTTTTGCAAATGTAATTGTAAGCAGTAAAAACAATCTTGTTAATATAAAGCATGTGAGTACTGACTCTAGCTCTGTTGGCAACTTGGTGGCCTCTATCAATGAAGGTACTGCAACAGAGTTAGGTTCATACCATGTTGTAACACCGCTTACAAAACATAATAAAGCATATATAGGGACTTTAAAATATACAAGTAAAGATAATAATAATTCTTATAATGAGGTTGTTCATATTGCAGTTTCTGATAGTAAATATGATGGCCCTAATATCCGTTTTATTGCTGTAGATGAAGAAAATGATGCTAAGGTTTTTCCTCGTATAAACAATGTTTTTAGTAGTAAATAAAAATATGTTATTGAAATAAATTTTCAATTATCTTGACAATGTTTATCATTGAGAGTACTATATGTACATAGGAATTAATCTCAACAACTTGAGATATTTCTGTGTAGATATGCAATAGGCAGGTACGACTATGATGAATTCAATTGACAATATCATTGGATTTCATTGTGCACCGGCAATTCGAGGCATTAAAATCTCGAATTTGGTTTCTATTCCACGGGACATGAATGAACAAATCCAATTCGTTTTGACTGAATATAATAAAGAGTTTAATGAAAAGGGTTTATTCTTCTTTGAATTATGTCGCTGTAAAGCACGTAGGCTATTATTGGTGTTCCGTGAGACACAATTACGAGACTATGTACGGCAACCTGCGGTGATGACATTTTTGAAAGCCTACGGCTATCAAGATAGTATGAGCATTAGGGAGATGCTTGAACATTTACGGTACCGTATGGAATCTTGCGTTGATTTTCCTCATGAAATCGGTGTATTTCTCGGATATCCGTTACAGGATGTAAAGTATTTTATTTCTCGTCGTGGCACGGGGTATTCTATGTGTGGTGAATGGAAGGTTTACCACGATGTGGTAGATGCACAACGCTCTTTCCTATGTTACAAAGCATGTCGTGAATTTTGTCAAACTCAATTGATGTTGGGAAAAACATTTAGTTCATTGGTCGCAAGAACGGCCTAGGAGGTACAAGATGATTGGTGTAATTTTTTGGTCCGGTACAGGCAATACAGAAAAAATGGCTTATGAAGTAGCTGAAGGTATTAAGGCTGCAGGTCAAGAAGTTGAAGTAAAATCCGTTTCTGAAGTATCTGTTGATGATGCAGCAGCTTACGATAAACTAGCTCTAGGTTGTGCTGACATGGGTGCTGAACAATTAGAAGAAGGCGAATTTGAACCATTTTACACTGAATTGGAAGGTAAATTGAGTGGTAAAAAAGTAGCTATCTTTGGCTCCTATGGTTGGGGTGGCACTTGGTTAGAAGACTGGGGCTCACGCATTAAAGATGCTGGTGGCGAATTAGTGGCTGACGGTGTTGCCGTTTTGGGCGAACCTGATGATGATGGCAATGCACAATGTCAAGAATTAGGTAAAACATTAGCTAACGCATAACAACTTCATATTATATAAGGGCTATAGCGATGGATGTGACATCGCTATAGTCTTTTTTATATCTCTTTATGGAAAGGTGTACTTCTTTGGTATATAATTAATAATATTATTGCAAAGGAGATATATTATGAAGGACGAGCGATTTATAGTTACCTATCGAATTGAAGCTAATACATATGAAGAAGCAAAGTCTATTGCTTGGGCTGTTCAAGTAGAACAAACGATTGAATTCCCTTATGAATTTGTAACTGATTCATATATTAAAGATACAATTACTGGTCGATTGGAATCTCTCGAGCCGATGGCGCAAGATTCTCCTTATTCTACGGTGGGAATCATGCCAAATAACGTAATTGATATATCGCGTTATTATGTGGCTCGCATTTCATATCATGTAGATACAACTGCATTAGAGGCAACACAATTCTTAAATGTTGTATTTGGTAATTCTTCTTTACAACCGCATATTTGGGTGGTAGATATAGAGCTATCTCCTACACTATTAGATGTATTTAAAGGCCCACGATTTGGTCTTCAAGGAATTCGTGAACTAGTACATACTCTAACGAGACCGATGATTCAGGCTGTAATTAAACCGATGGGGACTCCGAATGAAGAGCTGGCTCGTATGTGTGCTGCCTATACACGTGGTGGTGTAGATGTAATTAAAGATGACCATGGTATTACGAATCAGTCCTTTTCTCGGTTTAAGGATCGCGTGACACGATGTGCTGCTGCTGTTCACGAGATGAATGAAAAGTATGGAAAACATGCGTTGTATGCAGCTAATGTATCTGGTGATGGTACGGATGTGTTAGAGCGTGCTTACTTTGCTAAAGAGGCCGGTGCTACTGCTCTTATGGTGGCAACTGGACTTGTAGGAGCGGGGTGGCTACATAAATTGGCTACAGATGAAAGTTTGTGCTTGCCTATCATACATCATCCCGCTTATTCTGGTGGATTTGTAAGTTCTGGTGTATCTGGTATTGCGGATTATTTACAGTTAGGCTTTTTGCCACGTCTGTTTGGCGCTGATATGCTTGTTTTTGTGTCCTATGGAGGACGGTTCACGTTTACTCGTAGCCAATGTCAACAAATTTCTGCATATAGTAAACAGCGTGTAGGAATGATGAAAGCGGCATGTCCGGCTCCTGGTGGTGGAGTTACTGATGTGCGCCTTGCAGAGTTAGTGGAGTTGTATGGTAATGATACGATGTTTCTTGTAGGAGGCGATATGTTCCGTCGTGGACCAGATCTTGAAGCAAATATGGCGTATTTTGTTAATCG
>NZ_CAKQFJ010000049.1 GCF_934230905.1 uncultured Veillonella sp. | reverse complement strand
CAATTATCTTTCTAAACTATTCTATATGCGGGTTTTCAATCCACTAGTTCATTATAACAATTGCATCTTTTCGATATCATAAATAGATTGTTTCACGTGAAACATTTTTGCTTGCATATGGATATAATAGTACAGATACACAAGGTAATGTTTCACGTGAAACATTGTAAGTTAAAAGTTATTCTGTTGGTTGTGATTTCATAGAGATGCCAGATGCTTCAGCAGTAGTCTTACTTGACTCTGATTTCGGAGCCTCTGCTTTTTCTGGTAGTTTACGAGATTGGCAATCTTTTTGTGAACAAGAGCTACAACCGCGTTTTGTAGTTAAGCATTGATCGCCAGGCATTAAGCCTATGATAGCTGTTACAGATTTTCTTGGGAATAATAAATAATTGTCTGTAACTTGTAGACCAATTTGTTCTGTTTTTATAATTTTGCCAAGTTCTGGTTGTATTTCTAAAGGCCAGTTGCCATATCCTGGACTAAAACGCCATGTAGGTGCATAACCTTGTTTTTTAGCAATGTTATTGATCACTTCGTTAACTTGGTCGGCTACCTGTTCAACGGCTGTTGTTGCAGCTGCATCTAGTAGCAATCCTACAGTATAATTACCTTGCTTAAATAATTGTTCACTACGTCTTTCTACATCTTCACCAACTGTGACACCTAGTACGTACACCTTTGTTGATTTTTCAAGATGCTTTTCAATGATAGAGCCTTCAATTTTAAGTGGCGGATTACTTAGAATGACTTTGTTTTCCGCATCGTAGTCATATTCTTGATACACACCTTTTGGTGTTGCTAATAATTGAATTTCTTTACAAGCTTCGTCGACAAATTTTTCAGGAAAATCTTCGGCGTGACGGAGTCCTGCATATCGCTTTACTTCATCTTTATTGATGACGGGAAGCATTCCGTTATAAATGGGCATGAGAAACGCCTCCTTTGATAACTCTAATACAAATAGGTCATATACAGTTAAAATGTTAAACCTATTAAAATACTGTCTTTTATAAGTATAAATATATCTATATATACTGTAAAGGCTATAACTTCATATAATTTATTAAGGGGCGTCCATAGAAAAAAGTTATATATAAATAGATATGATTTTTTATGTGTAAAACTTGGCAGGATATTTGATGGGGTTGAAATTAGTATTAATTGTTACATGATTAATCGTTAGTTTATTTATATAGTTGTTGTGTAATGTTTCACGTGAAACATTATTGTATTATTTTAATGTTTTAATTGAAAAACCATGTTTATACCTATAAAGTTCTATTTCTTTTGCGTGCCCTATGTTATAATGAAATGAAATATTTTTGAACGTAAAGTTGAGGTGAATTTTGTGGGCAAAGTAATAGCAATTACTAATCAAAAAGGCGGTGTAGGTAAGACTACGACATCTGTAAATCTCAGCGCTTGTTTAGCTGATGCAGGCAAAAAAGTGTTGTTAATAGATTTAGATCCGCAAGGTAATGCTAGTTCCGGGTTAGGTATTGAAAAAGATGATTTGGAACTATGTATTCACGATGTATTAATTGATGGAGAAGATATTACTAATGTTATTCAACCTACAATGCTTAAAAAGCTATTTGTCGCGCCCGCAACAATTCAATTAGCGGGTGCTGAGGTTGAATTAGTAGCCGTTGTTTCACGTGAAACAATTTTAAAGAAGGCTATTGCTACTGTGCGTGATACGTATGATTTTATCATCATTGATTGCCCACCATCTCTAGGTTTATTAACATTGAATGCTTTTACGGCTGCAGATAGTGTTTTAATCCCTATTCAAACTGAGTTTTATGCATTGGAAGGTGTTAGCCAACTTGTTAAGACTATTACAATTGTACAACAAACGTCTAATAAAGAACTTGAAATTGAAGGTGTGTTGCTCACAATGTTTGATGGTCGTACTAATTTATCTGTACAAGTTGCAGATGAGGTAAAAACATTCTTTGGTACAAAAGTATATAAAACGATTATTCCTCGTAATGTACGCCTTAGTGAAGCACCTAGTTATGGGGAACCAATTATTGTGTATGATCCAAAATCAAAAGGGGCAACTGTGTACACGAAATTGGCAAAAGAGGTTATTCGGGATTCAAAGAAAACAAAATAATGTAGCATACTAATAAAGTATAATAGTATAGCGTAAATACTAAATAATAATAGTATAATGGAAATACTGGTATTAACTATAATAATGAATATGATTATGTAATGTAAGCACAAACTGTATATTGGTTTGTGCTGCATTTTATATATGACGGTGTGAAAGCACTAATAGATTGGGGTTTATTATGGCGATGAAACAGAAAAAGGAAAGAAAAACATTAGCGGCAATGATGGGAGAGCAGTCTATAGAAACAGCCTTGCCTGAACGTGAGATTCATGAGTTGCCAATTGGAGAGTTGATTCCTAATGAAGATCAACCACGTAAGAATTTTGATGAACAAAGCTTGGCTACATTAGCTGAGTCTGTTAAAAATTTAGGTATTTTTCAACCAATCGTCGTTCGTAAACAAAAAGATAAATACCAAATTGTAGCTGGTGAGCGTCGTTATCGAGCAGCTTTGATGGTTGGTTTAGAAACAGTTCCTGTAGTTGTTAAAAACTATAATACTGAGGAAATGACAGAAGTCGCTTTGGTAGAAAATTTACAACGTGAAGGTTTGGATCCTATCGAAGAAGCTTTGGCCTACCAAGGTTTGATGAATACCTATAAACAAACACAGGAGATGATTTCTGCACGACTTGGTCGTAGTCGCTCTTATATTGCTAATATGATGCGCCTTTTAAAATTAGCTGTTTCTGTACAAAAGGATTTAATTGAAGGCGATTTGACCGTTGGTCAGGCAAGACCTTTGTTGGCTTTGCGTAGTTCTGCACAACAAGTCGAAGCTGCAGAACGCATTAAAGAAGGGGAATTAAGTGCCCGTCAAGCAGAGCAGCTTGTAAAAGCGATGATGTCTAAAAAAACAAAATCCAAAGAAACTACAGAACCTCATAATACAGCTGAAGTTCGTGCATTAGTAGATCGCTTAAAGTTGAGTTTAGGTTCTCCAGTATCTATTAAATTCCGCGCTGGTAAGAAGGTACAGGGAAAGATTGAAATTACCTTTGGATCTGAAACTGAATTAGAACGTCTTATTGCATATATGGATGCTCAAGAGAGCACAGAACATGAAGAAATAATGGAGTTTCGCGTATAATGGAACAAACACCAAAGGCTAACCGTGTTCATATTGGTTTTTTTGGCCGTTGTAATGCGGGTAAGTCTACATTAATTAATATGCTTACGGATCAACCTGTATCCCTTGTGTCTGCAGTGGCGGGGACTACAACTGATCCTGTTAGCAAATCTATGGAAATATTGCCTTTAGGTCCTGTTGTTATTACCGATACAGCTGGTATTGATGATACATCGGAATTGGGCGCTCTCCGTATTGAAAAATCCGAAGAGATTATAAAAAAAATTAATCTTGCTGTATATGTGCTACGTAATGATGAAGCGCCAACGGCAGATGATATGATGTGGCTTCATAAGTTGAAGCAACATAATGTACCGATTGCTTTATTCATCAATGAAATTAATACATCTCATGGTGAATGTGCTGACACTTATCAACGTTATATGGAAGTTCATTCTGATTTGTCAGCTATTGCTACTGTAGTTGGCTCTACGGACTTTACATCGAATCGTGATCGACTTACATTACTTGATTTGTTAGGTGGTTTAACGCCGCTAGATGTAGAGGGTGAGCAATCTTTATTACAAGGTTTAGTTGAACCAGGCGATACCATAATTTTAGTATGTCCTATCGATTCAGCAGCTCCAAAGGGACGCTTAATTTTGCCTCAAGTACAGACAATTCGCGAGATTTTGGACCACAAAGGACTTGCCTTGGTATGTCAAACAGAAGAACTGCCAACCATGTTAGGTAAGCTTTCACAAAAACCAAAACTTGTCATTACAGATTCGCAAGCATTTGAGGCGGTGAATGCGTTAACGCCAGCGGATATTTCGTTGACATCATTCTCTATTTTGATGGCTCGGTTTAAAGGTAAGCTACAGGACTTGGTAACCGGTGTGAAAGCTCTTGATAACTTGAAACCGGGGGCGCGTGTGCTCATTAGTGAAGGTTGTACACATCGTCGTCAATGTGATGATATTGGAACTGTTAAAATTCCTATGTGGCTCAAAAAGAAGGGGCATACGGATTTACACCTTGAATTTACAAGTGGTGGTGCATTCCCTAAGGATGTAAGTGGTTATGACCTTATTATCCACTGTGGAGCGTGTATGTTGACGCGTCGTGAAGTGTTGCGGCGCATTGATTGTGCTGTTGTACAAGGGACACCTATTGTGAATTATGGTGTACTTATTGCATCATTACATGGTATACTAGAACGTGCTATTAGTCCTTTTATGGACGAATTAGATAGAAAGGGTTTTGAATGTTAGAATCTATACAACCCTATATCGGTGTATTGGGATCTGCATTAGCCATTATTTTATTGGTATATTGCATTATCCTCCACATTAGATTGGGGAGCTTAACGAAGAAGTTCAATTTCTTTATGCAAGGTGAAAATGGGGCTAGCCTAGAGCGTAAACTTTCAGTAGAAATTACTGAAATTCGTGAGGCTGCTAAAGGATTGCAGGATATGATTACGGAACAAACTCAAATCCGTAATATTCAAGGCAATACGTTGCAAAAAATCGGCTTTAAGAAGTATAATGCATTTGATAATATTGGAAATGATTTGTCGTTTGCCCTTACATTGCTTGATGGTAATAATAACGGGGTATGCATTTCTAGTATTTATGGCCGTAATGACTCTCGTATTTTCAGTAAACCCATTGTGAAAGGTAAAAGTCTTGTTAATCTTTCACAAGAGGAACTAGAAAGTTTGAATGAAGCGCTTGGAGAACGTACAAATGAGGAAGCGTTAGCAAGTGTTATCCATGCTCAATAGGCAAATCGCTTTGACATGTTCGTATAGAGTGTACATGCATAATGAATTGAGGAAAGATTAGAAGTAAGGAAGACATCTTTGAAAGTACCAAGTATTTTGAGTTCTGTAGTGTCTCATGATGGTGATCATTGCACCATTACGTTGAGTCATAAACAAGCGAAGATTGTGGCTGTTCTAGCTGTCATCTTATTTGTAGCAGCACTTGTTTTATCCATTTGGGGCATTGCACGACAAGCAGAAATCGTTCAATTGCGTCAACAAACACAATTGCAAACAGAACAACTAAAACTGTTACAACAAAAAACCGAAGTGTTGGATAAGAAAATCCAAAACTTAAATCAAATTAGTGAAGAAAATAAAAAAATGTTGAAGGGTGCTGAGTCTGGCACACCATCTCAAGGTGGTAGTGATGGCTCTGACCCAAAGCAGGAAGCCGCTAGCGATGAGGATGGTCCCACGCTAAGTGCGGCACAACTTTCAGCAAGATTATCTAAGTTGGATAAGAATGCACAAAAACTGTTGGTTAGTTTCTATACTATGCGCAATATTTTGCGTGATGGTGGAGCCCAAGACATTGCTGCATTGCAACAACTAAACTACACGACTGGTTCTGGTGGTTATGCTAATAGTACAACACCAAGTATTTGGCCAAGTAAGGGCGTTATTACATCGCCTTTTGGTAGTCGTGTCGATCCTGTAACTGGTGCTGCTAGCGCATTCCATGAAGGCCTTGATATTGCCGATGATTATGGCACACCTATCGTTGCTACTGCAGCGGGTACCGTAACATTTGCAGGCTACACTGAAGGTGGTTATGGTAACCTTGTAGAAATCGATCATGGTAATGGATTTGTAACTCGTTATGGTCATAATAGTGCCGTCCTTGTTACACCAGGTATGAGCGTTAAACAAGGTCAAGTCATTGCCCTTATGGGTAGTACTGGTAAAAGTACTGGCGCACACGTACACTACGAAGTGCGGATTAATGGGTCCGCTGTTGATCCCATGGTATTTTTGCCAATTAGTAATTAAATATGCCATAAAACGGGATACCCCCTGTTCGAAAGCCGACACGCTACTGCGCTTCGCGGAGCCCGAAGTCGTTTTCGGACAGGGGGTATCCCTTTATGCGTATTATTAATTACTAAACTGGCGGGAGAAGGGAAGCTACTGCGCTACGCGGAGCCTAACGATTTTTTTTACGGGTTGGGTGGGCAGGAGGTTCATATACCTTAATTAATATAATTCTTGTATAGGATTGGAATAGATATCTTATTTGTGAATTAATGGGAATAATAAATCTGTTCTTCATATATAGTTAGCATACTAATTAAAAAGGGATGAGGGGCCTGAAAAAATGACTTTGGCCCTGCGAAGGCCGAAGGCCGTAGTCAGATCCGGCCGGTGGAGTTTTTTCGGGTCCCTCATCCCTTATGTTTGTGTATGTAATTGTAATAAGGAACAGATTTTTATGTACTATATTGCATAATAAGGATATGTAAGAGCATAATACATTTGTGACAAGTAAATAAAAAATGAGAAGGAACTCTGTTATAATGAAGTTGCTCAATCC
>NZ_CAKQFJ010000048.1 GCF_934230905.1 uncultured Veillonella sp. | reverse complement strand
CGAACACAGTAGTTAAGCTCGTAAACGCCGAAAGTACTTGGCTGGAGACGGCCTGGGAGGATAGGAAGTCGCTGATTGACTAAAAGACACATCTTCGGATGTGTCTTTTTCTATATAATAGCTTTAACGCATTCTCTTAGAGTTTTATATGAATTTTTATGACTTACTAAAGAATTTTTATTGAAAGAAAAGAGTGCATATGTTATCCTCGAATAGTATAAAATATATATTTTAAATGAAGTAAGAAGGTTCTTAATCATGTTAATAATTATATGTAAACGAATAGTATATGCTCTTATGATTTGTATTGCATTAGTTTGTATTACGTTAGGTAGTATGTGGTGGTTATCATCACATTATAAGTTATATGGTGTTCCTGTGCTAAATTATCATCAAGTCAATGATAAGTATCATTCGGCATTAACCCTTAATGTAGCACAATTTAAAAGACAGATGGAATATTTACATAGTGAAGGGTATCATACAATTAGTCTCGATGATTTATATGCTTATGTAACAGAAGGTAAAGAATTACCTGATAAGCCCATTGTGCTTACTTTTGATGATGGTTATATTGATAATTATGAGGATGTTTTGCCTATTTTGGAATCTTATAATATGCAAGCAACCATTTTTATGATTAGTGATGCTGTTAATACAAAGCGATTTGTATCTCTTAATGAATTAAAAACAATGGATGCTCATAAATTTATCGTGGAAGGACATACTAATCATCATAGTATATTGACGCAAATTGATCCGTCTAAATTAGATAATGAAATCAAAGGTGGTAAAGATACATTACAAGCCTTTATGGGAAAACCTATAGATTATTTAGCATATCCAGGAGGTTTTAATAATGCTGATGTGCAACGTATTACTAGTGAAAGTGGCTACAAAATGGCTTTTACAGTAGCACCGGGTACAGTTAAACCAGGGCAAAATTTATATGCATTACCAAGATTAGCTATATTCCAAGGTAATACACCTTACTTATCATTTTTGATGCGTTTACATTGTGCTCCATTTATTACTTATACATGGCAATTACGTGATAGTTTACGTGACAACGGATTTACAAAATTAGCTAGCTTTATACCATTATTTTAGGAGGATATATGTCTCAAGAAGTTTTACAACGACCTCTCAATATTGCCGTACTTACAGTTTCCGATACGAGAACTAAAGAAACTGATAAGGGAGGAAATAAAGTTCAAGAATTATTGGAAGAAGCCAATCATAATGTAGTAGCTCGTAAAATTGTTATTGATGATTTTAATGAAATACGCAATGCCCTGATTCCATGGTGTAATGATGAAAGCATAGATGTTATCATTACCACTGGGGGAACTGGAATTGCCTTGCGTGATGTAACTATTGAAGCTGTAGATTCTATCATAGAAAAATCAATACCTGGTTTTGGTGAAATTTTTAGATATCTTTCTTATACTGAAGATATTGGTACTAAAGCTATTGCATCTCGCGCTTTAGCTGGTGTTAATTCAAATACATTAATTTTTTCTATTCCTGGTTCTGTAGGTGCTGTTACTCTTGGATTAAATAAATTAATTATTCCAGAAATGCCTCATTTAGTGCGAGAAATCAATAAATAGATAGGCATGTACTGTTTTACTATGCTATAATTATAGTGTAATTATAGAAGCTAACAGTACTGTATCAGGAGGATCTCCATGGCTTTTAAGTTAAAAGGAAAAGAAGAAAAGTTTTTTAGTATTTTAGAAAATCATGCTGAACTAACCTATGAAAGTGCGGAAATGATGGAACGCGTTTTTAAAGGTGAAGTTTCTAAAGAAGAAGCATTCTTGGAAATTGATACAAAAGAAAAAGCTGCGGACGAATTAGTAAACGAAACAGTTGATCGCTTGCGTAAAACATTTATTACACCAATGGATCGTGAAGATATTCAGTTATTAATTGATCAGTTAGATACTACACTTGATAACATTAAAGAAATTATGGATAAGATGGTTATGTATCATGTTGGTAAACCAAGCGATGGTGCGATTCGCATGAGTGAGATTGTCGTAAAATGTGTTAAACATATTAATAAATCTATAGGTTATATGGGAAGCCTAAAAAAGGATCATGTAAAGGTAGAAGGTCGCGTACATCAAGTATTAAAGCTTGAATCTGAAGCAGATAATATTTACCATGAAGAAATGGCAAAGCTGTTTACAGAATGTACGAATCCAATTGAAATTATCAAATGGAAGGAAATTCTTAGCTCCATGGAGGATGTAATCGATGGTTGTGAGGATTTGGTTGGTACATTCCGCCGGGTAGTATTGAAGTATGCTTGAGTCACATTACTTAGTTTGGCTAGTTGTACTTTTAGCCTTAGCATTCGATTATATTAACGGTTTTCATGATACCGCTAATGCTATTGCCACATCTGTATCTACCCGTGCAATTACACCTAAAAAAGCAATTATAATGACTGCCGTACTTAATTTTTTAGGTGCTATGGTTAGTACAGGGGTTGCGAAGACTATCGGTGGCGACATTGTTATGTCACCATCTTTTATTGATAGTGGTATTATCTCTGCGGCCCTTATTGGTGCTATAGTATGGAATTTATTGACCTGGTACTGGGGAATTCCTAGTTCTTCATCACATGCTTTAATCGGTGGTATTATAGGTGCTGTAGGTTGGTCTGTAGGTTTTGATGCTTTAAACGAGTCAGGAATTTTAAAGATTTTTTTATCCCTTATTTTATCACCAATTGTTGCCATGATTGGTGGCTATATTGTGATGAAAGTATTGTTGCTTATTTTTGGTAGATTTTCTCCGATTGTTTTAAATGATAGATTTAGATCTATGCAAATTGTATCTGCTGTTATGATGGCATTTTCTCATGGTTCTAATGATGCACAAAAGGCGATGGGGATTATTACATTGACCTTACTTAGTGGTGGCTATATTGACACCTTAGACGTTCCGTTGTGGGTTAAATTATGTTGTGCCACTGCAATGGCTTGTGGTACAGCCGTTGGTGGTTGGAAAATTATTTCCACAATGGGAACAAAAATCTTTAAACTAGAGACTATTAATGGTTTTGCAGCGGACTTAAATTCTGCGATTACCATTTTTACGGCCACGTTTTTACATTTGCCTGTAAGTACTACTCATGTTGTAAGCGGTTCCTTGCTAGGCGTAGGTGCTTCTAAGCGTATTAAAGCAGTAAATTGGGGCGTAGCACGTTCCATGGTTATGGCTTGGTTTGTGACTATTCCGTTATCTGGTATAGTAGCTGCTATTGCTTATGAAGTAGGACATCTTCTATTTGGATAACTTTTTTAGAATTATATATTATAAATGAAAAAGACTATTAGTATTTAACTAATAGTCTTTTTTGTGATAAAAATTACAGTATAACAAAAACAATACCATTGCAGTATTGTTTTATATCGTTTATACTAAATATAGTAATACGTAGACGTTGTTATTGGAAAAGGAGTGCTTATGAAATTAAATCAAGCCACGGACTATGCGTTTCGCATGATTTTGCACATGGCTATGTTACCATCTGGTCAGAAGGTAACAGGCGGTGTATTGGCTGAGCAAGAAATGATTCCAGAGCGTTTTTTGCTTAAAATAATGCGCAGCCTTATTGCCGCAGGAATCATGAAATCATTCCGCGGGGTGGATGGTGGATTTGCATTAAATCGTGAGCCTAAAGAGATTTCCATGCTCGATGTGATCAGAGCCGTTGAGGGGGATACGTATTTACAGCGTTGTTTGTATGATGTCGGTTCTTGCTCAAAAGCATGTATGGGCCAATGCGCAGTTAATGAAGCAATGTCTGTTGTACAAGCTGAACTTGTAAGACAGATGGAAAGTGTGACTTTCGATAAGTTAGCTGCACGCGAAAAAGAGATTTTAGAGACCATGGATCCTTGTGTATCTCATGCGTAACGATGTAAGACATTCATCAAGTGTGTATTTTTGAGTCAATTCTAAGGAGGAAAAGACATGTTTGAAGCACTAGATTTAGCACGCTTACAGTTCGCGCTAACATCTATCTATCACTGGCTATTTGTACCGTTCACATTGGGAATGACGGTTATTGTAGCTATTCTAGAATGGACCTTTGTAAGCACCGGTAAAGAAGTTTACCAAAAAATGGCAAAATTTTGGGGTAAATTATTCTTAATTAACTTTGCTATGGGTGTTGTAACAGGTATCGTTCAAGAGTTCCATTTCGGTATGAACTGGGCTGAATATTCTCGTTTTATGGGTGATATTTTTGGTGCCCCACTTGCCCTTGAAGCATTAATGGCATTTTTCTTGGAATCTACATTTATGGGCGTTTGGATCTTTGGTTGGGGTCGCTTATCTAATAAAGCGCATGCTACTGTGGCAACATTAGTTGCATTAGGCACCAATTTATCCGCATTCTGGATTATTGTAGCAAACTCTTTTATGCAACATCCTGTAGGCTATGTAATTCGTAATGGCCGTGCAGAAATGGAAAATTTTGCGACTATCGTATCCAATGGTTATGTACCTGGTCAATTTGCTCATATTGTCTTAAATGGTTCTATGACAGCAGGTGTCATTATTATGGCTATTAGCGCATGGCATTTGATTCGTAAGAGCAATGTTGATTTCTATAAAACCTCTGTAAAATGGGGTATGGTAATTACTTTAATTGCTGGTACATTAGGTGCTCTTGCAGGTCATCATCAAGGCCAATATATTACTAAAGAACAGCCTATGAAAATGGCAGCTATGGAAGCTCTTTGGGAAACTCAAGATCCAGCTCCATTCTCTTTAGTTGCTAATATTGATACAAAAGCACAACAAAATACAGGTGCTATTGAAATCCCAGGTGGTTTATCCTTCTTAACACAAAACTCTTTTACATCTGGTAAAGTAGAAGGTATTAAAGATTTACAAGCTAAATCTGAAGCTCAATATGGCCCTGGTAATTATATTCCAGATGTACCTGCTATTTTCTGGACATTCCGCATCATGGTAGCTGCTGGCTCCATTATGTTGTTAGTTGCTTTCATCGGCTTGGTATTGAATGCTAAAGGTAAACTCGTAGAGAATAAAACATTCTTGAAAATTATTTTCTGGATGTTACCATTACCTTACATTGCTCAATCCACTGGTTGGTTTGTTGCAGAAGCAGGTCGTCAACCATGGCTTGTATATGGCCTTCAATTGACTGCTAATGGTGCTTCTAAATCCGTTACAGCTCCTGAAATTATGACTACTATCATTGGTTTTACAGTTATTTACATCTTGGCTGCTATTGCCGCATTGTATTTAGCTGTAGAGCACATCAAAAAAGGTCCTGATGGACAAACAATTTACCATGTAGAAGAAAAAGAGGAGGCAAGATTATGGAACTAATTATGAATAACCTTAATGTGATCTGGTTCATCTTGCTTTGTGTATTGTTCGCTGGTTTCTTCTTCCTAGAAGGCTTTGACTATGGCACAGGTATTCTTTTACCAGTCATTGGTAAAACTGATGTTGAACGTCGTCAAATGATCAATGCGTTAGGTCCTATTTGGGATGGTAATGAAGTATGGATGATTACTGCTGGTGGTGCGTTATTCGCATCCTTCCCACATGTATATGCTACATTGTTTAGTGGCTTCTACATGGCATTGTTCTTAATGCTTGCTGTACTTATCATGCGTGGCGTTGCTTTTGAATTCCGTTCTAAAAGTGCTAATCGCACATGGCGTAAAGTATTTGACTACTGCATTTTCATCGGTTCTATCGTACCTGCATTATTGTGGGGCGTAACAGTAGGTAACTTAATCCAAGGTACACCTATTGATGAAACGATGACATATGTTGGTACATTCTGGGATTTGCTTAGCCCTTACACTGTATTATGTGGTATTGCTTTCGTTTTAGTATTTACATACCATGGTGGTTTGTTTACATCTATTAAAACAGCAGGTCCTATCTCTGAACGTGCACGTGCAGCATCCCTTGTTACCGGCGTACCTACTGCAATCGGTGTGATTATATTGATTATCGCATCCTATGTATGCACTGATTTATACAGTTCTATCTTAGCTACTATTTTCTGTGCACTAGCTGTTGTTTGCTTCCTTATTTCCTGGGCTGCAACACGTACGCGCAATACAAAATGGGGTTTTGTATTTAGCTCTCTTTCCATTATTTTGATTACAGCTACATATTTTGCAGGTCTATTCCCTCGTATTATGGTATCTTCTTTGAACCCAGCGTGGAGCTTGACCATTACAAATGCATCTTCTTCTGAATATACGTTAGCTTTGATGACTGCTGTTGCATTGGTATTTGTACCAATCGTATTAGCATATCAAATTTGGGTATATTGGAATTTCCGTCATCGTGTGACAGAAAAAGATTTACATTATTAATATAAGATTACTTTCATAAATTTTGAAAGTCTGAACTCTTTTGTGAGGCGTGCTATAGCGGCACGCCTCATTTTTATGGTAAGATTAGTGTAATATTGATAAAATTAGATTTAAAAGGGGATAAATATGATACAGAAAACGGCCCTTCGAGTCATTAAAAATAAAAAAGGTGTAGTATTGGCACTTATTATTTCTAGTATCTTACAAAGTTTCTCTATAGTAGGACAAGCTTGGTTTTTTGCTATATTAATTAATAATTTGATTTTTCTTGATCACACTTTGATAGATGAAAGCAATACTATCATATACTTAGCGGTATTCATTTTATTCCGTTTAGCTTTTTCTTACTTACAGGAATATTTATCGTCTAGTTTAGGAGATTCTGTTAAATCTATTTTGCGTAAAGAAGCACTTACACATTTATTTAAACTAGGTATACAACAAAAAGAATCGCAAGGTGATACGATACATCTTATTACTGATGGGTTAGAACAAGTTGATGCTTATGTTTCGAATTATATTCCTCAAATGATATATGCAATTATCGTTCCTCTAGTAATGGGGATTGGCATAATGCATACAATGCCTATTAT
>NZ_CAKQFJ010000047.1 GCF_934230905.1 uncultured Veillonella sp. | reverse complement strand
AACATACCTTCTGATACAACACCACGTAATTTACCTTTTTTGATTTCTGTACCATCTGCCAAACGAGATTTATGATACGCAACTGGTACGATTTGACCTACAGCTACATTAGTAGCAGCGGTAACGATTTGCTTAGTAATTTCTTCCCCATCTTCAGATAAGCATTGTACTTGGCATACTTGTAATTTATCTGCATCTGGGTGTTTTGTAATTTCTACGATTTTACCAGTATAGATTTTTTTCAAACCTGGATCCATAGAAAGTACTTCTTCTACAGGAATACCTGCTTGTGTTAATTCATCCGCTAATTCTTGGGCAGGACGATTTAGATCAAGAGGTACGTATTCATTCATCCATTGTAAGCTTGCTTTCATTTCTACCTCCTAAATTGTTCCAAGAAACGGATATCATCTTCAAAGAATAGACGTAAATCGCCAATACCATATAACAACATAGCAATACGTTCTACGCCCATACCAAAGGCAAAACCTTTCACCTTATTAGGATCATAGCCATTGAGCTCAAGTACACGAGGATGTACCATGCCGCAGCCAAGGATTTCAAGCCAGCCTGTGTGAGAGCATACACGACAACCTTCACCGCCACACATAACACAAGAGATATCTACTTCCGCAGATGGTTCTGTGAATGGGAAGAAGCTTGTACGGAAACGCACTTTTGTTTCATCACCAAACATATGGCGTAAAAATGTTTCGATAGTGCCTTTCAAGTCAGCAAATGTGATATGTTCATCAATAATTAAGCCTTCTACTTGATGGAACACAGGAGAGTGTGTAGCATCATAGTCCCAACGATATACCTTACCAGGTGCAATCATGCGAATCGGACTATTCGGTTCATGACGTTGCATGGTACGTGCTTGTACAGGAGATGTATGAGTTCTAAGCAAGAAATTTTCTGTAATATAGAAAGAATCTTGCATATCGCGTGCTGGATGATCTTTTGGTAAATTAAGACATTCAAAGTTAAAATGGTCTTGTTCAATTTCAGGACCTTCTTCAACGGTATAGCCCATTTTCATGAAGAAATCTTCAATCATTTCATTCACGGTAGTCAATGGATGGATATGACCAGATTTTGGTGCTCTACCAGGAAGAGTAATATCGATTTTTTCTTCTTCCAATCGAGCGTTCATAGCCGCTACTTCCATAGACGTTTTCAATGCATCGATTTCTGCTTCTAATGCTTGACGAACTGCATTCACGAGAGCGCCCATTTTAGGACGTTCTTCTGGGGAAAGTTTACCTAACCCTTTAAGCAATGCTGTTACTTCACCTTTTTTACCTAAATATTTTACGCGTACGTCTTGCAACGCTTGTTCATCGGAAGAGTTTTTAATCGCAGATAAAGCTTCCTCTTTAATGCGTTGTAATTCTTGTTCCATACAACAGTCCTCCTAAATTACAAAGTTCAACCCCCATTATATCAAATTTGGGTCATCTTCTTCAATGAATCTCCAAGGTAAATCCGGTAAAGAACGCTCTTCCACAACAAAAAACGTACCTCTCGCTATATGCACCACTTCACCTAACTCGTTATAAATACGTGCAGTAGCCACCATCGTAGTTTTACCACTGTGCTCTACATTCGCTACACCGCGCAATACTGTACCACCCTGAACAGCTTTCAAATAATTACCATTAATATCAATAGTACTCACCGATTTTCCCAATGTAAAACATGCTGTTCCCATCAAGCTGTCTGCAAAGCCAATACAAACAGCACCATGTAAATGACCTCTGAAATTGCAGTATTCAGTTTCATTTGTTTGTAATGTCATTTCTGCATGACCTGACTCTACAGCGGTAACCTCTGAATCTTTCACCCAAGAAAAAGGATTCTGAGTCCGTAACTCATTAAAATATTCTAATAATGTTGTAGCCATAATTTCCTCACTAAATTAAAAATAGTGCGTTACATCATACTTAATTGTATCATGCAACGCACTATATGCAATACGTCTATCAAACTATAAAGCGCTTACACTATTCGATTCTTCAAGTCTACTATCCTTATTCATAATGTAGCGCATCAATCGGATTTAATTTAGCCGCTTTGCGAGCCGGATAAATACCAAAGACTAAGCCAATAGCCATGGAGAATCCAAAAGATAGAATAATTGTTGGAATCGATACAACAGTACTCATACCAGATGCTAAGCCTATCAGTTTTGAAGCACCTATACCCAGTGCAATACCAATGAGCCCGCCCATGAGACTGATTACAACTGCTTCTATCAAGAATTGTGTAACAATGACATAATATGTAGCACCTAAGGCCTTACGAATACCAATCTCCCGTGTCCGTTCCGTAACAGAAACAAGCATGATATTCATAATACCAATGCCCCCAACGATAAGTGAGATTGCTGCAACAGCACCTAAGAACAATGTCAATGTTCCTGTTGTTTGTTCCATCGTTTCCATAATTGATTTCATATTTTGAATGTTAAAATCATCAAGATTTGTATCTTTAATACCATGACGAACACGTAATAGATTTTCAATATCTGATTGCAAGCGGTCAATACCATTATCGTCCCTAGCAACAACATAAACCATGCGAAGATAATCTACACCTTCTACGCGTTCCATCGCTGTTGTATAAGGAATAAAAATGACATCATCTTGATCATTCCCCATAGATCCATTTCCCTTACTGTTTAAGACACCAATAATCCTAAACGGAATGTTTTTTACACGTATTTCCTTGCCAACAGGGTCGTCTCCGGCGAATAGATTTTTAACTACAGTTTGACCAATAACAGCTACTCGATCACGACTATCTACATTCTTACTAGAGATAAAACGACCTTCTGCCATTGTCCAATTATTTACATCCTGAAAATTGCTACTTACACCACTAACAGTAGTAGTCCAATTCTTACTTTGATAGATAGACACGTAAGCATTAGCTGTATAAGGACTAGCAGCTTTAACACCATCCAACTTACTAATAGCAGTATAATCAGATACTTTAAGTGACTTCATAGAGCCTTGGGATTGTCTTACTCCCGGTGTACGTGGTGCACCTGGCATAACCATCAATAGATTCGAACCTAGACTCGAAATTGAATTCTGAATATCTTGCTTAACGCCATTACCAATTGACACAAGAGCAATAACAGCAGCTACCCCTATAATAATACCTAACATTGTCAAAATGGATCTCATTTTATTGGCAATCAAAGATGCCCATGCCATTAAGAAACTTTCTTTATACATGTGTCACCTCCTGTACAGGAGTCATATTAAGATTTTGCTTATCTTCTACAATTAATCCATCTCGTAAAACTACATTTCGACTAGCATAAGTAGCAATATCAGGTTCATGTGTTACAAGAATTATAGTGCGACCTTCATCATGAAGACCTCTAAAGATATTCATAACATCAATAGTAGATTTTGAATCTAAATTACCGGTCGGCTCATCAGCCATAATAATGGCTGGGTCATTTGCTAATGCACGAGCAATTGCTACACGTTGACGTTGACCACCTGATAATTCAGCTGGCAAATGATCCATACGCTCACCTAAACCTACAGAGCTAAGCAATGACTCTGCACGAATCGTACGCGTTTTTTTGTCAATTCCTGCATATACCATAGGTAGAGCTACATTTTCAAGAGCCGTTAATTTTGTTAATAAATTAAAGCTTTGAAATACAAAGCCAATTTCTTTATTTCGTACATATGCCAACTCATCATCACTGAGATTAGCTACTTCATTTCCATTCAAACAATATGATCCTGATGTCGGTCTATCAAGGCACCCTAAAATATTCATAAATGTAGATTTACCAGATCCAGAAGGCCCCATAATAGATACAAAATCACCTTTTTGAACTTGTAAATCAATACCATGCAAAACAGGAACCGTCAACTTACCATTAACATAGGTCTTTGTTATACCTTGAATATCAATAACTGAATCATTCATTATTCACCTACGCTTAAAATGGTCCACGAGAGTTATTTTTAGGACTTGTTACATCACCACTAACAATAATTTCATCGCCTTCAGAAACACCGCTTAAGATTTGAACATTTGTATCACCTGTTACACCAGTAGAAACAGTCGTTCTAACAGGTTGCCCATCTTTAATAACATAAACATATTCACCTTGTTTATCGGTACGTACGGCTGTCAATGGAACTACGAGTGTATTTTTAATATCATCCCCTAAAATGGTGGCACGAGCAGTCATGGAAGGCAAGAAATTTTGAGAAATATCCGCAGGAATTGATACTTTAACAGTATAGTACACCACACTATTACTAGTAACCCCCATATTCCCCTTAGTTCCTCTAGCAATTTCAGATACATAACCGGTAAAAGTTTGACCCGGCTTTGAGTCAACAGTAAACTCAACTTTAGCCCCATTTTTTACATTCCCAATATCTGTTTCATCTACTGTCAAATAGATTTCTAAATTAGATAAATCAGCAATGGTAGCAATAATCATTTGTGTAGAAATACCGGTGCTAATAGTTTGACCAGCTTTGAGTGGAGTTCCTACAACAGTGCCTGACATTGGAGCAGTAATGGTAGCATCACTTAAATCCGCAGACACTCTGTCATAAGTTGACTGAGCTTGTTCATAAGCTGTTACAGCATTATCATAAGTTTGTTGAGATACAGCATTTTGATCAATTAATGCTTTATACCGATTCATATCTAAACGTGCTTTATCAAGAGCTGATTTCGCATTATCTACCTGAGCTTGTAATTGACGAGTATCAATATACGCAATAATTTGACCTTGAGTAACTTGATCATTTTCCTTAATCAGTACCTTTTCAAGCTTACCGGCTACATTGGTAGATACATCTACATAATTAACAGGATTAATGGTACCTGTAGCACTAATACTAGTTTTTACATCGCCTTTTTCAACCTTACCAGTTGTATATTTTTGTTGTGTTTGTGCACTATTATTTGAATGGACATAATAATAGCCCCCACCACCTAATAAACAAATAACAATAGCTCCACCGATAATACGTTTACGGTACTTTTGAAACAATTCTTTCATATATACTCCTTAAAAAATGAGTCATTTCATTATCATGCATAACATTGTACTAAAAAATATCAATCATACAATATAATCTCACAATCTATATTTAATGACTCAATATAGAGATTAATTCATACTGATCTTTATCGATGCCAAAGTGCATTGTTTTAGCCGTGTTATACGGTATAGCGCGAATTCGTCCATCAACATAACCAATAATACAATCCTGCTGTCCGCATACTAAAGAGTCAACAGCAATCTCACTCATTCGAGCTGCTAAAATAGCATCTAATGCGGATGGTGATCCACCACGTTGTAAATACCCCAAAACCGTTAAACTAGGATCAAAGTATGTATGGCTCTTAATATATTCTTTAACCTCACCACTAGAGTATGCGCCTTCAGCCACCAATATAATGCTATACTCCTTACCAAGTTGATGAGTCTTATTAATATGTTCACATACTTCATCAAGTGACATTGGATATTCAGGTACTAAAACGAGTTCTGCGCCACAGGCTAAGCCAGCTTGCAATGCAATATGACCAGCATGACGCCCCATCACTTCAATTATAGCCACCCGTTCATGAGAATTCGATGTATCACGAATACGCCCCACCGCATCAACTACAGTATTAAGAGCCGTATCAAAACCAATTGTATATTGGGTTCCATTCATATCATTATCTATAGTACATGGAATTGTTATAGTAGACTGACCTAACCGCATCAATGCCTCAGCACCAGCTTGAGACCCATCACCACCAATCACAATTAAATGATCAATACCATAATTCTTTAGTATTCCATATGCTTTCTGTTGTACATCCAAATTTTTAAATTCAGGGTACCGAGCAGTTCTAAGAATTGTGCCACCTGTAGTAATAATCCCACCTACATCACGAGCATGTAATGGTCTTATCTCACTATTAATAATTCCCTCAAATCCACGTTCTATACCATATACACTAAAACCTTCATGAATTGCTTTTCTTGTGATGGCTCGAATGGCTGCGTTCATTCCTGGTGCGTCTCCGCCGCTTGTTAATAATGCTATTTTTTTCATGTCTAGGTCCCTTCTGTTGCTTGATTTCAACTTTTATTTCTTTAGACATAATTTCAGTTGGTTTGGGTTGTCTTCGTGCCTTAAATTGGACTGCTAGTGTGTCTAATTGATGCTCAATTGCTTTCATAAAATCATAGGTACGACCATTAGTCGTATCCAATACATAGTCACATTGTTTATAAACTGGTTTCCATGACTGAATCATATTATGCACAAAAGCCGAAACATTTGTGTAATCCATTGTAGGCCGTTTACCTACACGTCGATTCACACGACTCACAATTCGATATTGTGCAGCCCGAATTCCTATGATAAAAGAGAATTTCTTTAGCGATCTGAGTATTCTATGCTCTATAGGGAAATTACCACCCACACTAATAACAGCCTCGTGATATAAAGAAACTTTTTTAAGTACCTCTAATTCAGCACGTCGAAATGCTTTTTCACCTATTTTTTTATAAATATCTGCAATGGGCAACCCAAAACGACCTTCTAATACTCGATCGGTATCCACAAACTGCCAGCCTTTTAAATCTGCTAGATTACGTCCAAAATGGCTTTTTCCACTTCCCATGGACCCAATGAGAATAATATTTCGTTTTACTATCATATTACTATTGCCCCTTATTCTTACGTTAAATTTCATTTTACTATAAATCTGTCATAAAAACAAAAGGGGCTGTAACAGAATGCGGTTTTACCGCATTCTAGTTGCAGTCCCTTTAAAATATAAGAAATACCAAGAAAGTTAGATTTGTAAAATCGTATGTTTTCTTGGTGTTTCTTGTTTTTAGGCGCACTTAAATAGGCCTCTAGGCCTATTTAAAAATTTCTTGGTTTAAGCAGTTTCTTTTGCAGTAAATAATGTTGTATTAACTCGTCCTGCTTGTATTCTGTTATGTAACTTTGCTAGATTAAATCCCATGGACAATAGATATAACATCTTATGCACGTTTCCACTGCCACGGTGTAAAAATCGTCTAAATCCAAAATCTTGTTTTAACACACCAAATGTGCCTTCCACTTGGATGGAACGGTTAATTCGTAATTGAATGCCTGTTTCACTGAATAGTCTATCTTGGTTTTCTGCCAATACAGCATCATATGCAGGCGTAGTTTCAATTCGTTTTACGGGATTTGCTGTTGTTGGTTTCACATATCGTTGGCATTCTTTTTTGTATCCACATCGGTTACAAGACTCACAAATATATACCTTTCTCTCAGATACAAATCCTGTTTTGTTTTTAGCAGTATGAGTGAAAGCATATTTTAATTTACGACCTTTAGCACAGATAAATGCATCTTCTTCAGGTATATATTCCATATTGCGAGCTTTGCTAATATCTTTCGTCCAAGCTCTAGTTTTCGCCTTTTCATAATATTGTGGTTTTATACAAGATAGATAATGGTTGTTTTTTAACCAAGTTAAGTTCTCATGGCTCTCATAACCAGCATCAGCTACCACATATGTGAATCGGCGGCTATGGATCTGTTCTAATTGCTGTACAAATGGAATTAAGGTATTCGTATCATTGGGCTTAGGAAATACCCCAACTCCCATAATATATTCAGAATGAACAGCCAATTGTACATTGTAGGCAGGCTTAAGCTGTCCATTACGCATATGGTCTTCCTTCATACGCATAAAGGTAGCATCATGATCTGTTTTAGAATAACTGTTGCGTTCACCCATAATATACAATTGCTGTTCATATACCTTTCGCTTGTCATATAGAGCTTCAGCTCGCTCAAACAACCGTTGTAATGGTCTTTTATGCTTACCTTTTCCTTGTACTAATTCCATATGTTGTACTTTAATTTCTTTAGCTAAGAAAGTATATATACATTCATCATTCATACAATGGGTATCTAGCCCTAATTCATTCCAGATGTCTTGCTTTAATATAGCTAATTTAGGTGGTAATGTATCTAGTCTTTTTTGCACTGCTTTTCGCCAGACAAAGGTGTACTTGTTGGCATTAGCCTCTAATTTAGTTCCATCAATAAAGACTTCATTGAATGTCAAGGTATCACGTCTTCCAATAGCTTCCATTAACTGTGAAAACAGATTCATTAATATATCTAGTGTACAACGTGCAAAAAATCGTTGGAAGGTCATATGACTAGGAGCTGAATAGCCTTGAAGAAGCCACATATAATTAATATTTTCTTCGCATTGTTGTTGTATCATACGTGTAGAATACACGCCGTTGGACATAGCATAGACAAAAATTTT
>NZ_CAKQFJ010000046.1 GCF_934230905.1 uncultured Veillonella sp. | reverse complement strand
CTAACCTTACGAACAGTAACAATAGATCCCGGCCCCTCGCCTTGTTGTAATCTAAGGTCATCACCTTGTTTTAAACCTGTAATAGCATCATAGTCTGTATCACCGCCATATACAGTTTTATAGTTCTTCGCACTTGCACTGCTACCTGCATATTGTTGTTTCAAACCATAGATACTAGATGCACCACTCAAGATAGTACCGAGCATTTGCATCCGCCCTTGCGTTTTAGCATTAGCAGCTGCCGCCCTTGCACTATTAGCTTCATTACGATAATTAACACCATTAAGATATTCATTGTAGATACTATTGTTTTTGCTAGTTTCCCAATTGTTAATATCTTTGTTGTATTCATCATAGCTACTTGACATTAACTGTAATGGCGAACCGCTCATTGACAATCCAGTAGCACCTGTTTCTGCCGTATTCTGACCTGCAATCAACCGCATTTTATTGTCCATCTTATCTCGCTCTTGTAGTGCTTGATTGGCAATATCCTGTTGTCTCCTATCAGATATACGTGCATTCGCTTCCGCTGCTTGTGCCTGTGCGTTATACATTGCAGTTTGTGCTTTAGTCTGTTGATTTTGCCCCCATAGCGTTGTTACTAAACTTCCAGCTGCTAATGCAATAGGACTACACATTCGCATACTCCTTTCTCAATGTGAATAGTTCCATTCCGTTATGTGTTATATCAGAATGAATAACCGCCCCTAGTGATGTAAGCCATCGCTTCGAGCGGTTATTTTTCTTATGTATGAAATTGAATAAACATTCATGAGTGGATAACCACTCTTTTATGATTGCGTTACTTCGTTTTAGAAATTCCTTTTGTAATTTCGAATTCGTATCTAGCACCTTATTCCCCAAGAAATAAATGCAGTACATTCCGTTGATTGGCTTTTTTGAAATACCATATACGGCTATTGGTACATCATTCTCAATTACAATGTGGTTTTCGTAGTCATCACTACAAATATCCCTTACAAAATCATTTTTCCCATAATTCGGAAAATTTTGGTTCGCTATATTGACCTCTAAGGTG
Source organism: uncultured Veillonella sp. (assembly GCF_934230905.1). Classification (GTDB taxonomy): domain Bacteria; phylum Bacillota; class Negativicutes; order Veillonellales; family Veillonellaceae; genus Veillonella. Next base: position 7,999 of record NZ_CAKQFJ010000046.1, on the reverse strand, counting down.
TCTATAGCACGTAAGTTGATATATAAGTCATGAATTAATGAAGTGTGCCTTACAGGGCAAATATCAAAGTCCTGTAACATTTGGAAAACCACCGCCTATTTCTATCTCTCTTGTAACGCTTAAAAGGTTAAATGGATAAGGTTTTTCGTGCAAAATACATACAGATGCATCGGTTGAGTACACTTCATCGAATTTTGGCAATATACATACCTTATCACCACTATATAATTTGAGTGGCGGTAAAGAAATATCATCCATATGGTTGAAGTTTCTTCCGACTTTACCACCAAACGAATTTAACAAATTCATTGATAGTCTACTCATCGTTAATACTCTACCTTGTAACGTACCATCTTGTATTTGCATTTCAATGCTAGGAATACGTAATCGTGTAGTGTAGTTAATACCAACGGCTACGCTTTGTGCTTTTCCGTCAATGTTAATAATTGCCGTAGGTGGTACTTCCTTAATTGGACGTTCCCTACCATTAACAACGATTTGCACATCCTCACCAATTAGATGAGGTACTGTGATAGTGCTTATATTCTCTGTGCTAGTTTGTCGAATGTAACAATCCATGTACACATTATCGTTGTCAGCGTTGTACATTGGCTCAAATCGTTCAATGCACATCACTGTACCGCTTTTAAATTTACGCTCAACGATTACATACAAACTGTCTTGCTCGCCCTCAGCTACACTCTCAGCATATTTGTATTTGCCTTTAGTTGTGAAATGCGACCATGCGTATACCTTTTGCTCTGGTATGTAAGTTAGACAATCAATATTGCCGTCATCTGTTACGTAGTAAACAATACTATCTGGATCTTGTGCATAAGCACTTGTGATAAAATTACGATACTTTGTCAGATGCTTAACGAATAGAGTTAGGTCTGCCCCTGTGTAGTTATCGCTTTCATACGAGTAACCTAAATCACGTACTACACATCCTCTAGCCTGTACGTACACGCATCTATTCCCTATGTATTGTGGCTCACATTCAGATGCACCACGTTGGGTTTGTGTACGCAAATTGCAATTAGTTGGTGTGATAGTTTTAGAACCATCAATAATCCATTCGTTACCACTCGTCAAAATCAATAAGTCATTAGCAGGTATCAAGTGCCTAATGTCATACATTTTGCGGTTAATAACTGGTAGTGTGATTGCACTATCATCTGTAATCGTACCGCCTACCTTTTCTACACCAAAGTTGGAATAATCACCTGTGCGACTAAACCATATGTAGTTAGGGTATTGAGTACTAGATGCTAGGATAAATCTATCTTGGTAAAACGTACATACACGAGGATAACCAAGGCCTTTGCCCCATTGTCCAAATCTGAATTTAGAGGTGGCTTCGTTTTCTACAACGCTATTCAATACATTTACTTTAACGTGCTTACTATCCACGAATTCTTTAATTTCAACTACACCATAGTTAGAATGTGGCAAGAATGATAGGTCTACATTAACGCTGCCACCTTTCAAATCAGATACAACTTTCAATTTAGCACTAGGCGATACCTTGCCTGTATCTGTAACGTTGTAGTCATTATTGGATGTATATACCCTATAATCTTTCCATGTAGTGCCATTGTCATTACTGATTTGAATTTTTACTGTACCATTCCATGTACCATGTGATGTGAATTTCCATGATAAATCCTCATCAGCACTAAATTGTTCTACATCGTAATTGATATTATTGTAATTCTTACCAACAATTCTACTATATCCGCCATATTCAGTACGTTGTATTACTTCGCCAGTTTTACTGGTGCTTACTGCTTTAACAAAATGTTCAATCTGCATGACTGAACCAACCATATCAGCATTGAATACATCCTTTGTGGCGGTTAAGGTATCGCCATTCAAGATTACAGTACTTTCTTTGTCAATGTTTACTTCGCCGTATGGTTGCTCTGACAACTTGTATGTATCAAATCGCCAGTCTGTATCACTATATCGTGATAACGTTTTAACAGGATGTTTACCACTGCAAATGAACATGACATCGCCACTTTGAATGCAGTTCAATTTATCAACTACATCACTTTCAAAGGGTGTTTGTAGTTCTATACCTGTATAGATACCATTCCGCCACACTCGGATATACTGTTCGCCAATCTCAAGTAGGAATGATTTATTTTTCTCGGCCGTAAACTCAAACAGTCTTGTAGACTTATCTTTGTTTTTGACTTGCCCTATATACTCTGAACCCTGCCGTCTAGCTACTGCTCCATAAGGTCTGATGACTGCATTTTCTGCTAATAGTAATGCACTTTTGAATTGATCTAAATCAAACCGCCTAGACACATCGGGCGAAATTTCCCCTGTTGTAAATGCAAGTTGCGATATGTACATCGGTTTCATGATTACCAACTCCTTGCTTTTACATAGTTAGAAATAAAAGGCATATCTTGCCTACGTTCTTTAGCACTCAATGATTTAGCTTCTTGCATTGCTGCTTGATACAACTTGTAGCATTGGTCGAATAAGCCACTATTACCAGTTAATGGCATAGCTAAATCAGAACCCATTTTAGACTTCAACGCTTGAATAAATACAGGACTAAATATATCTATATCTTTCACATCATACACATAGTCAATATACGCAAGAGGTACATCACTTACTATGTACTTTGTGTTATCGTCAAAAGTAAACACATCATATTCCTTTTGGCTTTCCGCTCTAAATCGTTCACCTTTAGGAATAACCCCTAAAATACGTAAGCACTTTTCGGGGTAAGCATATACGTACTTATATCCAGCTAGCTTATGCTCAGATTGAATACATTCTTCACGCTTTCGTGCAAAGTTCCATTCATATTGGGATAATAGCATTTTGCGTGTAATCTCATAATGCAATCTACATTGTCTAGCTGTTTCGTTTTCTTCATCAAGGCTATATATCCTACCACCATTGATTAAAGATAAAGCCATATTGCATATATCAGTAGGTGTCATATTGCCCCCTTTATAATGAAAAAGAGGGATGCATAAGCACCCCTCATTAAATTATTCTTCTGGTTTATCTTCTTCTTCAATAGCATCAAACAAACTAGCGAAATATTTCTTATCGTATTCTTTAACTTCATCAGCAGTTAATTCTACGATTTCACCTTCTTGTAACAAACCATGTGTATTATGGTAGCATTTTGTTTTTACAATATATTTCATATTTTTACTCCTATACTAAACGTACATCAGGTGTCAAGAATGCAGTAATTGTACCTGCGGTCATGTTATTAGCATTGAGTTTCAAGTACTTTTTAGCACCACTTGACAATCGCACCGCAACTTTAGTGCCTGCTTTCGCATTAGCCCCTAGCGTGATACCATGCAACAATACTGCATTTGCGATGTTTTCTGTGTTAGAAGTATACAAGTTAAATAATGGTGTACCAGTTACATCTTTGTCGATGCGGATTACTAGCCACAAAGATTTCTCAGCATCACCGCCGTTGCCATTCATAACAACATCGGAGCTGACATTAGCTGTTACAGCTTGTTTGTAGAAAAATGTATTTTGTTTATCGATATACATGTAGTTACCCCCTATTATTGTACACGTGCTTCAGTAGACAATAACGCGTCAGTTTTGCGTACTGGAATACCATTTGCACGAACCACTGTATGACCCATTTCTTGATCTTCAGAAATCGTGTATTTGTGAGCTTCGTTCTTTTGCATACGTAAGAATGTACGTACAGTTGGGTTCATATACCATGCTGCACGGCCCACATTCATATTAGGGATAAGTTCTTCCGCTTTAATCATGAGATTAATCAAATCAGCACCAGTTTTAGCATCTTTAGTTAATGCAGTAACATCAATATTTGCGATACGTACAACATATCTCCAATCACGCACAGTTAAGCCTGTATCGAGTTTGTAATGCGTACGATAACCTTGATAAAGGCCACCATCTGGGTCTGTTAAAGTTTGTACACCCAAATCTTCATGAGAAATACCACCAGTAGAACCTTTAGGATAGATACCATGAACAGTATTTTTGCTCCACACTACAAGATAAATGGATGTAAGATTTGCAGTACCACCAGCATCGATAATGTTTTTACCGCTTTCTGCGGATTTATCGTTATAACGTGCTGCAAGGCCTACAAATTTTTCTGGGGAATTTTCATCACCATAGAATAATGTAGAGGCCCATTCTTGGTTCATGGCTTCAAGGAAAGCATAATCCTCGGAAAGTCGGAATGATGCGGAATTGCCATTCAAATCAGCTAAGGATTTGTCGATTTCTGCATATGCTTCCAACATACCGCAAGTATCTGTAACTTGTTTTGTTTTGGATTTGCTAGGTTTAACACCATAGTTAAGCATTCTCCATGTTGCTTCTGGTAAACCAGTACGTACAGTTGTTTTATGACCTGTTGGCAAATTACCTTCAATCATAGTTATATCTTGTACGATTTCATTTGTTTGGTTCATCATTTCGATGATTTGTGCAATTGCATTATTAGGATCTAATCGAGATTGCACATCTAATAATGTAGGGTTCATAGTTCCAATTGTTGCCATTTAATACTCCTCTTATTAATTACTTCATAGATGGATAAAGCATTTTTGCACGTTCCTCTTCGGAAATGTATGTGCTACCGCCTTGTCCGTTCCCTGCGTTGTTATCTTCGCTTGCCATATTGGCAATATGTGCGAATAGTTGAATTACTTCTACACGATTACCCAAGCCATTTTCAGCTAGGATTTCACGGATATTAGGAATAGTCTTTTCTACTGCTTCAACACCTGCGGCCGCTTGGCTGACAGTATCATCAAACTTATTGCCTAATACCTCACGAGCGTTATCTGCATACCCTTTGTATTGTGCTTTCAATGCTTCTTGCTTTTGATTTTCATAAGCAGTTACAAGATTAGTAGCATATTGATTACCAAACTTAGCCATCTCTAATGCTTGCTCTTGTGTAGCACCTACACCATTTAGCATTTTGGAAAACTCATCTGCGATGGTTTGATCTACTTCGCCACCCTCAAATGCAGTTGAGAAATCATATACAATAGGTTCTGCGTGTTGGTCGGTGTTAGTATCACCGCCACCGCCTAAAATCGTATTTGGTTGGTCTTGTGTGTTCGTGTCCTGTGGTGTACCACCATCTGCACTACCTGTGTTATTATTCGTGCCTTGTTCTAGTTCTTCTGCCATGGTTATTCACCTTTCTCTAATTCACTTTGTTCTAAATTCTTGAAATATTTTTGCATCTGAATATTTTCGATTTGTGCTAGGTGATATTTTTTAACACCCTCTATACCATCGCCAATCCTTCCCAAATCACTTTGCAAAGAAATAGCAATAGCCCTCATCCCCTCGTTAAAGAAGGTTGTACTGTTGCCTGTGAATGATTGGCTATTCAGTTTCGCTCTATCCAATATGCGATAAAAAAACCACCTACCGAGTTTAGTACTCAGTACGTGGTTCAACGCTTCAATATCACGTTCTCGCATATAATCTCTTTTTTGTTTCATCTAGTACCCCATTCCCATTAACTGTTGCATAACAGGGTTTCCATCATTTGCTGCATCGGTTGCTTGTTTAGCAGCACTAGCCATTTGAGGTGCTAATTGTGCCGCTTGCATCATTTGTACTTGTTCCTCTTGTTCTTGTTGTGCCTGTTGTTGTTCTTGTAACTTAGCATCGTATTCGTCATTGGATACAATTACTTTTGCAGGTACACCGAGGTTAACACCATAATAATCCGCTGCTTCTTCAAAATTGAATTTCTGCAAGATATTTGGATTTCCCTGTGCTAATGACATAAGGAACGCAAAATACTGTTCGATTGAAGTTAATGAAGATACTTTCTGTGCCTGTGCTAATGGTGAAATGTATTCAATCTTCACGTCTTGTCCGTTTAACTGTTCCGCCATTTCATCTGGAATTGGTGGAAATACACCAGCACGATCTAGTATCGCATAGGTGCGTTCAATAATCGGATTAAGAAATTCAGATAATAACCTTTCAACCACAGGCCCTAATTGTTGTAATTTCTCTTGCGTGCGTTCCATAACTTCCCTTGCCGTCATTTGTCCATTGTCCATATTATCGAGCATTAGGAATAAGTCAGCACTATATGCACGCTTGATACTGTCTTTAACTTCAATGATTTGTTGCATTATCCAATCGAGATTGATACCTACGTTAAAGATAGGTTCAACCTTACCGCCTGTATCGACTTCGGTTATACCGCCCGGAAATAGTGATACACTACCAATTACATCGGATGTTACGGCCATTGGTGGTTTCACTCCTAACTCAATAGCGGTTAGTCGGTCTAATTCCAGTTTCTGCAACATCATTGCATCAGATTGTGCAAACCATGCACTACCTTTGCCATAACCATTGAGATCATGTGTTGTGTGTCTTGCAATTGGTATCGCCCATTCCTCAAAGCCACTATGTCGCAAGATTTCATCATCTCTACTCCCCTCAACCCAGTAAATAGAGGAATAAGGCATGTTCTTGTTGCCTATTTTTCCGTTGCGGTCTTTGTTCTCACATACCAACCAACACACAGTATAGGTAGATGCATTGCCCTTGCCGTCATCATATGCACTCTTGATAGTATCGGTACAATTATCATATCCAAACTCTTCAACGATTTGGTCGCATGTCATATTATACTTTCTACCAAACGTATTAACCTCACCATTCGCATTACATTCTAATGCGTATGTTCCGATTGGATATGATGTAAATCGTACACCTGTTTTCTTATCTGGCATGATTGACATAGGGGCTTGTCCAAATGGTAACTCCATATAGACTTGGTGAACCACATTGTAGAAATTGGATTTTGCAAATACTGCATACAATATTTCTTCACGTTCATCTAATACTTCCGCTACATCACTATTCGCCGCCATATCCGTATTTTCCATAGTGAGTTTAAACCATTTACGGCTAGGCGGTGTCATTCCACTCATTACACCACTGGCAAATATCTGGCAACTTTCCCACGCAATCCCAGTAAGGATTTTATCGGTATACAACTTTGATTGGTCTTGTTCGCCATCAAATACACCAAGAAATGGTAGTTGATAGTCTCTAATCATTTTCCATTTATCAACGTACTTTTGGCGATTGATAAACATTTGATTAAACTTTGTCTTTATTTTCTTGTAGTCTCTAGGCTTTTTGACTACCTTTTCTGTTGGTTGCCTTGCTAAACTCGATAGAATAGTACTCATATTAACCGCCTAATGTTGTTTTGCCTGTCGCTTGATTCAACGCACTAGCTAAAATTGTACTATCATACCCAGCTTTCTTACGCTTTTTATCGGTGAACCATTGTTCATCTCTCTTTTGCGTCATGTCATCAGTTTGTGCAACTGGTGCTGGTGCTGGTTGTTGTATGTCTGGTGCTTTAGCTTTCATACACATTTGCATTCCCCCTTTACTCAAATGGTTTGTACTCTGTATTAGCTACTCTTCTGTGATTGCCATTTACTTTTTTAGTGACCCTAAATGCAAAGGTCAAGGCTAATGCATCTCCTTTATTTGGTGATGGTAAGCCACGCTCTTTCATGTCTTTTTTGCTCTCTAGTTGAATACGGCCGTTTTTATCAATGATCGCTTCTGGCCCTACGAGGTCATCATACAATCCTTGCTCATTAGGAATTGAACCGCCCTCTTTCAGCCATTCTTTCATTTCTCCCCACATATATGCTCTCATATTGAGATACATATTGTTAGGCGATGCACCACCAAAGGCAACTAACCGCCATTTTCTGCCCATCGACTTACCGATACTGTAAATACCAGTGCCGTACCCTTGGTCGATAAATACTGCATCTGCTTTGTATTCATCCTCAAATTTAGCAATAAGGTTAGCCATACGCATATCATCATCATTCTTTTCAATGGTAGCTAAACATTTCATATAGTTACCATTCCTCATGACAATTTCTAGCGTATCGCCACCAGTCCATGCAGGGTCTACACCGATGATTACAGG
>NZ_CAKQFJ010000045.1 GCF_934230905.1 uncultured Veillonella sp. | reverse complement strand
CTTTAAAAGCTATTGGAAATTGTGTGGGTGATGTATACCACATATCAATGCGCCCCCTTTTAACTAGTCCCCATTGGTTACGATAATCCTATAGCGATATAACTATGTCCATAAAATCTAAATGCAATATCAGATGATGTTAATTTTATTGCATCATCATAATTGTTCCCACTTGGACTTCCAGTAGAAGGTGAAATAGAGCCCACTGCTTTAAAAGGAGTGTTAAATCTAATTGGTAATGTCGCTTTTGATTGATATTCTGATGTATTGTGAGAAGTCTGTCCCCATTGGCTAAAATCCAATAGCGCTCCAACAAATAGATGTAACATTGTTTTGCGCTGACATATAAGAGAAGTCATTGATTGTTATTTTCTTAACGGCACTACTTGTCCAACTATCATTATCTAAGGTTGCCGTAGCTATGTTAGTGACTGCGACGAACGGAGGAAAAGTAAAAGGTATTATAAAGTTACTAGCTCCATCATATATAGTCCTAGTAACTGCAATGTCTGACTTTCCCCATTGGCTCTAGGGAAGTAGCTCAATGGCTTTGCGGAGTTCTCGCAATTCTTTGTGAGTATAAACCTTGGTTGTAATATCGCCATGTTTGTGGCCAAGAATTGCACGAGTTGCAGTAGGTGATGCACCGTATTTATCTAACAATGTGGCTACTGTGTGACGGCAGTCATGAGTTGAATGGGAACATTTGATAGCCGTCATTACTGATTTAAATTGCTTGCTGAATTGAGCATAAGAAATAGGTAATATCTTATCTGATGAATTGTGATACAAGGTTGTAACTATTGGAAATATTCGACTATGAATGGGAATTAAGCGATTACGGCCAGCATCAGTTTTAGATTGACGTACTATAAGACATTTAGTGCGGAGGTTAATATCGTTTTTACGTAACGATAGCAATTCACCACATCGCATACCTGTATATAAGAGTATTAGAATACCATAAGTATCGGTAGTATTAAGGCTCCACAATCGATTAATCTGTTGGCGAGTGAATGGTTTATGAGGATACACGCTAACATCATGGCCGAGATTAAGAAAAGAGGTGTAATCCTTAATATCAATATCATTAACAATTGCATACTTAGACAGTAATGAGAGTAATGTACGTACCTTCTTGGCTGATGCGTAGGATAGGCCGTTATCTCTCATTCTATCAATAACGCATTGCATATCAGAGTATTTAATTAAGTTAATAGGAATATTAGCAATTGATTGAATATGATCATAGGCAATGCGATAGGATTCAATGGCTGATTTACTCACGATTCCAATACGAGTAGGCAGCCATTTTTTGTACAAACTTTTAAACGTTTCGACACACGCACTTTTGCGGTGCATGCGAAGATACGCATTTCTTGGGTAGTGCTTAACAGTACTATTCATATGTTCCTCCTTATTAAAAACGAAAGGATAAAAGAAATGAATAATTATATCCACGTACTTGATGCGGAAGGTCGACGTATTACATCAATCGTCGATAGTATGTTAGCACCAATTGGTGAGAGTGCTTTACTTGAACAAGCTAAATCTCAATATCCAGATGCAGCTAATTATGTATATGGTGATGATGCTATGCTAGACCAATTTTTAAACAATAAAGCCTATGTAAATGGTGAGTTTGTTGATGTTTCAGTAACGGAATATGAACCGACAAAAGCGGAACGTATTGCACAAATTCGCAAATACTATGACGAACGATTTGCAACGTTAGACCTAGCGTTACTACGTAGACGGTTAGCTAATGTGCCATATGATGATTTACAAGCACAATTTAAAAAACTCAATGCCGAAATGGTGGCTAAGATTAAGGAGGTCAAATAATGGATAACTACGAAATCAAATCTGATGTACCAGTGATGCACTTTTGTGAATACTGTTGGGCAACTTTGAATGAGGACGGCACGTGTCCGACAGAAGGATGCGTGCACAATGATTTAATGGCTTTAGATAAAGAAGAACCATAAGGGCATGGGGGAGTGAATGGATATTCTTAATGATATTTTAATCATGCTCATAAGTGGGGTATCGCATGAACATTTAGTAAGCATGGGAGTAGTGATTATTCTAACCACTACATTGTTATTCGTGGACACTATACAACGAATTGCTGCAGAAGTGTTGCGATATAACAAGGATAATCACAGGCCTAATAATCCTATTACGCTATTAACAACGTTAACCTGGTACGGCTGGGGAAAAGGTAAGTATATTGATAAAACAACCGGGGAACGGCGTAGATATTTAATGAGTGAGCGCCTTAGAGGTGATCTACTAAAGAAACTATGCATACAATACCCTGCATGGATGATACTATCCATTGTGTTTATTTCATTACCTGATATTCCTATTCCAAATACAAACCTATTCCTAGACCATATTTTTTCGTATGCGTTTATGTTGATACCATTTTTTGCCGAATGCTGGTCAATCATTGAAAACCTACGTGAAATGGTAGAAGATGACCTAATCGACATCGGCAAAATATTTCAATATACGATTGAAATTATAAAGGCATGGAGGGGTAATGGATAAGTTAGCTATCATTAACCGCATAAAGCGGTCATATCAGTCCATTCGAATAGCTGGCATACGGCCAACTGGCGTATTAGCAACGAGGGCGTTAGTCCTCGTCATGCTAGTACCAATGATATTAGTCGTTGCCCAGTATGCGCTATCAACAATTAGAGGATATGTATCACCTGAAGCGAATCAGCTTATCGATAAGGGAATACTTATCGTTGACCATATCAACGTTCCGTCAGTGTTTTTGGCTATCGTAGGGCTGTGCGGCATGTTCATCGATAAGAACCATAATGGGATACCAGACAAGCTTGAGGAACAGAATACGTTGCCTATGAATCGACCTAGTATACAACAACTATCTGATGACGTTAACCATGACGAGAGGGGGAAATAAATGTTTAGACAACTATCAATGGATGAGTTAAAAGACCTGGCGCTAGATGCGTATGGCCAAATTGAAAAGACATACCTGCATTGGACAGGGGTCAAAGGTGGCAAGCATTTCAAGGACTACCACATCAACATCGACCGAGACGGTACGATGTGGACCGATATGGAGGCCTTAACCGATTATAAGGAACACACCTACATGCGCAACAGTAACGCGGTAGGCATTGCTATTGAAGCGTGTTGGGATGCAGTCAGTGAAAATAATCTAGGGAGCGAACCGCCAACCAAAGAACAGTTAACCACTATGACTCAAATTATGGCAGTGTTAACTATTAACGCTGGTGTACCACTTGATATACAACATCAAATGACCCATGCAGAGGCGGCCGATAATAAGGACGGCCTAGACCTCTATTATTTAGATCCGACGGGCTATCCTAATAACACCTACGGCCCAGACTCCAATGTTGACCGATGGGACCTCTTAGTGTGCCATGCAGGTGACGAACGATGGAGCGGTGGCGACTGGTTACGTGGCACCGCTCGATGGTGGGGCGCTCAGTGGGGTAGTACGATTTAGAAAGGAGTTACCATGTATGAAACTATCAAAAACAAAATTGTATCTGCGTTTACTTTTAAGCGCATTATTCTTGGTGTGCTTAGCGTTCTTATCATCTGTTTCGCATGCAGCCTCGTCAGAGGGTATCTCGACACAAGAGTCGACTATCAGCGTACCCGTGAGCAGTTGGAACGAACTCAAAGGGCGCTTGACGAAAGCCGAAAGCTCAATCAACAGCTCCGAGAAAGCATTGCAACAAGCCAACAGCTTAACCGCGACGCAGGGAACAGCATTAGCCGAATTGAAGATTATCAACGAAGAACGGACGAAGGAATTGAACACGCTCAAAGCAATCAACGAGAAACAGGGGCAAGAATTAGCGAAAGCCTCCAATCTCTTGACGACGCAAGAAGCGAAATTGAACGAAGCCTCGACCTCATTAGAAGAATTGAAAGAGCAAATCAATCGCAACAAACGAACAGAACAGCGCCTTAAAAGGCAACGCGACACATGGGCCGTGGTAAGCGGTGTATTTGGATTAGCAGGTGCAATTCGTCGATAGAGAGGTGATCCATATATCTCCTGAGCAGGAGCAGGTGGACTCCTGGTAGTACATTCTGGCCAAAATATAAAATCTCCAAACGTAGGTAATATCTGCGTTTGGGGTGCGTTAAAATTTTCGATTTATTGAAATTTAATAATTCAGTTGTAAAGTAATTGTTTATAACTGAAAATCACAAGAGCCTATCAGCTTAGAATAAATATCTAGGTTGATAGGCCTTTTTATTTGTAAATGATATAATATAAGAAAGTGGTATTTTAAAAATCTTAGGGGGAGTATATGGATACTATATTAAATGACTACATCCAAGACTATTTACATTCAGATAAATTCATAGAAATGTTAGAGTATTTTGTTGCAAAATATAATGAGAATGTAGATAGTATCAGAAAAAGCGGATTACATAAGAGTGCAGAATTTTTGGATGATGCCAAAGATAAATTATTAGTGATTTTAGATAAAGTAAAAGCTGGTGAAACGTTGGATAAATCTGATGCGGACACTATATTAAACAACATACATTTATCCGTCCCTATAAAATAATGACTCATAATATAAACAGCCTACCGACCTAGATAATATCTAAGTTAGTAGGCTGTTTTTGTTTGTAAAAATCATAATAAATACTTGACTATATACACGATATAGGGTATAATATAGACATAGGGAAGGAGGTGAAGCCGTTGAAGAGGTTAAGGAAGATAATAAAAAAGTGGCTACCGATAATAACCGCGTTTATCCAACTTGCAATCGCGATAATACAGCTATTAAATCAGTAACCACAGGGGCTCGAAAGAGCCCCAATCTTCCTAACTATTATACCAATGGCGAGCATATGATTTCAAGATTAACTTTAATAATTAGCATTGTTGCCTTTGTATTATCCGTCTATAATCTATTAATAATATTAGGAGTACTGTAATGAAACTAGAAGATGTAATGACTACACAAGAGGCGGCAGAACGGTGGAATGTTACTGCGGACTCATTAAAACAAAACTGTAGAGGCCGTGTAAAGAATGGATTTAAAGAAGGTGAGTTTAGAAAGTCTGGGAAAATGTGGCTTGTAACACGTCAAGGAATGGAAAGGCTATATGGTGAAGAAGTGAGTCATAACATATAATGTATATATTATAAATGACATCATTTTGACATCAATTTATATTAAAATATGCTAAAATATATAATTATATATGTAGTATAAAAGCTGATAAATACTGTATTCCTTGAGTCTATAAATGTTTATTAAATGCCACGCCATCTTGAGGGGGTGGTGAGCGTACGCTCGTGAGGGTTCAAGTCCCTCCAACCGCACCAAATATAAAGACCTACAGATTACTGTAGGTCTTTTTTGTATATCTGTAGGGGCAGATGGCTATTATAGCTAATATTATAATTAGTTGATTTAATCTTTCTATAAAAAATAATTATTAAACTAAAAATAAACTATTGACATAAATTATTTTAAAATATAAAATAATTGTAGACATACTGGCGTGTCGATAAAGGGATTAGAGAGTCCAGCCAGATAAATATGATATAGTTCGAGAGATCTATATACAAATTAAGACATGTTACTGAGAGAGACGAGAGAAGGGTAACATGTCTTTTTTGTATGCCTAAATATAGATAAAATCTGATTTTTTTAGTTATACAACACTTTGGCTGTAAATATAAATTAAAATATAAAATATTAATAAATAAAGTGGAGAATAAGACTCATGTGAATGCTTAAATTAAATCCTTATAGATTGAAACTTGTACTTTAAGAGTTAATGTTGCGGAATAAGAGATTTTGTTACAAAATCCATTGTGTAGAAATTGTAGTATCAAAAGTTCGTATGATAAAATAATATAAATATATTATTCATAATCTTATAAGTAGAGGACTTTATGATGAAATATTTACGTCGTGAATTAAACCAAGTAGAAAAGGAATACTTAAAACAATTTGGTGAAAGTTCCTTAGATCGTGTTATCTTACACGATCCAAATACAAAGGATAAACAAGAGGTTCAAGATACGATTGATATTTTGAAAAATGCGATTGCAAACAATAAGCCTTTGGAACAAGTACCAGAGGATATGTGGAAACTTATTGAGTTTTAATGTAAAAGACACATTGCTAATAATAGCAATGTGTCTTTTGTGTTATAAGTTATAGAGTTCCGGCTTACGATCTCTGAATATATTTATTTTGTTGCGAATGTCTTTAACAACGTCAAAATCAATATCAACAGAAGCAACGCCCTCCTTAGTATCCATTTCTAATAGGTTTGTACCCCATGGGTCATATACGGCAGAATGCCCCGTACTTTGAACGCGTCCAACCATGCCACAACCATTGACAGCACATACAAATAGTTGATTTTCGATAGCCCGCACTTCATTGAGTACTTGCCAGTGTCGTAGGCGCATGGTAGGCCATTGAGCCGGCACAAATAGTAATTCTGTGCCTGGTAATGCCGCCATGCGTACCAATTCAGGAAAACGGATGTCATAGCAAATAACGGTGCTACATGGAATGCCGTCTAACTCGAAATGTGTGGTATGAGTCCCATTAGCAAAGTATTTATCTTCTTTGGCAGGGCTGAAGCCGTGCATTTTTGAGTATTCCCCAACGAGAGTGCCTTCTCGGTTATAGGCATAGGATGTATTGAACACAACATCGTCTTTGGTAACTGCTACGGAACCACCTATGATGTTTACGTTGTGCTCTTTCGCAAATGTACTTAATAATGATTGAGTTCGCTCTCCATTTCTGTCAGCGATGTTGATTAAATCTTTTGATGGATAAAATCCTGTATTCCAAGTCTCCGGTAATACAATAATATCTGGATTTTCATAAAGGGATTGAGCGAGTAATTCTTGAACGCGATTATAGTTATATTCTACATCGTTTACGTGGACGTTCATTTGTATAAGGGTTAGACGCTTTTTCATAGTACATCCTTTATTTGTTGAAATAGTATCGTTTATGTGAAATATATTATAATTAAGATATTAAAACATTATTGAGTAGATTACAATATGGGCCTAGGTACTAAGGACTCGAAAATCAATTGATGAGGTGCTCGTAGTACGTTGATTTTTACTATTCTCCTTATAAATGATATAATATAAGTTATTAAATTGTGTCTATATAAAGGGGGACCTATGAAACGATTTTCATTGGTAGTGCTTTTCACAATTGTAATTGCTACAGCGTTAGCAGGATGTGGAATGCTTTCACAGCAAACGACAGAAAATGAAAGTAAAACGCCACCTACACAACAGGTTACGATGGTACATCCGTCGGGAGTTCCGGTACTCATGTATCACAAGATTGGCGATGATAAAGATAATGATGCGGTTATCCGCGAGGATTTATTCCGTCAGCAAATGAAGTTCCTCAAGGATAATGGGTACCATCCGTTGACGATGGATCAACTATATGATTATGTAGTCAATGGTGCTGCTGTACCAGAGAAACCAGTCGTATTGACCTTTGATGATGGCTATGCCGATACATATTCTATTGTTTATCCGTTGATGAAAGAGTATGGTTTTGCTGCTACAGTTTTTGTTAATCCTGGTGATGTAGGTACAAGGCTTACATGGGAACAGTTAAAAGAAATGAAAGATAATGGTATAACTATTTCTAATCATGGATTCCAACATGTTGAAATGGGCCAGCTTTCAAAAGCAGCACAAATGGAAAATATTCAAAAAGCGCAACAAGCTCTAGCAAGTAAGCTGGGAATTACAGATAATCCGTGGTTCTGTTATCCATATGGGGATAAAAATAAGGATACAGATGCTGCCACAAAAGATAGTGGTATAAAAATGGCACTCGCTATGAAGTCTGGTTGGGCTCATACGGGAGATAATCCATACAATATTTTGCGTGTTTGGGTTGGTAATGCTGTAGATATTAAGCATTTTGAAGAACGAATTAGCACTGAACATTACAGTGATTTATAAGGAGAGATACATTGTTTAAAAAGAATTGGGTAAAGTTCATCATTATGGTGTTCTTATTTACCGCAGTCACATCACCATTCGTGGTATTGTTTGGACCATTTAATAATGTAAAACGTGCCGTAATTGGGGCTATTTTGCAATCTCGTCATCCTCAATATATTACATGGCTGTTCAGCAATGATGAATTGCAATCTATTTTGGGGACGGTAGGCGTTGTAAAAAGTCAAGATTTGTTCAAATTTAATGCTCGCGAAGATAAAGACTTAAAATTAGAAAAGATTGAGTCGTCTCGGTATGTGGGATATGTGCTTGAAATTCCGGATCCACGTCGTATTCAAGTGGCAACAGCTGCGAATATTCAAGAAAAAGGGGATACCACAAGTAATATCGCCAAAATGAATGGTGCTGTAGCTGCTATTAATGGTGGTGGTTTCCACGATCCGAATGGAACGGGGACAGGCCGTTTACCTTATGGATTTATTCTTCATGAAGGGGACTATATCATTGGTAAAGATGTGGGACCTGATGAATCTGTTGATTTTGTTGGTTTCTCTAAATCTGGTAACCTCATTGCGGGCAACTATGATAAAACTGAATTAGCTGATATGAAAGCTATGGAAGGTATTACTTTTGGACCACCTCTTATCGTAGATGGTAAGAAGATGATTACCGATGGCGACGGTGGTTGGGGCGTAGGTCCTCGAACTGCAATTGGTCAACGTAAGGATGGCACTGTATTGTTTGTCGTAATCGATGGTCGTCAACCTGGTTATTCTTTGGGCGCTACTTTGCGTGATGTACAAGATGTTCTATATGAAAAAGGTGCATATATTGCAGCGAACCTTGATGGTGGATCTAGCTCTACATTATATTTAAATGGCAAAGTTGTTAATAAACCAGCCGATTTATTAGGGGAACGGATGATTCCTACGGCGTTTATCGTGAAATAGGAGGAACAATGAAACCTTTTACGCGTGTACTGAGCGCCTTTGTAGCAGGTATTCTGCTACAAGGAGGGGTGTATCTGTACCTTGATCAATATATGTTTGCACCAACTACGGAGTTTAATGTTTCGGGTGCTTCTAAGGATGACACTAAGAATTTTCCAGATGTAAAAGATGGTCGTAAATATGTGTCTTATGATCATCAATTTATGGCTGTTGTAACAGATGAATCCTTAAAAATTTATAAGGCTGGTGAAAGTAAACCGACAACAGTTAATTTAAAAGGTCGATCTATTAGTTATTTTGATTGGATGCCAGATAGAAACTATGCTATTATGGGGCTGTATACGGATAATAAGGTTATTATGGCTCGTCTTAATGCTGATGATCCTGAACATGAAGTTGACACAGAACTTGAAGATGTACCTAAAGGTAGCCGTATTGTTGATGCCGCATATTCTGAAGCAACAAATGTTGTGTACATGAAAGTTAAAGTTCGTGAAGGTGCCTATCGAATTTATAGAACGGATGCGAATTATGATACGCGTCGTGTGTATATGCAGGCCACTGATATTGGGCGCATTGCTGTATTTTATGATGAAGATAATTTCTTCTATGATAATGCTAAAACTGGCGATATATTCATGTTTAATGGTATCGAAGGTGGCTGGCGTGTTATCAATCCACCTGGACGATTCCGTTTACTTGGTGTAGATACTAGCAAGACGATTTATATTGCCCGTGTAGATGAAGATAATAATGTCTTGACTGTATATTCCGGCAAGCTAGGAGTAGGGTTTAAACCTGTTTATAAGTACAATAATCCTACTACACTGTCTGAGGTAACGATGAATGCCGTAAAAGATATCATTGCTAATGGTAGTGATGATACGACTAAAGTAACAGAAGACACTGATAAATCATCTAAAGACTCTAAGAAAAAGAATTAATAGAAAGCCTTTATAATCGCAGGTTATAAAGGCTTTATTTATAAATTTTTCACTTCTAGTAGGAGATAATTCAAGTTGAACTCATATATATTTC
>NZ_CAKQFJ010000044.1 GCF_934230905.1 uncultured Veillonella sp. | reverse complement strand
ACTAATAAAAAGAAAGTCACGATTAAGACGAAAAAAGATTTAACGGTAGATTCTATTGTGGCTAATAAATCTGTTACTGTAGGTAGCGGTACAAATCAAATTAGTTTAGATGGTACAACTGGTGCCGTTAGTGGTAATACCTTTGCAGGTAACTCCTTTACAGCAGGTAATTCCGTATTAAATACAACAGGGTTCCATATTACCGGTGGTCCATCTGTAACGGCGGCTGGTATTGATGCTGGTAATAAAGCGATTACGAATGTAGCCAGTGGTGGTACAACCCGTTCTAATGCGGCTACTGTAGGTGATGTACAAGATGCTGTAGCTAATTTGTCACAAAACCTCAATATTACAGATGGTACCAACAATAGTACAGTAGATCTTAAGACTCAAAAATTGAATGTGGCTGGTGCAAATGGTGTAACCGCTACTGTTAACAACCAAACTATTACAGTTGGTTTAGATACTAATGTGGTGAACGCTACTACAAAAGGTATTGGCTTAACAGGAGATACTGGGGCTACAGGTAATAAATACCTTAAAGACGGCGATGTATCCTTTGCTGTTACAGGCGATAGTAATTTGGTGAGCACGAAAGCGACAGCTGCAGGTGTACAAGTATCTGTAGATGCTTCTAAAATTAAAGATTTAGCAGTCGGTGCCGTAACGGTTAGCAAAGATACTACTCAAACAGATAATCCGATTACTGTATCGGCAACAACGGGGACTAATGCTAAAAATTATGCTATTGGTATCGATACGGCAAAATTAGCGACTAAAACAGATTTGACTTATCGTGCCAATAATGATACCGATGCGAATGCGAAGAAAGTATCCTTAGCGAAAGGACTTAATTTTGTAAATGGTACTGGTACAGAGGCAACCGTAGGTACGGATGGTACGGTATCCTTTGGTTTAGATACAGCCACAAAAACGGCCATAGATAATGCACAAACAGCCGTAAATCGTACCATTTCTCTTGGTGCAGATAGCGGTACTGCTTCGAGTCAATCCTTAAAAGATGGCAATGTAGCGTTCGATGTGAAAGGGAAAACAGGGGACTACATCACTACCGCTATGAATGGTAGTACTGTTGAAATCTCTACGACTCGTGCCACTATTAATAGCAATGCTACAACTGGGGCTGCTTCTGTAACAGGTGCAGATGGTTTAGTAACCGCTAAAAATGTATCTGATGCTATTAATAAAGCGGCTGAAGCCGCTAAGAGTGGGGCTGCTTGGAATTTAACAACTAACTCTAGTACTACCGATACAACGTTGGTACAGGGTGGCGATACGGTAGATCTTGTGAATGGCGATAATATCGAAATTAGCCAAGATGGTACTAATAAAAAGAAAGTCACGATTAAGACGAAAAAAGATTTAACGGTAGATTCTGTGGCAGCTAATAAATCTGTTACCGTAGGTAGCGGTGCTAATCAAATTAGTTTAAATGGTACGAATGGTACTATTCAAGGCAATACATTTGCAGGTAACTCCTTCACAGCCGGTAATTCCGTATTAAATACAACAGGATTCCATATTACAGGTGGTCCATCTGTAACGGCTGCTGGCATCGATGCTGGTAATAAAGCGATTACCAATGTTGCCAGTGGTGGTACAACCCGTTCTAATGCGGCTACCGTAGGTGATGTACAAGATGCTGTAGCTAATTCTGGTTGGAAGGTTACTGTTGGTACAGATGGATCTGGTCAAAGTAATGTTACTGGTACAAGTCCAGAAAAAATCAAGGCTGATGAAATTGTTACTTTCAAAGCTGGTAATAATATGATAGTGACTCAAGCTGGTAAAACCATTAGTTATGCAGTCAACCCTGTATTGTCTGGTATGACATCTGCTACGTTCACTGATCCAGCAGGTACTACGATAACTAATGGTAATGGTATAACGATTACGCCAGCAGGGGGAGCGCCTAGTGTTGTATCCTTAACTAGTGATGGATTAAATAATGGTGGTCATAAGATTACCAATGTTGCACCGGGCCAAGCGCCAACAGATGCGGTTAATATGTCGCAATTACAAGGTATTGGTAATAGCCAAGCGGCAGCCATCAATCAAGTGGCTGCTGAAGTTGAACGCGTTGGTGCTCATGCTGCGGCTATGGCTGCATTAAAACCAATTCAATATGATCCATTAGAGCCAACCCAATTTATGGCTGGTGTAGGGAACTATCGTGGTCAAACTGCGGCAGCGATTGGTCTAGCTCATTATACAAATGACAATACCATGTTTAATGTAGGCGTTTCTGTAGGCGGTAACCATAATATGGTTAATGCTGGTGTTACACATAAATTTGGCATTAGTGCTGAAAAGAAAAATATTCCTGATCGTTACAAGGCAGGTCCTATCAGTTCTATTTATGTAATGCAAGATGAAATGACTCAATTGCGTTCTGAAAATGAAGCCTATAAAGCTAAGCTCGATAAGCAACAATCTGAAATTGATGCATTGAAAGCTGCAGTTGATCAATTATTAGCTTCTAAATCGTAAATTGAGATGCATATACAATCCATATATTTGTATATTTTTATGTATGAATATGTATATGGTGAAAGCCACCACTCTTAATGAGTGGTGGCTTTTTGCGTTGTGAAATATCTAATCTATTAAAAGCTTATCTTAATTATAAAATTATGATAGGAAAATGTTGTAAAGATGAAATTATCTATTAATTGATAAATATGAGATAAAAAATACACATACAAAAAATAAAGAGATATATCATATTGGAATATCGATATAAATCTATTTGTATAATTATTTATAAATATTTATTTAAAATGTATTAAATATACATTGATAACTATAGAAGAAGTAGCAGAAATCTACTTTTTGACTATCTTTAAGAATGTAAGGTTAGCAATTAAATATTCGTATAATGCATGGGGTTTTATTGTGGATAAGCTGTAAAATATGATAAAATTATGAAATAAAGTCTGAAATATAATGTGTATATTTTATGACATAATGATAATGCATAGACTAAAAATAATTTATATAAGATATGGTTTTGAGAGTTAGTTATAAAAAGGAACATACATGAATAAGATTTTTAAAGTTATTTGGTCTAAGTCAAAACAGTGCTATATCGTAGTGTCTGAAATGGCAAAGAACAAAACAGGTAAAAAGAAAATTGTAGTAGCAAGTATACTTGCTACGTTGGCGTTGACTAGTAATGTTGTAAGTGTACATGGTGCTATGCCTGATGGTAGTAGGACGGATATATTAGGTGTTGCTATAGGTACAGGTTCAGCATCTAAAAGTAATCAGTCTGTTGCGATTGGTTATGCAAGTTCTGCCCAAGCTCCGACTTCAAATCCTGAAAATCCGGCTACAGCCGTAGGTGCTGGTGCGAATGCTAATGGTGCAGGGGCAGTTGCGTTAGGTCTTTCTTCTAATGCTAATGGAACAAATGCAATAGCTCTTGGTGGTGGTTCTGATGGCGGTACAAATAAAACAGAAGCTACTGCTAAATATGCAACTGCTATTGGATTTAATGCTAAGGCTAGTCAAGAGAATACTGTTGCGTTAGGCTCATCAGCAACGGCAGCAGCGCTTAATTCTATAGCCATGGGTAAGAGTGCTACTATAACTGCACCTGCTACGGGGACTCTTGGTGGTCAAGACTCTATTACAATGGGTACTAGGTCTGTTGCAAAACAACATTCTTCAGTTTCTATTGGCTTAGAGGCTTCCTCTGATGGTGTACGTTCTATTGCTATTGGACCAAAAGCGTTTGCAACTGATGAAGATTCTATTGCTATTGGTACTGGTGGTGTTGGTGCTGATAAAAATAATCAAGCTGTTGGTGCTAATGGTGGTAGTGTTACGCAGTTATTGAATGGTATTTCGGGCGTTCAACTGTATTATGGTGCTAAAAGTACTGGTAAACAGTCTATAGCTATGGGTTATGTTGCTAATGCAAAGGACTCAGGTATAGCTATTGGTAATTATGCTGTATCCGATAGTGGTGGTGGTACTGCTATGGGTAAATCTGTAATAAGTCGTAATGGTGGGGTGGTTGTTGGTCAGTCAAGTAATGCAATAGGTAAAAACTCTGTTGCTTACGGTAATACAGTAAAGGCTAATGGGGAAAACTCTACCGCATTGGGGCATTCCACAACTGCAGATGGTCAAAATGCAGTTGCTGTTGGTTATAGTAACACCGCTTCTGGAAATAATTCTGTTTCTATTGGTAGCACTAACCAAGCTAAGAATGAAGGTTCTATTGCTGTTGGTAAGGGAAATAATGCCACTAATAATAATGCGGTTGTTATTGGTAGGGATTCTAATGCTTTAGGTAACCAATCGGTTGCCATGGGGGCTAATGCTAATAGTAAGGGGACAAATGATACTGCTATTGGTAATGATGTTACGGCTGATGGTGATAACAGTGTTGCTATAGGGCGCAGTGCAACAACTAAGAGTACATCATCTTTAGCGATAGGCACATATGGAACAAAGGGAACATCAGCAACAGGATCTTATAGTATTGCCATGGGCCGAGATGTGACTGCCTCTGCTGAAAGTGCAATTGCCATTGGTAAAGATGCAGTTGCTGACAAAAAGAATGCAGTAGCTTTTGGTAGTGGATCAACTACATCTTCTTCTGCGACGGCTCAATCTTCTACGACTATTGGAGGTAAGACATATTCTTGGAATAAAGGTGTCCTTTCCGGTACGGATTTAGCTGGTATGCAAGTATCTGTTGGTAAAACAGGTTTTGAACGTCAAATTAAAAATGTAGCCGCCGGTGAAATTTCTGCAAATAGCACAGATGCTATTAATGGAGCTCAATTATATTCCGTAGCGAGTGGATTGGCCAATGATCTGACAAAAGATCTCAAGATCTCTTATGTATCTATTAAATCAGGTGTAACAGGTGCTGGTAGTAATGTAAATAATGACGGTGCCACAGGTCCTAACTCTATAGCCATTGGTCCTTCTAGTGCGGTTACAAACCAAAATGGTATTGCTTTTGGTAATAATGCTCAATCTTTAAGTGATGATAGTATTACTATCGGTAGAAATGCAAAAGCTGAATCTGGTTCAGGATTCACTACTACAAGTAGAGCTATTGCAATTGGTGCGAATTCTAAAGTTGCTACAAATGTAACACAAGGCATTGCTATTGGTAGTGGTAGTCTTCCTGATGAAGGTGCCGTTGTTACAGGTGACCAATCTATTGCTATTGGTGGTAATGTAAAAGTTGAGGGGCACGCTGCTATTGGAATTGGTGGCGATGACGCTCGAAAAGCGGGATCGGTTCCCGTAACCTATACTAATACAAACAATGTCGAAGTTACAGGTACTTTACAATCTGCTATCAAAAATCTAACAGGCTATGATTTGTCAAAATATCAAGGTACGACAGCAGGTCATGCTGGTGTAGCCTATGGTACGAGTGCACTTGCTGGTAATGCAGGCGTAGCCATTGGTACGGCATCGGATAGTATGACTCGTAAGAATGATAAAGGCCAGGTTGTTGATAATAAACCGGTTACTAATGCTGTAGCTATTGGTACAGGTGCTCGTGCTAATTTTGATAACTCAGTAGCTATTGGTGGTGGATCTAACACAGACCATTATGCAACGAAGCAAGTAAATGCAATTATTGATGGCGTAGAGGTTAAATGGGCAGGTGGCGATAATATTGCCCCTGGGGACGTAGTATCCTTTGGTTCTAAAGGTTTTGAACGTCAGCTTAAAAATGTGGCGCCAGGTGAGGTTTCTCAAACAAGTACCGATGCGGTTAATGGTTCTCAAATTTATTCTTTAGCACGTAAAGTTACCAACATTATGAACGGCGGCTCTGGTTCTGTAGTTAACGTAAATGCAGCAGGAGAACCACTTTCAAAAGTTGTAACAGGCACTGGATCAAGTAAGCAAGAAAAATATTATCGTACAGTAGATGTCAAAGATGATGGTACATTAGTGCCAAATGCAATTGCACAAACACCTACATCATTAGCTCTAGTGAATGTTAATGAAACGAATGTAAATCAACAGACTCAAACACCTCGTGTATTAGGAAATGTAGCTAATGGTGTCAAGGATAATGATGCAGTTAATGTATCTCAATTAAATGCAGCAAAGGTAAAATACTTTTCTGTAAATTCTACTGATGCAGGCAATAAAAATAATGATGGTGCTATGGGGAGTGATGCTATGGCTATTGGCCCTAGTGCAACTGCCACTGCAAAAAATGCTATAGCATTAGGTAAAGGTGCTTCTACAGCCGGGCAAGATTCACTTGCTTTGGGCGTTAACTCACAAGCTAATGGTGGATCAGCATTAGCGATGGGACCTGGTGCTCAAGCTAATAATAATTATGTCGTATCCTTAGGTTACCAAGCTAATAATGGTGCAAGTAATAATGCCAATAGTGTTTCTATTGGTTGGGCTGCAGGTATGCAGTCGAATGGAGCTAGTAATGTGGGGATTGGTACTGGTGCAGGGCGCCAAATAGTTGGTAATAACAATGTGAGTATTGGTAATGGCGCTGGAAATATAGCGACTAATAGTATGTATACGTCCGATTCCATCATGCTGGGGACACAAGCACGTGCTACTAATGGTACTGCTAGTAAAGCGGTAAGCAGTGTTATTGCTATTGGTAAAGGGGCCTCAGGCGGTGCTGATTCTGCTATTGCTTTGGGGCAAGGTGCGTCTTCAACGAATCAGAATGCCATAGCGATTGGTACTAATTCACAGGCTACTGCTTATAATGGCGTTGCTATAGGTTCTTATTCTGTGGCTAATACAGTAGGTGGTATTAATGGTTTTAATCCTAATACTTCACGTACGGATACCTATTCAGGATTAGCAGGCCGTGCACTTACTAGTACAACAGGCGCCGTCGCTATTGGTAGCGATAGCCAAAGCCGTCAACTTACGGGGCTTGCAGCCGGTACTGCTGATACTGATGCTGTTAATGTGGCTCAATTGAAGAGCGTTAATTTAGCTTTCAAAGGGAATACTGGTACAGGTGATGTTAACCTTGCTGCACATCCATTGACTATTCAAGGTAATGATGATTACATTACGACAAGTGCAACTGGTAATACCATTAATGTGTCTGGAAAAGTACAAAACATTACTGTAACGAATGGTACGGCTACTGCAGCTAATAAAGGTATGGCAGATGCACAAAATGTGGCTAATGCCATTAATAATGCTATTCAAAGTAATGCTTATAAGTGGCGATTAACTGCCAATGGGGAAGCAACACCTGAGATTATTTCAAAAGATGATACAGTAGATTTCAGTGGTGATACTAATATTAGTGTTGCTAGAAACGGCAAGAAGATTACGACATCTCTTAAAAAGGATATTACAGTAGATACAGTAAAAGCTAATAAATCCGTAACTATTGGAACTGGTTCAAATCAAATTACTCTAGATGGTAACAGTGGTGCTGTAACAGGTAGAACTTTTAGTGGAAATTCATTTGCTGCCGGTAATAATGTATTAAATAATACAACACTTCAAATTGGTTCTCCTACTGGTGCGAATAATGTGTCCATTACTACAGATGGTCTCACTGCTAAAGCTGGTGCAAAAACAGTTAAATTTGGCACTAATGGTATCGATGCGGGTGGTCAACAAATTACGAATGTATCTAGTGGTGGTAATGTAGGAACGAATGCTGCTAATATTACGGATGTACAAAATGCTGTATCTAGTGTTTCATTAAATTTAGATACTAACTCTAAAACGGGTAGTGTTAATCTAAAATCTGACACACTTAAGATAACTGGAGCAAATGGAATTAGAACTGATTTAATCGGTACTGGAAATCGTAATCTTGTCATCGGTTTAGATCAGGCAACTGTAAATGCTACAACTAAAGGCATTGGCCTTACTGGTGATACTGGTTCTACTGGCCTTAAGTATCTAAAAGACGGCGATGCAACCTTTAAAGTATATGGTGATGGTAATCTAGTTACTACAAAGGCATCTGCTACAGGTGTACAAGTAGCTGTTGATACAGCTAAAGTAAAAGATTTAGCTGTAAATGCTGTTACTGTAAGCAAGGCTAATACAGCAGATAATCCTATTACGGTAACTCCTACAGCTGGTACTAACTCTAAAGACTATGCTATTGGTATCGATACAACAAAACTTGCTGATAAAACGAATTTAGCCTATACAGCCAATGGTGCAACAGCTAAGACTGTGTCTTTGTCTAAAGGCCTTAACTTTGTGGATGGCACAAATACGGTGTCATCTGTAGATTCTGATGGTAAGGTATCTTTTGATCTTAACAAAGCTACACAAACATCTATTACTAATTCCGCTACTGCAGTAGGTCGTACTATTACACTTAATGCAGATAGTGGTACAGGTTCTAGTCAGTCTTTAAGTACCGGTAATGTATCCTTTGCGGTAAGTGGTGCAACTGGAGATTACATTTCCACTCAAATGGATGGTAGTGCTGTAAAAGTTTCTACAAAACGTGCTACCATTAACAGCAATGCTTCTACAGGTGAGGCTTCTGTAACCGGTAATGATGGTTTAACAACTGCTAAAAATGTGGCAGATGCTATTAATAATACAAATACTGTATTAGGGAATAAGATTACAAAAAATACACAAGATATTGCTACGAATACAACCAACATCGCTCATACGATTGCGTTAGCCGATGATAAAGGTGCATCTACGACTGCTAAGTCCTTAAAAGATGGTAATGTATCTTTCAATATCAAAGGGGATAACAAGTTTATCTCTACGGCTGCATCTGGTAATGATATAACCTTGACAGTTAATGAACAAGCTATTAAGGATACTGCTAAGGCTGCTTCTTCTTTCAAGGTGAAAGCGAATACGCATGCTGAAGAAGAGGTAAAAGGTGGCGATACTATTGCCTTCAACAATGGTGATAATATTGAAATTACCCAAACTGGTAAGACTTTCACCATTGGAACGGCTAAGAATATAACTGTTGATTCCGTAACTGCAGGCAATACAGTTATTAATACAAATGGTTTAACAAATGGTACAACTGCTATTACTGGCACAGGGATTACAACGGATACAGTAACCGTTGGTGGTTTATCTATTGATAAAACAAATGGTATCAATGCTGGTGGTAAGGTTATTACTAATGTTGCTAGTGGTGGCACGACAGATACTAATGCAGCCAACATTGGTGATGTAAAACAAGCTGTAGCTAATTTGTCTCAAAACCTTAATATTACTGATGGTACAAACAATGGCACTGTGGACCTTAAAAACCAAAAATTGAATGTAGCTGGTGCGAATGGCGTAACAGCGACTGTTAATAATCAAACGATTACGGTTGGCTTGGATGCCAATACTGTTAATGCTACTACTAAGGGCATTGGCCTTACGGGTGATACTGGTAGCACAGGTAATAAATACCTTAAAGATGGGGACGTATCCTTTGCCGTAACTGGTGATGGTAGTCTTGTGAGCACAACTGCTACGGCAGCGGGTGTGAAAGTTGCTGTTAATGCGGCATCTATCACAGCTGGTACCGATGGTACAATTACAGGCCCAACGACTGATGGTGTAGCCACTGCTAAAAATGTAGCTGATGCTATTAATGCTGTTAAAAAAGCAAGTAAAACAGAAATTACAGCTAATACTGGTGAAGCGGCGAATGCAACAAAAGGTAATGTAACGCTTACATCTACTACTGCTGCAGATGGTCATATTATTTATGATGTAAAACTCAATGATAAAGTAACATTAGGCTCTGGTGCTAATGCTGTAACCATTGATGGTACAGCTGGTAAAGCTACGATTGGTTCTTCAATCATTGATGGTGTGAACAATACATTCACTACTGGCGGTACAAGCTCTGTAACATTAAATGGTGCTACAGGTACAATTACAGGTACAACTGCTAATATCGGCGGTGTAACTGTAAATGGTACAGTAAACGATATCACTGGCTTGTCTAATACAACTGTGACTGGTGCGGATTTTGCAACAAAAGGCCGTGCGGCTACTGAAGAACAATTGAAAGCTGCCACTGGGGCTACTACATTGAAGTTTGTTGGTGATGTAGCGACTAATACGGGATCTGTAAATCTTAAAGATGATACATTTGGTATTAAAGGCGATGGCAAATATATCTCTACTGACGTAAATGGCAAAAATGTAAATCTTACAGTCTCTGAAGCAGAGGTTAAAAAATCTGCAGTTGCTGCTGTAACGGTTAGTACAGATACAACAGATGCTAATAATCCATTAACTGTAAC
>NZ_CAKQFJ010000043.1 GCF_934230905.1 uncultured Veillonella sp. | reverse complement strand
GTCAAAACCCGCACTCTGGCATATGTTCAATCATATGATTGATTACCTATCATTGTTCAGTTTTCAAAGATCTGTACATTAGGATTTCTAGCACCCTAACGACTTGTTAAAGTATATCAGTCATCTCATAAAACGTCAACTACTTTTTCAAGAAGTTTTATTTTAAATTTGACAACTTGTGTTACCACAATATACTTTTCCATCATAACCAAACTCTCTAACATTAGAGATAGAAAACTCACAAACTTTCGTTTGTGAGTTTTATTTGGTGGCTCATCCGCGACTCGAACGCGGGACACCCTGATTAAAAGTCAGGTGCTCTACCAACTGAGCTAATGAACCATGTTGGCAGGGGTGGCTGGGATCGAACCAGCGCATAACGGAGTCAAAGTCCGTTGCCTTACCACTTGGCGACACCCCTACAATGATTACGATGTGTAGGTTATGGGGTGAGTAGTGGGGATCGAACCCACGCGTAACGGAGCCACAATCCGCCGTGTTAACCGCTTCACCATACCCACCACCTTGTAGGTATCGAAGACCTTGTCTTCGTAACAAAGAGAATTATATCTGTTTTAGAAGTTTGTGTCAACAACTTTTTCCAACTTCATTTAACTTTCAGTTTCGAAATCAGTACGTTGTATACTTCTACTATAAAACCCTTTCACATCCTAATAAAAAGGAAGTACCACCGTTAAAATATTTCTTAACGAATGGTGCTTCCCTATTATACATATAAATTATTTATTTGGCAAATAGTTTTTTACAAAATTTGGTAATGCAAATGCAGCCTTTTGAATATCCTTGTTATAGTATTTAGTTTCAAAGTTTTGTTCGCGGTTTGGCGACCATGTTAAAGGATCATATTTTTTTGATCCAATCGTAAAGCAATGCATACCTGCTGGATAGATTGGAATATATGCCGTATATAAACGAGCAATCGGAAAATGATTATTTACATAACCAAACACTTTCTTTACTAGAGGTTGATGAAGCATAGGTGATTCAGTTTGTTGCACAAACAAGCCATCAGATTTAAGTGCTTTCAGAGTATTCTTATAAAATTCTTCCGTAAATAATCCTTCGCCAGGGCCAATCGGATCTGAGCAATCAACAATAATAACGTCATAGTAATCTTCGGCCTCTGCCATAAAGCCAATTCCGTCACCAATCTTTACTGTCAGCTTAGGATTGTTTTCAATCATAGCCTTAGAAATAGTAGGTAAATATTGTTTTGCTAATTCTACAACTTTACCATCAATCTCAACCATGGTAACTTCTTTAACGCAATCATGGCGTACGCATTCTCTAGCTACACCGCCATCACCGCCGCCGATAATCAATACCCGTTCTGGATTTGGATGTAAAAACAATGGTACATGAGCAATCATTTCATGATAGATAAACTCCTCCCGTTCAGACGTTTGAAATACACCATCTAATGCAAGCATCATGCCATATTCTTTAGACTTAAATACTTCAATTTTTTGAAATTCAGATTCACCAGAATAAAGTACCTCTTCTGCTTCAGCACTGAGACGCAAATGAGGAGTTTGTTCTTCCGTTATCCATTGACTCATAATAGCCTCCTATATAGATAGAGCGATAGCTTTCACCATCGCCCTCCTAATATTAATATTATTTCTTAGTTATATAACAGAATCCGCCACCCAGTATGGTATCTTGCAACCAATGAACTAATGAAAAATCACGAATTTCACCTTCATCAAAGATACCACAGCGAATGTCATCACCATCTATAAATAACTTATAGATGGGCACCCAATGCCATGTATACAGGGCTTTTTCCTTCCCTTTATGACGATTGAGAAATGCTACAGGAACATCATAACTTAAGGCAGCATGAATAAATTGAGCAGCCGCATCAATTTCTACGCGAGATGCTGAAAATGGTGACACATTAAGCATATGCACTTCATAAGGCAATATTTTATCCTCAAATAAGCGACTTAAGCCACGTTCCATCCATTGCGTTTTATATACACCACCGCCAAAACGAGGCTTCACATAATTCCATACAACATTCATGCGTTCTAATGCCAATGTATAATCAGCTGCAGTAGACACATCTAGTAGTCCATCTCGAAATTCCGAATAGCTCAACACCTGTGTCGCCGTAGTAGGTCCGCAGCCAGATAATCTTTGCCACTCATCATCAAACCATTCTTGATCGTAACCATGTGACGTTTCACCGTTTACATCGATATATAGCCATTCCGGATGTTTAATAGATACATCATTCATAAGATTAACCTTCGATTACTTCCACAGTTTCCATGATAGCACCTTGATGGATACCATCAACTACATCCATACCTTCAATTACTTTACCAAATACAGTATGAACACCATCCAAATGAGGTTGTGGTTCATATACAATAAAGAATTGACTACCACCTGTGTTAGGGCCACGGTGAGCCATAGACAATGCCCCACGTTCATGTTTATGCGGATTACCAATCAACTCGTCTTTAATGGTATAACCAGGACCGCCTGTACCATTGCCATTAGGACAACCACCTTGCGCTACAAACCCAGGAATAACACGATGAAAACGAAGGCCATTGTAAAAACCTTTGTTAATTAAGTCAATAAAATTTTGTACTGTGCCAGGCGCTTCTTTATCAAATAATTCAATTACAATATCGCCGCCGTCAGCCATATGGATTTTTGCTTTTTTCATTGTTCAGGTACCTCCAAAATTGTACGCAGCACGTGAGCTGCTAATATAAAACCTGCCACTGGTGGCACAAAACTACAAGTTCCTGGGCTTGTTGCTTCGCCACGAAACTGTGGTTTTGTCGGTTTTTCTGTAGAAAATAAAACTAATTGTTTTTTAATGCCCCGTTTCTTGAGTTCCCGCCGCATAACGCGTGCTAACGGGCATGTATGAGACTTATTGATATCTGCAATCATAAGTTTTTCTGGGTAAAAGCGATTACCACCGCCCATACAAGAAATAACAGGAATGCTTTCACGTTGACAAACCTCAATAATATTGAGTTTTGCCGTTACCATATCAATAGCATCAATTACATAATCAACATTCAAACTTTGGATAAATCCTGGATAGGTCTCCTCTGTATACATAATGTCGTAAGTTTCTATCATTACATCAGGATTAATGGAAAGAGCTCTTGCCTTTGCCACCTCAACCTTACGTTTTCCAATAGTATCGTGCGTTGTAATCATTTGACGATTTAAATTACTAGGTGCAATGGAATCACCGTCAATAATAACGATGCGCCCCACACCAGCACGCACTAGCGCTTCAAGAGCACCACCACCAACACCACCAACACCAAAGAGCGCGATGGATGTATCCTTTAATGCTTGGATTTTATCTGGGCCAACTAACCACTCTAAACGAGTTAACATATATTCCATTAATATTTACCCGTTGGAATGATTTCAGTCCAATATCCATCTGGATCAGCAATGAAATAGATTCCCATATCAGAATTTTCATAGGCAACAACGCCCATCTCTTTATGTTTTTTTAGTGCGCCTTCGTAGTCATCTACATAGAATGCCAAATGGAATTCATTGTCCCCTAAATTATAAGGGCGATCCCAATCACGTAACCATGTAAGTTCTAACTCATGTGCAGTATATGGACTTTTTAAATATACAAGTGTAAACGCACCACTTGGGTCCTCCAAACGGCGAGACTCTTCAAGTAACAAGGCCTCTTTATAGAATGCTAAACTCTTATCAAGATCTTTAACATTTATATTATTATGAGCAAACGAAAACTTCATAGGACCTCCTTTATTAAATACAGTATGTTTTTGTAGGAATTATCCTCTTTTAATAGTATCACATTTTATAAATTTATAGCTAGTTAATAACAAATTTTGCCGTACTACCATCATCGGCACGGGTCACTTCTAAATGGGCCGGTATACGAGTCTCTAATTCAGGTACATGGGAAATCATTCCAATCAAACGCCCTGAGGACTGCAACTGTACCAATGTTTCCATCGCTAAGTCCAATGTATCAGGGTCAAGTGTACCAAACCCTTCATCAATGAACATCGTATCCATATGAATGCCGCCGGCATAACTTTGAATCACGTCGGCAAGACCTAAGGCAAGGGCCATAGATGCCAAGAATGTTTCTCCCCCTGACAAAGTATTCGCCGGTCTCGATTGTCCTGTGAAAGCGTCCATTACGGCCAAATCGAGGCCTTGCTTGCCACGACCGCCACCAGTATAATCAGAACGTTCCAAAGAATAACGGCTACGGCTCATCTTTTGAAGACGTAAATTGGCTGCATAAACAACCTCATCTAAAATGGCCCCCAATACATAGCGCTCAAAGGTGACATTTTTAAAACCTTGTTCACCACCATTAGCGAGATCATTCAATCGACTTAAGAAGGCTACCTTCTCTCGGGCCTCACCCATAGCCAATTCAATATCCTCTAGCGAAGTAAGTGTAGTTTCTATATGCTGTGTTTCTTTGTCCCAAGCCGCTAAATGGCCTACCAATGTATCACGCCGTTCTACCGCACCCGTATATACCTCGTCAGAAACGGTATCACTAGGTTTAACTACAGTGTCTGCGGCCTTTAATGCCGCATCATACACCGCCTTAGCTGTACTGAATAATTCTTCCAATGAGTGCAGCTCAGTTTTAAAGGTATCTAACACGTTATAATCACCCAATGCATCTACAAAATCCCCTTCAGCTAAAGAAATCTTTTGTAATGATTTTTTATATTTCTTATGCAATGCATCAAGATTTTTTGTATCTTCCTGCACTTGCGCAGATAAGGTTTCTAGACGTCCCCGCTTAGCATTGAGCTTTTCTCGAGCAGTATCGAGGTTCGTTTTACAAACTTTCACCTGTTCATCGTAATCTGTAAGCTCAGACACCAATGACTCCTTCTCTTTATGCCACACAGCTATATCCGTGGTCGGCAAACTTTCAGAAAGAGCATCAATCTTAGCTTGAATAGAACTCATCTGAACCTCGAAGTCGTGTAAATTTTTAAGTAACTCGTTATGGCCAACCTCGGCTTTCGCGAGTTTATCTTTAGCCTCACTCAAAGCCTGTTCTTCTTTAGCTATAGTTTTGCTTAATGTTTCAGTATCACTACGTAACATTGTGAGCTGTTCCATTTGAAAGGAAAAATCTAGTTGAACAGAATCAAAAGCAGCTTCAGAAAACTCATCAATACATGATTTAAGTTTAGAAACTTGATCTTTAACTTGCTTATCTAACGCATTTAGACGAGCAATTAAAGTTTCCTTTTGTCCAATTTCGCTAGCCTGCTTTTGTAACTCCGCATCACGTACTGCACGAGCCTCTTCTATTTCCTCTTTACTAGGGTATAGCTCAGGCTTGGATGCTAACTGCGGATGATCTATTGCTCCACATACAGGGCAAGGCTCATTATCTACCACTAAATGAACAAGTTCAAATGCTCGACCCTCTGCCATCAAATGTTCTAATCGATCAAGCTGTACCTTCGAAGTCTTTACCGATTCATCTAGAGTCGCTAAATACCTTTCTTTAGCATCGATATCGTTTTGAACCGCCTGTTTCTCTGCTACCAATTCAGAATATCGTTGCAAATGGCTTAGCTGTTCTTGGATACGAGGAATAGATTCTAACACTTTACTATTATTTTGTAGCTGCTTTCTCGATACTACTAACTCTGCCTCTAAATCAGATACGATTTTGTGCTGTACCTGTAAATTAGCTTCGCTTTTCTCACAGTCCTGTGTTTCTAAGTTACTCTTTAATGTGTTCAATTCCTTATTTAGCACTGCTAACTCATCAAATGTCTCTGACTGTTGTTGAAGTTGAGCCAGCGTAGTTCTTTTGGCTTGCATGATTTCAGCTTGAGATTCTAACGTTCCATAAGCCTCTATACATTTAGCCTCATGCTGAATTGCAACCTCCACACTTTTTTCTGCATCTGAAAGTGCCGCTTCCAATGTTTTTAATACACTCTGTTTATCAGTAAATTGTTTATATAGCTCATAACTTGGTGTTAAACCAGTGAGGAACTGAACCTTTTCACTTAAACCGGAGCGCTCCTCTTCTCTTGCTTTTACCAAGTCTAATTTAGCCGTAGCCTCGATAAGAGATTGTTGAGCTTGGTTATATACGGCCCACTCATTACACAATGTATTGAAATGGTCCACTTCACTAACCGCCTTATCACGTTCAATTACCATTTCATCACGAAGAGGAGCCCGCTTAGCCAATAACTCTCGTACATGCTCAATAGTTAATACCGCTGTGTCCTCATCATGAGGAATAGACTGTATCAAAGCTGACTGTTTCATCAGATTCTCTTCGATACCAGCTTTTGCTTCATCAAAAGCTGATTTAAGAGCCTCTTGCAGTTTTCGATATAGTTCTGTTCTAAAGAGCGTATGTAGTAATTCCTCTCGTTCATTTGTGGAGGCTACAAGGAGTTTTCTGAATTCCCCTTGAGGCAATAGAACCACTTGTAAAAATTGATCTTTACGAAACCCTATAATGCGTTGAATTGTATCGCGAATAGCGGCGGCAGAGGTAGCAATGACCTTCCATTCACCATCTTTCATTTCGTATACAGTAGCACTAGCGTTCTGCTCGCGCATACCGGTACCCCGTTTTTTGGCTACCATTTGTTTCGGTAGTCTTTCAACACGATACTGAGCATCGCCGATGGCAAAGGAAAAGTCCACGCGCGTCATCCGCTTAGGTTCAGCAAAATCACTACGAATAGCATCAGTTTTACGTACGTCTCCACTAGGCTCGCCATACAAGGCATACACCATAGCGTCTAAAATGGATGTTTTCCCTGCCCCTGTAGGGCCGGAGATGAGGAACATAGAATGATTTTCTAATTGACTAAAGTCCAATGTAACCGAATCACGGTATGGACCAAAGGCTTCTATTGTTAGTGATATAGGCTTCATTTAGTCCTCCTTGATAATTCGATTCCACACAGAGTCGATATATGACTGTTCGGCCTCTGTTAACGGTTCTTTCCACACGGTTTCTGCAAACTGATTAAATAATTGACGTTCATTTAATTCTTTGAATACGACGTCGCCCATGTCCGCCACCGGTGTTGCTATACGACCGGCTAATTCAATGGTCATACATCTATGATAGACCTGACGCAACTTAGCCATGCCATCCATGATAGGCATCGTATCTAACAGACGAGCTTGTACATAATCATCCTTATGTTTTGTTTGAAGGACTTTATTATTCAAGAGGTCCTCAAAATAACCTTCCAATATGACTACATCGCGCTTCGCCTCTACAGGGATTGTACTAATATCTACCTTCCCCTTTGTATCCATATCAATAATGGTGAAAGATTTCTTCTGCCCCTGTTCATCAAAGGAATACTTTAATGGCGACCCGCTATAGCGAATATGGTCTGCCCCCATCCGTTGCGGTCCATGTAAATGTCCAAGGGCAGTATAGTGAAAGTTTTTAAAAACATGAGGGCTCACCTGTTCACTGCCACCGACAGACAAGGTTCGTTCAGAACCACCCACTTCGCCCCCCATCACAAAGGCGTGACTAATGGCAAGACTAGGCATCCCTTTTGGCACTTGTTGATATAGACAATCACTCCAAGCCTGATACATTTGATCATAATTATGTAAGTTACATGTGGGCTCCGACTCTTGTTCATCAGATTCTACATAGGAAAATAGAGAATCTTCAGCCTCAGAATCAACTGGTTTTGATTCACTAGCGCTCAATCCCAATGCATCACCTATGCGACGCGGTTCACTAAATGGCATAGGACAAATGGCCACCTTACCATCAGAGCTTTCAAACTCAAAGGGCTGTAACGCATGATGAGGAGAACCCCAAATATGAATACCGGACCGGCTTAACATAGACCGTCCCACTTCAAGGCGTTCTGCCCCATCATGATTACCACTTACTACAAATAGAGGTACCTTATAATCCATAGCAAGACGAGTCATGATGGAATCCCACAATTCGATGGCTTCAATAGGAGGCACCGCTCGATCAAATACATCCCCCGCAAGCAAGATGCCATCGATTTTTTCTTCTTTCAAAATAGTAAAGAACTGATGCTCCAACACATGAGCTTGGTCATCTGTTAAATACTGACCATAAAAAATACGCCCCAAATGCCAATCAGCAGTATGTAAAAAACGCATTGTATCCCCCTTTCCAGTTCTCCCTATACCAACAGTATACGACTAGCTCAACGGCCCTAGTAAATTATTGATTCTCTACGATAGAACGCAACATGGCAATTTCCTTCGCGTACCCATCTAATTCATTTGGTGTTTCCAAATAGAATGGTAAGTTCGTCAATTTAGGATGCGTCACAATACGAGCAATCGCATCGATACCGATATGACCTTCTCCGATTTTTTCATGACGATCCTTATGAGCCCCCATAGGATTTTTAGAATCATTCAAGTGAATAGCCTTCAAACGATCAAGACCAACAATACGGTTGAACTCATCAATAACACCATCAAGATTGTTGACGATATCATAACCACCTTCATGGATATGGCACGTGTCAACACATACGCCCATGTATTCCTTTAGTTTAACACCATCAATGATGCGCGCAATTTCTTCAAAACGGGAACCAATCTCCGTTCCTTTACCAGCCATGACCTCTAAAAGAACGGTCGTTTTCATGCCTGGGAACAGGATTTCATTCAAGCACTCCACGATATATTCGATGCCTTGGTCTACGCCTTGTTTTACATGGCTACCTGGATGAAAGTTATACATTTGACCTGGTAAATATTCCATGCGCTCTAAATCTTCTTTCATAGATTGTTTCGCAAAGGCACGCAAATCTTCCTTAGCTGCACATGCATTATATGTGTATGGTGCATGTGCCAACAAGGTGCCAAAATTATGCTCCTTCATATATACACTAAGACTATTCATATCGTCTACATCGAGGGCACGCATGCTACCACCGCGCGGATTGCGCGTAAAGTATTGAAATGTATTGCCACCAATCTTAGTGGCTTCCTTCCCCATATGTAGATATCCCTTTGATATAGATAAATGAGCTCCTATTGTAAACATTATATATCCTTTCAACTCTATATGACTCAAAAACCCCCTGCATGAGTATACGCAGGGGGCATCTGTTAGTGACTTTCTTTTTTAGCACATTCTGGGCATACGCCTTCAAATGTGATTTGCTGTCCTGTAATTTGATATGCACTAGCTTTACCAGCCATATCAGCGATAGCATGAAGATCGACATTCATCATATCTTCTACTTTGTTACAACGAACACAGCGAATGTGTGCATGAGCTGTTGTATCCCAATCGTAATGTGCGCGTTCATCGCCCACTTCCAATACTTTAACAAGGCCAATTTTTTCAAAAATTTCCATTGTTTTATATACAGTTGCTAAACTCATGCTTGGATGTGTAGGACGCAAGCTATGATAAATCATCTCTGCTGTTGGGTGATTGTGATGACCACGCAAAGCATCATAAATTGCAATTCGTTGAGGGGTTAC
The DNA here is from genome assembly GCF_934230905.1 of uncultured Veillonella sp. Classification (GTDB taxonomy): domain Bacteria; phylum Bacillota; class Negativicutes; order Veillonellales; family Veillonellaceae; genus Veillonella. Next base: position 1,974 of record NZ_CAKQFJ010000043.1, on the reverse strand, counting down.
CTTAAACCCTTCGCTTCGCAAAATTTGTGCGATATCCATAATAATCTACCTTTCTCCACTTGGAAACATCTCGGTACTCTATCGTCCATTTTCAAACAATAATTATTATTTATTGTACCATTCTAGTAGATTTTAGGCAATAAAAAACGTGGATTTATACAATCCACGTTTTCATAACTTGTGTTTAATAATAATCATACTATTTACTATGAATATACATTAAACAAAGTTCATACCATATTAGTCTTTAAAGTACGGTTTAAAACCTTCACTTTGATAACGAGGTTTACGATCACCTCTAGGACGGTCGCTACAACGATCATCGCGACGACGGCTATCACGGCGGTCACCTTTGCGATCATCACGGCTACGGCGAGGACGGTCATCACGGCGGCGGTCCCCATCTCTACGACGATCTCCATCACGGCGACGACGATCACCACGACCACCTTCACGGCGACGACGTACGCGTAAAGGTTTTTCTTCTGTAATATTTACAGGTGTTGTATCCGGTTCTTTAGTAAGCAACTTAAGTGCTGCTGCAATCAATGTAACGGAATCAGTATCATTCAACAACTCTTCCGCATTCACCTTAAATGGTGCCAACTCATCTGTATTGCCAGCCATTTCAATTAAGCTTTCAACAGCAAGGCGTTGTTGGCCTTCCAAAACTTCGCCCAAAGATGGAGCACGACGTTTCGCAATTTTACGTTTTGTTAAACGTTCAATAGCATGAAGGTGTTCGATTTCACGAGGGATAACAAATGTATAGGCTTCACCTGCCTTACCTGCACGGCCTGTACGACCTACGCGGTGCGTATAGCTTTCAGGATCTTGAGGCAAATCATAGTTATATACATGAGATACGCCGGAAATATCAAGACCACGAGCAGCCACATCAGTAGCTACAAGGATATCAATTGTACCTTCACGGAATTGACGAATTACACTATCACGTTTTTGTTGTGATAAATCACCATGAATACCTTCCGCCATGTAGCCACGTTTTTTGAGGGCTTCTGTTACTTCATCAACACGACGTTTAGTACGTGTAAAGATGATAGCCAACTCTGGCGCTTGTAAGTCGAACAAACGGCACAACACATCAAATTTTTGACGATCTTGTACTTCGATATAGTATTGTTCAATTAGATCCATCGTTACTTGCGTAGGTTTCATACGAATCAACGTTGGTTCTGTGAGGTATGTTTCTGCTAACTCGCGAATTGCTTTAGGCATCGTCGCAGAGAATAGCAATGTTTGGTGATCTTCTGGGATTGCCCCTAAAATTTTGTTAATGTCGTCTACAAAGCCCATGTTCAACATTTCATCAGCTTCGTCAAGAACGACAATCTTAACATCTTCAAATTTAATAGAACCGCGGTCCATATGGTCCATCAATCGGCCAGGTGTGGCAACGATGATTTGCGGATGTTTTTTCAATGCACGGAATTGACGGTTAATATCTTGGCCACCATAGATAGGTAATGCCGTAATATCCGTATACTGAGCCATTTTATTAAGCTCTTCTGCTACTTGAATAGCTAATTCTCGTGTAGGGGACAAAATCACTACTTGAACGTGACGATTACTGCCGTCTACGCGTTCCAATACAGGTAGGCCAAAGGCCGCTGTCTTACCAGTACCTGTTTGAGCTTGACCGATCATGTCTTTACCGCTCATGGCAACTGGGATAGCTTCCTGTTGAATTGGCGTAGGCTCTTCAAAGCCCATATCGTTTAACGCACGTAGAACAGGTTCGCTAATCATTAATTGTTCAAATTTTTCTAACATCTAAATGTGTTTCCTCCTATCGCACACGAATTATGCGCGTTAGAATAGTATATCATATTTCGATAGTGAAAGCTACAAAAGTAATTCTGAATCTAAATTAAACATCTAGAGTAATCAAACATTTGTGACAAATACTTATGCCTTTTGATTCATAAAGTACTCTGTTATAACTTGGTTCGG
>NZ_CAKQFJ010000042.1 GCF_934230905.1 uncultured Veillonella sp. | reverse complement strand
AGATATTAATTTTTTTAGACCAAGGAACAGGGGCGACGCAGGGTGTGAGCTAACAGAGGAGCGTAGCGACGTATGGGAGCCACACATCGCTAATCCAGAGGCGTAAGATTTTCTGAAGGAAAATCCACAGCATCTGGAAAAGTCGTTTTTAGGAAGGTGTCTTTTTATTTTCCAATCATACATAAGATATAATTTTTTTAGACTGTAGGGAAAAGGAGCAAGTCGTTTTTCGAGAGGGGGCTGTTTTCCTCTATTAGGGATAGATATTAATTTTTTTAGACCAAGGAACAGGGGCGACGCAGGGTGTGAGCTAACAGAGGAGCGTAGCGACGTATGGGCGCCACACATCGCTAATCCAGAGGCGTAAGATTTTCTGAAGGAAAATCCACAGCATCTGGAAAAGTCGTTTTTAGGAGGGTGTCTTTTTATTTTCCAATCATACATAAGATATAATTTTTTTAGACTGTAGGGAAAAGGAGTAAGTTGTTTTTCGAGAGGGGGCTGTTTTCCTCTATTAGGGATAGATATTAATTTTTTAGACCAAGGAACAGGGGCGACGCAGGGTGTTTTGTGTTGATTTGTTTGTTATGGTATGATTTAGTTGTAATTGAGGGCGGCGAAGGAGGTTTTGTAGATGTCTCTTATGCAGGTTTGTTGGCATTTGATACGGTATCCGCGGTCTAAGGGGATTCCGTATGTTATGGAGCACAGCACGTTTGATCAAGCGCTGGTTTTTATGTATTGGTTGCTTGGTAGTATGGTCGGTTTGTCGGTGGTGGAAAATGGTATCATATTTCTTATTACGCCTGCAACCATGTTAGATACAATTGTATCGATTTTAGGTTTTATTTTTGCCTGGTTTTTCTTAAAAGGGCTTTGGCTTATATTGGCCTATTTTTATGTGAAAGCTACTAGTAATCGTGATCTTACGTTTAAGGAAACGTTTACTGCTGTTTCTTATTCGATGGCATTTGATTTACCTATAGCTGTGTTGTCCATGATAGGTACACTGCTTGTTGTTGTAGTGAGCCTTATCGGAGTTGGCATGATTGCGTTTAGCATTCATGCCATTTTGGGCCTTATTACGTCTGTATTAGCTATATATTATATGCTTTGTTCCCTTGGATTATACCGTCAAATGTTAAAGACTACATCGATGCATATTATTATCATTGCTATTGTATATGCTGTACTGTTAGTAGGTGCATCTATATGGTTACGAGTGTAGTGGAACATCATTTATTTTGTTAATCGATAACTCATATCGAGGAGCATTTTAATTCTTTCAGTAGGTACAGAACCATCTAAGGAAACAGTCAGCCAATGGGCTTTGTCCATATGGTAGGCTGCATATATACCTGGTTCTTTACGAAATGCACCGATCATAGTGGGTTCACATTTAATATTTAACACATCGATAGGCTTAATTTTTGACCACCCTAATTTATCAGTGGTGATATTCATAATTAATGCAAACCATTTGCGATTTTCCTGATGACGAAAGACCTTGTAATGTGGAAACTGCGTCCAAGGTGTATTTGTAGTTGTATCATCAAATTGGTTATGAATATATGCTTCTAAGTCTTCTCGTGTCATGTTGTGACTCCCTCTTTCTCTTATATAGTTAGTATATCCTCTTATAAAAGCGTCTGCAAGTGTCGACAGTGTACTCTATAGAAATTAAGATATGAATGTAAGTTATTAGGGGATAGCATATAAAAAACACCTATATATGGTGCGTTACGTAAAACGGTAACGATTACCACATATAGGTGTTTTTTTATATAGACACTAAGGAAAGGAGGTCTTATCTATATAATTTTATTCGGGCTTATGAATGAGGTTTACAATAAATTCACTGTCTTCAACAAGTGTTGCTTGAATGTAGTTATCGCCATTAAATTCGAGCACTTCACCTGGAACAAGTACGTGTTCTTCGGTTTCGTTTAGGAACACTTGTACTTTACCTTTTACAACAGTAAAAATTACATTGGCTTCAGGATGATTGTGTTTTTCCACCTTTTCACCAGCTTGGCCACCTTTTTTTACGATTACATAGTTAGGGCCTTGGAATAATAAACCTAATTCTTGTTTTACTGTGCCTGCCATAATGCTGCACCTCCTATATATAATACTTGTGTTAGTAAGGTTTTAACTTATGGCTTTATTATAACTGATATTTCTTATCAATTCTGTGCTTATAGCTACACTTTTGAAAGAAATATCTATTTATTTTTTAGCGATTGTATATAAGCGTGTGCCATTTTCTTCTGTAGTAACGAGTTCGAATTCAGGATCAATAGCTTTCACAAAGGCTTCGAACCATGTTTGGTAAGCGAGCATCATGAATTTAGGATCAACACCTGCTGTGCGCCAGTAGCTAGCTTGTAAGCGGTGGTCACCAACCCATGTAAAGCGGTCAGCGCTATCCTCAACGATTTGGTCGCCACCGTCGCAAGGCATGCCGTTTACATAGAAGTTTTGTAGGGCATTATAGATTGCCGGTGCCGTATGTTCTTCAAGGGAATCTTGAGCCACAACGCCGCACGCTTGACCTTGTACAGCGAAGGCGTCGAGAATTGCCGTTACTACATGAATCGCATTTTCATCAGCATTTGTATCGAGCAGATCTTTGATGAAAGCCGCTTCGCGCACGGAGGCGATATTGATTTGGTTTGCCAACCAACCATGAATATTGTTGTGATCGATAATGTTTTCCAATGGAATGCTAGGATTGATTGGTTCGCCGTACGTATCTACGGAGATGGCGTGTAACTCATCAGCAAGATCATCAACGACCTTTGTCGTTTTTTCAAGAATTAAGTTTTCACGCTCTACAAGTAATTGAATTTTACGATATAACCAGTAGTGAATGTGACCTAAAAATGCGGACATAATAAACTCCTTTGTATAATTTTTTTATGATAATGGGGAAGGGACCTATGTAGTTACATAGGTCCAAATATATACTCGAATGTATAAGTTTTAGTATAGAAATTAATTATGCACCTTTGCGGGCAGTTTCTAATTTATTGACTAAGTCGTAAACGTTAACGCCGTGGATTTCAGCTGCTTGCCATAATGGTTCCATTGTGGAGGATGGACAACCGAGACACCCCATACCAATGCTTTGTAGTACAGGTACTGTATTTGGATACATATCTACGATGTCGCGGATAATGGTATCCGGTGTAATTGGTTGACCTGGTTCTAGGCGTGGTGCTTCAACTTCTGGGTCGTTGCCGTGACCTGGTAAGTTCACAACAGGTTCTGCTGTTTTTGTTTCGGTAGGAGCCCCCTCAAGGTCGCCCAATACAGCTTCTTTGAAAGCGTCTAATCCGATACGATCGATAAATTCACCCATTCGTTCGATTTGTGCATTTGCTTTGTAATATTCGATGATGCGGTCTACAAGTGCAAGGGCTTCTTTTTCTGTTGTTACCTCTGCAATGAGGTCGCCAATGCGTGGATGCGCACCGCCACTGCCGCCAGCATAAACGCTCCAGCCCTCAACAGAACCGATAACGCCCACATCCTTCATGCGGCTTTCAGTACAAGAATTAATACAGCCGGACACGCCGATTTTCATCTTGCTAGGCATTTCTTGGGATAAATATTTGCGTTCCAATTGCATACCAAGATGTACGCTGTCTTGTTTAGCACGTTTACAGAACGTTGTGCCTGGGCAAATCTTGACGCTGCGCACGCGGTTGGACACCATGTAAGCTGGTTCCATGCCGAGCATGTCCCAAGCTGCATCTACGTCTTCAGCTTTCAAATTTGTAATCATAATGCGTTGGCTGCCTGTTAATTTAAGGACAGCACCAAATTTGTTGGCCACATCAATATATTTTTGTAATTGATCCGGTTGGATAAAACCCGCTGGAATGCGTGGTGTAATAGCATAACGGCGTTGACCGTTTTTAATTCGTTGTAAATTTCCTGCAATTTGAGCCATTGTAATCCCCTCTAAATTGTAATGAACTACTTATATTCTATCATATATGTATACTGTGAAAATAATTGTGAAAGTCTCTAATATTAACATGTATTGTGTTATATTGAGTTTCTATCAACGATAAAACTATGATTATCGTGACTGTATGAACTAAGTATAATACATTTCCATAGAAAATAATGTGTCTCAAGATACAAAAATTTAAATTTTTCCCACTGTTTCACGTGAAACTAAATACAAAAGTACGGCTCTAAATCTTGATTTGGGGTCGTTTTTTCATGGGCAAAAATATTATTCCTCTTTTTTGAACGAATTTGCTTGTCATGGGCCTCTTTTTGGAATGTATATAGGTGAAAGGAGGTGATCAGATGGCTGAACTAAAACGCACAAAGTTAGTGTTACGTTTTAATGTCGGTACAGAAGATAAACCGAAATATAAAGACGTCGCTTTCACACGCGTTGCTGAAGACGCTACTGATGATGCGGTTAAAATCGTCGGCACCGCATTAGCGGGTCTCTATGAGAACACTATTGCTGACGTAGTACGCGTCAACGAAGTATCCCTTGGTCATTAATCTATGCTAAGACCTAATTCTTAGCCAGTAATGACTGCGTGAGGGTTCTTAGTCATCCAAATCCTATGAATCACTCACAATTTCATTCCCATCCCTATGTATATGAATTAGAAAGGAGTGCCCAACATGGCTGATAAACGTGTGGTATATCTTAAATTTTCTACAGTCAATGGCAAAAGCGCATCGATTACAATTAGTGGACCTCGCGCTGGCCTTACTTTGGAACAAGTTAAAACGGCAGCTAATGCGCTAGTAGCGAATAAGGTAATCTTAGGCGCTGGTGATGCTCCATTGGCAAGCTTTACCTCTGCCAGTGAAGTCTCTACGCAAAGTAAAGATTTGCAATAAAACAACATATCGCTCATACATAGACAAATTTATTTGATTTGTGTTTAGCACAACTATTGCTGTCATGCGATGTATATCTTATCACTAGTCATATGGTAGTATCGGAACCTGTCATATGACGCCTCCCAGCGGGCTGCTCTTTGGAGTGGCCCGTTTTGTTGTATAATGAACTTAGAATTATCTTGATATAGGAGGAACGATGAAGGTTCTATATGATACAATTTTGAAAGCAACCTATACCGGCCGTCCCAACCGCTTTGTGGTGACTTTGAATCTTAATGGTGAAAGCGTACTCGCTCATTTACCTAACCCAGGTCGTATGTGGGAACTGTTGTTTACCGGCGTAACGATGTATATTGTGCCCCATGATAAGTCTGATGCAAAAACGAAGTACCGCGTGGTAGGTATTGAGCGTGACGGCGTAGTAATCATGCTCGATACCAATTATAGCAATGATGTGGCGCAGTATTTAATTGAAAATAAACTCATTCCTGGTTGGGAACAGTGGCGTGTTGTACGGCGGGAATATACCGTAAAACTACATGGTACAACATCGCGTTTTGATATATTGCTCACCAATGATGAGGGGGCAGAATTCCTTTTAGAGGTGAAATCCTGTACGTTGTTTTCTAAGACCGGTGCCATGTTCCCTGATGCTATTACAGAACGTGGTCGTAAACATTTATTGCACTTAAAGGAACTTCAAAACGAAGGCTACCACACAGGGGTTCTTTTCCTTGTGCAGTGGGATAAGGCACAATGGTTCTTACCTGATTATCATACAGATTTAGAATTTGCGCGCACTTTTAAAGAGGTAGCTCCTTCGTTAGATTGGAAAGCCGTTGCAGTAGCGTGGGACGAGACTTTCACCATGCCTACCGTGACACGAGAATGTACCTATCCGAGTTATATCCTTGATAGCGAAGCATACGATAGCGGTGTGTACGTGATGGTGATGCATCTTGATCACGACTTAGACCTCGAAATTGGTTCTAAAGGGATGATGCATTTTAATGCGGGCTATTACATGTATGTCGGCTCCGCCAAGGCAAACCTTACGAAACGTATTGTACGCCATAAACGGAAACGTAAGAAAATGCATTGGCACCTCGACTACTTCCGTGGTCACTGCGAAATGATAGCAGGCCTACCGATTAGGACGAGTCGGCAGGATGCGGAATGTGCGTTGGCTGATGCGGTGCGTGCCATTGCGGGGTGGAGCGTGCCTAAATTTGGCTGCTCCGATTGCGATTGTAAAAGCCATTTGTTTGGGATGACTGAAAATCCTATACATAACAAAGCATTTATGGATGTGGTAGAAGAATTTAGGATGAATCAGCTGGATTCGATCATTAGTGTTGAGGAGTAATACAACAATATGTTCAAGATGCGTTAGCAGTTATTTCCAAAATGGAAACAACTGCTGATGATATGATAAAAAGGACGTGTAAATCAATCTGATTTGCACGTCCTTTTTAGGTGTTGAGATATCTATATGAATTTTTATTTTTCTTCGATGATTGTAGAATGTTTCTTTTGCGTTTCTTTCATAATGATTGCTACCACTACGAGTACAGCTTCAAAAGCAACAACGACGATGTCTAGCGCAATCATATGGCCCCATGTGCTCGTGAGCCAACCCATGAATGGACCTGAAAAGAAGGAGAGAAAATAGCTAGAAGCGCCTACAAGTCCTGTGGCAAGTCCAATTTGTTTATGGCTAACACCATCTTGTGCGATGGTATATCCCAGTACATAAATGGCATGGAGACCGATGCCCATAATAGCACCAACAATGTAGAGCAGTACGGTTGTTTTAGGGATGAAGTGGAAAATTAGAATGCCGCAGATTGCATTTAATAGTGCTAAGGTGATAATAGTTGGTTTACGGCCAAATTTATCTGCGAAGAAACCGAGTACAACGCCAGATAAACCGCCGATACCATACACCATGCCGAAGAATTGTCCTGCTTCAGCGGCACTAAAACCTTTGAAGGTCATGAATAGGTATGGCCCCATGGAGGCAAAGCCCCAGTATGGAACGATATTTAGAATTTGAATGGCAACAGCGAGCCACACGATTTTGTTTGTTCCCACCGCTTTCACAGCCTCAACGAGATGCATGCCCTTAACATCGGTGGATACGTCGGTGTATTTTTTACGGAATCCAAAGAACAGCAAGATACCGAATGCGATGGTAACGAGACCGATATTAAATAGACCTTGTGTCCATTCTCCTGTTTGTGAAAGATTATATCCATAGTATGTAGGACCTACATAGGCGCCGATGGCATAGAAGGTCATCATGAGGCCGTTTAACATGGCCCGGGCAGCTGGAAAGATGGATCCAGCTACAGAGTACATAACAATATTCCACATACCTTCTGCCATGCCGAAAATAGTACGAGCTAGACCAACCTGAATGACATCACTAGCTTTTGTTACGATAGCAGTCATGATACCTAGGAAAACCATGCTTGATACAAGCAAGCGTTTGCGTCCAAATTTATCGGCTAGGTATCCAGCGGGAATATCGATGAGCGCTTGGCCTAATGTGAAAATAGTACCTAATGTACCGACTTGGATTGGCGTTAATGCTAATTGCGCAGCGATGGCTTTTAAACCGACACCAAAGGATAAACGGTTTGCTGAATAAAAGGCATAACCTATAGCGAGTAGCAATAATTGTATCCAGATAATGGCTGGAATTTTGGGTAAGTGAAATTTTGAATTCTGATTATCCATATGTATCTCCTCTCTGTACATTCTATTTATAAAAGTTCATAGAATAATGAATAAAAACAAAATTATTGTAACAAGGATAGGTGTATTTTTAAATAGATAAATATATGTGTGTGAAATAAAATCTGTAACAATTGGAGTATACTTTCACCAAAAATCTCGATAACAATAGCGTTCACCCCTTAAAAATGCTATAATAATATGATGAATTGTAATCAGTGTTAGTAAAATGAGGTGAGATTGTGGCAGACCAACAATGGTCCCATGGGAATATTCATCCCGTTCAGATTGATAAAGAAATGAAGAACGCCTATATCGATTATGCGATGTCCGTAATCGTAATGCGTGCTCTTCCAGATGTGCGTGATGGCTTGAAACCAGTACATCGTCGTATTTTGTACGCGATGCACGAAACAGGCATGACGCCAAATAAACCATATAAGAAATCTGCTCGTATCGTCGGTGACGTTCTTGGTAAGTATCATCCACATGGTGATAGTTCCGTTTACGACGCAACGGTTCGTTTAGCGCAAGATTTCAATACGCGCTACCTCTTGGTAGACGGCCATGGTAACTTTGGTTCCATTGACGGCGATAGTGCTGCTGCGATGCGTTATACCGAAGTACGTATGGCGAGAATTACGCAAGAAATGCTTGCTGATATCGACAAGGAAACTGTTGATTTCATGCCGAACTATGATGAAAGCTTGCAAGAACCGACCGTATTGCCAGCGAAGATTCCAAATCTTCTCATCAATGGTTCCAGCGGTATCGCCGTAGGGATGGCGACCAATATTCCGCCGCACAACCTTAATGAGGTTTGTAATGGCCTTGAAATGCTTATCGATAATCCAGATGTAACTGTGGACGAATTGATGACACAAATCAAAGGCCCTGACTTCCCGACTGGGGCGCTTATCTTGGGCCGTGACGGCATTAAAAAAGCGTACTCCACAGGTCGTGGTAGCGTTAAGATGCGCGCTCGTGCAACCATTGAAGAAATGGCGAAGGGCAAGCATAAAATCGTAGTCACTGAGATTCCATACCAAGTTAACAAGGCTCGTGTCATCGAAACGATTGCGAACTTGAGCCGTGACAAGGTAATCGATGGTATCACAGCACTTCGCGATGAATCTGACCGTCAAGGTTTGCGCATCGTTATCGAATTGCGCGCTGACGTGCAACCAGATATCGTTCTTAATAAATTGTATAAACATACTCAATTACAAGAATCTTTCGGCGTGATTATGTTGGCTCTCGTGGATGGTCATCCTCGCGTATTGAATTTGAAAGAAGTATTGGGTTATTACTTAGATCACCGTCTCGATGTTATCGTACGCCGTACTCAATTCGAGCTTAATAAAGCCGAAGCGCGTGCTCACATCTTGGAAGGCTTGTTGATTGCCCTAGACCACATCGATGAAGTTATCGCGACAATCCGCAGCTCTCAAACTGACGAAATCGCACGTAACGCATTGATGCAAAAATTCGGGCTTTCAGAAAAACAAGCGGTAGCCATCCTCGACATGCGTTTACGCCGTTTAACCGGTTTGGAACGCGAAAAAATCGAAGAAGAGTACAAGGAATTATTGGCATTGATTGAAGACTTGAAAGCTATCTTGGCTAGCGAAGCGCGTCAACGTCAAATCATCAAAGACGAATTGGAAGATATGAAGAAAAAATACGGCGACCCTCGTCGTTCTGAAATCACTATCGATACATCCGACCTTGATGTAGAAGACCTTATCGCTGACGAAGAAATGGTAATTACCTTGACTAAACAAGGTTATATCAAACGCATGAACGCAAACGTATATCGCAACCAACATAAGGGTGGCGCTGGCGTTATCGGCATGAAGACGAAAGAAGACGATTATGTAACACAAATTATGCATGTTCGCACGCATAATACATTGTTGTTCTTCACGTCCACTGGTCGTACATATCGTCTCAAAGCGTACGAAGTGCCAGAAGCAGGTTCCCGTAACTCTCGTGGTACCGCTATGGTTAACGTATTGCCATTGGCTGTAGGTGAATCCGTTACGACTATGATTGATCTTGAACGTATCCATAAAAATGTAAACTTATTTATGGTTACTGAATTCGGTGTTGTAAAACGTACGGCAATCGAAGAATACCGCAATATCCGTCGTTCCGGCCTCAATGCAATCAACCTTGACGAAGGGGACCGCTTGATTTGCGTTATCGTAACGACAGGCAACCAAGATATCTTAATTGGTACGAAACTTGGTATGGCCATCCGTTGCAATGAAGAGGATGTTCGTCTCATGAAACGTGCGGCTCATGGCGTTCGTGGCATCAAGTTGAAAACTGGCGACGTTGTTGTAGGCGCTGGTGTTCTTGAGTCTGATGAAAGCGAAGCACAAGTGTTCACTATTTCTGAAGAAGGCTATGGTAAACGCAACGAAGCGGATGCGTACAATGTACAAAAACGCGGCGGCATCGGTACAAAGAACTTCCGCATTAACGATAAAACTGGCGATGTAGTAGCCGTTGAAGTCGTTCACAATGATGACGAAGTGATGTTAATTTCTGAACAAGGTAAGATTATTCGCTTTAACATGAATGACATTGCTGTGAAAAAAGGCAAAGCCATTTCTGGTGTGAAAACACAAAATCTCGATGAAGGTGATAAAGTCGCTAGCATTGCTGTGATTCCTGCATCTGAAATTGAAAGCGAAGAATAGAATAGGATAGAATGATGAAAAAATGGTTAGCTGCTATTATGGCAGCAGGATGTATATTTGCTGGTGGCTTTGGCGTAGCTCATGCCGCTGATTGGTACTATGTTGATGCGGATGCGGATGACTCTGCATGGTTTATTGATAATTCATCCGTATTTAAAACAGATTCTATGGCTCGTATCTTGGTGAAAGCTAATAATGTAGACGGATATACTTATATCTATACCGTTGAAATTAACCGTCCAGACAGCACTTGGACAGAAGTGAATGCAACGGTATATAGTCAATCCGGTGTAGCTTTGTTGAGTAGCAACGAAAAACAAAAACCTATGAAAATTGAAAAAGATACAATAGGGGCAGAAGTAATGCAGGCCCATAAGTAGGGTTTGAGCTAACAGAGGAGTATAGCGACGTATGGGAGCCACACATCACTTAGTCCTGAACGTAAGATTTCGAGAATCGAAATTCACAGTGAAGGTAAAGTCGGTTTTTAGACACCATTCATTTCCCAGCCTACCTTAGCAACATATTCAGAGCGAGGTTTCTTTTATTCTACATTAGTATTATTTTCCCCTATATTATGTTAAAATTAGGGGATAGTAATGTAAGTAGGGATAAGGTGGTGCGGAATGCGTAGTTTTGATTATCGGCGGTTAATGGATTGTCTATGGGATGGCGAGGTTGTGTCGTTGCTTTCACGGATTCATGAGTATAAGGGACGGCAGGATTTGTTTGTATCTCAGAGGCCTAGTAGTGTGGCTCGATTGGTAAATATTGCGAAGGTACAGAGTGTGGAGTCGTCAAACCGAATCGAAGGGATTGTGACGACGAAGGCTCGGATTCGGTCATTGGTGGCGGATAAGACATCGCCTCGTAATCGGGATGAGGAAGAGATTATGGGTTATCGCGATGTGTTGAATACGGTGCATGAAAGTTACGAGTACATTAACTTGACGAGTCAAATCGTATTGCAGTTGTATCGAGATTTGTATGCGTATTCCCATAAGGGGATAGGTGGTCAGTTTAAAAATGTACAGAATTCGATTATTGAGCGACTTGCTGATGGTCGTGAGATAGAACGATTCAAATCATTAGACCCTTATGCAACACCTATTGCTATGGATGAAATTTGTAATAGTGTTACTTCTGTATTGAACGATAAATTAGTAGATCCTTTGCTTGTGATTCCTGTATTTATACACGATTTTTTGTGCATTCATCCTTTTAATGACGGAAACGGGCGTATGAGTCGACTATTGATGACATTGTTGTTATATCAAAATGGTTATATGATAGGTAGGTTTATCAGTTTAGAGCAAAAAATTGAGCGTACAAAGGATAGTTATTATGTGGCGCTGGCTCAATCTAGCTCAGGTTGGCATACAGGGGATGAGGATGTGGTTCCTTTTGTAAAATATGTGCTCCGTGTTATCTTGGCAGCGTATCGTGATTTTGAAAGCCGCATTGAACTGTTCAATACATCATTATCTGCAAAGGATCGTATAAAAACAATTATTAGTAGTACTCTTGGTAAGATTACAAAGTCAGGTATTCTTGACAAGCAACCAGATATTGCTGTATCTACCGTAGAGAAAGCCTTGAAAGAACTTGTGGAAGAAGGCTTTATTGAGCGACACGGTGTAGGGCGCAGTACCTTTTATGTAAAGGTAGCTCAAAAAATTAGCTTTCACACAAAATACATTTAATACTTATATAATAAAAGAAATTTGATTTTATACGAGGTGAAATATATGAAAAAATTATTAGGTACATGTTTAGCGGCTGCTGCAATTTGTGCATTCGGTTTTGGTTCTGCTAGTGCTGTTAATTGGCAAGTATTTGGTCAAGATAGTGCTGGCATCACTTGGTCTATTGATCAAGATAGCGTTCAAAAAAATGATAAAAG
>NZ_CAKQFJ010000041.1 GCF_934230905.1 uncultured Veillonella sp. | reverse complement strand
ATTAACCGTCCAGACAGCACTTGGACAGAAGTGAATGCAACGGTATATAGTCAATCCGGTGTAGCTTTGTTGAGTAGTAACGAAAAACAAAAACCTGTGAAAATTGAAAAAGATACAATAGGGGCAGAAGTAATGCAGGCCCTTTGGGGAAAATAAAATTTAATTGAATTTGTATGCTTATGTTTCTGAATATTAGCATTCGTGTATAGTGTGATAGGAATGGTAGGGTTCGAAAACCTCCACCGGCCAGGTCTGACTATGGCCTGCGGCCTTCGCGGGGCCAAAGTCGGTTTTCGAACCCTACCATTCCTTTTCTATATTCTGAATATAAAATCAGAAACATAAGCATTTTTTATTCCTTAGAATTTTATTTTCTCTAAAGGGCCGGAGAGGAGAGAAAAACCTTTACCGGCCGGGTCTGACTTCGGCCTACGGCCTTCGCAGGGCCATAAGTAGAGTGTGAGCTAACAGAGGAGTATAGCGACGCATGGGAGCCACACATCACTTAGTCCTGAACGTAAGATTTCGAGAATCGAAATCCACAGTGAAGGTAAAGTCGGTTTTCGATTTCTACCATTCCTTTTCTATATCATGAATATAAAATCAGAAACATAAGCATTTTTTATTCTTCGTTTTTTATATTATGAAAATATAGAAAGAAAAATAAGCATCCTCATATAAATAGGAGTAAGTAAATAAAATTGCATATGATAAAATAGAAATATAATAATTTCTTTGAGAATATAAGGAGTTGGTTATTATGAAAAAGTTAGTTGTATTTGTGTTTTTTAGTTTATTTATGTTGTTTTCAACACAATCTGTGGAAGCAACTAGTTGGTATTATGTAGGTGCTGCAAGTAATAGTGAAACTTTTTTTATTGATAATAGCTCAGTTAGAAAAAATGCTAATTGGGCTCAAGTTTGGGCTAAGATTAATCATACTGATGGATCTTATAGCATAATGTTACTTCGCATAAATAGGCCTAGTCGGATGATGGCAGTTATTTCAAGTATTGATTATGATTCTTATGGAAATGTTCTTAGAAGCAATTCATACCCTAGTAGCCCAACATCAATTATTCCTGGAAGTATGGGTGAAGGCGTTTTAGAATTAATTTGGTAATTGGATTTTCATAGAAAGTACATATAGATATACTATTATAAAATTATAAAATCAATTTTATACGAGGTGAAATATATGAAAAAATTATTAGGTACATGTTTTGCGGCTGCTGCAATTTGTGCATTCGGTTTTGGTTCTGCTAGTGCTGTTAACTGGCAAGTATTTGGTCAAGATAGTGCTGGCATCACTTGGTCTATTGATCAAGATAGCGTTCAAAAAAATGATAAAAGTGCAACTGTAATGATTAAAGCACAAGATTCTGAAGGATATCACTATATCGCAACTGAAGAGTTCAATCATAAAAAGAAAACTGTAAAAGACCAAAAAGTTGTATTGTATAATCCACAAGGTTATGCACAACGTGAAGATAAAGTGGATGGTAAAGATCGTCCTGTTGTAAATGGTTCTCCATCTGAAGCAGTTTACAATTTCTTATGGCCACAACAAGCAAAACAAGGTAAAAAATAAGATATATCTTATATAGGAAAGCAGCTCGAAAGGGCTGTTTTTTTGTTGTCGATTTAGTATAACGTAATATAGTATATCGTAATATACTATATCGTGTTATACTAAATGCCAATTCCTACTGTCTTAGTACGTTGATGAATGCCCCCAATATTTGTTATGCTAAGGATATAAGAGATTCAACTTTCACAATAGGTATGAGTATACAAAACGAGGAGGTCCTCATGTCCCAATTTGAATTTATTGATAAACGTGTGCCGATTGCGCTCGACAATCCTTCTATCACTCACGATATTTCGAAGTGTAAGAATTGCACCTTGTGCCGTCGTGCTTGCGCCGATGTGATGAGCGTGCTCGATTATTACGATCTTGAATCAACCGGTGATGTGCCAATGTGTATCCACTGTGGTCAATGTGCGGCTGCTTGTCCATTTGATTCTATGCATGCTAGATCTGAGCTTGATAAGGTGAAAGCAGCTATTGCCGATCCTGACAAAATCGTTGTTATCCAAACGGCTCCGGCTGTGCGTGTGGCTATCGGCGAAGGCTTTGGTTACGAACCAGGCACATTCCTAGAAGGCAAAATGGTTAGCGTCCTTCGTAAATTGGGTGCTGATTATGTGGTTGATACGAACTTTGGTGCGGATTTGACCATTATGGAAGAAGCATCTGAGCTCGTAGATCGCCTAAAGAATGGCGGTACTATCCCTCAATTCACATCTTGCTGCCCTGCATGGGTGCGCTTTGCGGAAATCTATTTCCCTGAACTCATTCCAAATTTGTCCAGTACCCGTTCTTGCATCGCTATGGAAGCGGCTATGATTAAAACGTACTTTGCTGAGAAAAAGGGCATTAATCCTGCAAATATCGTGTCTGTCAGCGTTAATCCTTGTACGGCGAAGAAGGCCGAAACTAAACGCGTTGAGGAAAATGCGGCGGCTCGTTATTACGATGATGAAAGCCTTGGCATGGATACGGATATTTCCATTACCACACGCGAATTTATTCGTTGGCTCAATGATGAAGGTGTTGATTTTGGCAGCTTAGAAGACTCTAAGTTCGATGATTTAATCGGTATGGAAACTGGTGCATCTATCATCTTCGGTAATACAGGCGGTGTTATGGAAGCAGCTATGCGTACAGCATACAAGCTTATTACAGATAAAGAACCACCTCCATATGCATTGACTCACCTCGAAGATGTTCGTGGTATGAATGGTGTAAAAGAAGCGACTGTACAACTTGGTGATGATGTTACATTGTCCGTTGCTGTTGTACACGGTGGCAAAAATACTCGTGATTTCCTTAACACGTTGAAAGAAAGTGGCAAACACTATGACTTTATCGAAGTTATGGCCTGCCCAGGTGGTTGTATTGGTGGTGGTGGTCAACCACGTACTAAATTACCACAAGCTGTAAAAACAAAAGAAGCCCGCATTGGCGGACTTTACAAAGCTGATGAAGAATACAAATTCGTGGCATCCTATGAAAACCCAGAAATCCAAGACCTATACAAAAACTTCTTGGGCGAACCATTAGGACATAAAGCACACGAACTACTTCATACACACTATACAGATCGTAGTGCACAACTAGGGGACCGCAAAGATGTGGTGCCTGAAACATGCCCTACATCACCTAAATACAAAGGGTAATTAGAGTAGAAGCCCCCATCTGTTCCAAAATCCTCCATTGGCCGGGTCTGACTCCGGCCTGCGGCCTTCGCAGGGCCAAAAGTCGGTTTTGAAACAGATGGGGGCTTTCTCTATGTATGTTTGTGGTTTAGGTGATGTTAGGGCATTGTTTTTAGAGGAGAGGGAAAGCCGACACGCTACTGCGCTACGCGGAGCCCGAAGTTGTTTTGAGGAGCCGATAGGGTCTTTCTCTATGTACGTTTGTGGTTTAGGTGGTGTTAGGGCATTGTTTTTAGAGTAGAGAAAGCCGACACGCTACTGCGCTACGCGGAGCTCGAAGTCGTTTTGAGGGGCCGATAGGGTCTTTTTCTATATACGTTTGTAGTTTAGGTGATGTTAGATTATGGGTACTAGGTAAGGGGGATGAGAGGTATGATTGACGAACGGATTGTGGAGAATAATATTTTTAATTTTGCGACGAATGAGTTGTCGCAGGATGCATTTATTTGTTGGTGTTTGAATTGGATTAATATGCCTGTTCGTGATGATAATGAAAGTGGGCGTCAGTTTGGAGCTCGGTTTTTATCTCGTTTATTGAATGAGGCTTATGATGGATCTAAAGTTAATCGGGTATATATTTTTAGGCAGTTGCTTAATATTGATGTACTTGTATTGGTTCCAGAATTACAGGCGGCTTTAATTATTGAAGATAAAACATCATCAGAGGAGCATGGTAATCAGATTAATCGGTATAAATATTTACTTTCAAAAACATTTAAATCAAATCAATACGATGAATTGGATATATATCAATATCTTTTAGATGATAAAAAGGAAAAACAGAAAAAACGTGATGAAACTGCTTGCTGGGGAGCTATGAATAGTATCCGATGGGCGTTGCACGATGAACAGGAAGAATTGAATTTATCAAAATACACGATTCATACGGTTTATTTGAAGACGGATTGGTTTAATGATGATGATTGGAATACGGTTCGAGAGCTGGAGAAGGATCCTAAGGTTAATACCTATGTGGATGGACCGGAGTTTTTGTCATTGTTATTATCTTGTCATGGGTGGAATAATCCTATTTTACTGAACTTTATGGATTATTTAATTCGTAAGATTAGGACCACTATAGCGCATAGCTGTTTTTGGAAATACTATAAGGATATAGATGGGCATATTCGTTTTTATATCCAAGATACTGCGATTGCCCAACGATTGTTTTTGCAGACTGTATTTAATCAGCCCAATCACGGTCTACCATTAGTAGAGACCTTGAAACAATACGTTGAGAATATTGAGGATTCGTATGTATATGGCCGGTTAGATGATGCTCCTCATACTCACACGATTAAGCACGGTAGCAGCTTTGGTACGCCTTGGTCGCATATACATTTTTGGCCACGTTCTCTAGACCGAACTGTTGATACTGATTATTGGGGCTTTCAAAATACAAGTGAGGATAATTTAACTATTAAACCTTATATGTTTTGGCGTGTTGATAGAATTAAAGAAGGACCAGTTTTGGGTTTACGCTATTATACATGGTGGGAAAAGGGGGTCGGTGATAATGGTGAAAGCAATCTCTGCTCATATAAAACTCGTGTGTATAACTATATTAAAGAGCGCATATTAACATCAAAGGATATTTCTGCTACTGTAAAGGATATCAATGAGTTATATAGAAGTGGAGCTGATAATGGGGATGTATGCTCTGAAGGTAATTTATATAAGCAATATGAAAATACTCTCTTGCAATTTAAATTACGTAAGATATTAATCGACTGGAATGATGTGGCTAAGCGGATAGAATTTATATCCTTAATACGTAAATTAAATGAAGAACTAACGAAGGCGATGGAAAAGGTGGAATGGGACCGTGTGCGTAAAGGGAAGTTGGAATAAGAGAAAGCTCTACTTTAGGTAATCTAAGGTAGAGCTTTTATTTATTCATACTAAGTTATAGAATTTATAATTATGCTGCCGGATTCAAATCTTTATTGACTGGTAATAATATAGATAATATAATTAATTCATGAAAAATTCATCTTTTGTTATTTAGTAGGGTTTAATTTATATCTATAAGATTAATATTCTGAAAAGTTGTGAATTCAATTAAAATATTTTATTTATAGATAGTTGTTGTGTTTTGTATAATTTGTAAAAATATGGTGTACCTTGGGGGATAGAGATATGTTTAAAACATTAAAAGATATAGCAGGTGCAACTGTTGATGCTTATAAAGCTAAAAAATTAGAGAGTAGAGTTAAAGAGATACAAAAAGAGCATGAACGATTAGCTGAGATTGCGGATTTAGAATTACAGTTAGAGCCTAATAAATATAGAGTTGAACAAGCTATTGGAAAGCATTCCAAAACCAAAGAGGAGACACTGGATAGGTTTGATTCTATTGTGGAAAAGGCCTTAGACTCTAAGGCAGAATATAATCAATTAAAAATTGAATTTGAAAGTATAAAAGCAGCTTATGAGAGATATGGTATTGATATAGAGAAGATTAAAAGAGAATTAAGTCGTTCTTATACTCATATTAATGAATCAAAAAATCAGTTATCTAAAGAGATTGAAATATATGATACATTACAAACATACTATGCTTCTAATAGTCAGATGTTTGAATATCATAATAGTAATACTTACTCTTATGTTGGGAATGATATTAGTAACTTATCTGGTGTAGGTAGCATGATTGGTGCTACTGTGAAAGGTCTAGCCGGTGGTATTGGCGGTGCTATAGGTGCAGTTGGGCTAGCAACTAGTATTGGCACTGCAGGAACGGGTGCGGCAATTAGTGGTTTAAGTGGAGCAGCTGCTACTAATGCAACATTAGCCTGGCTAGGGGGAGGAACAATAGCCTCCGGCGGATTTGGAATCGCTGGTGGTATGGCTGTTCTTGGTGGTATAGCAGCACTACCTGTAATTGCTGGTTTAGGTTACGGATATAATAAGCTTTGTAAAGAAAAGATTAAAGAGCTTAGTGTGGGGATTCCACGAGCAAAATTACAGTTTGTGGAGCTTCTTGACTATCATGATTATCTCTGTGCAGTTAAAGATGTGTTAATTGAATATCTAGAATTATTACATCATGCTCATGCTATTTTAAATAACTATAATAGTGTAGTGCTTAACCTTAACGGTGAACCACAAGATATTGACTTTTGTAGAAAATTAGAGGCATTTATTATTGGTGTAGCCAACATATCAATTGAATTACCTAACCAAAATGATATTAAACTTACTCGAGAAAATATCAATGAGTTAGAATATAAACGACATGATATTCTTTTGACTCTTGATAAATTAAGAGTGGAACTTTCTATTCCTGTATATAAAGAACAAGAAATTAAGATTCAATTAATTGAAGGTAGTAAGGTTATTGATAAGATTATTGATATCTTTAAAACGGCTCAGAAATCCATTTATATTAGTAATCCTTGGGGGATAAATTTTGAGGGATCTATTGGAGATGCAAAAGATGCAGCTATTAATAGAGGTATTATAGTAAAGATTATAGATGGTATTCCTGATGGTAAAGGTTCATTTATAAAAGAAGCAGCTATTCTTAAAGATGAGTCTTATTTTATTAAGGCCCAATTTGATATTTTATCTGACGATGAAGGTAGTTCTCGTTCTGAAACTGCATTAGAGGTTGATGAAGATTATAGTCGTGCATTATATCTGAAAATTTTTAATCAAGACAATTTAGTATATACATTACGTCAAGCAAATAGTGTTTTAGAGAAAAAAGCAGCGGAGTACGAAGCACAAGTACAATCATTAGCACAATCGATTGAGAACATTCAAAAAGAAGCTAGTACTACAGAACTAAAATTAATAGAATCCAAACAACAACTTTTAGAAGTAGAGAAGAACGCTAAGTCTTTTGAAAGAAAATTAAAGCAAAGTCAGGAAAAATCCTATAAACTACAATCTGAATACGATGTTATTCAATCTAAATTAGAAGATGCGACTATTACTGCGGCTACACGAAAATCTTATGAGCAGAAAATCAATGAGTTGGATTCGAAATTAGCTGAATCTAATAAACAGAGTATGGCGATGAAAAAAGATTTAAAGAAGGCGAAATCTGAATTAAAAGAAATCGTCTGTGAGAAAGAACGATTAGAAAAGGATTTTACAGATTTATCTGAAGAAAAGAAACGTGTTCATCGTCGTTTACAAAAGGCACGCAATGATAAATTAGAATTAGAAAAAGAACAATTAAAAATAAAGAAAGAGAATGAAAGATATCTAAAAAATGTAGAAGCACTCCAATCTGAAAATAAAGAACTCCGAATACAGATGAATGAGTATTTTGAAGAAAATAAACAGTTTAAACATTTATTAGATAATGAAAGTAAAATTCTTGAAAATGCTGCTATTAGACGTGCATTTGATAGTGCTTTACAAACATCTACGAAGGAAATTGATATATTTGCAGCATGGATTAATAATCATGTTGTAGACGAGCGTATGCTGGAAACTTTTGAATCTTTATTAAAGAAAGGTGTTACAATCAAGATTCGTTATGGTATAGGCGATGAATCTAATCCAGATAATGATAAACGAATACGTAGGACGAAGAATAATGCGAAGAAGATGAAAAAGAGATTCGAAAAGTATGGAGAGCTTTTTCGAATGAAATGGGATAACTCTCATGCTAAACTTTTTATATGTGATGATCAGTTTTATGTTATTTCTAGCTTTAATATTTTATCATTTGATGGTCAATATGAAGATGGAAATGAGATTAGTACACGTCGAGAGTTGGGTGAATGGTCTAAAAATATTTCTAATCTGCAAACCTATCGTAAAATGTATTTTGATTTTTAATATTGATATAATATCTATATTAATAAAACCTGAGTGAATTATTTCAATTCACTCAGGTTTTTCATTTATAAATCTCTATAATACGATGTTTATTGTATCGTATATTTGTTTGGTGTATTATTAACATAAGATAGTTAGACGAGGTTGGGCCTCTCTTCGTTATTGAAGGGAGGGGTAAGCCTATGAGTGATTATGAAATCATTATGCTCCTATTACAGGTAATGTCCGTAGTCATCGCCTTTGGAGCGTTGATAGCGCTTATTTGTCTAGAAAAAGATAAATAGCCCTTCATTATCTTCGATAATTCGATAACAGAAAGGCCATTTCCTAATATTTATAGATTTCGAGATGAGCCTGACGTATCCACTCGTCTGACTATCTTCTTATATTATAACGATGGTTGCGTTCATCGTCAAACACAGATGAACAAGCATGTCCTTGTTTATATTATTATATGTTCTGTCATTAAGTATGCGGGACATGAATTTTGGGCTGTTTCAAAACGGCTCTTTTTTTTGTTCCTAGTTTTTTTGATTATCTTCCTAAGGCGAATCTCCGTATAATAAATTCATAAGTTAAGCCCATTGGTTTTTATACACGGAGGTCCTTTATGGAACGATTTACTATTCTGAAAAATGATTTTTTATCTCATGATTGTACTGGTTACTTTCACCTATATTATGTAGGGTACGGGCAACCAGGTAATCCGGATTTTATTTTTCCCCATACGAGTACCAAGATGTCCCCCAAGTGATTGTACGCCGAATAGGCATGACTAAACCCCCAGTTAAACTGGGGGTCAGTAAAAATTCTTAGAGAAAAGGAAAGAACCTCCTAGTGATAAAATGAAGTTGGTCTGGCAACCACAACATTTTAATATAGGAGGTTCAATGTCAATGAATGACGTAAAAAGCTTATCACATAGTAAATGGAGATGCAAATATCATATTGTTTTTGCTCCAAAGTATAGAAGACAAATAATTTATGGTCGGATAAAAGCTGATGTAGGTAAAATTTTAAGAGACTTATGTAAGAGAAAAAATGTAGAGATTATAGAAGCGGAATGCTGTCCGGATCATATTCATATGCTAGTAACGATACCACCACATTTAAGCGTATCGAGTTTTATGGGATATTTAAAAAGTAAAAGTAGCCTCATGATATTCGATAAACACGTAAATTTAAAATATAAGTATGGAAATAGACATTTCTGGTGTAGAGGATATTATGTGGATACGGTAGGACGATATGAAGGAGCGATAAAAGAGTATATTCGCAATCAATTACAAGAGGATATAGCGCAAGATACATTAAACTTTAAAGAATATACCGACCCGTTTACGGGTGAGTCAGTAAAATAGGCAAAATAAAAGCCCCCGAGTAGGGGGCAGCCAGTGGTAATAGAGTGGTTGTCAGATCATTCAATGCCCTCTTTAGAGGGCCACCACTAGAGAAAGACCCTTATAGGGTCAGAGCAAACCACCCGTTTTACGGGTGGTTATGATTCAGCGATTGTTAGATTACGGTGTGTCTGTTATGGCGGCATAAGATGGTAGGTGTTTTATATCAGTTTTGCATCTATCATTTGGTATTACAGACGCATTTGATTAGATAGATTAGAATCATAAGTATAGATGGAGTTTTGTTATATAGGAGGTAGTATGCATCACGTTACAATTAGTACAACAGGTGTATTTAATGCAATTCGGCCGTCCTTGTTTCCACCGATAGAGGGGAAAGAAACGACGACGTTTTTGCTTGGCTTGGATTTTAATACAGGCGGGATTATCCCCTTTTATGATGAGGAGCAAGACGATGTGGTTGTCAATGGTCCTCATGTTGAGCTGGAACGGCAGCGGATTCGTGCGTTCGTCAAGGCCGTGTGTGATGAGATGGGCAAGCCCTTTGAGGAGTGTCGCAGTGTATTCTTATTTTCCTTGCCAGAATTCATCCGTTTTGGTACGTATAATGGACAGCCTCTATTAGAAAAGCCTCGTACGGGTGAGTATGAGGCGTATGTTTTGTATAAAAGTCACAGAGGTCGCAAGTTATTATTTCAACAGGGGCGTTCACCTAAGGATGAGGCAAAGTATATATGTGATAATATGCTACGCCACTTTATAACGACCTTGTTTTCTGATGAGGGCGCGTATGGTTATTTAAGCGATATTAAGCATATAGAAACGCCTATATCTCTTGATGTTCTGCAGCAGTCCTTAGAAGACATAGATTCCGATGCTTTGACAGAGGGCGTTGCAGCCTTTTCGGTACCGAATCATTACGTGATGACCGAGCCTACACAGGTTCAGTCTGAATTTTTACTCCTCGCCGATGCGCTTGGTGCTTATATGGTACAGGCCATGGAAGGTGAAACAGAATCTGAAGCTCTCATGGCCTTATCAAAGGATTTATTATTAGAAAACATTTGTGAACCTTTGTATAAAGCTGGTATGGGTATGATTGAATCCGCATCAATTGCTGTGTATGATGAGTGTAATCGTTGGCTTGTGCCATTGATTCAACAATATTGGAATAATAGCTATACACAGTTTCGACATACATTAAAACAGGTGCCCATCTATGATGATGGTGTGCTTGGTTATGTGAAAGAGCAGAAGGTATTCCCGCTTGTGGCACACGTGATTAAGGAACTTTCCACAGAGAATCTGGGCGTTGAATTGCATCCGAAGGTGCATCAGTATAAACAGTATTTGGATGTTCTCGTTCCCTATGTAGATCGCGTGGACGCCTTATATCGCGAGCGTCATGCTGGTGTTGGTGACGAGCTGTTGTCTATCATGAAGGAATATGATCCGTTTGATATGAGCTATCCAATGAGCATAGATGAACCATTTGGGTTTGATAATCCATTTGGCAGGTCTGATCCGGATGATACACTACCTCCGCTAGATATCGACTTATGTTGTCATGTGTATTGTGCGCTAGATGCGTGTCAGCGTGCCATTGGCTCAGACCGTATGTACCATAATGTGATTCCTATTGTGAATTTCTTAGATGGTGTGGTGAGCCATGCGGATATTCCTTCGCCGGACTCATGGCAGTACGAGTATATGTTGAAAGTATCTCGTATATCCAAGTGGTATCGGGCCCTGGCATATGCTTTTCTAGGGCGTAGTGAGGCTGAAAGTCTATTTCAAGAGTTGATTCAGGCTCAAGAAAAGGATCCGTTAGCCTATGATTCGTATTCGGATGCTTTTATTTATAATTTGGCAAATCCAGCGAGCGCCTTTGATTTGGATCACTTGCGGTATGCGTTGTTGCATTATTATGTCGAAACGGATAATCGCATAGGTTATGAGCGATATATTGAAACATCATATCCACCGCTGTTCTCGATGCGTTTTGATTGGGTTAGCCAAATGCATGTTTTACTAAATGAGAATGGTTACGAAGCCGAAGATGAGTATACACAAGGTAATCACTATTGGAACTATACAAATGCGGCCTTTTTGTTGTGGCTTAAAGCTGTGTGGCACTTTCACCTAGAACATATGGATCAAGACCGCTGGGAAGAATTAGGCACCCTATGGGATGCGACCTATGAAAATTCTAATTATTTGCGGCATACGCAGGATCATTACGCGTACCTTGAATGTGTAAAATATATGGTGAAATTGGCTGGTCATTTTGGTGATATTCGACGGGCCGAACTATATAAGCGTAATTTACAAATTCTTATCGACCAAGACTACCAATTCCCTTGGGCGGGCGCAGAGCTTGGATATCCTTGGAATGCTTCGGATTATCGCATTATGGCTCAGATTAATGAAAGCCTCGGTAAGCTAGATTTGGCGAAGGAACAATATGATAAGGCCTATGCTCTAGTGAGCTATGCCCAAGAACAGTGGCGATATTTTGAAGGCAAACATGGAAATATTTGGGATTTACCAATTGCTGTAGATCCAGAGGCCGCACCACCTACACTACGTGAATGGTTAACCAATTATACACCGGCGTTCTCTACCACTGAAGAATACAAGAAGGCTCTGTCTTCGTGGATGAGTTTTGTATTTCATTAACTATTGTTGCTTTAATAGTATATATGCATGAACATAGCCAGTATCTCTGACGTGAGGTACTGGCTATATTTAAGAATTATATAAATTGACTATTGCATTGAAACTTGTGTTGTGTTAAAACAGTTTTAAATGTGTTGTGTAGAAAGGCCATACATATGAAACAGTATTTAAAACAATTTGCTACATCAAGATGGTTTGATTTAATCGGCGTGGTACTCGTAGTTGGCATTGCAATTTCTGCAGGTTATCTTAATTCTCGACTTGAGAAATTTGTAGATTGGGGACCATGGACTGCGTTAGTTCCATTTGGACTGATTTCTGTTATCAATGTTGGTATTTCCATGTTGTCTACACGATTTACTGGCCAATTGAACAAATGGGGAAACTATCTTGGCATTGTTAATACTGTGTTATCAGGTGTAATTGATTTCATTCTTGGCAATAAAGCTGCGATTATTACGTATCCTGTTACTTTTATTATTTATACATTTGCTATAAAAAAATGGAAAGCATCTCATGAGGGAATTCCTAATACGATGAGTCCATCACAAAAACGATGGGTAGGCTCTATTATTACCGTGATTGCTTTTATTTTTTCTATCATAGCTAACTTTATAGGGTTTAGCGGTCATATTAATTTCTTATCGGTTCTTACAACGATTGTATTTGCCTTGTCTCTCATCGCTAATCTATTTAACGCTCTAAAATTAAATACGCAATGGCCATTTTGGATGGTCTATAATATCGTTCAGCTTCTAAAAGCTTTCACTCAAGGAAATTTTGCCAATGTTGGTAAATATGTATTTTATATCCTTAATGCCATTGGTGCATTGCTAGTTTGGAATGATAAAGAAGCGAAATAACCATTTTGCTTGTAGTTAGATTTATAGCCAGTATCTCGATAACGAGGTACTGGCTATTTTATGTATAGATAGGCTATAATGTGGGTTATAGGACAAAACGTGTTGGTTTTATAGGCGATGGGTCCAGTAATTTACTGGCTCCATCGCCATTTTAAGTTC
>NZ_CAKQFJ010000040.1 GCF_934230905.1 uncultured Veillonella sp. | reverse complement strand
ATAGTACAACGATAAACGCCTAACGTATAGAGGAGTGCATTCCTCTAACACGTTAGGCGCCATCATAGTTTTATCAAGTTTTAGATGAGCCTAACGCCCTAATCACGTTAATTGGCTCTCTTTATATTTATATTATAAACTAATCATATTTAAAAAGATAGTACAATAAATAACTCAATGTATCCCTACGCTCTTGATCATTTCTCTAGCCCTATCAACAGAAACTGGCTCATTAAATAAGAACACATGGCTCTGCCCCTCATGTTCCCAAGATGCTAAGTATACAGAATTATCCACCATTCGATAGGTCACTATCATACCATTCACAATATCTGTCTTCTGCGGTAAGTAATCCTTATAATCGCCTGCTATATTACCTGATAGAGTCGATATACGATACTTAATATATTTAGGCATATCATCTACACGGTCAAATCTTCCTTTTAAAAGCTCATGATAGGCATACACGACTTGTAATACATCATGATCCACAATGGACACATGTACAGGACGTAATCCCTCTAATCCACTTGGCAACTGCGGTTTAAAGTTCAAATGTTGCTTAGCCTCATATACAGTATCAAACACCTCTAGCGATTGACCTTTACGAGTGCTTTTATAATCGCTATCAGTTATAGTACAACTACCAAGTCTGTCAGGACATGGAAACTCATTTCTATCACCATAAGGCTGGTCATAAATCGAATTACCATTAAGACGAAACCGCATCAAATCATCTGCAGAGACAACATTAATAGAACCTATGAAAGCTATCATAGCTAATGCACATACAACCTTTTTCATGATACATTCCTTTATAAACAAACTACATATAGTAAGTTAATTATATCACCTAAAACCCTAATATTTATATATATAAAGATTTTTCCCCCATGAAAAGAAAAGCATTTTGCTTGCAAATTATATCTGTTTGATTGCGAATTTAAAGCATTTGCATTACAATATAACTAACAGGAGGTGATACTATGGCTAAAACAGCCTCTATCAGTTTGCGCATTGAGCCAGCTGTAAAAGCACAATTAGAAGCATTATATGCTAGCTTTGGCATATCCGTAACTGATGCGATTAATATTTTTCTCCACACATCACTAATGGAAGGTGGATTTCCATTTCAACCTAAACAACCTCGTTATAATGCAGAAACAGAAGCTGCTATTCAAGAAACGAAAGATATATTGGCAGGAAAAGTAAAAGCAAAATCATATGCTAATGTAAAAGAAATGATTGAGGGTTTATAAAATTACACATCGAACCAGATTGGCTTCTAATTTATGCAATTAAAGATGACATATTAGTATTATCTTTAACTCGCACGGGTAGCCACTCAGATTTATTTTAACGAAGTTAAAGAGGAATGTGAAAGCATTCCTCTTTTCTATTCCCCCAAAAATTTAAAGTAGTAATTATCACAAATCTATCCTATTTGATAGTATCTATCGTAAATCATTCTACTATTCAAAATTACTGTAGATGCTATAATGAACTTATAAAAACGAACAGGTGCTCATATGATAGTAAGTGCATCTTTTCAAACTCATATTTACTAGTTATATCAAGGAGATCATCATGACACATACACAATTAACACAACTCGTACAAGCTTTATTAGATGCACCACAAAGCAACCATAAAGTAAAAGAGTTCGCTCAGTCTTGGATTGATGCTGAAGGTACGCCTGAGCAAGAAGAACTTACAAAACAACTCGTATCCGTAGCAGAACAAAATATTGCACTTATCGACGAAACAATCGGCTTTGCAGGCTCTGAACGCGCTACACAACTCCTTGGCAAAGAAGGTGCAGCTAACCTATTACAACATGCTAAAGACATCAAAGCACAAGGCGCAGAATTCTGTGACTGCCCTGGTTGCGTAGCATGTAAACACATTATCGACTTGAAAGCAGAAATTGAATAATCTTATAAACTACCTATTTAGTGGCTATCAACATATTGTTGATAGCCACTTTTTTGTATAAAAAACAGCCCCTCATAAAAGGAGCTGTTTATATATATCCCTTACATTCATGCGAGTACTGCACTGTAACTCGCATGCGTTTTAAATTATATTATTGCATATGTGTTTTTTGTGCCACTGTATTCGCAACGATTGCTTTCGCCATATCACGAGAAACAGGGCGTTCAAATGCTAATGCATGGCTTTGACCATCTGTTGTCCAAGTTGCAAGGTATACCATGTAATTACCACCTTTGAAAGTAACCTTTGTACCATTTACTTTTTCAGTGGCTGTGACTCTGTAGTTATTATGATCACCACTGATATCACCTGTTGTATTCGCTACGCGATACACGATGCGTTTACCTGCTGCTTGATTGCGCGTTGCATCCTCACCAGCTTGGTAATCGTAAATCACTTGCAATATCTCTTTATTGATTGTACTTACCGATTTAATATTGTAACCTACAGGCATTACCTTCGGTATTTGAGGTGTAATATGTATATATTTAGCAGCTTCGTCAACCGTATTAAATTCACGAATCGGACTTGGCATGCCAACTAGTGGTGCTGCATGTTCCGCTACTACTGGTTTAGCAGGATCAGGTGGTACATCAAGAGTGCTTTGCGCACCAGCAACACCATAAGAACCTACACACGCACAGGCAACTGCCATTAACACAAGCTTCTTAATCATAGGTATACTCTCCATTCCTTTGCATACTACAATACATACAATGTATATAACCGTTTGCGTATGTATCGTTCAATAACTATATTTTACAAAATTACCCTCTTAAAAGTTGCTTTGCAATTATATCCTAAATGATATAAGATTACAAATCATTATTTTTTATGTACCATAAAGCCTGCCGCTTGTTGGTTCGCCATAATGGTTACATCTGAAATTTGCATACGTTTTGGTTGGTTTGTTACATACAATACAACATCCGCTACATCCTCTGGTTGAACTGCCTCAATGCCAGCATAAACGGAAGCTGCTCTTTCAGCATCTCCGTGAAAGCGAACTTCACTAAATGGCGTTTCTACAATACCTGGTTGAATGGTAGTCACCTTAATATCTGTAGCAATCGTATCCATACGAATACCATCACTCAAAGTCTTAACAGCTGCCTTAGTAGCACAATACACAGCGCCCTTTGGATATGCATAAATGCCTGCGGTAGATCCCATATTGACAATATGACCACTATTTTGGGCCATCATGAATGGTAACACCGCTTTTGTTACATAAATAAGACCAATTACATTTGTATTGATCATAGTCACCGCATCATCAACAGAACTATCTTGAAAATCATCGAGACCTTGTGCAAGGCCTGCATTATTGACTAATACATCGATACCACCGAATGCCTCAATAGCTGGTTTCACCTTTGACTCTACATCTTCACGTTTGCTCACATCGAGAACGAGCGTATCCACACGAATGCCATATTGCTGCTCAAAATCTTCCTTAATCGCAGACAAACGGTCTGCACGACGACCAGCAATCAATACATTATCTCCATCTTGAGCAAAAGCACGGGCACACTCAAGGCCGATACCAGAAGTAGCACCTGTAACGAAAATTTTGCGGTTCATATGTATTCCTCCTTTAAAAGACGGTTCTGATGGACTCCCAAAACCTCCATCGGCCGGGTCTGACTACGCCCTACGGGCTTCGCAGGGCCAAAGTCGGTTTTGGAAGCCCATCAGGACCTTACTTTAAATACGTTATCCTTATTGCCCGCAAAGATTTTCATTACGGGAAAAGGGAGAATAGTAATTCAGGACCTCAATTATAATTTATGTTTTGTGGATCCTTCTTTTAGATTTGTGTCTATAGTTTTACCAAGTTCGGATTTACTTACATCTTGGATTTCATAGCCCCAGCGTTTTAGCATGGTTTGTTGTTCTTGTTTTAGGAAATCGAAGAATTGAATGCGATGTTGCTCAGGGCTTTCATAATATCCAATTAAAGCGGTCCGATATTCTACTTCGTGCGATTTTGTAATCGTAATTGGACACAATCCATTCTGAATTAGGTTGCCATTCATCATGAGAAGAGCGGTTCGTTTATTGCCATCACCAAAGAACTGGTTACGAGCCATCTCGGCATATAATAGGAGCGATTGTTCTAACGGATTATCCTCTAGCACTTGGCACCTAGCTACTAATTCATCCCAACAGGAATTTAAATCCAACGGAGTAGGCGGTATATAACTTGTGCCACCTATAGCTACTGGTGCATTGCGAAATCCACCAAAACCTAAGCGATTCTCACTTTCAGAAACCAACTTATTATATTCGATAGCCACTAATTTATTAACCTGAAATCGTTTTAATTGCAAATCCTCTATTAAGGCCTGCCATCCACGATTGATATTATCTATCTGTCGAGTTTCACTCACACTGAGTCCCGCCACAGAAGTACCATACACAATCGTCTCAACCTGCGGATACGTCGCCGTATTTCCCTCCATCTGTGCCATGTCAAACACAAACTGAGCCCGCAACTTTTCAGCGATAAATAATGCTAAATCAAAACCTACATAACCATTACTATCAGCGGTCACAACATCACCTCCCTACATCCATTCAATAATGATATTTACATCACCATTTTACCACACTTCTATCCGTCTTATTCTAACGAATATGCTAGCACTAAAAATAGATCAATCTAGATAGCAAAGAACTGATAGGGTTCTGGAAACGACACACCTTTTTCTATCAAACGAGTATGTTGGCGCAGGATTTAATAAAAATAAAAAGATTGAGCTCATTCTTATATTGACTGTAGGGTTTAAGAAAGGCACCATTTCGAAAAACGACTTTACCCTCACTGTGGATTTCGCTATGCGAAATCTTACGTTCATGACTAAGTGATGTGTGGACCCCATACGTCGCTATGCTCCTCTGTTGCCTCACACCCTACTTATGTCCCTGCTCCGCTCAAACAATTATGTTGGGACTAAAATAGACTAATGTAGATAGCAAAGAACCGATAGGGTTCTGAAAACGACTTTGGCCCTGCCCCAGAGGGGCAGACCTGGCCGGTGGAGGCTTTCAGGTCCCTATCAGTTCTTTCACCTAAATGTTCTATTTTAAATGTGCCAACATATCGTTGAGAACTTCCATACAATCCCCAACAATCCCATAGTTCGCGTGTTGGAATATTTCCGCTTTTGGATCGTTATTAATGGCCACGATTGTATCAGCACCAGAGATGCCACTCACATGTTGGATAGCGCCAGAGATACCAAATGCCAAGTACAATTTAGGGCTTACGGTCTTGCCGGTTTGGCCCACTTGATATGGCAATTCAATCCACCCTTTTTCAACAAGTGGACGAGTCGCGCCTACGACACCGCCAATAGCATCAGCTAGTTCATAGAGTTTATCAAAGTTCTCCTTTGAACCCATACCACGACCACCAGCTACGATGATATCCGCTTCTTGGATGTTATAGCCAGTCTTACTGAAAGGAATAAAATCTAACCGTTTTGTGCGAATGTCTTCCGGCTTGAGATCAAATTGTTCAAGTTGAATACGGCCCCAACTATCCGCAATACGGTCCGGCTTTTTAAATACATTCGGCCGTACAGAGCCCATTTGTGGACGATGGTTTGGAGAGATAATTTCCGCCAATATATTACCGCCCAATGCAGGGCGAGTCCATTCTACGAGACCTTCCTCTGTATCCACCGTTAAGATAGTACAGTCTGCAACAACGCCATTTTGCATGCGACCAGACATGCGCGGTGCAAGGTCACGGCCATTGTTAGTAGCCCCAATTAAAAGGATATTCGGCTTATGGTCTTCAAAAAAATCAGTTAATACCTTTGTATAGCCATCTGTTGTGTAATACCGCAAAAGAGGACTTTCAAAAACATGAACAATATCGGCGCCATGTGCGACCAATTCCTCAGCCTCAGTTTGTACATTTTCACCAAGGAGCATTACTTGCACAAGTTGACCTAATTCCTTAGCAATGCGGCGAGCTTGACCGATAAGTTCATATGTAACTGGATGTACTACGTCATCGATGGTGTCAGCTACGACAAAAACGTCTCTGTATTCATCAAAATTAGTCGCTCCCATTATCGGTCACCTCCTTTTAAAACGCTGTCAGCCTTGGCGGCCTCTGCAGCAAATGTATTAGGATCTACCACCTTAGGTTCACTAGGTGCTACGCTTTCAACAGATGCAGCCCGTTGTACCGGATCATTTACATCAATACCTTCCTCATCTGTCGTTTCTTCAACGGGTACATCATTTGGTACCAACAGATGGGCGAACTTTTCAGGCTTAATATGATATGCCAATTCAAGTACCTTTTTCGCCCCTTCGTCGATGGATGAAAGCATTTCCACCTTGCCACGGAGCGGTGGTTGGTACACCTTATGCACACGTGTTGGCGAGCCGGTAAGGCCAATTCGACTGTCATCAATATGAGGCATATCACACAAAGTGAGATGATTAATCGTATATCGTTTTGCGTAAATAGAGCTCCAAAGGCCTGGTTGGCGCGGTTCATTAAGTTCAGCCGTCGTCGTCACAAGCAGTGGCAATGGTGCTTCAATCACTTCGTAACCATTTTCATGCTCACGTTTTACAATCGCTTTTTGTGCACCTTGATCTACGGAAAATTCACAAGCATATGTAGCCTGTGCCATGCCGAGCTCCTCAGCAATTTGAGGACCCACTTGTGCTGTATCACCATCAATAGCTTGTTTGCCACAAAAAATAATTTGAAATTGACGATTCATGGTTCGTTGAATGTGACGAATAGCGGATGCAATCGTATAGCTTGTAGCCAATGTATCGGCACCACCAAAGGCACGATCCGTTACGAGCACCGCATCATCAGCACCCAAAGCCAAACACTGACGCAATGCGTCTTCTGCTTGTGGAGGGCCCATAGTAATAACCGTAACACGACTGCCTTCATATTGGTCTTTCACAGCCAAAGCCGCTTCAAGAGCATGCATATCGTAAGGATTTACAATGCTAGGTAGGCCCGTACGGATAAGATTATTTGTTTCCGGATCTAGTTTGATTTCTGACGTATCCGGTACTTGTTTAATACAGACTAATAATTCCATGCACTCACCCCTGTCTAAACTCTACGCCCTTGGCGTTGCGAGGATACTTCCAAGTCTTAACAATCGTATTACCG
The DNA here is from genome assembly GCF_934230905.1 of uncultured Veillonella sp. Taxonomy (GTDB): domain Bacteria; phylum Bacillota; class Negativicutes; order Veillonellales; family Veillonellaceae; genus Veillonella. The sequence goes on along the minus strand of NZ_CAKQFJ010000040.1, from coordinate 7,424 downwards.
CACAATACACGGCATGTACCACATTCAAGACACCCTGCAAAATCAAAGGCAAGCTTGCCGTCTTCCTGTAATGTATACAATCCTGCAGGACAGCCATTAACGAGTTTCATTGCCTCTTCGCGACTTACGCTTTCACCATCAATAATAATGTGAGGACACGTTTCGTCTACATAATATTTATTGGCGCCCAAACGCTCTTCTAATTTCATAGAGATCGCACCCCTTTCCAAGCATCACGAATTAATCTGAATAAACCTATATCCTTAACGCGACGCAATAATTTTTTCTTCAACGGTATGGCACCCTCACCACTAACGGTAAATACATCACGCATAAGATTGTTAACAAAGGCAGGATACTCATTAAAAATACGCGGGTTAGTAGCCAAGAATTTCGGCATGTTTTTATATAATTTCAAATCACGACGCAACCAAGACGCCTTGATTTGTTTTTCGTATAATTTCGTAACTCGATCCATATTTTCATCGCGCAACGCCACATTAACCGCCTCGGCCGCACACATAGCGGACTCGATAGCAAGATCTATACCGCGAATCGTGTACCCTAAATTCATACACATCCGCGCCGCATCACCAACGATGATGTATCCTTTGCCTCCTAATTTCGGCATCGCTTTATAGCCACCTTCAGGCACAAGATGAGCACTGTGTTCCTTTAATTGACTATTTTTCAAGAGCGGTGCAATTCTTGGATGACTAGTGAAAGCCCCTAACATTTCATCGACAGACTTATTTGCAGAACCAATGTCATCAAGACCTACCACCATGCCCACAGAAAGGCTATCCTTGTTCGTATATATAAAGCCACCGCCAAGTAGCCCATCCGTCATATCGCCCAACGTAAGCCAGGCCATACCTTCATCACCAGATAGCATCAAGCGATTTTCGAGATCATCTTTTTTAAGAGTATATACCTCTTTCACACCGATAGCCATCGTATTAGGATCTGTAGGGCCTGTGAGTCCAGCCTCCTCTAAAAGCACAGTATTAGCGCCTTCAGCAATAATAACGAGCTTAGCATACACTTCATCATCATGACAACGGACACCTACAACGCGACGCTTCTTGCCTTCGCCTTCAGTGATGAGCTCTGTAACCTGTACATTAGAAACAAGCAAAGCCCCTTTTTTCTCCGCCTCTTCAGCGAGCCATTTATCAAATTTAGAACGCAACACAACATAGGACTCTTCATTGTCCTTTACATCTTGGTAACTATATTCAATCGTTGTCATCTCATTGCCAGCACCAATAGAAATGCGTTCCTTTGTTACCTTTCTTTCAAGAGGCGCACGATCTCTAAAATCCGGCACCAACTTCTCTAACGAATGCGTATAAATACGACCGCCCATCATATTCTTAGCACCAGGCGTCATCCCACGCTCAATGACCAGCACCTTCACACGCTGCTCTGCTAAACGCAACGCCGTTGCAGCACCGGCCGGCCCTGCCCCCACGACGATGACGTCAAATCTCTCATTTCGATCTATTGCCATATACTCAGCTCCTTTTTATGAAAGCCTAACTTACATAAGTCTATATATTATATTATATATTCATGATACGAATTGAAAATACCTTTTTAACATAGCATATGTACATGAAAATTGTATAAGAAAATAAAAAGGCCTGCGTAGCCCTTTCCTTCCCACCTAAAGTTTTAAAAAGGCTGTGGGGGCTTCTAAAAACGACTTTGGCCCTGTTCCAAAGGAACAGATCTAGCCGGTGGAGTTTTTTAGAAGTCTCCACAGCCGTCTCCAAAAATTTATAAATTTTCCTAGCTTTCACATAAAAATTAGCGTATGATTAAATTAAGGAAGACCTCTATACGGAGCAAGACGCGTATATAATACGACCGCATAATGCAAGACCACGGTCAAAGTAAGGCACTCAACATTTTGGTATTTACCTCAAGGAGGCCATATGGATCCGCAAAGAATTCTGAAAGCATTATCAAATCCACATCGGTTAGATATTATATTGTGGCTAAAGCACCCAAAGCAAGAATTTGGTGTTCAAGTACACTCTAAAATTCTCATCGACTTTCCAAACAGCGTTAGCGTTAAGAGTATTCAAAAACGCTGCGGTGTATCACAATCATCTGTATCTACATTCATGACTTTACTAGAGCATGCAGACCTTGTAGAATCACGCAAAATCGATCAATATACCTATTACAGGCGCAACGAAGAAATTATCCGCGAGTTCGGTGAATGGTATGCCAAAGAAGTATCCCTCCAATGCGACAATGCTGACAAATTATTACAAACTGTCAACATCCCCATAGAAATGCATGATGAACAAGAAGAAACTTAACACTAAAAAACACCCGTCCTAATGACGACCGTATAATCATACGGTTCGTCATAGAGACGGGTGTTTTATTTATCGTTGTGCTTCGTATGCTCTAAATAATTTAGATAACAATACAGGTGCTAATTTTAACAATTTTGGGTTTTCGCAGAAAGATACGCGAAGTTGTGTCTTGCCAGGATTATGTTCGTCATTTGCACCGCTATAGAAACCATTAAGTGGAGCCATAAGTAATGTATAATCATTACCATCCTCCATGGTTACACGACCGTGTTCAGCACACCATGCAGCAAATTCTACACCATCAAAACCTGGTTTAGCCACATTGCGTACATCAATTACAAAATAGATGGATGCCTCTGGATTAGAGATGATAAAATCTGGCTCTACCTCTTTAAATCCTTTATGTAGTTCATAAATCATCTCACGATAATAATCACGTTGTTGTTCATACCAATTATGAAGCTCAGCATAACTTTCATGAGCTAACCCACCAAAGATATATTGACCTAATGTATTCGCACTCAGATTAGCCGTATATTCAGCAACAGATTTTTCATAGCATAATGCATTATCTGTAATGATGGCACCAATGCGAAGGCCACAAGCATTCCATACCTTTGAAGCAGTTTCGAGACTGATACGACGGCCTTCGATACCTGGTACATCCTTATTCGTTAAAGTCCAAATACTGGATGTTTCCTTCCCCTTTTCATAAGCCAATTCACGATACGCTTCGTCAGAAATAATCCATAAATTATGTTTAACACACAAAGTAGCATATTCAATTAATGTTTCTTTACTGAATAACTGTCCCGTTGGATTATCGTAAGGAATAATCAAGAGAGCCCCTGGTTTTGTTTCAATAATGCGCTTTTCTACGGTTTCAATGGATGGCAATTCAAATTCACCATTTTCATTGAGACGTCGTTCTACAGTTACTGTTTTACGACCAATGCGATGACCTACCGCATCATAGTTCGTATAAGAAGGATTAAACATCAACAGAGGACGTTCCTCTTCCCCAGCACCGCCACAAACGCCAAGCATGATGATTTCCATCGCCATAGATGCCCCATCTGTTACTAGCACATTTAGACCGGTTGTATCAAAACCTTGACTGCGTAAAATATGCAAAAAGGCTTCACGACATTCATCGGTACCCGTTGTTGGTACATACGGTACAATGCCCGTACTGAAAGGGCTATTCGGTCCACCTAAGGTAAATAGTCGACGCTGCATGGCGGGATGCATAGGACGCATAACATTACCAATCGAACCATTCACTAAAATAGGTGGGTTCTCTCGTTCTAAAAATTTAATTTGTCCCATGCGGATCCCCGACGGCTTGCGGGCCATCATGTACGGGGATAAAACCGGTAGTTCCATACAGAATCCAACTCCTCTAGATAAAAGCCTCATCAAAAATAAGGCTGTAATACGCTTATATTGATATACATAGATACATTCTATTATAGTGCTTTTAAAAGAGAAAATCTATAGTTTTATCACAGTCACTACTATCCCTATAAGCAAAACTATAAAAGCCCCTAGCAATAATGGCCTTTATACCATACACAGGTCATACTATTATCTATCATACACCACTTGTGCCATAGTATATTGTTCAATTATTTCTTATTAGATTTTTTCTTATTAGGTTTTGCTGCTTGTTTGCCTTTTGCAGGACCCGCTGCTTTCACAAAAGAATTATTCAAATTAGTAGCAACCATAAGGGCCACATCAGCATTAGGAGTTGTGACAATAGAACGACCTGCCACGGTAACAGTAGGTCCATCATAAGATGCACCACCTGGCTGAATTTGACCATTATGATATAAACGTGCTAATTTACCAGCCATAAAGTAAGCCCGTTCTTCGCCTGTATAACGACCACTATTAGCAGGGCTATAAATATTAACACCATTTACAAAAACCGCACCATTATCGACAGTCACATGATTGCCAGAATACGTATACATACGATCAATATTATCCTTTACACGGCTACTCGTTTTAGGATGATTATTAGGGCTAAATACTTGATTTAAACCTTCACGATACAAATCACCGTATTTATTACGAAGTACCGCCATAGAGGCAGCAGCACCGCCCACATTGTAAGGAGACTCGCTCAAAATTTTAAAGCCCAATTCGTCAGCTGCTTTTTCTTGGCCCATCGTAAACACTTGGTTTTCCATGTAATTACCAGCAATGTTAGATAAAATGGCCGCATTACCGCCACCACCTGCAGCGAGACTTACAGCCGTAGATAAACCAACTTGTTTCTTAAGACCATTGACAATATCCTTATGCTCGCCATGAGAAATTTCATGAGCCATAACATAAGCGAGTTCGTCATCATCTAATAAGTCCAATGCGCCTTTATTAACAGACATAACACGGCCTACCGTAGCAAAGGCGTTAAAATCATCACTAGGATTAGCGTACACCACATAAGAACGTTTAACACTAGGAGAGGCCTCCAAAGTCTTCATAATACGTTGCACCCGTGCTTGGGCTGCACTATCCTCTAAATAACCTGTTTGTTTCTTTGCTCGAGCCAAGCTTTCTGCCTGTCCTTCTTTGGAATTATCCATTTTATTGAAAGCAGTCTGCACATACGCATAAGCTACTGCACCGCCGATTAGTGTTTCTGCGGTTCCCGCTTTACCTGCCGCCTCTACAGACATAGGCATAACTGCCACTGTTGTAAGTGAAAGTCCCATCATAGCGGCTAACACCATAGATTTAAATTTCTTATTCATAACAGATTTCTTTATCCTCTCATTCGACCTAATCAAATTATAGTAAAGTTAATTTCTAAACACTATATATGCGCCCTTACACATATCAAATAGCTGATAATTCGATAGCCACTTTTCCATCTTTAGATACAGGACCACCATGAGTATAACCAACAACATCAAATCCTGCTGCTGCACATTGATGAGCTATGCTTTCATAATTATCATTTTTACCGCGCGTGCAAGTCGATAAATGAATGGTAGTAACCCCATTTTTCTTAAAAGAAGCTAGTTTCTTCTCCAGATCACCACCACTATGCGTAAAACCAACCAACTCGATATCCTCATCAGCATAGCGCTCAAAAGAATCCATTTTATTCATATATGCCTTAAGGCAACCACCACAAGAACAACGTTGCATTGTATCCTCATTCACAAGAATTGCGATTTTCTTAGACATAAAACCTCCTTAGGTAACAATAGTATATTACGCATATTATATCACACCAAATTGATAAAAATTATGAATACTGAAATTATAGAATATATATCACTAGAGTTTATACCCTTCCACTTATTACATTATTGAACTACAAAAATTAGGATAAAAGAGTTATAGTTGAACTAATATATGCTATCATAAAACACAAAAGACGCCAACCAGAGAAATCAATCATACTATAACAATTAAGAGAGAATATGAAAAGGAGATACAAAATGCCACCCGAAAATATCCAAACAATATTTGACAATAAGCTAAAAGATCCTCAATACAAAGAATCTTATTTAAAAGAAAAAACAATGTTAGCAAGTGCTGTAACCATTACAAAATCAAGAGAAGCATCAGGGCTAAGCCAACGTGAATTAGCAGAACGTTCTGGTGTCCCACAATCTATTATTGCTAGAATAGAACGCGGTTATAATATAAGTATTGATACACTTAGCAAAATTGCTTTTGCATTAAATAAGAGAGTAAAAATAAGTTTTATATAATAATAGCCCCTATCATAATTAGTATGATAGGGGCTATCGTATTTATATTGTATTATATTGTAATACTATATCAAATCTTGTGAAATTAGAATTTCCAATGTGCGGAACCACCTACTGTAGCACCACGTTTTTTACCGAACCAACCTTCAAAGTTGATACCAGCACCAAAGGAATCATTAGCAGTACCGTATGTATATCCAGTTTCTACAAGACCACTAGCACCACCAAGGGAAGGTGTCAAGGTGCTCAAACCTTTTACAGTTGCATTAGCATCACCCAAGAATTCATATTCATAAGCAAGGCCAGCATACCAAGAGCTACCATGTGCTAAGTCTCTAGTCATACGATATCCAAGGCGTGTGCGTAAACTGTTAACGCTATCGAATTTATAAGTTTCGCCTAAGCCAACGCCATTAAGAGTTGCACTAGCACCATTTTGGTGGTTATAGAATACTTTGGCATACATATTACCTTTATAATTATTGCGATAAGATTGTACCTTGCCAAATCCTACATGTGCACCATAGTATGCATTATGTGCATCATAAGAAGTATTTACTGTATGGCCAGCTCCATTAACCAAATCATTGCTACGGTAATTGTAGCTTGCACGACCACCACGGATACTACCTTCTAAATATAAACCTTTATCAAAGTTAGTTTTACCGTATGCGCCCAAACCATAGTATTTAGCATGACCATCAGCACGGATACCAGAATCAAGATGAGTACTATAAGTACCCCAACCTGCTTCTACGAATGGGCCCCAACTTGTTCTGCCATAATCTTTAACAAATCCAAGTACTGCATGAGTCCCATTAACTTTAGCATAAGAACCAGTTTCCATACGCATATGGTCATAATCTAAACCTGCCACAATATGACTTGCTTCATCAGAATTACTATTATTTGTGAAAGCTGCTTGCATAGTATCTTGACCATTATTAACAAAACCAGCAATAGCCGCACGTGTTTCCACAAAGGACTTAGTTTGTGGTAACGCAACTACACCTGTAGTACCTGGAGTTGTTGTACCTCCTGGAGTTACTATGCTACCTGGAGTTGTAGTACCACCTGGGGTTACTGTGCTACCTGTGGTTGTTGTACCACCTGGGGTTACTGTGCTACCTGTGGTTGTCGTGCCACCTGGAGTTACTGTGCTACCTGTGGTTGTTGTGCCACCTGGGGTTACTGTACTACCTGGGGTTACTGTGCTACCTGGAGTTGTTGTACCACCTGGGGTTACTGTACCACCTGGAGTTACTGCGCTACCTGGGGTTGTTGTACCACCTGGGGTTACTGTACTACCTGGGGTTGTTGTGCCACCTGGGGTTACTGTGCTACCTGGGGTTGT
>NZ_CAKQFJ010000039.1 GCF_934230905.1 uncultured Veillonella sp. | reverse complement strand
CAACGAAGAATATAGATACTATCTACGTTTCCTCATTAATAAACAGTCGCCTCAACGACTGTATGGTTATTATAGTATAAACTACATACCTATGCAACCCCTAATTCTCACTTTTATAAAACTTCACTTTTAACTCATTTTTCCATAAAATACATTGATTTTACACAATCTATTTTGTACAATATACTTACGATGATATACATGTTATGTCTTAATGAAGAGCATTTCTCCTCCTTCTATTAATCCTATACTAATGAAGATATACATGTCATATCTCAAAGGGAGATTCCTTCCCTGTTCTTTTAATACTATATACAAGGAGAGATATATGAAATTCTCAAAACGCTTATTCACTAAAACTGTTGCTTTGGCTGCTATATGTGCATCTGTTGCTACGGCAAGCTTTGCAGCACCACAAGGATCCTTTGATACATCTGAAATCCATGTTACAGGTCAGGCTTCTCGTTCTGTGGCACCTACTTATGCAATACTCACTCTAGGTATTACAAGCGAAAACACAAATATCAATGCTGCTAAATCAAATAATGATCGCATCATGAGCGACCTTATTAGCAGACTTTCAAATTTAAACGTTGCAAAAAAAGATATTTACACGTCTAATATTTCAATTAATCCTACTAATGACTACCAAGAAGGCAAACGCATTAATACAGGATATAGAGTATCCAATCTTGTAACGGTTAAAATCAACAACTTGGATAGTGTAGGTAAAGTCGTAGACGCAGCTGTCAATGCTGGTGCAAATGACATAAACAGTCTTTCATTCCAAAATGACCCATCTCAACAGTTATCCGATTCTTTAACGACAGAAGCCATCCAAAATGGTCAACACAAAGCTGAGGTAATTGCTGCTGCTCTAGGTCGCACCTTAGGTCCTGTAAAAACTGTAAACATTAGCAACACTGAAATAAGTACATTCGATCAAGGCTACTACCGAAGTGCAAAGGTACTTGCCGCAAATCTTAGCACTTCTACACCTGTCGAAAAAGGATCTTTAATCGTATCCCAAAATGCAGATATTGTATACTATCTACAATAACAACTATTGTTTATAGATTGTTAGCTACACGCTATATTTATGTTCTAACAATATAATTGGCTACACTCTATACTCAATTACTTTCAAACAACAAACATAACAAAAGACCGTATAACATACGATACTAACTATGTTATACGGTCTTTATTTTATATTATTTTGTAGTAGACTCTGGCACAACACCTTCGTGGACAGCCACAATGCCACCTGTTAATTCAGTATAGGTAGCGTTTTCATAGCCTAGCGATTTCCAGATTTCTAAAATCTCGCTTTGATGAGGATAGCGACGCAAGGATTCCGGCAACCACGCATAGGAAGAATTATCCTTACTCAACTTGCCTATAATAGGTAATATATAGGAGAAGTAGAAATTATATAATTGCTTAAATCCAAATGCACTTGGTTTAGCAAGCTCCAAAACTACAACCTTACCGCCTGGTTTTACAACCCGTTGCATTTCCGATAATACTTGTTTAATATCTGGTACATTACGCATTGCAAAGCCACTCATGGCCGCATCAAATGTATTGTCTGCATATGGTAATGCCATAGCATCACCTTGTACTAGGTTTACTTGGTCCAAAAGATCCGCTTGTGCTATACGCTCACGACCTTGCTCTAACATTTCTGCATTAAAATCTAATGCTTCTACTGTCAAAGTCGGTTCTTGACGCAATGCTTCCTTTGTAAATACACAAGTACCACAAGCCACATCAAGCACATGTTGATAAGGACCAATATTCATTTCTTTAATGGCGAACTTACGCCAGAAATAATCTTGCCCAAAGCTGAGCAACGTGTTCATCAAATCATAATGCTTGGCAATATTAGAAAATACACCTTGCACAAATTGTTCTTTGTCTTCATACGTGTTAAATTCTTTAGTATTCATGGTACCCACTTTCATAATCAAGAATATCACATGTTGACAGTATACCATAACCAACGATTACATTCTAGAACTTGAACATATCTTATATATATATACTATATATACAAAGGATTATAAAATACATTTAGTAATGAAAAAGTATAATTTAAATAGTATTTTCTATTGAATTATAATAATGTTCGTTATATAATGACATATGTCTTTTCTAAAAGGATTTATTTATTATACTCATTGTAAGGGTATAACACATTGTTTTATGTAGTCTAATTAAGTATTGGAGTCTATTATGAATCGATTTATGAAATCTATTAATAGAGTCAGTCTCATTCAACAAATTATTATCGGTATGATTATTGGTATTTTGACGGCTCTCTATATCCCTGATATTGCAAATGAATTATCGCTATTAGGTGTGCTATTTGTTGGTGCCCTTAAAGGTATTGCACCAATCCTTGTATTTTTCTTAGTCATTGCAGCGATTAGTAAACATCGATCCGGACAAAAAACAGGTATGGGCTCCGTAATTACCCTATATCTATTGGGTACGTTTCTTTCCGCCGTACTTGCAGTACTTGTCAGCTGGTTTTTCCCAACTACATTGCATCTAGCAGCCAGTGCAGCTGATGCAGCGCCACCACAAGGCATTGCAGAAGTCATGAAAACATTACTTAAAAATATTGTAGATAACCCTGTAAAAGCCTTAATGTCCGCTAACTACATCGGTATTTTAGGTTGGGCTCTTATCATCGGCGGTGCCCTACGTCATGCACCAATGAATACAAAAGAAGTAATGGAATCCATCTCTCAAGCAATTACTACTGTAGTCGGTTGGATTATCCGCTTTGCACCTCTTGGTATTATGGGTCTAGTTGCTGACTCTATTGCTACTAATGGTATTGAGGCTCTTATCAGCTATTTCCAATTACTTGTACTCCTGTTAGGCTCCATGATTTTCGTAGCCTTGGTAATCAATCCACTTTTATCCTTCATCTACCTACGTCGCAACCCATATCCATTGGTGTTCAAATGTTTACGTGAATCGGCTATCTACGCATTCTTTACACGTAGCTCTGCAGCCAACATTCCTGTCAACCTTGACTTGGCTAAACGTTTGAAACTTAACCCTGATATGTATTCTGTATCCATTCCATTGGGTGCAACTATCAACATGGGTGGTGCTGCAATTACAATTACAGTTATGACATTAGCTGCGGCACATACCCTAGGTATTATTGTAGACGTTCCTACTGCTATCCTTCTATCTATTATCGCTACTATCGGTGCTTGTGGTGCTTCTGGTGTAGCAGGTGGTTCCTTGCTCCTTATTCCGTTGGCATGTTCCTTATTTGGTATCTCCAACGATGTAGCTATGCAAGTAGTTGGTGTAGGTTTTATTATCGGCGTATTACAAGACTCCACAGAAACAGCACTTAATTCTAGTACAGATATTCTTTTCACTGCTACTGCAGATTATGCAAAACGCGGTTATAATGAAAACTGGAATTAAAACATTATCTAGAACAAGACGATCCATTGGGTCGTCTTTTCTTTTTATGAAAGCTAAAACATATTTTACAATTCAGCCTTTACAACAGATTCTTCACTCTATTATATTGATTTATTTCAATGTAATGGTATAATAAAATTAATGATAATAACTATTAGTATATATAGAAAGGGATCAACATGAAAGAATACGATATTATTATAGTTGGCACAGGCGGTGCAACTATCGTAGCCGATGCTGCTATAAAAAAAGGCCTCAAAGTGGCTATCATAGAAAAAGGTAAATTTGGTGGCACATGCCTTACTCGTGGTTGTATTCCTACAAAAGTTATGGTAACAGCAGCCAATGCAGTTCAGGAAGTAAAAGAATTTAGTAAAATTGGTGTTCACGTAAGTGCTGCGACAATGGATTGGGATACTGTTTCCAAACGTACATGGCATATGATTGACAAGTCTGCAGGCATCTATGATTACTATAACGCGTATGACAATGTGGATGTATATCGCGGTGCTGCAAGCTTTGTGTCCGATAAGGTGATGAACATCCACCTCAATGACGGCTCTGGCATCATAGAAATTACATCCCCAACCATCGTCCTTGGCACTGGTGGTTACAGTAATATTCCAAATGTACCTGGTCTAAAAGAGGTAGGCTTCCTTTCTAGTGAAAGTTTATTTGGCGATAAGTTCCCGAAACAACCGTACAAATCCCTTGCCATCTTAGGCGCTGGTCCTATCGGCGTAGAGTTCGCTCATGTATTTGACTCTGCTAGTACCGACGTAACAATTATTCAGCATAATGTACGCCTAGTACCAAAGGAAGAGGCGGATATGTCCGAACATCTCCTTAACAATTATAGAGAACGTGGTATTAACGTAATGCTAAATCAAGATACCGTAGAGGTTCGCCAAGAAGATGGCTTAAAAGTCGTCGTTACAAAAGATCGTACAACAGGTGAAATCACAGAAACTAAGGTGGAAGAAATTCTTGTAGCCGCTGGCATCCGCCCTGCTACCGAAGAGTTACACCTTGAAAATACAGGTATTGAAACATGGCCTAAGGGCTGGATCAAAACAAACGAGTTTCTTGAAACATCTGTGGACGGCATCTATGCGTTAGGCGATGTGAACGGCGAACCTGCATTCCGTCATCGCGCAAACTACGAAGCGGATATCATTGCACATAATCTTTACTTTGCCAAAAATGAAGCAGATTTCCGTTGGGCCCGCTACGACGTGTTGCCAAAAGTTACCTTCTCCTATCCTGAAATCGGTAGCGTAGGTCTTACCGAAGCAGAAGCAATTAAGGCTGGTTATAATGTAGGCGTAGGAAAAAACTTCTACTCCTCTACTGCCAAAGGCTATGCTATGGGCATTGATCCTGGTGATGTAAACGACGGCTTTGTAAAAATTGTGATAGACAAAGATACAAACCACATTCTTGGTATCCATGTAATAGGACCTCAAGCTTCTATTCTATTCCAACCATACGTAAATCTCATGAATAGTGGTATAACACCATTAACTGCTATTAACGAAGAAATTGCATCGGAACGTACAAAACGATTACGTAAAAAAGGTATTATGCGTAATATGGATCCTAAATCTGTTATTACAGTTGGCGAAACAATGAGCCCACATCCATCTCTTATCGAGGTTATCATGTGGACACAAGTATACTACGAAAATCGTTGGTAACCTGCACTCATTCTATATATGCAAAAGAGAGTAAAAATCATTCAGATTTTTACTCTCTTTTTTAAAAAAGCATCTCCATCAAACTCTTGTGAACTAGCATTTGATGGAGATGCTTTTACTATTATTTTTTATCCATAACAATATCATGGCCCCATACGAGGTTCGTACGGCGTTTGTCAAAACCTTGATCTGGTTCTGGAGGTAATTTAGTTGCTTTACTTTGTTCAATGTAAGCACCTGTATTACCATCGACAGTAACCACGGTTTTCTTACCATTTTGATGCATGGTTACATAGTAATTAACTTTATCATTATGAGCTTCAACTTTCCAGCCCTTCATAACAGCATCAGAACCTAATTTAGCCTTTGCCACAGCTTCAGCTTGCGATGGTTCAATCACTCTATCTTTATTAAAGATTTCACCTACCACGCGTTTAGGTTTACTACCTTCACTCATATCAGATTGATTACCAGTTATGATATCAATCTTCATTTTATATTCGTGATATTTACTATAACCGGTCACCTTGTATGCATATGCCAAATCATTAGAATTCAATTCAACAGAATGTAATGCAGCATTAGGAAAACGATTTTGGAAAATCGTACCAATTTCACTCATTGTCATAACTACAGATTGGCCAGGAGCACGTTTAATCGTAATGTCAGTGCTAGTTTCTGGTTTAGTTTTGCGCGCTTGCGCTTCATAAGGTGTGGCTACAGTAAACATACCAACTGCTAATACACCAGTCAAAGCCAGAGATAGTAATTTTTTATTCATTATAATCCTCCCAAGTATCTATCGGATTCTACAAACCTTCAAATAAAACTATGAACTATAAACATTTTCAACTGAGACTATCAAGTCCTACAAGACCTCATTTGAGGCCAATCGTTCTTCAACATCAGTCATCAATAGTTTATAACAGGTTGCTACTAATGGCACGCCTATAATCATACCAGTAACCCCCATCAAACTACCACCAATAATAACGGATGCAAATACCCACAATCCAGGTAATCCAACCGAATTGCCAACAATTTTAGGATAGATGACATTGCTTTCAATTTGATGCAAAATCTCTAGAATAATAACATAAATTAATGCATCCATAGGGCTAATGGTGAGCAAAATAATAGCCCCCATAATGCCACCAATATAGATACCAACTAACGGAATCAATCCCGTAAGGCCAATAACACAGGCAATAGTCGTGGCATATGAGATATTAAATAACCACAATGTAATACCTACCATAATACCTAAAATCAAGGCATCGATAAACTGCCCTACAAAAAAACTACTAAATGTTTGAACAGCCACACGGCTTACATAGGTAACTCGGTTTACCCACGTATCAGATGCATAGGCTTTCAAAATACGTTTTCCTTGTTGAATAAGGCGCTCCTTATCAAGCAACATATAAATGGCAAAAATAAGACCTAAGCCAATATTTAATGTCCAAGATAAAACGGTTCCCATCGTATTGACTACATAGGTACCACCCTTGGTGCCCCACTCACGCGTATAATTTACGATACTTTCACCATTTAAGGTATTTAATAAGGTTTGATTCGATGCCAATGGAACGGTATTACTCAAATGTTGAATCCAATGTTGAAATTCAACATACAATTGAGGCACTGCAGATACGATAAGAGTGATAGAGTGCACTAATTGTGGCACGGCCATCCGTGCAATAAAGTATACAATAAGGCAAATTGTCACAAAAGATAGAACAATACTTAACGGACGCCTAATCTTATAACGCCAACCGGCTGTAATACTTGGCCATAACCACCGTTCATAACGAACAACGAGGATATCAAGGACAAAAGCCATACAAGCACCTACAATAAGCGGAACAAAGGCCGTTATCAATGCATCAATACCTGACGCAATATCACTGATACGCAAGGCTACCAATATCATAATACCAGCTAAAATAATTGCACCGATAATTTCCTTATAATATTTAAATTTTTCCATACTAATAACTCACTTTTACTAAACACATGGTAAGTATTGTACACAATGTAAATGAAAGCTATATGACATATAGCAGATATAAGATCTCATCCACCTGTACAGTAGTATTTCTAATAGATTTAGTATAACACAAAAGTCCATCTTATCGCACTCAAAATATATAGAGAGACGAAAAGATGGACTCATGTAAGTTTAAGTTAGATTGTAGAGGATTAGATTAACGGTGAATGAAAACATCTACACGACGGTTTTCAGCTTTACCATTTGCAGTTGCATTAGTGGCAACAGGTTTAGCATCACCATTAGCAATACCAATCAAACGATTAGCATCTACGCCATGATTTACCAAATATTGTGCAACATCTTGTACACGACGTTCTGACAAACCAATATTGTATTGAGGGTTAGCATCAGTATCAGCATTACCCAACAATTTTACTTGATCATTTTTGTATTGATTAGCAGCGTTTAATGCAGCTTGTAAATTAGAACCTTGGTCTGCACGAGGAACATCTTGGTCAGAATCAAAATAAATGGATTGTACATAGTAATCAGCTTTAGCTGGTTTTTGTACAGGTGGTGCAGTATGTTCAACTACAGGAGCTGGAGTTACAGCGATAGGTTCAGCTTTTTCAGAACCACCAAAACGATAGGACAAGCCAACTACAGGGCCTTGATATGTTGCGTTTTGATGATGATTAATTTTGCTGTTAATATAACGGTAACCAGCATTGATATCAAGATCATCAGTTGCTTTATAACCTAAACCTGCTTCCCAAGTTGTAGTGTTATGAGTACCTACACCTGCTTTACCATATACAGCTACTTTGGAACCAAGATCAGCTTTAGCAATTACGCCAGCTTGTGCAATATTGTTAGTTTTGTCGAATTTATCATTGTGAATACGACCCCAACCACCATACAATGCAAAGTTTTTGCTCAATGTTTGAATCAAGTTTACTTCGTGCATATTAGCATCGGAATGTTTAGAGTTCAAACCATGGTAACCATATTGAATAGCTGTTTTATTCCCCAATGCATGAGTGATATCGCCATCAAAGTTCCATTTATGAGCGTAATCAACGCCACCAGTTTTTGTTTCAACGCTAGATGCGCCAAGATCTACTTGCGTTTCACCTTTTGTAAATTGTGTTTGTGGTGTAGCACCTACAACAGAAATACCCATTGTAGCTACAGCCAATAGAGCTACTAATTTTTTATTCATTGTATAATTCCCTCCATTAATCACCCTTACACACATAAGGGCTTTTTAAACGATAATTATATTTTACACAACTCTTCGAAAAAAATCAATGTTTTAATGAATTATATATGAATATATAGATAATCATCAATGCAAATTAATTTCTAATATAGCACTTAAAAGCAGAAAAAACGCCTGATAACAGGCGTTTTTAGAATATGAAATATAAAATTAGTCTTCATCTTTAACGGAAAACCATGCACGATGGAATACAGCGGCAATAGCACCACCTAATAATGGAGCTACAATAAAGAGCCAAACTTGAGATAATGCTTCACCACCTGTGAACACTGCTGGAGCTAATGCACGAGCTGGATTTACAGATGTACCAGTCAATGGAATCCCAATTAAGTGGCACATTGTTAACGTAGCACCAATTACAAGACCTGCCACAGCAGACATTTTATTATTGGCCGTCACACCGAGTATGACTAAAACAAATACAAATGTTAAAAATGCTTCTACTACAAAAGCGCCTCCCATGGATAAACCAACAGCACTTAAGTCACCATAGCCATCTGCACCATAACCGGATAAGAATTTTGTACTATTTACGACAAAACTCAATAGACCGGTACCAGCAAAAGCACCAATTACTTGAGCAATAACATAACCAATGAAATCCTTAAAGGTCATGCGACCAGATAACCATACACCAAGAGATACCGCTGGATTAACGTGGCAGCCGGAAATATGGCCAATTGCATACGCACCAGCTACGATAGTCAAACCAAATGCCATAGCGATAGCTGCTACTCCTAAAAATCCACCGCCTACACCACCTGTAAAGCCCCCTGTTACTACAGCCGTACCAGTACCAAAAAATACTAAAATCATTGTGCCGATAAACTCAGCAATATACTTGTTCATGTTAGTCCTCCTCATCTATTGTATCACGAACAGCACCGAACTCCTCTCTTAAGGCGCTCATATTACTTTCACCATTATATACAAATTTCAGGACATGTCAACGATATTTATCGATATAGTTATGAGTAAAATAACTATTTCCTACTTATAGATAAATAGTAATGTGTGCTAAACCTCACATAAGATTCTATAGAAAGTGATATACTTACTAGTAAAGTATATATCTAATCATAAGGAGGCACTATGAATAAATTAGCCTATGTAATCCGTCATATACATTTTGAAAATGCTGGTATTTTAGAATCTTTATTAACAGAACGAGGCTTTACACTAGAATATATTGAAGCTCCCCTCGCTGATTTCAACCAATATAACGCAACTAAAGCAGATCTCATCATCGTTTGTGGAGCCCCAATTGGTGCTTATGACGAAAAGATATATCCATTCTTAACTGATGAAATTAAATTTATTAAAGATTGTATAGATAGTAAAAAACCTCTACTAGGCATCTGTCTTGGTGCACAACTTATTTCTCGCATTATGGGTGGGCACGTAGGTCCTATGAGCCATGGCAAAAAAGAAATCGGTTTTGGTCCATTACGCTTTACCGCAGAAGGCCAGCACACTCCATTAGCACTGTTAGGAGATACTCCAGTTCTTCATTGGCATGGCGATGAATTTGAAATTCCGGAAGGAGCGGTCCGTCTTGCAGAAACCGACCTCTGCCCTAATCAAGCTTTTTCTATGGGCAACCAAATTCTGGGGTTACAATTTCATTTAGAAGCAGATCCAACTGTTATTGAAAGTTGGCTTGTTGGACACTGTGCAGAACTCTCCAATGCAGGTGTTGATATCATAAAAATTCGTAAAACTGCAAAAGATTTATCTTCTGCTTTACCAACTGCTGGTCGAAAGGCTATTACAGCATGGCTCGAATCTAATAATTTATAATCAATCTCATAAACTTATTACAGCCCCAGTTTATCTGGGGCTTATATCATTTGTGCATATACATAAAAGAGGCATCGACCTAAAATGGCCGATGCCTCTTTACATTCATATATATATCCCTTACATATATACGTGAAATTGATAATTTTTGTAAACAACACATTCCCCAACGTGTCATTTATTCCACATCTGTATTGTATACTATTCCCAATTACTAAGCAAGTGTATTTTCATAAAACTTTCATAAACTATTTTAAAACTTTCAATATACCTATACAGCCTTATGCTGCCATAAACCACCAATAAATCGTATATAAGCACATACTAAACGTATAGATTGATCCAAACATAGAGAAATCCATGCCCCATATAAGCCTAACCCCAACGTGATACAAAGAGCATAGGTAATAATGGGCCTAATAACAGCAATACTTACTAATGAATATTTCATTATATAAAATGTATCTCCGGCTCCCTTTAACACTCCAGCAAAAACCTGTTGTAATGCTTGTGGAAAAGCTGCAATGGCCATAATGCCCATCAAGGATGTAGCCAATGTGAGGACCTCACTTTCACGAGTATAAGCTTGCACAAGTAAATGGCCTGCACCAATGAAGATAAGACCGCTAACAAGTCCTACAAAAAGCCCTATACGAACACCGATACGACCAAAAGCCTTCGCTAAATCAGGTCGTTTATGTCCTAAGTTTTGACCTGTATGAGAGGCGCCGGCAAATCCAAGCCCCATTGCAAAGTAATAGAATATATCCATTAAATTCATGCACACATAATGCGCAGCCAATGGTATGGCACCAAGGGATGCGACAATCATAGTATACGTATACATTCCAAATCGTTCAAAGAATTGTTCACCTAAAGAGCTGCCCCCTACGTGGAATACCGTATGGAGTACGGAACGCTCAAAGCACCATTTTGATGGATGCAACAAGGTGAGGCCAGTCTTAGTATGTCGCGAGATAGCCCGCAACAACAATGCTGCGGTAACAGCACTACTAATGAGTGTCGAAATACCCGCCCCCATGACACCAAATTCTGGAAAAAAGGCAATACCATAGATTAAGAAGAAATTCATAATTGTATTTAGAATATTACCGACTACATTGGATTCAAAAATGACCTTTGTATTGCCATATCCAATGAGGGCACCTCCTACAATTTGACTAAAGGACTGAAACACAAGGCTCATAACAATGAATCGACCATACCAAACAGCGGTTTCAATATAGCTATCCTCTGCTCCCGTAAATCGCAAAATATGCTCTAAATTAAATAAACATATAGCGAGCAATGGAATATAAATTAAAAAATTCAGTAGAATCGATTGCTTGAGCACTGCATTCATACCATCTACATCGCCTTCACCATGACGACGGGCAATAATTGCAGTTACTGCAATCGATAAAGCACGGCAGATGACAAGCATAACCATTTCTGGTTGTCCCATGATACCTACAGAGGCCAATGCGGAGGCCCCTAAGGAGCCTACCATAGCCAAATCAATGGCAGTCATCAACTGCATCATGAGCCCTTGCAAGGTAGCAGGCCATGCAATTTTTAAGTATTTACTATATAAGTTTTTTGTAGAATCTACCGGCCCCAGGCGATCCTTTGTCGGTAATATGGTATCTACTGAAAACCATCGTTGTATAGCGTCTATCATAATGACTCCCTATAACATTCCCAAAAGAATCACATTAAATCCCCCCCATACTATCAACGTATTATATCATATAACATATGAGAATTCATTCATGTACTATGCCATTTAAATAATAATATATATCAAAAATGCAAAGAACCCTCTTACATACACTTTATACCTAACAAGGTATAAGTATTGTAGTTAAGAGGGTTCTTTATTTTATTTCAAGATTCTTGTATTTTTATAATTTGATTTTTATTATCAATTATGTGTTATTTAGCCTTTAGATGCTAACAATTTATCTACCGCTGCTTTCAAATCATCTAAGCCCTTCTTCGTTTCTGCCAATTCACGACGTTGTTGTTCGTTCTCAGCTTCTAACGTAGTCAAACGAGCCGCTTGATCAGCGATAACATATTTTTGTTCCGCATTTTCCTTCTTAAGACTAGATACTTCATCTTGCATTACATACACAGAGCTAATAGGGCCTGCTTTATAACGATCTGGAATATTTTTCTTTTCTGGACTATAACCAAATTTGTGAGTTACACCAGCATTAACCATATTATGATTACCACCAACGGAAACGCCTACGTTGAACATAGTGTTTTCATTTGTATAATGGGCCAGACCAAGAGCTGCCGCAGTTTCACCGCGATAGTTACCAACCCCAGCCATGACTTGTGTTGGCTCCAATGGATCATATTGAATTGGCTTCAATGCCGCCATAGCAGCTGCATGTGCACCAACACGTTGTACTTCAGCTGCTACTTGATTAATAGCTTGGCTAGTACTTGCATTAGATGCATTCAATTGACCAACATTTACTGCATCTGTTGGATCCGTACCAGGTGCGACTCCTTTAATTTGATTATTACCATTATTAAGACCATCCTTAGTCAATGATACAGGTCCTGCATTTGGGTTCGTAGGATTAGCACTACCTGGCGTAATAGTCATACCATTACCATTTGTTACCGTTGTATTGCCAGCCGCATCCTTAAATGTAGCAGACTTCATGTCTGTAAGCTCAGGATTTACAGCATAACTGATGGACTTACCGTCTTGAGTTACTATCATGTTGTTGCCTGCTTTGAAAGTAACCGTTTCTTCAGCCTTGATTTTTTCTGGGCTTGTACCTACAACATGGCTTTGACCAGATCCATCAGTGCCAATAGTCGCCTTCCAACCAGAATCAGCTACTGCCGATTTCAATTGATCTTCTGTAGCAGCACGACCAGATACAATAGAACCTGGTGTCCAAGTTTTATTAGTTAATCCTGTTACCGTACCAGTAGATCCATCAACTTTCACAGAATTCGTACCACCAGTTGTGATAATACCATCCTTGCCGTCGATACCTACAGTACCAATACCAGCCTTACCATCTTTGCCATTAAGAGTAATCTTATCTGCTACCGCAACAGAACCATTTACACCATCGATAGCTACCGCATTCGTGCCATCGCCAGCTTTCACAGTACCATTTGTACCATTAATAGCCACCGCATTTCCGTCCTTGCCTGCTTTGATAGTACCAGCAGTACCATCTACTGTAATTGCCTTGGTTGGATCGGCAGCGCCTAGGGTGATTTTATCATTCAACTTATTGTCATAAATGGTATGACCATCGGCAGCAGTTGTCTTAGTTAATACAATATTACCCTTCGTATTACCTGCAATTTCACCATTATTAGCAGTCAATTCTGTAGTGGACTTAGCGGCATACTCTTTCAATTGACTAACATTAACTGCATCCATATCAGCCGTACCAGCAGCTACATTAACAATCTTATTTTTGCCATTATCGAGGCCATTGTTAGTCAAGGAAACCGTATCTTTACCAGTTTTTGTAATCGTTATGCCATCCTTAGTGAAAGTAGACTTATTGCCTGCACCATCATCAATTACATTTTTATCAGCTGTAGATGTATTCGTCTTAGT
The DNA here is from genome assembly GCF_934230905.1 of uncultured Veillonella sp. Classification (GTDB taxonomy): domain Bacteria; phylum Bacillota; class Negativicutes; order Veillonellales; family Veillonellaceae; genus Veillonella. The sequence goes on along the minus strand of NZ_CAKQFJ010000039.1, from coordinate 1,197 downwards.
ACCATCAGTAATTGTAGTGCCAGCAGCAGTTGTAGCAGTGGATTTATTGCCATCTACAACAGTGTTACCCGCAGCAGTAGATGTATTTGTTTTACCACCATCTGTTTGAACAATACTATCACCTTTAATGACAGTTGTTTTACCTCCTGTTGCTTCAAAGGTTGCAGAATTCATCTTAGTAAGGTCTTTATTCAAGGAATACGATACTGTTTTGCCATTTTGGTCGATGACAAGGTTATCGCCGGCTTGAAGTTTTACTTCTTCACCACTAGATACCTTTGTAGAGGTAGCACCATTAGATACACCACTTGAACCAGTAACGGCACCAGTATTCACATTCCAACCAGCACCAACTGCATCAGATACTTGTTGCAATTGATCTTCTGTAGCTGCGCGACCAGTAGTAGCCTTTGTTACTCCTGGAACCCAAGTTGTATTAGTTAAACCATCTAAATGGCCATTAGCGCCATCTAATGTAACAGGGTTTGCACCATTCCCCATAGTAATCTTATTATTCACACCATCAACAGCAATATTTCCGATGTTAGCTTTGCCAGCAGTTACAGTAGATGTATTTGTTCCATCTGTAATCGTATTTGATGTTGCATTGGATGTATTCTTATTACCATTACCATCATCAATTACATTACTATCTACAGTAGATTTATTAGACTTAGTACCATCTTTTATCACTTGACCAGCTGCAGTCGTTTCTGTGGACTTAGTGCCATCGGCTACTGTGTTGCCAGCTGCTGTAGCAGTATTAGTCTTAGTACCATCAGTTTGAACGATACTATCGCCTTTAATAATAGTCGTTTTACCACCTGTGGCTTCAAAGGTTGCAGAGTTTATCTTCACAAGGTCTTTGTTAAGGGTGAATGTAAAGTCTCGTTCGTTTTGGTTCACTGTCATATTTTCACCAGCGATCAATTGAACTTTATCGTCTTTACCGACCTTAGCATTTTTCTTAGTACCTGTTTGAGCACCAGAAGTAGCTGCATCTTTATCTGCAGTGATTTGCCATGTTTGTTCGCCTACCGCTTTCAATTGTTCTTCAGTAGCTGCACGGCCTTTCGTTGCAAAATCTGCACCAGTTACAGTTATGTTAGACAAACCAGTAATATCGTTTGTTGTACCATTTACTGTTACACCGCCGATATTAGCAGTTTTACCTGTAATTGTACCTGTAGCACCATT
>NZ_CAKQFJ010000038.1 GCF_934230905.1 uncultured Veillonella sp. | reverse complement strand
TTAGAAAGATAAAACCTTATTTGAGTCAGTAAAATCAAGGGGTTTCAGACTTTTTAGCAACACTTTTTGTCCTATATGTAAAAGTCACTCAAAAAGATAAAATGCCGATAAAGCTAGTATTTAACTAGTTCCATCGGCATTAACAGCAACACTTTTTGTCCTATAACCCTAAAATACAGGGAAGCATCCATGTGTTTAGGCTAGTAAATAATATGTGTCCAGGAAAATGGGTACATATCATTAAAGCAGCTTTTTATTTTATATGTAATTTTATAACGAAAAAAGGACTCCGTATGGAGTCCTTTTTCATGTAAGGGGAGTGTTAGTATTAACATCAAATGACCTATGTATTTAAACAAGTAGTAGGTTTGGGGTTAGTATTACTTGTCGGGAGATAAATACATTAAGTAATCAGGGAATATTTACTTATAATTATCATTTGATATGGTAATTATAAGTAAATAATATGAAGGTAAGATGAAAATATAAAAAATATTTTATGAAATTTAGGTGAAATGTAAAATTCGTTTATTAAATATTGATAAATGACCTAGTTCTTGATATGATATTAGAGGAGAATAGTATCTTCTCTTTATTTTTTTTATAAAATATTTAAAAAAATCGTTGTAGTTATAGAACTTTAGTATTGGGTTGAGAAAGGGGGCCACTATGAAGTTACTTATAGCTTTAATGGCCTTTTTTTGCCTCATAACTTATTCTAATACATCACAAGCGACTGATTGGTATTATGTAAGCCCTGACGATAAAGGCAATCAATTGTTTATAGATAATGACAGTGTTCAAAAAAGTGATTATGATGCCGTTCTTTGGCTAAAAGTTAATGAACTAGGTGGCGATGAACTACGGTATAAGGTGTATATTAGTCGTTATAATAGAACGATGGAAATCTTAGAAGTAGATGCTTATATGCCAAATGGTACTCAATATGATAATGTTGATTATGATAAAGATCCTGAGCCTATTGAAGGAAATACAAATGGTCAAGCCATCTATAGATTACTATGGCATTAGGTAGAATTATAAAAATAATACTGGATATGATGTTTTGAGGGGTATAGGTTAAAATGACTATATTTTGGCCTATACCCTTTTTTCAACTTTTAACCATAAAAAAACTAGCTAGACAGCAACTAGCTAGTTTTTTCTATTATGTGTAAATGATTGTGAACACACGGAGGTGTTACAGTTTTGTAAGCCATCCATTAGTGAATGGAAACAACCGTTAGTTTATAATTGAGCGGCTGTAAGATTTAATTCCAAATCATTAATCATTTGTAAATCGTCTTGAGGAGATCTACCACCAGTTGTTAGATAACCGCCTACCATTAGACCGTTAAGGCCACCTGTTAGTGCGTAAGCTTGTAAATCGCGGAGGTTTACTTCTCGACCACCAGCAGTACGAATTAACGCGCTTGGTAAAACAAAGCGGAACATAGCAAAGGTACGTAAAATTTCCATTGGTTTTAACGCTTGGTTATGTTCAAATGGAGTACCCTTAATTGGATTTAATATGTTTAATGGGATGGAATCAATATTAAGGCGTTTTAATTCAAAGGCCATTTCTACACGTTGTTCAAGTGTTTCGTTAAGACCTAAAATACCGCCGGAGCAAACACGAATACCCGCTTTTTTAGCATTCTCTATGGTAGACATTTTATCTGTATAAGAATGAGTAGAGCAGATATCAGGGAAATGACTTGGTGCTGTTTCAATATTAGAATGATATCGTGTGACACCGATTTCTTTTAATTGAAGAGCTTGTTCATAGGTTAATAAGCCAAGAGAACAACAGATTTCTAAACCAACTTCTTCGCGTATTTTTTTTAATATATGCAAGATTTGTTTAAATTCGTCAGGGTTAGAGGTATTACGACCGCTTGTTACAATAGAAAAGCGAATTGCTCCAGCTTCTTTAGCTTTTTTAGCAGCTTCCAAAATTGATGCATCATCCATAAATGGATATTCTTCAACACCTGTATTGTGATGTGCAGATTGTGCACAGAATTTACAGTTTTCAGGACATTTGCCAGAACGAGCATTTACAATAGCACATAAATCAACTGAATTATCATTGAAATGTTGTCTAATTTTATCTGCCATAGCCAATAAAATCATGGTGTCCTCATCGGATGTGTGAATCAATTCAATTGCTTCTTCTTTGGTAATTTCGCCACCATGTAAAATGCGATTTGCAATAGTTAATATTTTTTCATAAGAACCCACTTGGGTTTCTTGTTCTACTGGAAGTGCCATTATAGCCTCCTTATTATTGTAAACTTAAAACACAAGAAAATATTTACAATGTAATTGTAGTATTCTTAAGTATAGATTGTCAACTGTGTAAATAAATTAGTTTACAATGAGGATATCTTACAATTTATATAGAAATATATAGTATAATTAGATGTTAGTAAATTATCAGTTGGGAAAGGAGACAATATGCAGCCCTTTCGTTTTATACATTGTGGAGATCTCCATTTAGGAGCTCCTTTTCAATATGCTATGGGAATCAGTCGACATGTAGATCGTGCTGTAGCGGAAGCAACATATGAAGCGTTCAACAATATTATCGAAATCGCCGTACGAGAACATGTGAATGCAGTAATCATAAGTGGTGATGTTTATAATAGTGAAGATCATAATTTAGAGGCTCAAGTTCGGTTTGTGCGTGCTATGTACCGCTTGTGGGAGGCTCATATTCCTGTATATATGGTGCAAGGTAATCATGACCCTGCTGAAAGTTGGCGTGCTGGTTTATCTATGCCAGATAATGTTCATATATTTTCAGATACACAAGTACAACGATTTCCGTTGATGGTTAACAACATTGAAATTGGTGGGGTGTATGGTATTAGTTGTGGTCATGGTAATACACAATCTAATTTTGCGGCTCAATATAAAGCTTTTGAACGGGATGAGTTTTCTCTTGCTGTTATGCATGGTACCGTTGGAGCTAGTGTAGGCAGTGAGTATCATGATGTAACAGGACCTTGTAATTTATCAGATATCATGCAAGGTGCTATGGATTATTGGGCTTTAGGGCATATTCACAAAGCACAAGTGCTTTCAGAAGAACCTATGGTAGTTTACGCCGGAAATCCTCAAGGCCTACACCGTAAAGAGTCTGGACCAAAGGGTTGTTATATGGTTCATGTATCACATAATGGACATTGTGAATTAGAATTTATTGAGACAAATACCATTTGTTTTGAAGATATAAAGATTGATATTACAGGTATACAAACTGAACGTGAGTTGTTAGAGTTATTAAGTCATAAAAAACAGTCTTTGCGTAAACGCTATAACAAAAATACGTTGGTATCGGTGTATTTGACGGGATCCGGACCGATAAATCGATTATGTGTAGACGAAGCCGTTCGTAAATTGTGGTTGCGTGAAACGCAAGCTGAGGAAAAAAGTAAAAACACTTTTGTTATGCCATATTGCATGATAAATAGGACACGAGCTGTGGTTAATTTAGCAGAACGACGTTTGCTGTCTGATATGGTCGGTGATTATTTGCGTGCTTATGATGAAACTGTTCGTGATGTTGCGGCAGTACGTCAAATTTTGGTCAATCGACCTGAGTCTAAGCGTCTTGGTAGTTATTTAGATTTATTATCTGATGATGTATTACAACGTGTTATGGAACGTAGTGAAATGGAAGGGGTTACGGTGTTAATGGGGGCTAATGATGAACATTAAACAGATTCGACTTGACTCATTTGGACCGTATGAAAATTGGATGTTTAAGTCTGGTTCTAGTGGTGTACAGCTTATATATGGGGCTAATGAAAGTGGAAAAACATCTTTGTTAGAAGGTATGCGATCTCTTTTATTTGGTGGCAAACATAAAAAGTATGGCTATGTAAGTGGCTCTCTTGAAATTGATAAAGAAGGAAGAACCTATCATTTAGGTCGGCAAAATAAAAAGCTTGATTTTTATTCTCTAGGTGAACCTAGTTTTAAAGAAGAGCCTAATCAATTATGGTGGCACGGTCTTGATAAAAAAACGTATAATCGTATATTTGGACTTACCTTAGAAGATCTTCAAGGTGTGGATATACTTAATGAAGTTGATGTGCGTGCTAGATTTTTTGGGGCTGAAGGGGGCGAGCAACTTGGTGATTTGGTCAAAAGCATTGAGATGAATGCTAATGATTTACTTGTAGCCTCTACATCTGGTAAACGCCGTATTAATGTGTTAATTGACCAATTACAGGAAAATAAAGCCCGTTTATCTGCACTTAGTGAACATGAGACTCAGTATGTTGAGCTTCAACAGACATTACATGCTTCTGAAGATACGGAGGCAGAAATTAAGAACCAAATTAAAGAATGGCAAGAGTATCGTGAAGGTGTTGAAATGGTGCTTCGCGCATGGGATACGTATCGCCGTAGTGAAGAAGCTCGTCACCATATGCAACAGTTTATAGCACCTGATACATTGGATCGTAATACCTTTCTTAGTATAGATGAAGGGCTTCGTGAGGCTCGTCAGAACATGCAATTGTGGCTTGATAAAGAGGAAGCGTTAAAGCCGGAAAATTTTGATCCTAATAGCCCATTTACTACGCATGGTCAAGATATAGAAGACTTAATTCAACAAGGGGCTAAGTGGGAACAATTACGCCGTGAATGTGAAGAGGGCGAGGCTTATATTGCTAAGGTTAAGGAACAACTTGAATTTTCAAAAGGGTTACAATCATCTTGGCGTAAGGATGAGTCGGTTCCATCTGATGTAAATTGGTTTGAAGGAGAGCGTTTATCTAAAAGGTTACGCACTGCTAAAGATCAATTATTATATTGGCAAAGCCAAGCCCCATCTTTGCAAAAAGAATCTAAAATTAGTGAAAGTCGTACAACCGTTTCTTCGAGTGAGGGTGCTTCTGTAAATGAGTGGGCCCATCAAGAGTTGCAAACAGTTATATCTGATATTGTAGACTTAGAGTCCCGTATTGGAGAAAATGGGGATACACGTATGGCCTCTATGCCTGTTTGGTTACAACGTATAGGGGGAATTGGAGCTGTTATCGGTGTACTGATGTCTTTAGCAGGACTTATTGCATTAGAATCTGTATTATATAGTATTGGTGGTATCATTCTATTAATACTTGGTCTTGGTTTATTTTGGTATGGATGGAGACTTCGCCATGTAGATGATTCTGATATAGCTCGATGGATGCGAGAGTTAGATCGTTTACAACAGCGTAAAGCATATTTGGAAACGCAATTAAACACACCTTTATCGGTGATGTCATCAGATGTGCCAAACTTAGAGACAGCAGCTATTGAGCAACGCTATAAAGAGGAAGGTCAACAGCTGCAGGCTAATTATGAAAAGGCTTTAGCTGAGTGGCAAGCATGGATTCCTGATGGGGCTGCAAAGAGCCTTGATGAAGAAGATTTCTTTAGTATGAAGCATGAGTATGATCAATATTATGAACAGCTACGGACTATTGAAGGCTATGAAAAGCGTTTGGAAGAACATAAGGAATCTTTGAGAGTTATTGAAGATCAAGCTGTTACCTTGTGGTATAACCTTGGTATTGAAGCACCTGTATCTCCAACTGAGTTAAAACGCGTTTACAATCAATATAAAAACTTTCAACAACAAATGATTCGTTGGGAGCAAAAAGAATCACAGCGTAAAAGTTATCGTATGGAGTATGATAATTGGCATCGGAAAGAAAAAGAGCTTTTACTAGAACAAAAAGCATTGCTTGAAAAAAGTGGATTATCTGGAGCTAATGAATATCGGCAAAAACTCATTGATGAAGATCAATTTAAACAATGGGAAACGATTTATAAACAAAGCCAAGTACAATTGGACTTGTTAACTCCAAATGGGGAAAATAAAGATTTATTTTATCGCCGTTTACGTGAGGGGAATAAGGAAAATTGGACAGATGAGTTGGCACATGCGGATCAAGAGTTAGGGGCTCGTAAAGATGCAATGGCTAATCTTTATGAGAAACGTGGACAAATTGTTGAGGCGATGCGTGCGTTGGGAACAGACCAAGAGCAACGTGAAGTTATTCAACAACGGCAACAGCTAGAATCTGAATTGGAGTCTGCATTAGAAGACTGGGCTACACAAGTTGTTATTTCACATTGTATGGAACGGGCACAGGAATCATATGAAGAAGAGTCACAACCTAAAATGTTAGAATTAGCATCTCAGTATATTAAACAACTAACGAATGGTATATATACCTTTGATATGTGGGGATTACAAGATGGTTTAGCGCTCTTAAATGAACGTGGAGATCGATTGTCAATGAGTCATTGGTCCAGTGGTCTAGCTGATCAAGTATACCTAGCATTACGCTTAGCTTTAGCAAAAGTGTTTTCGTTCCAAGTCGATGCATTGCCGATTATTTTAGATGATATTCTCGTTCGCTTTGATGAAGACCGTCAAAAGAGTGCGCTTGAGTTATTGGCGGAACTTGGTAAACATCAACAAATTTGGTTGTTTACCTGTCAACAGCAAGTGTATTATATGGGGCAAGCTATTTCAGGTATAGATACGCATATACTGCAACGAGCATAAGTTTCTATTTATAAAAATATAGATAATAAGTGGCTTTGCATATTCATCACTTTTGGAGTACACTTTTATTATGAGAATGATTTTTTAATTTAAATGTATTGTATATAAATATATGGGTGTGTTTTATAAAAATGGGGTGAAAGTTTGAATACTACTTATTTAGATATGATTCAGGGAAGGAATCCAGGTGTAACACCAGTGTGGTATATGCGCCAAGCTGGTCGTAGTCAAGCTGCCTATAGAAAAATAAAAGAAAAGTATACATTGTTTGAAATTACTAAGCAACCAGAGCTATGTGCACAAGTGACAGAATTGCCGGTTAAAGAATATGGTGTTGATGCGGCTATTCTATATAAGGATATTATGAGTCCTATGGTGGCTATTGGTATAAATGTGGATATTAAACCCGGTGTAGGTCCTGTATTTGAGACTCCCATTCGTAGTATAGAAGATATTGAACGATTACATGTTTTTGATCCTACAAAGGTAGAGTATATTGCTAAAACAATTGAGTTATTAACTACAGAGGTTCTTGATGTGCCTCTTATCGGCTTCTGTGGAGCTCCATTTACAATTGCTTCCTACCTTATTGAAGGGGGACCTACAAAAAGTTATAACAAAACTCGAGGGTTGTTAATCAGCGAACCTGATATTTGGCATGGTTTGATGGAAAAATTAGCAGATATGTCTATCGAATATCTTTCTATGCAAGCTTGCGCTGGTGCTAATGCTCTACAAATTTTTGATTCCTGGGTGGGGGCAGTTAATAGCACAGAATATGAACAAGCTATTTTTCCTCATATGAAACGCATTATTTCCACAGTAAAATCTAGATTCCCTAACTTGCCGCTCGCTATGAATGGTGTCGGTACCGATCACCTCATTTCTACGTGGGCAAAATTGCCTCTTGATGTTATTGCTTTAGATTGGCGTAGTTCGTTGGCAGAGGCTACAGATCGAGGCATTACACAAACTGTGCAGGGAAATCTTGATCCTGCTTATTTGTATGCAGATACAAAAACAATAGCTAAGGTGGTAGATGAAATTTTAATGGATGGCATTCGTCATGGTAAACATGTATTTAACTTGGGTCATGGTGTATTTCCTGAAGCGGATCCGGCAAAATTACATTGGTTGACAGACTATGTTCATGAAAAGAGCCGTATATTATGGGCTCGTGAAAGTCGGTAATATGAAGCAAGCGATATTGGTATTGTCTTTTGGTACACCTCGACAGCCATCTGATTTACTACCATACCTGACTAGTATTAGACGTGGAAAGGTCCCGACAGAACGAGAACTAGTGGCATTAACTTTGCGTTATGATGCTATTGGTCAATGGGATAATGTGACCTTGCAAACGATGGGAGAACAACAGAAACAGATTCTTGAAAATTTATTGGGGATAGACTCTATATATTTGGCATATCTTCATATGCCTAATAGTATGGAACACACTGTAGCAGATATAGTTGCTGCAGGGTATACATCTATTTTAACTATTGTTACGTCCCCTTTTTATTCTCAAGTTGGTACGGGCTCTTATGAACGAAAATTACAATCTATATTACAAGCATATCCCAATATATCTTATGAAAGCATTCAATCTTGGTGGGATACACCGCAATTTTTCGCCTATTGGTGCTCTCAATTGAAGGCTGCTCACCCACTAGAATCTGATACGGTTTGTATTTTCTCGGCCCATAGTGTGCCTACTTCGACGGTTGGAAACTATGAAGATGAAGTTATATTAGCATTACACAAAATTGTAAAAACACTAGGTCTTAATCACTGGTATATGGCATGGCAAAGTGCGCCCTCCTATGGTGAATGGTTAGGCCCTACCATTGAAAGTGTAATTGAAAAGGCTCTTTCAGAGGGAGCTAAACGAATTATATGTATCCCCTTTGGATTTGTTAGCGATCATGTTGAAATTTTATATGACAATGATATTGTTTGTCGTAACATCGTTGAGAATGCTGGGGCTACATATGAACGTTTGCCTATGCCAAATAGCAATCTTCTATTTATGGAGGGAATGGCACAGGCTATACAAGAAAGGATTAATAAGTGAAGGTAACAATTGTTGGCGGTGGCCTTACGGGGCTTGCTGTAGCCTATTATTTAGGTCAGGCTAAACCAGATTGGCAGATACAATTATATGAACAGGCTCCTCGATTTGGTGGTAAAATTCAAACACAGCAAGTAGATAATTTTGTTGTTGAACTTGGTCCTGATTCGTATTTAGGCAGAAAAACTGAAATGACTGATCTTATCACTGACCTTGGGTTAGTGGATACTCTTGTTTCAAATGAAACAGGGCAAGCTTATGTGTATGACCGTGGTACAATTCATCCGATTCCAGGTGGCTCTATTATGGGCGTTCCTACAGAAATGATGCCTTTTGTGAAAGCTACTTTAATTTCCTGGATGGGAAAATTGCGAGCGGGTCTTGATTATTTTAAAAAACCGTATCCTTTGGATGTACATGGGGATGTATCAATTGGCCATTTTTTTCGCTATCATTTAGGCCAAGAAATGATGGATAAACTTATAGAACCATTGTTGGCAGGAATTTATGGCGGTGATATTTATAAAATTAGTTTGCTGTCTACATTTCCTCATTTCATTCAAGTAGAACAAAAATATGGCAATATGGTTAAAGGGATGATTGCAGCTAAAATGAGTCATCAAAAGGCTGGAGTTTCTAAAGGTGCCAGAGGTGCCGTCAATGAAGGCGATGTGCCTCGTGCAGGAAAAGAGGCAATGACTGATGCTCAGTTTGATAAAAAACAATCTGGTGTAAAATCAAACAGTGGAAATCTTAAAGCAGCAAAAGGAACTGCAGCACAATCGGGAATGTTTCGCCAATTAACAGGTGGTCTTGAAAGTGTAGTCAACGCTATTGTAGAGCAAATGCCATCTAATGTTACATTAATAACTAGTGCTCTTGTACAGAATATATCTCGTGTAGATGCAGGGTATCAATATGATGTAAATGGAGAGCAAAATACATCAGATATGTTAATTATTTCTACGCCACCAGCCACATATAAAGATTGGTTTATCGGCGATGATGGGTTTGATGGCGTACGTAATATGGAGCAATCTAGCTGCGCTATTGCGATCATGGCTTTTGACAAAGCAACATTTGATGGTCAACTTACAGGTTCTGGTTTGTTGATTACTCGTAAAACAGATACACCATTAACTGCTTGTACTATTTTGAATCAAAAATGGCCGCAAACAACACCTGATGATAAAATTATTCTTCGTGTTTTTATCGGTAAACCTGGTAATGATGTAGTAGAACGGTATAGTGATGAAGAGCTTTCAGGCTTAGCGCTTAAAGAGATTCAACGGATTATGGGCTTCAAAGCTAGTCCAGAATGGATTAAGATTAATCGTTTAATCCATTGTATGCCTCAGTACAATGTTGGGCATCGTGCTGCTATTACTGCTGTTCGGGAGCATGTAAAAAAACAGTACCCTAATTTGTATTTGATAGGGACACCTTTTGATGGAATTGGAATTCCAGATGGGGTAAAACAGGCTAAGGAACTTGTGCAGCGGTTGTCTAGATAATCTTACGTGGCCGGTTCTGGATGGGTTTCAGTAGGCTGTTGGCATGAGTACTACGTTGCCGGTGATGGATAATCCTCCTTCAGCTCCAGCTAGCTTAACGGTCTTCGGTCTAGGGCCTCGACTTATGTAATTGATTTTTGTAATTGTGAATCGTGTTTTTTATATATTTTATGTGAAAAGGAGTGATCTTATGGGTAAGGCAATTCCTACAGTAGAGGGTTGGCATAGTCAACATATGGTATTTTCCATGGATTTTAGTGCGTGGAATTGTTTTGAGGAGGCTGAAAAAGAGGAGGCTCGTGCAGAGTTAAAAGGTTTTTTAGCTGAGTTGGAGTCCATGCATCAAGCCCAAGAGGGAAGTTATGCGTTTTATGATGTGAATGGTTATAAGGGTGATCTTTTATTGTGGATTTTGGCGCCCTCTCTTGAGGATTTGGCGAAATGGGAACGCAAATTCCGTCGTTTAACGATTGCGTCTGTGCTTGTTCAAACCTATTCGTATACGTCTGTAACAGAGGTTAGTGCATATGTGAAAGCTAAGCTTGATACGCCTGAAGTGGATGCGAAATTGTATCCAACTGTACCAAAGGATAAATATATTTGTTTTTATAATATGACGAAGAAACGTGAAGGCAATGATAATTGGTATATGTTGCCTCCAGAAGAACGCGGTCGTATGATGCGTGAGCATGGCATCACAGGTAGACCTTATTTAGAGGTATTGTCTGAATACACCACAGGTGGTGTGGGCCTTGACGATTGGGAATGGGGCGTTACTATTTTTAGTGATGACGATATCCAATTTAAGAAAATTGTTTACGATATGCGATTTGAAGAAGCTAGCGCAAGATATGGAATCTTTAGCGATTTCTATGTAGGAACGTTAATTGATGAAGATCGTTTAGCAGATATTTTTGCTTAATTTGAATAGCAGACTGTTTATTACGTAAAAATAATGGGTGTTAAAATTTTTGATGTTACGTATTCCTAAAGGGAACTTGAAGTGACTAGCTCCAAATTTTTAACACCCATTTTTAGTATAGTGAATCATGTATACAAAATACGCATATGGTTATGATTTTACCGCAACTTAGGTTGCGGTATTTATATTATCAAATTACAGTGGACTTTGGTATACTGTGTATAGACATCAAATTCTATAGAATTTAAATTTTATATGAATATTGAAATGGTAGTAACTTTCACAAAGCCTATATTATGATGTATAGACTTTTATGAAACATCAAGTGATATGAGAAGGAGTACAAAAGCTATGGAGATGAATGGTAGCGTTATTAAACAACAACGTTTAGATCAGGCTAGACTCGAAGCAAATGGCATGTATAGTAGCCAATTTGAAAAAGATGCCTGTGGTATGGGTTTTGTCGTAAATATTAAAGGCAAAAAATCCCATGATATCATCGATGATGGCTTGCGTATTTTAGAGCGTCTTGAACATCGTGGTGGTGCTGGTGCAGATAAGGATACCGGTGATGGCGCAGGTATTTTAGTTCAAATTCCACATGAATTTTTTAAACGTGAATGCGAAGTGTTAGGCATTAATTTGCCGGCAGCAGGCGAATACGGTGTGGGTATGGTTTTTGCACACAAATATGAAAGTCTTCGTAATGAGCAAAAACGTATTTTTGAGGAAGTTGTACGAGAAGAAGGCCAAATTGTTCTTGGTTGGCGTGAAGTACCGGTAGATGGCACTAAAGTTGGTAAAGAAGCAGCTGCCATTCGCCCTTGGATGATTCAGATTCTAATCGGAAAAGGTCCTGATGTAACAAATAGCGAAGAGTTTGAACGTAAATTATATATTATTCGTAAATTGGCAGAAAAACGCATTATACCTTTGAGTAAAGAGTTATCTAGCGATTTCTATATTGCATCTTTGTCCTCTAAAACAATTGTTTATAAAGGCATGTTAACTCCTGGTCAATTACGTGATTTTTATCTAGACTTGAGCGATCTTGATTTTACATCTGCTCTTGCCATGGTACATTCTCGTTTTAGTACGAATACATTCCCAAGCTGGGCTCGGGCACATCCTAACCGTTTCCTAGTTCATAATGGTGAAATTAACACAATTCGTGGTAACGTAAACTGGATCAATGCTCGTGAAGGTAAAGCGGAATCTCCGTTTTTCCCAGATATTAAAAAGGTATTCCCTGTAGTAGACGATAGTGGTTCTGATTCTGCTATGTTCGATAATACATTGGAATTCTTGCATATGACAGGTCGTTCTTTGCCTCATGCTATTATGATGATGATTCCTGAACCTTGGGAACGTAATAATCTTATGAGCCAAGAAAAACATGATTTCTATGAGTTCAATAGCTTTATGATGGAACCATGGGATGGACCTGCTGCGATGGGCTTTACTGATGGTACAGTTATTGGTGGTGTTCTTGACCGTAATGGTTTACGTCCTGCTCGTTACTATGTCACAACTGATGACCGTGTTATCATGGCATCTGAAGTTGGTGTTGTAAATGAAGATGCAGAAAATATTCGTGCTAAAGGTCGTTTGGAACCGGGGAAAATGCTCCTCATTGATACAGCAGAACAACGTATTATTTCCGATGATGAAATTAAGCAACGAATTGCTACGGAATTGCCTTATCATGAATGGGTGAAAGAACACGTTATTCACTTGTCTGAAATTACACAAGCTGATGAAAGCGATATCCCATCTGTAGATGATTTATTTAAGCAACAACAAGCATTTGGCTATACCCAAGAAGATATGGTTCGTATGATTGTGCCTATGGCAAAGGATGGTAAAGATCCTGTAGGCGCAATGGGGGCTGATGCACCGTTAGCAATTCTCTCTGAAAAGCCACAACTGTTATATAACTACTTTAAGCAAATGTTTGCACAAGTAACCAATCCTCCTATCGATTCCATTCGTGAAGAAATGGTTACATCTACACGTGTAATGCTTGGTAATTCTGGTAACTTAACAGATCCTAATAAGACAGGTACTTATGCATTGTCTATGCGTACGCCTATCATTACAAATAAAGACTTGGCATCCATCAAAGCATTGTCTTGTCGTCGTATGAAATCCGTCACATTGCCAATTCTCTTTGATCCATCCAAGGGTGTGGAAGGCATGCGTGAAGCACTTAAGGAATTGTGTGAAAAAGCGGAAGAAGCAGCACGTACAGAGCAAAATGTATTGATTTTATCCGACCGTGGTGTTGATGAACATCATGCACCAATCCCTGCATTATTAGCAGTTGCAGCGGTTCATAATCATTTGATTCGCAAAGTATTGCGTACAGAAATTGGTTTGATTCTTGAATCTGGTGAGCCTCGTGAGGTACATCATTTCTGTACATTGATTGGTTATGGTGTCACTGCTATTAATCCTTATTTAGCCTTTGAAACAGTAAAAGATTTACACGCACGAAAACGTCTTGGTGATATTACATTAGAAAAAGCTGAACAAAACTACATAAAAGCTGCTGTTGGTGGCATCATGAAGGTTATGTCCAAAATGGGTATCTCCACTGTTCGCTCCTATCATGGTGCTCAAATCTTTGAAGCATTAGGTCTTAACTCTGATTTTATTAATAAATATTTCGTAAATACTCCAACACGCATTGGTGGTATTGGTTTGTATGGTGTTACTACAGAAGCATTGGCTCGTTTTGATCGAGCTTTCAAACAAAATGAATCTGTTCTTGAACCAGGCGGTTGGTATGGTCCTGTAAAAGATGGGGAAGAACATTTATACAATCCTAAGACTATTGAGCTATTACAAGAATCTCTAATCAATGGAGATTATGCGAAATATAAGGAATATTCTAAAGCGATTCGCAATGATTACCACGTTACATTGCGTTCTTTAATGGAATTGAACTATCCTGTTGGCGGCGGCATTCCTATTGAAGAGGTGGAATCTGAAAAATCTATTGTAAAACGTTTCAAGGCAGGCGCTATGAGTTATGGCGCTATCAGTAAAGAAGCACATGAAACTATTGCAATCGCTATGAATCGTTTAGGTTCTACATCTAACTCTGGTGAAGGTGGCGAAGATTCTGCACGTTTCAAACCATTACCTAACGGAGATAGCATGAATTCCGAGGTAAAACAAATTGCATCCGGTCGTTTCGGTGTAACTGCTAACTACTTGCTTCATGCAAAAGAATTGCAAATCAAGTGTGCACAAGGTGCTAAACCAGGTGAAGGTGGTCAATTACCAGGTAAAAAGGTATATCCTGAAATTGGTAAGGCTCGTCACTCTACACCAGGCGTAGAACTTGTATCTCCTCCACCACATCATGATATTTATTCTATCGAAGACTTGGCGGAATTGATTTATGATTTGAAATGCGTTAATAAAGATGCTCGTATTTCCGTTAAATTGACATCCGAAGCTGGCGTTGGTACTATCGCGGCTGGTGTTGCGAAAGCGAAAGCGGATAATATCTTGATTTCTGGTTATGATGGTGGTACAGGTGCGGCTGGCCGTACATCTGTAAAACACGCTGGTGTGCCTTGGGAACTTGGCTTGTCTGAAACTCATCAAACATTGATGCTCAACCGTTTGCGTGATCGTGTTCAATTAGAAGTAGACTCTAAATTGATGACTGGTTTTGATGTAGCTGTTGCAGCCATGCTCGGTGCTGAGTTGTTCGGTTTCGGTACATTACCACTTGTAGCAGTAGGCTGTAAAATGGCTCGTGTATGTAACCTCAACACATGTCCTTATGGCGTAGCTACACAAGATGAAAAATTGCGTGCTCGTTTCAATGGTAAACCTGAATATGTAGAAAATCTTATGATTTTCATTGCTCGTGAATTGCGTGAAATCATGGCTCGCTTAGGTATTCGTTCTGTAGCTGAACTCGTTGGTCGTATTGATCTTGTCCGTCAAAAATCTCAAGATGATAACTTCAAGTTGTCCCGTGTTGATTTAAAACGCATTTTGTTCCATCCATATATCGATGCATCTGTTGGTCATATGCATACGACTGATCAAGATCATGAATTGGAACGCACATTGGATATGTCTAAACTCTTGCGTATGTGCCGTCCTGCTATAGAAGATCAAAAACCTATTCGCGCTAAATTGGCTATTAACAATATTAACCGTGTAGTAGGTACATTGGTTGGGTCTGAGGTAACACGTCGTTATGGTGAAAGCGGACTTCCAGATAACACAATTAAGTTGAACTTTGAAGGTTCTGCAGGTCAATCCTTTGGTGCTTTCATTCCAAAAGGTATGACATTAGAACTCGAAGGGGATGCGAATGACTACCTCGGTAAAGGTTTATCTGGCGGTACCATCGTTGTTTATCCTCCTAAGAAATCTATCTTTGAAGCTGATGAAAATATCCTTATCGGTAACGTTGCATTCTATGGTGCTACATCTGGTAAATCCTATATTAATGGTGTAGCTGGTGAACGGTTTGCCGTTCGTAATAGTGGTATTACTGCTGTTGTAGAAGGAGTAGGCGATCATGGCTGTGAATACATGACTGGTGGCGAGGTTCTCGTACTTGGCAAAATTGGTCGTAACTTTGCAGCAGGTATGTCCGGTGGCTATGCATATATTCTCGACTGTGATGAACGTTATGTAAACAAAGGTCTAGTTGAATTACGACCTGTCAATAATGATGATCTTAAACGCATTAAAGAATTAGTAGAGCAACACGTATTGCATACTAACTCTGCTAAAGGTCGTCATATTCTAGAAAATTGGAATAATTTTGTAAATAGATTTACAAAAGTTGTTCCAGTAGCATATGAAGAAATGCATGC
>NZ_CAKQFJ010000037.1 GCF_934230905.1 uncultured Veillonella sp. | reverse complement strand
CCTTTTTTGCGTTCTGATTACTGTGAAATGACTCTGTATAAAATTGATATTAAAAAGCGTGCCCCGAAGGACACGCTCTATTAAAATGATATAGCATCTTGTACTTTATATACTGTAGCTCCATTAGTTTTACCTAAAGGTTTGGTAATGATGGCTGCAGCAGAATCTTCAAAGTCTTTTATATTTCTGTTAGGAACTATGACGATGGCATTTGATTTTTTTTGAAGTTGATCTAAAAACTCATCTTTAGTGATGGTAGGCATAATATTTCTTGCCTTAGCCCAACGTTCGTCATCGTCTTTATTTAAATATACTTGTGTTGGTATATGGTCTGTATAATACACAAGAGAAGTATAATATCCGCCATATACAAAGACTGGTTGATTTGTATCTTCTAGATACGATTTAAATTGAATCCCAGATTGACTCGTTAATATTGGTGCTACTGAAATGGTAACAGCTGTATATAGGGCTAATATTGGAATTAAGAGTAAAGCGCTAAGCTGTGGAGCTGTTTTGATATAGTGTTTAGATATTTTAAATAGTAGAGCTCCTAAGCTGATTATGATTATATAATCTAAGATGTAGTCACTGGCACTAAGTGCCACGCCGATTCCTAGAATACATGTATATATACCTAATGGTAGTAATACTAAATAGTTAAAATGTTTAGATAGCTTAGATTGTGAAAGCAAGCTAACAATCGTGTCACCGCCCCATATGATACATGGAATTATTGCAGGTAGTGTATAGGTTAAATACTTAGTCGCTACAATAGAATAAAATAGTAAGATAGTAACAAACCAGATGGCACCAAGTAGATTTAGTGGGTCTTTCCACTTTAACTTGCGTAAGTGGTATATGACAACAGGTGTCCAGGGCAATAAAGCAAGTGGTGTAATGACGAGATAGTAATACCATACATCAAATTTTGGATGTTCTGATATAAGGGCACGCCCTACATTTTGAAGACCTAAAAAGCCATTTATAAAATCTTGCCCATGGATTGCATACATTGCCAGGTACCAAGGGCTAGCAATTATAAAAAATAGTAAAATACCAAGTGGATTAAAAGCTATTTTTAGATTCTTTACTATTGTAGATTCTATATCTTTCGGTTGTAATATCTTCCGTAAAACTATATATAGCAATAAGATGAGCCCTGGTAATAATAAACCGATTGGTCCTTTTGTTAATACTGCTAATGCGGCGGCTACATAAGCTTTTACCATAGACGTTTTATCTTTGTTTGTAAAAGCTAGGTAAGTATAGCCGAAGATGGCTAAATTAAAGAAAAATAAAAATCCATCTGTCACAATTGCATGTGATATATACCAAAATTGTAACGTGCTCATCAACAGAATGGCACTAGTTACAGCGATTGGTATGGATTGTTTGATACGATATACTATATGATACATGAGCGATACACTAGCCCCTGCAATCAATGTATTTGGAATTCGTGATACAAAATCGGAAATACCAAATAACTTATAACATATCATAAGTGCCCAATATGTTAATGGTGGTTTATCATACCATACGTGGTCATAAATCATAGGAGAAATCCAGGAATTGTGATTCAACATGGTTATGGCGCTTAATACATAGTTAGATTCTACTGGATCCGTAATTGGTAGATACGCATTATAAAAACCATAACTTATAATTGTAATAATAAATAAAGCTATGATTTGTGTTCTGTAACTAATGTTAATTGTAAACAACTCCTTTTTGTTAATACTACATTCCTATATTTTATTATACTTTGAATAGTTCAGATATGATATGAAATAAATTATATAGAATATTGTTTATAAGGAATATATTAAATGACTTTTATGTATACAAAATACATGGTATAATAAATTCAAAAGAAAGACCATTTTATACAATATATTTTGAATGTGATATATATTTGATTGAAAGAAGGGCAGTTATGAGAAAAGAACATGATTTCCTAGGTGAATTAGAAGTTGCTGATGAGCTATATTATGGAGTACAAACAATTCGGGCACTAGAAAACTTTCATATTACAGGAAAACATTTAGATCAAGATTTTATCAAAGCCTTAGCAATGGTAAAAAAAGCATCTGCTTTAGCTAATATGAAAACAGGTCGTCTCAATGTTTCTATTGGTAAAGCCATTGTTCAAGCTGCAGATGAAGTGATTGCAGGTCAATTTGCAGATCAATTTCCAGTTGATCCAATTCAAGGTGGTGCTGGTACCTCTGTCAATATGAATATGAATGAAGTATTAGCAAATCGTGCTTGTGAAATTTTAGGACATCCCAAAGGAAGCTATGATTTTGTAAGTCCTAATAATCACTGTAATATGGCGCAATCTACGAATGATGCATTTCCAACTGCTATTAAGGTCTGTGCAATTCTAAAATCTAAACCTTTACTTGAAGCGTTGCAACGTCTAGTTGATGAGCTTGAGAAAAAGGCTGATGAATATAGTGAAATCTTAAAAATGGGTCGTACTCATTTACAAGATGCTGTGCCAATTACGTTGGGACAAGAAATGGGGGCGTATGCATCAGGCATTCGCCGTGGTATTAGACGTATTAAATCTGCTGTTGAAGGTGCTCACGTAATTAACATGGGGGCTACTGCCGTTGGTACTGGTCTTAATGCGGAACCAAATTACATTCATGATGTAGCTTATGAATTGAGTGAAGTCGTAGGTGAACCGTTCTATACAGCGGATAATTTAATTGATGCTACTAATAATACCGATATTTTTGCAGATATTTCTAGTGGGTTGAAAGTTACGGCTCTCGTATTGATTAAAATGGCGAATGACTTCCGATTGATGGCATCTGGTCCTCGTTGTGGTATTGGGGAATTAAAGTTACCGGCTCGACAACCTGGTTCTTCCATTATGCCTGGTAAGGTTAATCCTGTTATCGCTGAAGTATTGAATCAAGTGTGTTATCAAGTTATCGGTAATGATCTTACTATTACATTGGCTGTAGAAAATGGTCAATTTGAGCTAAATGTAATGGAACCTGTATTGGCATATAACTTGTTTAATAATCTTTGCTATCTTAAAAATGGCGTTAACACATTTGTAGATAAATTGCTTGTAGATCTTGAAGTGGATCGTGAACAATGTGAATACTGGTTGAATCGTTCTGTTGGTATTGTAACTGCGTTATTACCACATCTTGGTTATGAAACTGCTTCTGCTCTTGCGAAAGAGGCATATACATCTGGACGTGCTATTCGCGATATTATTTTAGAAAAAGGTTTATTGACTGAAGAAGAAATCAATCATATTCTTTCTCCTAAAGAAATGACACGACCTGGTATTGCAGGGGCTAATTTATTAAAAAACAAAGGCAATTAGTTTTAATAAATGAACTTTGTTATATAATATGAATCATAAATGAAAAATATGAAAGCTGTTAGCCTTTTGGTTGACAGCTTTTTTGTATGATGATAGAATTATAAATTGCAAAAGTAGCATTTTCTACTTTTCCATGTAGAAGCTATAACTTACGTATTAAGGGTTTTCTTCCAAGGTTGTGCTTGGATAATGAACAGAGCAAGGTTATTTTTAAATGAAAAAAGGCCTTGCTTATTTGGCGTTATTAAAGCAGGAAAACTGAGACCTGTAAGATGTCTTTTCTATGCCGTTATAGAAATATGGTGGACCAGTGTATTTGAAGGAGGGAAAGCACATATGTTCAAACCTGAACAGGTAGGCAAACGGACTCGTTATACATATGCAAAAATTAACGAAGTTATTAAGATGCCGCATTTGTTGGACATTCAGCGTAAATCGTACGAATGGTTCTTGGAGAGCGGTTTACAAAATATTTTCAACGATATTTCTCCGATTAAAGACAATTCAGGTAATTTAGTACTTTCTTTTGAAGGTTTTAGCTTAGGTGAGCCTAAGTATGATATTAATGAGTGTAAAAATCGTGATGCTACATACGCAGCACCACTTCGTGTAAATATCCGTTTAGTTAATAATGATCCTGAAAATATGGACATTAAAGAGCAAGAAGTATTTATGGGTGATTTCCCATTGATGACGGATACAGGCACTTTTATTATTAATGGTGCAGAACGTGTTATCGTATCTCAATTAGTTCGTTCCCCTGGCGTTTACTATGGTAAAGAAATCGATACTATGGGTAACCGTTTGTATGAATCCACAGTTATTCCAAATCGTGGTGCTTGGATCGAATTAGAAACAGATGCTAGCGAAGTTGTGGCTGTTCGGATTGACCGCAACCGTAAATTGCCAGCTACTGTTCTTGTTCGTGCATTAGGTTGGGATACAAATGAAAGTATTCTTGACCTTTTCTGGAACGGTCAAACAGACGAAGATGGCTTGCCAGTATACGATGAACGTATTGTTCGTACATTAGAAAAAGATACAACTCAATCTGCTGATGAAGCATTGGTAGAAATCTATAAAAAATTACGTCCAGGTGAACCTCCTACTGTAGAATCTGCCCGTAATTTATTCGATAATTTATTCTTCGATGCTCGCCGTTATGACTTAGCGCGCGTAGGTCGTTATAAATTAAACAAAAAACTAGGTTGGCGTCAACGTATGTTGGGTCAAACATTGGCACAACCAATTGTTGATACTGAAACAGGTGAAATCATCCTTGATGCAGGTGTACAAGTTGGAGAAGAACAACTTGACATCGTTGCTAACAGCGGTGTATTCGGTGGTGAAGGTTTTGCTGAATTCTATATCACTAATCCAGATGGTGTAGTATCCAAAATCATTTGCAATAACTGTAACTTAGAATTTAACCATCGTACAGTTACAAGAGAAGATATGATTGCTAATATCTCTTACCTTTTGAATTTGATGGATGGTGCTGGTCATACAGATGATATTGACCATTTGGGTAACCGTCGCCTTCGTTGTGTAGGCGAATTATTACAAAATCAATTCCGTATCGGTTTGACTCGTATGGAACGTGTTGTGCGTGAACGTATGACAATTCAAGAAATTGAATCTATCACACCACAAGCATTGATTAATATTCGACCTGTAGTAGCAGCTATTAAAGAATTCTTTGGTTCTTCTCAGTTGTCTCAATTTATGGACCAAACAAATCCATTAGCGGAATTGACACATAAACGTCGTCTATCTGCTCTTGGACCTGGCGGTTTATCTCGTGAACGTGCTGGTTTCGAAGTTCGTGACGTGCATCACTCTCACTATGGCCGTATGTGTCCTATTGAAACTCCAGAAGGTCCTAACATTGGCTTGATTAACTCCTTATCTAACTATGCGAAGGTTAATGAGTTTGGTTTTATCGAAGCTCCATATCGTAAGGTTGAAAAGATTTATGGCGAAGGTGCTGATGCAGATAAAGTTGTTAAAGTACGCGTATCTGAAAGCGTTGCTTATATGACTGCCGATGAAGAAGAAGGCATGACAATTGCCCAAGCGAACTCCCCTCTTGATGCAGAAGGTTGTTTTGCTAATGATCATGTAGCATGTCGTCGTGGTCATGACGTATTAGAAGTAACACCTGATAAGGTTGATTACATGGACGTTAGTCCAAAAGAAGTTGTATCTATTGGTACAGCTATGATTCCATTCCTCGAAAACGATGATGCGAACCGTGCCTTGATGGGTGCGAACATGCAACGTCAAGCAGTGCCTTTGCTTCGTGCTCAAGCACCTTTAGTTGGTACAGGTATGGAATATACAGCTGCTACAGACTCCGGTGTTTGTGTATTGGCACGCGAAGCGGGTAAAGTCGTACGTTGCTGGGGTAATGAAATCCACGTTCTTCGCGATAGCGATGGTCGTGTTGATACATACCGTTTGAATAAATTCCTTCGTTCTAACCAATCCACATGCTTTAACCAAAAACCAATCGTTAACCGTGGTGACCATGTTGTAAAAGGTCAAGTATTGGCCGATGGTCCTGCTACTGATGGTGGTGAATTGGCTCTTGGCTTCAATGTTCTTGTAGCGTTCATGCCTTGGGAAGGTTATAACTACGAAGATGCTATCTTGCTTAGTGAAGAACTTTGCAAAGAAGATATCTATACATCCATTCATATTGAAGAATACGAATGTGATGCGCGCGACACTAAACTAGGTGCCGAAGAAATCACTCGTGAATTGCCTAATACTGGTGATGATACACTTAAAAATCTAGACGAAGATGGTATCATCTGCATTGGTGCAGAAGTACATCCTGGTGATATCCTCGTTGGTAAGGCTACACCAAAAGGTGAAACTGAATTAACACCAGAAGAACGTTTGTTACGTGCTATCTTTGGTGATAAAGAACGCGAAGTTCGCGATACCTCTCTACGTGTACCTCATGGTGAATGTGGTAAAGTTGTAGATGTTAAAGTCTTTACACGCGAAAATGGTGATGAGTTACAACCAGGTGTAAATAAACTTGTTCGCGTTTATATTGCTCAAAAACGTAAAATTCATGAAGGCGATAAAATGGCCGGCCGTCATGGTAATAAAGGTGTCGTTTCTCGCGTTATGAGAAAAGAAGATATGCCATTCCTTCCAGATGGTACTCCAGTACAAATCGTATTGAATCCATTGGGCGTACCTTCTCGTATGAATATTGGTCAGGTTCTTGAAACTCACTTAGGTTGGGCTGTTCAAGGACTGGGCATGAAAATTAAAGCAACTGATCTTCATATTCAAAATGTATTGAAAGAAGCACGCACTGATGAATCCTATTGGGAACAAATTGATGCTATTCGTAAGTTATATGCTGAAATTGAAGAATTAGAAGCTCAAGCAAAAGAAGATGTAACAGTAGCTCATTTTGATATTGATGAAAAAATCATTGATTTAAAATCTCAAATCATGGGTCACGTAGAAGAAGCAGCACAAAAGAAATTGGCTGCACTTGGTGGCGAAGCTCGTTACAATGAATTGAAAGCATTAGAATCTAAATATAATGCACTTCATATGGAATATTTTGGCACAGAAGAAGAAGCACCTGAAATGGATCCAGCTCTTGTAGAAGAGTTAGAACGCATTAATAAGGTACGTGCTACATTGAATCACATTGAAGAAGCTCGTGCTAAACGCATTGAAATTCGCAATGATTTGGAAAAATTAGGCTATGACTATGATACATATGGCATGCCAAAACCAGATGTAGCTGGTATTCATATTGCTACACCTGTATTCGACGGTGCACATGAAAAAGATGTATTTGAAACATTGGATATAGCTGGTCGTCCAAATGATGGTAAAACTGTATTGTACGATGGCCGTACTGGTGAACCTATGGATAACCGCGTTACAGTTGGTTACGTATACATGTTGAAACTTCACCATTTGGTTGATGATAAGATTCATGCGCGCTCCACAGGTCCGTACTCCCTTGTTACGCAACAACCATTGGGTGGTAAAGCTCAATTTGGTGGTCAACGTTTTGGGGAAATGGAAGTTTGGGCTCTCGAAGCATATGGCGCAGCCTATACTCTTCAAGAGCTATTAACGGTTAAGTCTGATGACGTTGTTGGTCGTGTGAAAGCATACGAAAAAATTGTTAAAGGTGAAAATATTCCTGAACCAGGTGTGCCTGAGTCCTTCAAAGTATTGCTCAAAGAACTTCAAAGTATCGGCCTTGATGTAAAAATCTTGAACGAAGATCAAGAAGAAGTTGTTATGAAAGAACTTGATGACGAAGATGAAGTGGTTGAAACTGGTATTGAAGATGTTATGGACGGCGATGCTGTTGAAACAGATGAAGTAACAGTTGTAGAACCAGAAGCAGAGGAAGAAGTATCTAATGGTGGCGATGATGATATTCTTAGCCAATTAGCATATCCAATTAGTGAATCCTCCGCAGATGAAGACTGACACTGAATATAAGGAAGGGAGCGATAGTAGTGCTAGACGTAAATGAATTTGATTCCATGCGAATCGGTTTAGCCTCTCCAGAGCAGATTTTAGAATGGTCTCATGGGGAAGTTAAAAAACCAGAAACAATTAACTACCGTACGTTAAAGCCAGAACGTGATGGTCTATTTTGCGAACGCATTTTTGGACCAACAAAAGATTGGGAATGTCACTGCGGTAAATATAAACGCATACGCCATAAAGGTGTTGTCTGCGATAAATGTGGCGTAGAAGTAACTCGCGCTAAAGTACGTCGTGAACGTATGGGCCATATTGAATTGGCTACCCCTGTTTCCCACATTTGGTATTTTAAGGGTATTCCATCTCGTATGGGCCTTATCCTTGATGTATCCCCACGTTCTTTGGAACGCGTATTGTATTTTGCTTCCTATATCGTAGTTGATCCTGCAGGTAGTCCATTGGCCAAACGCCAATTATTATCTGAGCAAGAATACCGTGAATATGAAGCTCAATTCAACGAAGAAGGATATTCTATCGGTGGTAAATCTGTAGTTATTGAAACTGTGGCACAACGTAATGAACGTTTGGCTATTGTTCGCGAAGCACAACGTAAAGAACGTTATAATGAAGCACTTCGTGAAGATGCTACAATACCAGAAGCCGATAAAGAATATGAAGAATTAACTCGTGAAGAACGCTACGAATTAGGTGCTACAGAAGAAATCTTATTCGTATGTATCGACATGGGGGCAGAAGCTGTAAAAGCATTATTGTCTGAACTTGATTTAGAACAATTGAATGCAGAATTGCGTGAAGAGTTGAATACTGCCAGTGGTCAACGTAAAATTCGTGCAGTTCGCCGTTTAGAAGTTGTAGAAGCATTCCGTCAATCTGGTAACCGCCCAGAATGGATGATTATGGATGTTGTTCCTGTTATCCCACCTGAATTGCGACCTATGGTTCAATTGGATGGTGGTCGTTTTGCTACCTCTGACCTCAACGATTTATACCGTCGTGTTATCAACCGTAATAATCGTTTGAAACGTTTGTTGGACTTAGGTGCTCCTGATATTATTGTGCGCAACGAAAAACGCATGCTTCAAGAAGCGGTTGATGCATTGATTGATAATGGTCGTCGTGGTCGTCCTGTAACAGGCCCTGGCAACCGCCCATTAAAATCCTTGTCCGATATGCTGAAAGGTAAACAAGGTCGTTTCCGTCAAAACTTGCTCGGTAAACGTGTTGACTACTCGGGTCGTTCCGTTATCGTAGTAGGTCCTGAACTCAAAATGCACCAATGTGGTTTGCCTAAAGAAATGGCATTGGAATTGTTCAAACCATTTGTTATGAAACGCTTGGTAGAACGTGGACAAGCATCCAATATTAAGGCTGCTAAGCGCCAAGTGGAACGCGTAGGTCCTGGTGTATGGGAATCCTTGGAAGAGGTTATCAAAGAACATCCAGTTCTATTGAACCGTGCCCCTACATTGCATAGACTTGGTATCCAAGCCTTCGAACCAATCCTTTGGGAAGGTCGTGCTATTAAATTGCATCCATTGGTATGTACAGCCTTCAACGCCGATTTTGATGGTGACCAAATGGCTTGTCATTTACCATTGTCCGTAGAAGCTCAATCCGAAGCTCGTACATTGATGCTTTCCGTTCATAATATTTTATCAACAAAAGACGGTAAGCCAGTTGCTATTCCATCTCAAGATATGATTTTGGGCACATACTACCTAACAGTTGTACGCGAAGATACACGTGATAAAGCAAAAACGTTTGCTACTTATGATGAAGTAATGCTTGCTTACGACTCTCATGTTATCGGTTTGCAAGATATTTTATACATTCGTTTGCCGGAACACGGTCGTGTAGAAACCACAGCTGGTCGTTTGATCTTTAATAACGCTTTGTTCCCAGAATTATGGCAATATGAACAAAAAGAAGATGGTACTTACACATTAGGTAAGGTTATGGATAAGAAGACCGTTGGTAAACTTGTAGATCAATGTTTCCAATTATTCGGCAATGAAAAAACTGCTGAACTCTTAGACAGAATTAAATCTCTTGGTTATTCCTTTGCACGTCGTGCAGGTATGACAGTAGCTATTGCGGATATTAAAGTACCAGAAGAAAAATTCGATTTACTCGATACTGCAGAACAAGACGTAGAAAAAGTATCTCGTTTATACCGTCGTGGTCTCATTACAGAAGAAGAACGTTACCGCAAAACTATCCAATTGTGGACAAAAGCAACAGAAGATGTTACGGATGCCATGATGGATAATATGGCGCGCGATAAAGATGGCTTTAACCCTGTATATATGATGGCTATCTCCGGTGCCCGCGGTAACAAACAACAAATTCGTCAGCTTGCTGGTATGCGTGGGTTGATGGCTGATCCATCTGGTCGTATCATCGACTTGCCAATCAAGGCAAACTTTAAAGAAGGTTTGACCGTATTGGATTACTTTACGTCCTCTCATGGTGCTCGTAAAGGTTTGGCTGATACAGCACTTCGTACAGCTGACTCCGGTTATTTGACTCGTCGTCTTGTTGATGTATCTCAAGACGTTATCGTTCGTGAGGACGATTGTGACGTTGTAGGTATCGATCTCGTTCGTGAACGCGCACGTTTGGCTACATCACCTCGTCAAGCTCTTGAAATGTTGAAAGACAAGTTGATTGGTCGTGTTCTCGATAAAGATGTAATAAATGCTGAAACAGGTGAATTGGCTGTTCCTGCAGAAACTATTCTTGATGAACAAAGCTTAGCTGATATCTCAGATGCTGGTGTAACAGCTATCTCCTTGCGTGGTGCGCATTTGGGCTCTGATAGCGATATTAACCATACTAATTTAGTTCAAAAAATCCTTCTTGGTGAAAGCGACGATAGTATCCGTGCAACATTGAAAGAAACTATGGTTCAAAACATGTTGAATAAGGATACTGTGAATGCTATCGTGGATAGCAATGGTGTAGAAATCTATCCTGCTGATACACGCCTTACAGAAGAAGGTATTGAAGCAATTCTTAACTCTGATGTAAAAGAAGTACAAGTACGTAATAATGAAATCAACGGTATTGAAGTAGAAGCTATCGTTGAAGGTACTGGTATTATTGAACCATTGAAAGACCGTATCGTAGGTCGTATTGCAGCTGAAGAATTAGTAAATAAGGAAACTGGTGAAGTTATCGTTCCGTTGAATGGTGAAATTACAGAAGAACTTGCTGATGAAGTTGTAAAACACTACGATATTGTTAAGATCCGTTCCGTATTGACTTGTCGCAGCCCTTATGGCGTATGCCGTAAGTGTTATGGCCGTGATCTTGGTACAGGTGATCAAGTTCAAGTCGGTGAAGCAGTTGGTATTATTGCGGCGCAATCCATCGGTGAACCTGGTACACAGTTGACAATGCGTACATTCCATACAGGCGGTGTAGCAGGTGACGATATTACACAAGGTTTGCCTCGTGTTGAAGAATTGTTCGAAGCACGTAAACCAAAACGTAATGCAATCATTGCGGAAAATGAAGGTGTAGTACGTGTTGTACCTAATGAAGGTAAAAAAGGTACTAATACTATTTTTATTACAGGTGAAGATGGTATTGAACTAGATTACCTTATCCCTTATGGTTCTCGTATTATCGTTAAAGATGGTGATGTTGTATCCTTAGGTGCACGTTTGACAGAAGGTTCCATTAACCCTCATGACATCATGCGTGTAATGGGTACACAAGCTACACAACGCTATCTTGTATATGAAGTACAAAAAGTATATAAATCTCAAGGTGTAGAAATTAATGATAAACACATTGAAGTCATTGTTCGACAAATGCTTCATAAGGTTAAGATTGAAACAGCTGGAGATGCAGATATGCTTCCTGGCGATATGATTGACATCAATACATTTGATGAAGAAAATCGTCGTTTAACATTAAATGGCCGTGAAAATGCTACAGGTAAACGCACATTGTTGGGGATTACTAAAGCTGCTTTGGCTACAGACTCCTTCTTGTCTGCTGCATCTTTCCAAGAAACTACACGCGTTCTTACTGATGCTGCTATTAAAGGCAAAATTGATCCATTATTGGGTCTTAAAGAAAATGTTATCATTGGTAAGTTGATTCCTGCTGGTACAGGTATGAGCCGTTACCGCAAAATTGAAGTAGTTAAAAAAGCTCCTGAAATTTTAGAATTAACTGATGATGGTGAAATCATAGAAGAATAAGTCTATATAGTTTATTCCACTATGATTAAAAGATAAAAAGAGATATTTCTAGATTAGTATATAATTTAGGAATATCTCTTTCTTATTATATCAATTTTGCATAATGAAACTGCGTTAAAAAGATTGAGTATGTATAAAGTGTATAAAAATAAGTAGAAATTTCAATATTTGTATAAAAAAACGAGAATGTTTCATGTAATTCTTATAAATGATACACACGGATAGGTGTACATATTAAATACAGTAAAATAGCGGTTTTGAGTATTAAAAACCCTTTGACATGCGTTTAAGTAATTGATATACTTACATAGTGCTTAGAGGGTAAGTGTGCCCTGAGCATAGTTTCGTAAGGAGAAGATGTAACTATGGACATTGCCCATTTAGCATCGGCGAACAAAGCAATAGGTGCTAAGCAAACGATGAAATCAATTGCAAAAGGCTCTGTTAAGTTTGTGTTTCTCGGCTGCGATAGTGATAGCTACGTAGTAGATCCTGTACGGATGGCTTGTGTGGAACATAATATACCGTTCGACGATAAGCATACGATGGATGACCTCGGTCGTGCGTGCCGCATTAAGGTACGGGCTACAGCGGTGGGCATCCTACGTTAATTTTGGTAATATCCGATGTAACACTTGGTTATAACGGATCAATTATAAATCTCAAATTTGGAAAGGAGGTGCCCAAATGCCAACAATCAATCAGCTAGTACGCAAAGGTCGCATGAGCTTGACTAAAAAATCTACAGCTCCAGCGCTTCAAGAATCTCCACAAAAACGTGGTGTATGTACTCGTGTGTACACAGCTACTCCAAAGAAACCAAACTCCGCGCTTCGTAAAGTTGCCCGTGTACGTTTGACAAACGCTATTGAAGTAACTGCTTACATCCCAGGCATTGGTCACAATTTACAAGAACACAGTGTTGTACTTATCAGAGGCGGTCGTGTAAAAGACCTTCCAGGTGTGCGTTATCACATCGTTCGTGGTGCATTGGATACAGCTGGCGTACAAAACCGTATGCAAAGTCGTTCCAAATATGGCGCGAAAAAAGCTAAAAAATAATTTTAGCTATTAAACGAAATTAACACACATCATTATAAAGGAGGAATTGAACATGCCAAGAAAAGGCCCTGTTCCGAAACGTGATGTACTTCCAGATCCGGTGTACAACAGCAAATTAGTAACACGTTTCATTAACAAAGTTATGTACGATGGCAAAAAAGGCATTGCTGAAACTATCGTATATGATGCATTTGAAATTATTCGTTCCAAAATGGGTCAAGACCCAATGGAAGTTTTTGATCAAGCATTGAAAAATGTTATGCCTGTACTTGAAGTACGTGCTCGCCGTATCGGTGGTGCTAACTACCAAGTGCCAGTTGAAGTTCGTGCTGATCGCCGTCAAACCCTCGGTATTCGTTGGGTTGTAAACTACGCTCGTCTTCGTGGTGAACGCACTATGAAAGAACGTTTAGCAGGCGAATTGATGGACGCTTTCAACAATGCAGGCGCTGCAATCAAGAAAAAAGAAGATACTCATAAAATGGCAGAAGCTAATAAAGCATTTGCTCATTATCGTTGGTAATAAGAGGTGACAACTGTGGCAAGAGAGTTTTCCCTAGCAAAAACTCGTAATATCGGTATCATGGCTCACATCGATGCTGGTAAAACAACAACTACAGAACGTATCCTCTACTATACAGGTATTGTTCACAAAATCGGCGAAGTACATGAAGGTGCTGCTACGATGGACTGGATGGCGCAAGAACAAGAACGTGGTATCACAATCACTTCTGCGGCGACAACATGTCACTGGAAAGATCATCGTATCAATATCATCGATACTCCTGGTCACGTTGACTTTACTGTAGAAGTAGAACGTTCTCTTCGTGTACTTGATGGCTCCGTAGCGGTGTTCAGTGCTAAAGGTGGCGTTGAACCTCAATCCGAAACAGTATGGCGTCAAGCATCTAACTACGGCGTACCTCGTATCGCTTATGTAAATAAGATGGATACAGTAGGTGCTGACTTCTTCAACGTAGTTGATATGATGAAATCCCGTTTGGGTGCAAATTCCGTAGCTATCCAAGTGCCAATCGGCGCTGAAGATACTTTCGAAGGCATCATCGATTTGATGACTATGAAAGCGGAAATTTACAAATCCGATGACGGTAAAGAATATGAAATTACTGATATCCCAGCAGAATATCAAGAAGTAGCTGAAGCTCGTCGCGAAATGATGATTGATGCTATCGCTGAAACTGATGATGATATCATGATGAAATATTTGGAAGGTGAAGAAATCTCCATTGAAGAATTGAAAACAGCATTGCGTAAAGCAGTTATTGCTAACCAATTGTTCCCAGTTCTTTGTGGTTCTTCCTACAAAAACAAAGGTGTACAAATGTTATTGGACGCTGTTGTAGATTACATGCCGGCTCCTATCGACATTCCAGCTATTAAAGGTGTCGTTCCTGGTACAGAAGAAGAAACTACTCGTCCTTCTTCCGATGATGAACCATTCTCCGCATTGGCATTCAAAATCATGGCTGACCCTTATGTTGGTAAATTAGCGTTCTTCCGTGTGTACTCCGGTACATTGGAATCCGGTTCCTACGTTTTCAACTCCACAAAAGGTAAGAAAGAACGTATTGGCCGTATCCTTCAAATGCACGCTAACACTCGTAAAGAAATCGACATGGTTTACGCTGGCGACATTGCTGCAGCTGTAGGCTTGAAAGATACTACTACTGGTGATACTCTTTGTGACGAAAAGAATCCTGTAATTCTTGAATCCATGGAATTCCCTGAACCAGTTATCTCTGTTGCTGTTGAACCTAAAACAAAAGCTGACCAAGAAAAAATGGGTACAGCTCTTGCTCGTTTGGCAGAAGAAGATCCTACTTTCAAAGTTCGTACTGATGAAGAAACAGGTCAAACTATTATCTCCGGTATGGGCGAACTTCACTTGGATATCATTGTTGACCGCATGAACCGTGAATTCAAAGTAGAATGTAACGTAGGTAAACCTCAAGTAGCATATCGTGAAACTATCCGTAAAGCTGTTAAATCTGAAGGTAAATTTGTTCGTCAATCTGGTGGTCGTGGTCAATATGGTCACTGCTGGTTGGAATTGATTCCACAAGAACCAGGTGCTGGCTTCGAATTTGAAAATAAGGTCGTAGGTGGTGCAATTCCTCGTGAATACATCGGACCTGTTGAAAATGGTGTTAAAGAAGCTATGGAATCCGGTGTTATTGCTGGTTATCCAATGGTTGACATCAAAGTTATCGTATTTGACGGCTCCTATCATGACGTTGACTCCAACGAAATGGCCTTCAAAATCGCTGGTTCCATGGGCTTTAAAGAAGGTGCTCGCAAAGCAGACCCTGCATTGCTTGAACCATACATGTCCGTAGAAGTAGACGTTCCTGAAGAATACATGGGCGACGTTATCGGTGACTTGAACTCCCGTCGTGGTCGTATGGACGGCATGGAAGCTCGTAATGGTAACCAACATATCAAAGCATATGTTCCATTGAGCGAAATGTTCGGTTACGCAACAGACCTTCGTTCCAAAACTCAAGGTCGCGGTAACTACTCCATGACATTCGATCATTACGAAGAAGTTCCTAAGAAAATTGCTGAAGAAATTCAAGCAAAGAAAAACGGTTAATCTTACATTAGATTAATAGAATTACTATTTTCCTCGGAGGATAATTTAAAATGGCAAAAGAAAAATTTGAACGTACGAAACCGCATGTTAATATCGGTACAATCGGTCACGTTGACCATGGTAAAACTACTTTGACTGCTGCAATCACTAAAGTATTGGCTGAAAAAGGTCAAGCTGAATTCCAAGATTACAGCAATATCGATAAAGCTCCAGAAGAACGTGAACGTGGTATCACAATCAACACTGCACACGTTGAATACGAAACTGCTAATCGTCACTATGCACACGTTGACTGCCCAGGCCATGCTGACTATGTTAAAAACATGATCACTGGTGCGGCTCAAATGGACGGCGCTATCTTGGTATGTTCCGCAGCTGATGGCCCTATGCCTCAAACTCGTGAACACATCTTGTTGGCTCGCCAAGTTGGTGTTCCTGCAATCGTTGTATTCTTGAACAAAGCTGACATGGTTGATGACGAAGAATTGATCGAATTGGTTGAAATGGAAGTTCGTGAACTTCTTTCTTCCTACGAATTCCCTGGCGACGAAGTACCTATTATCGTAGGTTCTGCTTTGAAAGCTTTGGAAGGCGACGCTCAATATGTAGCTAAAATCGACGAATTGATGGATGCTGTAGATTCCTACATTCCAACTCCAGTTCGTGATACTGATAAACCTTTCTTGATGCCTGTAGAAGACGTTTTCACAATCACTGGTCGTGGTACAGTAGCAACTGGCCGTGTTGAACGTGGTCAAGTAAACGTTGGTGA
>NZ_CAKQFJ010000036.1 GCF_934230905.1 uncultured Veillonella sp. | reverse complement strand
AATGCCGTTAGGGTTAGCAACCACAACGGAGGCTTTTTGCCCCGCCACTTCTAAATAGCCACTCATAGATGTTGGTGCATCTGATGTAATTTGGTTTACGATGACCTTTGCAGTACCATTCACCATGTTACTATTACCTTGCACATAACCAGCAAGTTCTGTTTTACTCGTTACATATGAGTTATTTAGAATAGCACCCTGTTTTTCAACATTAAATTGGTCATATTTATTCATAGAGACGCCACTATTAGTAGGTGCCGTAATATTAACCACTGGAATGTGATTAGCTGTTTCCTGAACTAATGGCCGTTCAGTAATAGCAGCATTATTATCAGGCATAATAGGAGCTGCCAACACCATCGATTGAGTGGCGACAAATACGCCAAAAGTGAGCCAAGACAATATCTTTCGTCCCAGCGTACGTCGTTCTTGATTTGTTTTACACATACAACTCTCCAATTATATAAATACTAGCTCAACACATGCTAGTTCAACACATATACAGTCATAATTATATTGAGATTAGAATCTGTACCCTATAGTAAATCCGCTATAAAACTTTTTCGTATGATAGCCTTGCGGTTTATATAAAGGGGTACTCACAAATGCATCGACCATGAGCCCTGATGCATAGTTACCACGTATACCTAATGCTGTACCAGCAATACTTTTTCCCACTAACGATTCTGTACTTTTACCGTATACAGCCCCTACATCAAGGCCAAGATATAGTTCCGTATTTAGCCGCGGAATAACTGAGGATACTTCATTGCGTATATACCAGCCACTATCGCCCATAAGTGTATATTCACCATCAAAGCCATAAATACTATATCGATTACCAATATTGATAGTATCTACACTATATACTCTTTTTCCCCCTTGCACCCACTGTCCATGGAATGAAGATGTGAAGGATGCCGGTCGATGGCCCATAATAAATGGTTTGCGATAATCTACATCTACAAGCCACATATGATATCTAGATGTAGGCCCTCCCATGGCAACAGAGGCTTTATGTTCAGGTTGTGCGCCAAGTGCACCTATCCCCCATTGAAATCCTAAACGAGAGTACAGCGTAGCATTCCCAATATATGTACGGTTAGAAATACCAACCTCCATTGATGTAGTACGTAATGCTTGCACAGGCAGTTCCATATCATTAATAAAGCGATGATTGTGACGTGTGCTAATAGAAATATCAAATGCACGTTTTTCGCGTTGTGTACGCGACCAAACATGATTCCATTTCACCTTCATAGTAGTGGACTTACCACTGTATGTGAAATCATAAGGATTAGATTGAATAGTTTGATGATATCTTGATTTAGAAAAGCCTAAACTAAACGTATCTTTCCCATGAGGTATTACATAATTAAGACTAGCTGCACGAGTTCCTTTTATACTGCCCGAACCGCTAAGGTCACCTGACAGCGACATAGTAAAGGTATCATTAGCTCTAAAAACTTGGTCAAAAGATGATGTAAAACTACCTTGATATACCCCTGTAGACTCTAGACCACTATTATCGAAACTAATTGATCCATGTACTGGTTTATCTTGTTTAATCGATAGTTCAATAATAGAAGTACCAACAGATGTACCTGGAAGTAACTTCATTGTTACCGATTGAGATGATACACGTTTCATCTGCTCCAAGCCTTGTTCTACATCTCGGATATTAAGGATATCTCCTGGACGCACAGAAAATGCAGTGCGCCAAGGACCATGAGCCGAAGAATCACTATATCGAATATCTTCCACACGTCCAGGCATAACCATAAATTGTAAAGTCCCAGCATTTACATTTTGTTCTGGAATATATACTTGTGAGGTAACGAAACCTCTATCTAGCAACTTACGTTGAAGGGAATTACGTATATTAGTAACATCTGCTACTGTTACTGTTCTTTCTTCATTTTTACGTGCAAGCTTATGTAAGAAAGCAAATTCCTTAGGTACACCATCTAACTGAATATGATGAATAAAAAAAGATGCACCATTCTGATTTGAAGGTACGTCTATAGGTGCCGGTTCACTGACAACAGTTCCTACGCGCTCAGCATCTAAGCGAAGGTTCCGTTCCTGTTGAATTTCACGGTCTTGTTGTAATTGTTCTTGCTGAGCCATAGGCATAATCGGATTCACTGCATATGCCCCAAAAGACATAGATGTCCCCAATACACCTAAACTAAGAAGAACTAAGCGTTTTATCTTCACAAAACTCTCCTAAATACATACTCTAACAACACCAATCATGATTAAATCATAATTTTTTCTATCAACAGAATAACATAATTAAAGTTTTTTTGTAAAGCATAAATTATTATTAAATTTATGCTTTATGTAAAATAAACTAACAACTTATATAGCTGTACTATTAATTGCATAAAATTAAAATTTATAATAAAATATTCATATACATTTAGTACTATTACTATATTCAGAACGATATAACACCTTATGGAGGTTCCTTATGAAATTAAAACAACTTATTTTATCTAGCATCGCTCTAGGTGCGCTAGCTTTCACAGTAGGCATGGCGCAACCAGCATATGCAGCCATCGGCATGGAAACACCGGCGCCAGCTCAAAACTTAGAGAAACCTGCGTCCGTAACGACACAACATCATATTAATGTGGATGGTAAGGTATTAGAACCGGTGAAGGACCATCAAAACGTAGCCTATGTAGACGGCCAACCACTCGTAGCATTGCGCCAAGTATCGGAAGCATTAGGCTATAAGGTATCGTGGGACGCGCCAACAAAGACGGCATTGGTAGATATGAATATTGCCACCTTGGCAATTCAACCTAATCAAGCGCAAATCGTAAGAAAAGGCAAATTGAAAATCATCAACCTTGATACATCTGAATCTATGCTACCTACACCACGTATGATAGATGGTCAATTATTCGTAAGCCCTAGTGCATTTAAATTACTATTAAATGACGTAAAAATCACGAAGGACGAAATTTTCATTGCTCCACAACGCGCTCAGCTAGCATCCACAACCAATACGAATGTGCCTCACAAAAATGAAATCAGTACATTCTTACCACCAACAGACAATACGTCCGATAAGGTAGAGACTAGTTCTAAAGTGGAAGCTAACACAAAAGCCACTACAAAGGACGAACCTCTAATCAAGGTTAAACATACGAAAAC
This sequence comes from uncultured Veillonella sp., assembly GCF_934230905.1. GTDB lineage: Bacteria > Bacillota > Negativicutes > Veillonellales > Veillonellaceae > Veillonella. Next base: position 13,552 of record NZ_CAKQFJ010000036.1, on the reverse strand, counting down.
AACCAACAAAGACACAAAATAATATTATAATAACAACGCCCTTCGGAAAAAATCCGAAGGGCGTTTTATAATTATGCTTCATCGTCGGTAACGGCTTTCGTACCACGCGTACCAGTTCTAATACGCATAGAATCTTCTACATCGTACACGAAAATCTTGCCATCCCCTACTTCACCTGTTTGCAAGGTATCACGCGCTGTGTCCATCACCAAATCAACTGGTACATCGCACACAACAGTTTCAACCTTTACCATAGGCACAAGATTAACTGAGTATTCTTGTCCCCGATAGACTTCTGTGTGCCCTTTTTGCAACCCACAACCAAAAACTTGAGAGACTGTCATGCCTTGAACACCTATGCGGTTTAAGGCATCTTTTAGATCTTCTAATTGCTCTGCTCGAGCAATGATATCTATTTTTTTCATTCGTTTCATACTATCACCTTATCCATATGCTAATGACTTCTATTGTATCATTTATGAAAGTTAGCTTTCACAAAAATTGTTTAAACCAAAGAATGTTGGTCAGAGGTAATAAAACGTCCACTGCTCTTAAATTCAGATTGATTATACGCACCTTCGCCATGTTCACTAATATCAATACCTAAGGATTCAGCACTAATGCTAACTCGCATATCCATAAAGAGACTAACTACCTTGAAAATGATGATTGTGCCAATAATAGCAAAAGCAATAGCTACAACGAGGGAAATCAATTGCGGAATTAGCAAATTACCGCCATAAAATAGACCATCTGCACCATCAGGATTTACACTGACCGTAGCAAACAAACCGGTAGCAATGGCACCCCACATACCGCCTACACCATGAATCCCAAAGGCATCAAGTGAATCATCATAGCCAAACTTATTTTTTAAAACAGCTACTGCTACATAGCAGCAAATAGCACCAATAAAACCGATTGGAATAGCCGCCACAGGTGTTACAAAACCAGCTGCAGGTGTGATAGCAACGAGACCGGATACGCCGCCAGATACAGCGCCTAACACGGTCGGTTTACCACGATGATATCGTTCTACCAATACCCACCCTACAATGCCAATAGCAGCAGACATTTGTGTCGTTAAGACCGCATTTGCCGCTAATGGACCAGCACCAAGAGCTGAGCCCGCATTAAAACCAAACCAACCGAACCATAATATAGCCCCACCTAGGACCGTCATAGGCAAATGATGCGGTAACATTGGCATGCGCCCATAACCACGACGACGACCTAATAATAAACAAAGCACAAGGCCAGATACACCTGACAATACATGGATAACAAGACCACCTGCAAAGTCAAGAGCCCCTAGATTGGCGAGGAATCCACCACCCCACACCCAATGTGCCATAGGGTTATAAATTAATATAGACCATATAATGGCAAATACCACAAAAGGAGCAAAGCGCATGCGTCCCGTAATCGAACCGCTCATGATGGCAGGTGTAATGATGGCAAACATACATTGAAAAGCAATAAATGCCATCTCGGGAATGTTCACACCCGCCATGATACTATTCTCTGTTCCCATAAGGCCAATTTTATTCAGACTACCGATAATACCATACACATCATTACCAAAAATCAATGTATAGCCTATGAGCATAAATTCTACGGAAATCACACCAATCAGAAAGAAGCTCTGCATGATGGTGCTAAGCACGTTTTTACTACGCGACATGCCTCCATAAAATAGCGCAAGCCCTGGCGTCATAAAAAACACCATGGCCGTCGCCACGAGTATCCATGCTGTATTACCTGTGTCGATTCCCATCATAATAAACTCCTTTCATAACAAAAGCGCCTAGCCTCAGAATAATCTGAAAACTAGGCGCCGTTACCTAACTATTTTATTGTAGTAATATATATCACTACATACATCGTATATTAGATTATGATGTATGTCAATAAATTCTATAGAATTTTACATTTTCTTTTCTAAAGCATTTTAAAACTCTATAAAGCTAAACGTTTTAATATCATTCAAATCCATATTCAGGTAAAGGAGTAAACAAATACTTCTTACATGTATATATAGGTTACCATTTTATAAAAGACATCCCCTTTTTATGTATCTCTCTATCTATCACTCTTGGTTATCATATAAAACTATTTATTTAAACTTTACAAAGCATAAAAGTTAAGATGCTAAATAATATCAAGAATTAATAATTATGATAAAAGCCGCCTATTAAAGTCGGCTTTTTTTGTATGTCTTCCCCCAATTACATAATTCGGTCATAAGTGGAATCAGTGTTTTACCTGTATCTGTCATAGAATATTTAACTCTAATTGGCGATTCATCATATACAACTCTAGATACAATACCCGCTTCTTCTAGTGTACGTAATTGAGCCGTCAACACTTTTGTCGTTATATCTCCTAATAATCGTTGTAATTGATTAAAGTGAATTGACTCACCCTTTAGTAAATAATACAGTATTTTTAACCTCCACTTACCGCTTAACAGATTTAAAGCAATCTCCATAGGACATTCTTGATTAATAGAATCTACTTTCGACAAAATACTACCTTCTTTCACACCTACTATACTAAAGGATACGTGGTATAGAAAAAGTGCCTTCTTGTTATATATCATAATAAAGCGTACAGTTATTACTATAATATATTTAGCAGTAAAATAATAGGAGATGAATAACAATGGTTATAGATAGTCACGAACACGTAATATTGCCAACCGAAAATCAAATAGAGTTGATGGATCAATCAAAAATTGATAAAGCTATTCTATTTACTACAACTCCTCATCCCGAACAGTCTCATTCTTTACAGGAATTAAAACAACAAATTTCTATGCTAAGTTCCGTGTTAAATGGAGATATAAATGCGAAAGAAAAGAAAAGACTATATGAAAATAATATAAAAGATTTAACCACAGCAATGAATTATTACCCTGATAGATTTCTAGGTTTTGGAAATATACCATTAGGTATGAAACCATTCGATATAGAATTATGGATTGACAAACAAATATTTAGAAATCACTTAATGGGGCTTGGAGAATTTACACCTAGTACTATTGCTCAAATACAACAAATAGGGGACATTATGAAAATAGTATACTCCAATAGAATATATCCCCTCTGGATACATACATTTCTACCAGTAACAAAAGAAATGATATTTTCACTTGTAGATTTATGTAAAAAATTCCCTACAGTGCCAATCATTTTTGGTCATTTAGGCGGTACTAATTGGATGGAATTAATTGAATTAGCAAAAACAGTACCTAATATATATTTAGATTTATCAGCACAATTTACATCTATAGCAACAAAAATGGCATTATTAGAACTGCCTGAAAGATGCTTATTTAGTTCTGATGCACCATATGGTGACCCCTTTCTCTATCGACAAATGATAGAATATCTAAGTCCATCAAAGACAATCACAAATCTAGTATTAGGAGAAAATATTATGGAATTGCTTACCAAATTAAATCTACTGTAATATGTCTGTTTGATTAAATTATCTACAACATTGTCTGAATACTGCTCTAGCAGTTAGCTACTCGTAGAGTAACAAAATAAAAGGGGCTGTAACAAGACCTTATTCAAGATAAAAGAAGTAGCTTAAATCCCAAAAATTTTAATCTGACTAGGGCTTATTTAAGTGCGTCTAAAAACGAAAAATACCAAGAGCTTTAAAGAACGTATTACTTTAAAAGCCTTGGTATTTTCTATATTTTAAAGGGACTGCAACTAGAATGCGGTTTCACCGCATTCTGTTACAGCCCCTTTATATATTGCAATAATTAATATTATGCTTTTGCTTCTTTACCGTATTTCACAAGACTTTCAGCTTCGATATCTGCTTGTGTGCGATAATCTTGCGGCATACTAGATAAGCGGATCCAACTACGTACTGCTTCTACTAAAACAATGAGAATCATGAGGAACATAGCAGCACTAAACGCTACTAAAGTCCATTTACCAGCTGGAATATAGCTGTAGAATACATTTTCATAATCTGCAGCTATAGCAACGATAGCCATGAGAATACATGGAATACCCGTTACCCAAGCATAACGTTTACGACCAAGTCGCATAATAACAGTAGTACCTACAGCTAACGTCATAGTACCCAATAATTGGTTAGATACACCAAATAGAGGCCAAATAATACCAATGTTACCTTGTAGAACTAGGTAGCCCCACAATACACAAATTAAAGCGGCACAACCATATACACCTGGAAGCCAATGTTGGTCATTAAATTTAGGATGGAAATGACCTAATAATTCTTGAAGTAAATAACGACCTACACGAGTACCAGCATCGATCAAAGTCATAATGAACAACGCTTCGAACATGATACAGAAGTGATACCAATACCCCATCAAATGATCCATGTTAGGTAATTTGGAGAAGATATGTGCCATACCTACGGCAAGAGATACAGCGCCACCAGGACGATGCATTAAATCTTCGCCAACCATAGCAGATAAAGCTGGCAATTCGTGAACTTGTAAGCCTAATGCTTTGAATGTATCAACAGTAGAGTTGATAGCAAAATAATCATCAGGATGCAATGCAGTAGCAGCGATCAACGCCATCATAGCAATGAAACCTTCTGTTAACATGGCACCATAACCGATAGGTAAGATTTCTTTTTCATTAGTCAGCATTTTAGGTGTAGTACCTGTAGCAATAACAGTATGGAAACCAGATAACGCACCACATGCGATAGTAATGAAGATATAAGGGAATACAGAACCTTTCAATACAGGACCGCCACCCCAAAGGTAAGGAGTAACAGCTGGCATTTGGATTTCAGGCATTACGATAATAATACCTAGAGCCAAAGCGCCGATTGTACCAATTTTAAGGTATGTGGATAAATAGTCACGAGGAGCAAGCAATAACCACACTGGCAATGCCGCTGCAAAGAAACCATAGACTGCAAGCATAATTTCAATTGTTTGCAAATCATAGGTAAACCAAGAAGCATATTGACTAGCTGCAACATTTGGACCATAAATGATAGCTGCAAAAATCAACACTACACCAATAATAGTAGCTTCCTGAATTTTACCAGGACGTAACCATTTCAAATAAATGCCAATGAAAATAGCAATTGGAATGGTTGCAAATACGGAGAAGAACCCCCAAGGAGAGTTGTGCAATGCATTAGCTACTACTACGGCCATACCAGCAAGGGTGATAATCAATAAGAATAATGTAGCAAGCATAGCACCGAAACCAGCAAATTTACTGATTTCTTCGCGAGCAATATCCGCGATGGATTTACCATCATAGCGAACAGAAGCAAACAAGATAACCATGTCATGTACGGCACCGGCGAGTACGGACCCAATAAGAATCCATAATGCGCCAGGCAAATACCCGAACTGAGCTGCGATAACAGGACCTACCAAAGGACCTGCACCTGCAATCGCTGCAAAGTGATGACCAAATGTTACCCATTTGTTTGTTGGTACGTAATCGTGACCATCATTGTGAACCATAGCTGGCGTTGGACGATACTGATCGAGTGTCAGCACCTTGGCCGCTATGAAAGCCCCATAAAAGCGGTACGCTAAAATTAGAATACACGCGGAGGCTATAACTAAGTAAATACCATTCATAACCATAAAGACACCTCCAATGTACGTGACATCGGAGGTGCCGAATAAAAATTTCTGATAAAATTGGTTCTCCAATGCCACTTTAGCTTTTAAATTGATGAGTACTTACATTTATATTGTATATCTAAACAAAAATATGTCAATTTACACTTTATCATTTTAGATACTCATTATTCATTAAAAGCATATATTGAAGACTATTTTATTTTTTTAATATAATATTTCCAAACGTCCGTAGTAAATTTAGCCCTACAGCTCCGCTTTTTTCAGGATGAAACTGCATTCCATACACATTTCCCTTTTCAACAATACCCGGCACCTTAATCCCATAATCTGCAGTCGTCGTAATATATTGAGAATCAGTATCTACGTAATAAGAGTGCACAAAATATGTATATTTATCAGCTACACCAGAAAAAGCACTGTCTTTATGACATAATGTATTTTGATTCCATCCCATATGAGGTACCCGAAGGCCTAAGTTATTAGGAATGGCTTTCACTGTGCCAGGAATAATCCCTAGCCCAGGCGTGGGTCCATACTCTTCAGATTCATCAAACAAAAGCTGCATTCCCAAACAAATCCCAAGCAAAGGTATATTGCGCGCCACCACCTCATGAATGACATCGATAAGTCCCCGTTCACGAAGAACAGAAACAGCTGATGCATAGGCACCAACACCTGGTAGAATCACACCATCAGCAGCCAATATGGTATCTCGATCAGCAGTCAATACCGCTTTCAGACCGATATGCTGTAATGCTTTTTGTACATTAAATGTATTGCCCGCATCATAATCAATTATGGCAATCATAGTGACATCCTTTCTTTTACGCCTATTTGAATCACAAGATACATCGCCTGACCTGTATGATTTTATTGGCGAGCCATATAATCTTTCAAAATAGAACGCATAATAACACCATCACTAGCAAGTGGCAACGTGACGCGCAACCAATTATCCCGTTGACCGCGGCGCACTTGATAGCCCTTAGCTAGCCATTCATCAGCAAGACTCTCTGCATTAGGTACGGACATAAAGATGAAATTAGCACCGCTCTTATAATACGTACCCCCTACTTCATCTAAGGTTTGTTCCCACAACACGCGTTCTGCGGCATTTTTTTCTATAGTATTGCGCAGGAATTCACGATCACCAAAGGCGGCCTCAGCCGCCACTTGGGACAAAGTATTTAAATTATACGGTAATCGAATGGTTTGAATATAATTAGCTAATTCAGCGCTACTCATCATATAGCCTACGCGATAGTTCGCAAGACCATAGGCCTTAGAAAAGGTACGCATGATAAACACATTAGGAAATTCATCAAGCAAAGCTCGTGCCGTTGGTACCTTAACAGAGGTTACAAAGTCTATGTATGCTTCATCGATGATAACTAGCACATTATCTGGCAATGTACTAATGAATTTACGAATATCTTCAACAGATTCATAAGTCCCTGTTGGATTATTAGGGTTACAAATCCATACGAGGCGCGTCGTATCATCTACGGCTTGACGCATTGCCTTAAAATCGTATTGCCCGGTTGCCTCGATACACGGTACCTCGCGAATGACAGCCCCTTCTACAAGACCATTTAGACCGTATTCAGAAAAAGCAGGCACGCTGATAACGATAGAATCACCAGCATTGATAAATGTTTTATTTACCATGGAAATCACTTCATCAAGCCCTACACCGATGACGAGTTGATTTTCCGCTACCTTCCAATAGTCCGCTAATACGCTTCGCAAGGATGAGGCGTTGCCATCCGGATATAGATTGGCATCATTGTTCATCACATAGTCTAATACCGCCTCACGTACCTTTGGCGATGTACCATAAGGATTTTCATTGGCGGACAAACGCACAAGACGTTCTACACCGAGACGAGCCTTAACAGATTCAGCTGGTTCCTCTGGCACATAGGGCTTTAATTGGCCAATAATCTTCTTCATACCATACTCCTTACAAATCTGTAATCGCTTTACGTTCCTGTGTTTTACTGATGATGCCTTCACGACTTGCCAGCTCCTCTAAGATGGCTTCATAAGGGACACCCTTTTCTACTAATAACACGAGCAAATGATAAAGTACGTCTGCTGTTTCATACACTAGTTCTTGAGGCTCTTCATTCTTAGCGGCGATGACAACCTCTGTTGCTTCTTCGCCTACCTTTTTCAAGATTTTATCAAGTCCCTTGTCGAACAAGTAATTCGTATAGGATCCTTCCTTCGGTGTTTCCTTGCGCCCTTTAATAATGGCGTATAATTCTTCTAATGTTTGTTGATTGGCCATTTGTTGTCTCCTTTGTGAAAGTCAACGCGCAAGCGCCACCTCACATCATATAACAATTCATTTTATTTCTACTTATCTATTATTCTTCTACATTGTTAAAAAAGCAGCTCACAGCCCCCGTATGACACGCAGGGCCTTCTGCATTGACGAGAACGAGTAAAGTATCGCCATCGCAATCAAGCTTCATATCCACTACGTGTTGTACATTGCCACTGGTCCCCCCCTTATGCCATAGTTCTTGACGAGAACGCGACCAAAACCATGTTTCCTTAGTTTCTAGTGTTTTGTGAAAGCTTTCTTCGTTCATCCATGCCACCATGAGCACCGCTTTTGTTGTATTATCTTGAATGACCGTCGGTAAGAGACCGCCGCCTTTATTAAAGTCTGGTTTCATGTATGCTATAATCTCCTACTCTATCTAACAGCAATGCCCGCTGCCTTCAATTGTGCTTTCAAATCAGGAATGCTGATTTCACCAAAATGGAATATAGATGCTGCTAAGGCACCAGTAACACCGGTTTCTGAAAACACTTCGATGAAATGTTCCACTGTACCTGCACCGCCAGAGGCAATAATCGGTACATCTACGACCTCTTCTAAGGCCTTATATAACTTAATATCAAAACCCGATTTAGTGCCATCCTTATCCATGCTAGTTACCAATAACTCACCTGCGCCACGGCTCACAGCTTCTTTTGCCCACGCAAGGGCCTCCCAATCGCTCCGCTTACGACCACCATGAGTGTAAACATACCATTTACCAGTTTCTGGATCAGTTTTTACATCAATGGCTACTACCATACATTGATTGCCGAACTTTTGAGCACCTTCACTGATGAGTTCTGGGCGCGCTAAAGCCGCTGAATTAAGCGATACCTTATCGGCACCAGCTTTTAGCAACGCACTCATATCATCTACCGTTTTAATCCCACCACCTACGGTGAGAGGCATAAACACATGTTTCGAAATATCTGTCACCACATCACGCATCGTCGTACGGCGGTCCACCGTAGCCGTAATATCTAGGAATACGAGCTCATCTGCCCCCTGTTCCTCATAGGTAGCTGCAATATCGACGGGACTTCCTACATCGACAAGGTTTACAAAGTTAACACCTTTTTTTACGCGACCATTATCTACGTCTAAACAAGGAATAATCCGTTTTGCTAACATGATGCATTCTCCTTATTAAACGCAGCAATTTCTTCCAATGTAATAGTGCCTTCATATAAAGCCTTACCTACAATGCTATCTACAACACCGCGTTTTTCAAGGTTCTTAATATCGTCTAAGTTGCGAACACCACCAGATGCAACAATACGCGCTGTAGGGAATTGATCTTGTAAGGAACCCAATAGATCTTCATTAGCGCCTTGCATAGTACCATCTCGGTCCACATCGGTAACGATAAAATACTTTGCACCTGCTGCCACCATGGCACCGATAAGGTCAGTCATGGGCACATCAGATTGATCAAGCCAACCTTCTGCTGCGACCTTGCCATTCTTACCATCTACGCCGATGACGATACGCTCTGGGCCGTATTCGGCAATAACCTGTTTCGTTAACTCAGGATTTTTAAGGGCTACGGAACCGAGAATCACGCGATTAACGCCCATTTCTAAATATAAATCTACAGCGGCTTTATCACGAATACCGCCACCAATTTCTAACACACCTGTAAATACAGCGCGCACGCGTTTAACAATATCCACATTAACTGGTTTCCCCGCCTTTGCGCCATCTAAGTCGACGAGGTGCAAGGCGCCAACGCCAGCAGCCTCGTACTGAGATGCTTGGTCAACCGGATCTGGATTGATGATGGTTTCCTTTGCAAAATCACCCTTATATAGGCGTACACTGCGACCATCTTGTAAATCTATAGCTGGAAAAATCATAGTATCTCCTCTATTCACGAACCTTATGCGGCCCTGCTTTCACCATTCTAAAAGGTCTATTAAATCATACCCTTTGTAGAATTCACACCTTGAATATCCGGGTTAATGGTAACCGCCTTACGCAATGCACGGCCCGTAGCCTTAAACATGCTTTCAATAATATGATGCGTATTGCGACCATATTCATTGCGCACATGTAAATTCATAGCGCCAGTAACGGCCAAGGCTTGGAAAAAATCCTCTACCAATTCTGTTTCAAAATTACCACCCAACACAGGTGTCGTAAATTCACCATTAAACACGAGGTATGGACGACCACTGAGATCGATGACAACCTGTGTCAACGCTTCATCCATAGGCACCCACGCATCACCATAACGCTCGATACCCGCCTTGTCACCAAGGGCCTGTGTCAATGCTTGTCCCAATGTCAATGCAATATCCTCTACCGTGTGATGTGCATCTACATATGTATCGCCTACAGCTTTTACTGTAAGGCCAAAGCGGCCATGCTTAGCCAACAAATGAAGCATATGATCAAGGAACCCAATGCCTGTATCGACGTGGATTTCTTGATTTCCATCTAAGGTAAGTGTAATTGTAATATCTGTTTCGCCCGTTTTACGAGTTACCGTAGCTGACCGATTTGTTCTCATTATACTGTCCTCTTTATCATCAAGGAGACCATGATAGAGTTCTCCCATCCATACAATTATTTTTCAAAGCGTACGTCAATAGCACGCGCATGTGCTTCAAGGCCTTCTGTACGAGCCAATGTAGTAATATCCTTCGCTACCTCTTGTAACCGTTCACGGCTAAATTGAGTAAAGGAAATGCGTTTTACGAAATCATACACGCCAAGTGGCGACGAGAATTTTGCAGTACCACTCGTAGGTAATACGTGATTTGTACCACCTACATAGTCGCCCAATGGTTCAGATGCATATCTGCCAAGGAATACAGAACCCGCATTTTCTACCATGCTCATATATTCCATAGGGTCCGGTAATTGTATTTCCAAATGTTCTGGTGCTACTTCGTTCATCACAGTAAACATATCTTCAACGCCGTTCATAACAGCAATGTAACTATTATTTTCAATAGCAGGGCGCGCAATGCTTTCGCGAGGTAATTGTGAAAGTTGACGTTCCACCTCATCAGATACTTGTTTAGCTAATTTTTCACTATTGGTAACCATAATGGCACGAGCTCGTGGATCATGTTCTGCTTGGGATAATAAGTCCGCTGCAAGATGTACTGGATTAGCACTGTCATCAGCAATGATGCCGATTTCACTAGGACCTGCAATCATGTCGATATCAACTTGACCAAATACTTGGCGTTTTGCAGTGGCCACATAAATATTACCAGGGCCTACGATTTTATCTACTTTCGGAATTTGTTCTGTACCATACGCAAGAGCTGCTATGCCTTGAGCACCACCCACTTGATATACCGCATCAACGCCAGCAAGTTTTGCAGCACCTAGCACAGCAGGGTTAATACCATCCTTTTGTGGTGGCGTTACCATAATGATTTCCTTAACACCAGCAATTTTTGCAGGTAATGCAGTCATCATAATGGTAGATGGATATGCCGCTGTGCCACCAGGAACATAGAGGCCAACACGAGCCAAGGGCGTTACCTTTTGACCACGCGTAATGCCTGGTGTATCCATATCGACAAAGCCTTGTTCAATTTCACGGCTATGAAATTCAGTTATATTTTTCTTTGCTACCAATAAAGCGTGTTTCAAGTCTTCTGGTAAATTATCCCATGCCGCATCGATGATAGATTGATCTACCTTAAAATCATCGAGCTTTACACCATCAAATTTTTCAGAATATTCACGTAGTGCTGCATCTCCATTAGCACGTACATTTTCGATGATATCGTACACGCGGCGTTCAATTTCCATGTCTGTTGTTTGTTGTGTATATTGACGAACAATGCTAAGCATTGCATCAAGGGATTCTTTGTAAATTTTCATTGTATGTCCTCATTTCAAACTATGTATATGAATACTTCTATTGTAAACGTTTCTTATCCCATCGCAATAGCGTATGCCATCTATTTTTTATCAATAGCTGATTGCAATTGATCAATCAACGTGAAGATGGTATTTCTTTTTTGTTTTAATGCCAATGGATTAGCTACAAGACGCGTTGAAATTGGTTGAAGCCAATCATAGATTTTAAGATTATTTTCTCGTAGTGTCGTACCGGTTTCCGTAATATCTACAATGGCATCAGCTACCCCTACGAGTGGCGCCAATTCAACGGAACCTTCAATTTTGATAATTTCTACGTCTTGAGAACCAAAATATTGTTTTGTAATGGTTGGATATTTTGTACCAATCCGTTGACGACGACCTTCCTTGGGATTATACCCTTCTAAGGAAGCCAAAATAAATTGGCATTGACCCGTTTTCAAATCTAGCATTTCGTAAGATGTATTATCTTGTTCATCTAGTACATCGCTACCAACGATACCTAAATCAACAACGCCATTATTTAAATATGTCGTTACATCAGGCCCCTTCGCGAGGATAACCTCTACCGAATCACCCAATGGGATAATTAACTTACGTGCTTTATTGCGTAATGGTTCACAATCAACGTCACAAGATTCTAAAAGAGGAATAAAATCCTTTTCAACGCGGCCCTTTGTCAAGGCGATTCGCAATTTATCATTATCTTGAATATTGCTTTCACCTTGCATAAGCACCTCTGTAAGGACATCAATATTGAAAGCCATACCTACGGATGGCATCGATGTGCCATCAAAGCCGGATAAAAGTCCATCATAACGGCCACCACTGACAATATATTGGGATACACCATCCACGTAACCTCTAAAGGTAAGCCCTGTATAATAGGATTGAAGCGGTTCGGTAGATACATCAATACGAACTTGTTGGCCAGTCGTTTCTATTTGTCTAGCCAAATCCATAAGACTATCTAAAATACGCTGTGCTCCTGCAGGCAAAATGACTTGACTAAGTTCATCTTTGATATCATGTACAGTGCCGAATAAACGGGGCCAAACTGTAAGGAATGGATAGAGTGCGTTATTTTTAAATTCGCTGATCAACTCATTATATCGTGGCAAATATTTTGTAAATAACGCATCGAGTAAATCCGTCCGTTCCCCATCAGTCAAACCCAATGCATCGGTGATAGCACGGGAGAAACGAGCATCGCCAATTTCTAATAATAAGGTATTATTGAGCTGTGATTCGTTCACCTCTTTAATGATGGCAAAACATTCTAGTTCCGCATCAATGCCTTCATAGCCAACCATTTCGATACCACCTTGTGTAACTTGGTTGATATCGCCACGATGCTGTTTATTTTTCATCAACACATCGCCAAGATAGTAAAACTTACGAGGCAATTCAATATTCGTAGTCGCCAAGAAACGACCAATCGGCATGGTCAAATCTGGGCGAATAACCACAGATGCATCAGATCCACCAAAGAATTCGTACATATGTTGACCACGGCCTAATGTGTAACCATTAAACACATCTTTGTATTCTACAAGTGGTGTAGAAATTTTTGTATACTGACGATTGCGGCAAAGGCTGAGCAAATACTGACTCACATCATCCTTGCGCTCCGCCACAGCCCCTATATCATCACGAAAACCTGTAGGCAACTGTTTTTGTACCATGAGGATCATCCTTTCTATAAACTATGCTCATATTACTATTTAAAATATATAGATTCTTTTAGATTTTAT
>NZ_CAKQFJ010000035.1 GCF_934230905.1 uncultured Veillonella sp. | reverse complement strand
ATTTTTTATATATTATGTGTGTATTATTTATAAAAGGCTAAATCAAATAATTATTATAAAATCTATCTTTCTTGGTTTAATCGAGTATAGCCTATTATAATAACTGTGCTTATAATTATTCCTAGTCCACATATAAAAAATATATCATGTAGCGGTAATACATTTGCTAGGTTTGTAAATATTGTTATTGATAATATCGACCCAATAGAGAAGCCTGTACTTACAGAACCACTAGCCAATGTTAACTCTTCCTGTGAAAAAATAGATTGTATATATGCATGAACTAAAACAACGGCTGTAAATAATAATATTTCAGATATGCTATATAGAATATATAGTTGCTCAATTGTTTTTACATAGCCTATGCAAAAAATACTTCCTCCATATAGTATAAAAAGAGGGAACAAAATCTTTTTAAAACTCGTTGCTAAGTTAATGGTAAAATATTTAGCAAGAATTCCAAAAATAATGAATGATGCCAATCTAGAGATTGTTTGCGTATATCCATACTGACTATCAGTTAAATGTAAGATATCTTTAATAAATATTAATAGTAGAATAGGTATACACATATAAAATATTCTGGCTAATATACCCAAATAAACTATAAAATTAATTTTTTTATTTAGGAATAATAACTTATATCCTTTTAATAAAAGTTGAATACGATCATATATGCTTTCTCTAATAGTTTTTTTGGCGATAGTTGAGTGTGACTGTATTCTTACATTTTTATTTAAACGATAAAGTAGGTAGGCTGAAATAATATAAGTAATTGCATCAATAACGAATACCAGTGTTAAAGAGTAATTAATTATAACGCTAAATAGTAAGGAACCACTTATTAATGCAAAACGATTAATAGAACGGAGTAGTGCATTAAATTTGACTAGGTTATTTGTAATATTAGGTATAAAAGAAAGTCTAGCGATTCCTAAAATTTTATTATTAAAACCTATAAGAAAAGCTATGATATATACTAGATAAAGATTATCTATGAAAACAAAAATTGATAATATAAAACCCGAAACTATTTCAGGAACTACCATAGACCACATTAAGCCTTTTTCTTTTACAAGTATCCCTAAAAATGGGCCTAATAACATTCCAACTAATAATGTCGCTATCGTAACAGTCCCTGTATTAAAGGGGCTGTGGGTACTATTGAATATATATGTTATAAAGCCTAATGTTGTTGCGGTGCTTCCCATTGTTGAAAAAAATAGAGCACTATTTAAGAGAAACGAGTTTTTGTTTTCTAGATTCATACTATCATCTCCTAGGTTATAGAAGTACTGACATAATATGTATTATTTTATAAAATCTAAATTAAACCTTTACTAGTTTTGATATTATATATTCATAATTCTATATAAATATATAAATTTCCTGCACAATATAAAGTAATATGTAATATAAGTAGGTTTCTGCTCATGAAAGATAATAAAGGGGACTGTTTATTTTTATTATTTATACTGTAAATGAATTTATAGAATTAATCGGTCAACTCAAATTACTATATATTACATTAGACAGAGAAGTTCGTATTGCTTATGATGATTCGGATGATTATGTCCGTATTATATGTAAATCATATGGACAAATAAAAGTAGAAGCTCAATTAGGTGGCAGTTGGCGTGATAATTGGGTTAAGCTTGATCTAAATACTGATCAGATCGTATTGAATGATGTAATATAGTAGTGTAATTCTATATTAAAAAAATAATTTAATGACAATATATAAGTACTAAATTTTAATTGACACAAACCCATAAAATCTGTATACTATTTTGAGTAAGCTTTAGTCGTGTTTCCATTAGCCCCGGAAGCAAAGGACAAGCTGATTTTGGTAGAATTATGACGTTATTAGGAGGATATGCAGCATGAAAACTACATTTATGGCCAATCCGAACACAATCGAACGGAAATGGTATGTTGTTGACGCTGAAGGTAAAACTTTAGGACGCCTTGCTGCCGAAGTTGCAAAAGTTCTTCGGGGCAAAAATAAACCAACTTTCACACCACACGTAGACACTGGTGACCATGTGATCGTTGTAAACGCAGAAAAAATTCGCGTAACTGGTAAAAAATTGGAACAAAAGGAATACTTCCGTCACTCTGGTTACCCAGGTGGTTCCCGTTTCACTAAATTGTCCATGATGCTTGAAAAACAACCTGAACGTGTTGTTGAAATGGCAGTTCGTGGTATGCTTCCAAAAAACAAATTGGGTGCACAACAATACCGTAAGTTAAACGTATATGCTGGTCCTGAGCATCCACATGCAGCTCAAAAACCAGAAGTTTTAGAAATTTCCGTACGATAATCTAGAGGGAGGAACATATAATGGCAGTAGCACAATATTACGGCACTGGTCGTAGAAAATCTTCCGTTGCTAGAGTTCGTCTGGTACCGGGCACAGGTAAAATCACTGTTAACAAACGTGAACTTAATGATTATTTCGGTCGCCAAACTTTGGAATTGATCGTAAAACAACCTTTGAATTTGACTAACACCGTTGAACAATACGATGTTATCGCAACTGTAGCTGGTGGCGGTCCTTCCGGTCAAGCTGGTGCAATTCGTCACGGTATTTCCCGTGCGTTGTTGGACGTAGATGGCGAACTTCGTCAATCTTTGAAAAAAGCTGGCTTCTTGACTCGTGACCCACGTATGAAAGAACGTAAAAAATACGGTCTTAAGAAAGCCCGTAAAGCAAGCCAATTCTCCAAACGTTAATATTTGGAATACAGGTTATTACACCTGCAGACAATGTCTGCAGGTGTTTTTGGTTGTTTATAGTGTAGTAGTAATAATTATCTACCTTTGTATGATTGTATATTTGCTCTATGATGGATTCAGTGATGTTGAAATTAAAGAGTTTGAGTCATGCTTGAAGCGTATCTTGGATAATATGAAATCTAAGTATTATAAGTGATAGGAGATATTGTTATGGAATTGATGAAAGCTATTCAATATTGATATACTAAAACAATATGGTGTTGATCATATCGTGCTAGATGATGGTACTGTTACGTCGTTTAGAACGGAATGAAGTACAACTGCCAATCGGAGGCTGTATGATAAAAAATATATATCATTTATTAGTGGAGAATTGGAGTTTTTTCTCAGGTCTGTTATGGGAGCATATTAGCATAGCTTTGCTTTCCAGTGTAATTGCAATTATTCTAGGTGTAGTTGCAGGTGTTTTGCTTAATGAATATCGTCGAGCAGTTAATCCGACTATGATGGTTATTAATTTCTTGTATACCATACCATCCATATCCATGCTAGGCTTTTTGATTCCCTTTTCAGGAATTGGTAACGCAACGGCAGTGATTGCTTTAGTGATATATGCATTATTACCGATGGTGAGAAATACATATACTGGGTTAAGTGGTATTGACAAGGAAATGATTGAAGCGGCCACATCACTAGGATTATCTCGTGTACAACGTTTACTATATATTGAATTACCTTTAGCCTTTCCGGTAATCATGGTCGGTATACGAAATATGCTAGTTATGACTATAGCACTTACTGGGGTAGCATCTTTTATTGGTGCCGGAGGTCTTGGTGTAGCTATTTATCGAGGTATTACTACAAATAATACGACTATGACCGTAGCCGGTAGTTTATTAATTGCTTTTTTAGCATTGATTATGGATGGTGTGTTAAGCTTTTTTGAGAAAATCATACTATATAGAGGGCATTGCAAACGTACTTTTAAACGTATTGGTATTGTAGCTTCAATTGTGATACTTAGTGGTATTGGTGTGTTTATGTGGCCGTCGCAACAATCTGACGTAATTCATGTAGCTACAAAACCGATGACAGAACAGTTGATTTTGGGCGATATGCTGAAACTTCTTATTGAACAAGATACAGATTTAACTGTTGAAGTAACAGCCGGAGTCGGCGGAGGAACCTCCAATATTCAACCGGCCATGGAGTCCGGTCAATTCGATATCTATCCTGAATATACAGGCACCGGTTGGAATGCAGTACTAAAACGAGACACGCAATATAGTGAAGATTTATTTGATGAATTACAGAGCGCTTACGAGGATACATATCAATTTAAATGGGTCGGTATGTATGGTTTCAATAATACATATGGAATGGCTGTACGTAAGGATATAGCTAACAAATATAATTTAAAAACATATTCGGACTTAGCGAGGGTTTCGTCACAATTGATTTTAGGTGGGGAATATGATTTCTTTGGACGCCAAGATGGGTATTTGGGATTACAGCGAGTATATGGCATGGACTTTAAAGATACGAAGGATATGGATATAGGTTTGAAATATCAGGCTATTGAAAGCGGACATGTAGATGCTATGCCTATATTTACTACTGACGGTCAGTTGAGCCATGCGTCTATTGTTGTTCTTGAGGACGATAAACATTTATATCCTTCGTATGTATGTGGTAATGTCGTTAGAATGGATGTGCTAAAGAAGCATCCTGAGCTAGAAGCGGTATTGCTGAAATTGACACATACGATTACGGATCAGGATATGTCATATATGAACTATGAGGTGGAATCAGAAGGACAGAAACCTCATGATGTTGCTGAGCGATACTTACGCACCAAAGGTTTGTTATACTAACGTGGGTTGCTAAAGGGTATATAGTATTGTTTTGTGATTATAAGATTACATTTACATCTATATTTAATTCCCCTATAATAGAAATATATAATCGAATTTTTTCGAAAAAGTGATTTTCATATAGGAGAATTTACATGATATATAATACAATTCAGTATGTTGTTGACAACGGCATCGGTACCTTGACGTTTAATCGTCCAAAAGTAGCAAATGGTTTTAACATTGAGATGTGTAAAGAGATTCTTGAGGTTTTAGATAGAGCACATAATGATGAAAGTGTTCGTGCATTACTTATCAATGCAGAAGGCAAGGTATTCTCTGCCGGTGGCGATTTAACAGAAATGGAACGTGCTGTAAACGATGGTGATACAGAGTCTCTGTTTGAAATCGTAGAATTAGTAGCTCAAATTTCTATGGCTATGAAACGCTTGCCAAAGCCCGTTATCATGAGCCTTCAAGGTGCTGCAGCAGGTGCAGCATTTAACATGGCGTTGGCTGCCGATTTTGTTGTAGCTGCTAATAATGTGCGTTTTATTCAAGCCTTCGTAAACGTAGGACTTGCACCTGATGCAGGCGGTTTGTTTTTATTGACTCGATCTATTGGTATGAACCGTGCTATGCATATTGTTATGACTGGTGAAGCAGTTTCTGCTGAAAAAGGTAAAGAGCTTGGCTTTGTATATAAAGTTTGTGAATTGGAAGATTTAGAAACCACGACAAAACGTCTTGTTGATAAATTAGCAAAAGGACCGGCGAAATCGTACCGTGTTATGAAGGAAATGATGTGGCGTAGCTTTTTGGTAGGTTGGGAAGAGTATAAAAATTTTGAAGTAGAGAATCAATGTTCTTTGGGCCTTTCAGAAGACTTTAAAGAAGGAGTTCTTGCTTTTACAGAACGTCGCCGTCCTAAATTTGGTTAATAGTCGTATTTGAGGCAATCAACTGTACTAAATATTACGTAAATTATAATACAATATGTATATAATAAGAACCGATATGACACATATAGTGTGTTATATCGGTTTTTTCTTTCATTACATTGACAAAACGTTTATAATAGAATTGTTGAAATAGTTTTAGGAGGTCCATATTTTATGGCTCAAGATACAATTAAATGTTATGATGGTCCTAGCGAGGTCATCACTGCATTGGCTGAGGATTTTATTGCTTTCACCAATGAGGAAATTAGCCGTACCGAGACATGCGTGGTTGGTATTACTGGTGGCACGGTTATCAATGGCTTGCTGGAGGTTTTGAACTCTCCTGAATATATTGAGCGTGTTAACTGGGAACGGATATTTTTTATTTGGACAGATGAACGATTTTTGCCTCAGTCTCATGAGGATAATTATTTTAGCCGTGTAAAACCTTCCTTGTTATGTAAAGCTAAGGGAGCAGCTCATTTTTTGCCTATTAATACGAACTCTAAAACCGTTATAGAGGTGGCTGAGGAATATGAAAAAGAGGTAGGGACTGTTCTTAAGGCTTGTAAAAAATCTGGTCTTGATTTAGCAATTTTAGATCTTGGGGAGGACGGTCATACAGCAGGTCTTTTTGCTGGTTCGCACGCCCTGCGGGTAGCAGATCGAAATGTTGTGCCTGTTGAGGATGGCAAGGTATGGGAACGCATTTCTATGACATTTTCATTTTTAGCAAAAACAGATGTTGTTTGGTTCACTGTGACTGGTGAAAGCAAACGTACTGCGCTTACAAAGGTCTTGTATCAACGTGAGGATTATGAGGATACTGCATGGGATAAGCGTATTGGTCGCGTATTGCCAGGGGCTGTGCTCTCACAAGAAAATATGACGTGGTATGTGGACAAAGAGGCATATAATGATGTACACTGATGGATATAGTATTAAGTAAATATAAAGGAGATACATATGGGGTCTATAGGAACACCTGAATTAATAGTTATTTTAGTGATTGCTCTAGTTATCTTCGGACCTGGTAAATTACCTGAAGTCGGTAAAGCGATTGGTAAGGGTATCAACGAATTTAAAGATGCTCTTTCCGGCCCAAAGAAAGCTGTCGATGAAACAAAGGAAGCCGTTAAATCTGCTACCACTATCGATGTGACAGCTGGGGCTAAAAATGATGAAAAACATAAGGAAGCTAATGATTAGGAGGTACTACTATGTGTAAAGATTGCGGTTGTGGTGAAGATAATGGCGTTGTAACAAAGGTATTCACTGTACCTGGTATGATGTGTAATAATTGTAAGGAAACAGTAGAAGGTGCTACATTAGGCCTAGATGGCGTACTTAGCTCCGAAGTTGATTTGCCAAATAAAACGGCTACTGTATCTTTTGATCCAGCAAAGGTATCTGTTGAAACGATTACAACAGCCATTGAAAGAACAGGATTTGATGTAGAATCCGTTGCGGATGGAGTACATAAACATAGTCATGGGTTATTAGGTACCATTAAACGTCTTTTTAAATAGTCGAATCCATAGAGCTGTATTGAAACATTGTTTCGATACAGCCCTTTTTATATCGTGAGGTGATGAAATGATACGCAAATTTGATGCAGAAAATTTCAAGTGGGATGGTGTCGATACATTGGTGTATAAACAAGATGGTAGTCCTTTTAAGGATGTAACACGCCAAGTGCTATATGATGGGGCTCATGATATTCCTTGTCAATTTCGTTATTTTGAATGTTTGCCCGGGGGCTACTCTACGTTAGAGTATCATGAGCATACACATATGGTTATGATTGGCCGCGGTAAGGGGCAGGTATTACTAGGTGATGAAATTTATGATGTAGCACAAGGGGACTTTATTGAAATCCCAGGCAATACAATTCATCAATTTAGAGCTAATAAGGGCGACTATATAGGATTTTTCTGCCTTGTTAATAAAGACCGAGATAAGGTTAAATTATTGACTGATGAACAAATGGAGACATTGCGTCAAAAACCTAAGATTAAGGAATTTTTGGAGGGACTATGAGTACATGGACACGAGCGGCCTTAACCGTTTTGATTGGCCTGATTATTTGGTTTTTGCCTCATACAGAGGCGATTAAGCCTGAAGGTTGGCATTTGTTGGCTATCTTTACGGCTACCATTGTTGGTTTTATTTTGCGCCCTTGGCCGACGGGGATTATGGCACTCTTTGGCATTGTTGCTGCTGTGGCAACGAGCTCTATTACGATGGTGCAAGCTTTGGGTGGCTATGCAGAGGCTAATGTGTGGCTTATCGTAGCAGCCGTATTCTTTTCTAGAGGTATTATTAATTCCGGCCTCGGTAAACGTATCGCGTACACTTTGATCCGTGCATTTGGTACTAGTTCTTTAAAGTTAGCCTATGCATTGGCTTGTACGGATTTGATTATTTCTCCTGCAACACCATCTAACACGGCTCGTGGGGGCGGTATTATATTCCCAATCGTACAAAATATTTCTCTTGCCTTTGACTCTGAGCCTCATGGCAATACGGCGCGTCGCATTGGAGGGTACTTGATGACGACGGCCCATACCATTAATACGATTACAGTAACCATATTTTTGACTGCTTGTAGTGGTAATCTATTAATCACCTCCTTAGGTGCGAAATTATTTGGTTATGATATTTCTTGGTGGGAATGGTTTCAAGCAGGTGTCATCCCTGGAGTAATCTGTATGATTTTGATGCCATGGTTTATCTATAAGATTTATCCACCAGAAATAAAAGAAACTCCTCAAGCGGCTGAGATGGCACAAAAGGAATTAAATGCGCTTGGTCCGATTACGAAGGCTGAAATCTCTGTGGCCATCATTTTTATCCTTTGCATTTTGCTTTGGGCTACGGCGATTTGGACGAAGTTACATCCTACAGTAGTTGCAATGATGGGCGTTCTTGCTTGTGTTGTAACGGGCTCCCTTACATGGGAAGATATTTTAGGTGAACGCACAGGTTGGGATATCCTCATTTGGATGGGGACTCTCGTAGGTATGGCTGGTTTACTTGGTAAGCTTGGCGTAGTGGCTGTCTTTGCTAATTTTGTAAGTCAACATCTTGTAGGCATCGATTGGTTCTGGGCATCTTTTATCATCTCAGCAACCTTTGTATACTCTCAATATTTTTTTGCCAGTGGTACAGCTCGTATTACAGCATTATTCTCGGCCTTTGCAGCTATCTTAGTTGCTATGGGGGCACCAATTCCGTTTACTATCTTGCTCTTTGGTTTGATGAATAGCCCTGGCTGTACATTGACTCACTATAGTTCTGGTGTTACACCAATCTTCTTCGGCGCTGGCTATGTACCACAAGGTACATGGTGGCGCGTAGGACTTGCTATTTCCGTAGTAAGTTTTATGATTCACTTTTGGGCGGGCACATTTGGTATGTGGCTGTTCGGTATCTTATAATATCTTATATCCCTCGCTTTGGTGGGGGATTTTTTTCTAAGCATATAATTCATGCAAATATAGGGTTATAGTTATTTTGTATGGTAAACCTTATAAAAAAAATATAATAAATCTATAGAATATTTATTGCATGACACTATAGAACGTGTTATTATAGTCTTATCGTTACAGATAATTTTAGGAGGAAACATGTTCGGTTTAGTCATTAGCTTGTTGATTATCGCGCTGATCGTGATTATTAAAAACATTCGAATTATGAACAACAACTTAACACGTTTTTGTCTTGAAAGTTCCGCGAATGGTTTTATATACAATCAATAAGATTTGACTATATTGTTTCTTATTTGTATGTATTCCATGGGGTACATAGGTTTTTATGTATGTAGGAATTCTGTAAGCAAAAGGAATATCATTTGTAAACTTTTAAGACGGTTCTTTTGAATCGTCTTTTTTTTATTCATTGTGAAAGCCATCCAAGTGGATACTTTCAAAAGAAGTGAGGAGAATATCATGAGTTGTAGAAGTGACAATTTAAAAACAGGCGTAGCACGTGCACCACACAGATCTTTATTAAAAGCACTCGGTTTCGTAGATGAAGAATTAGGTAGACCAGTCATTGGTATTGCTAATTCCTTCAATGAAATTATTCCTGGTCATGTGGGCTTGAAAAATATTGTACAAGCCGTAAAAGATGGTATTCGCAACGCAGGTGGTGTACCAATCGAATTTAACACAATTGGTATTTGCGATGGTCTTGCAATGAATCATATCGGTATGAAATATTCTTTGGTAACACGTAATATTGTTGCTGATTCTATTGAAGCTACTGCTATGGCAACTCCATTCGATGCGATGGTATTTATTCCAAACTGCGATAAAATTGTACCAGGTATGTTGATTGCAGCAGCTCGTCTTAATATTCCTTCCGTATTTGTATCTGGTGGCGCTATGCTTGCTGGCGTACATAATGGCAAAAAAATTGGTTTGTCTGACGTATTCGAAGCAGTAGGCAAACATCAAACAGGTGAAATGGGCGATGCAGAATTAGCTGACATAGAAAATAGTGCATGTCCTACATGCGGTTCTTGTTCCGGTATGTATACTGCAAATACAATGAACTGCTTAACAGAAGCACTTGGTATGGGCCTTCCAGGAAATGGTACAATTCCAGCTGTATTCTCTGAACGTTTACGCCTTGCTAAACATGCAGGTATGCAAGCTGTGAAAGTGCTAGAAGCTAATCTTCGTCCAAAAGATATTATGACAAAAGAAGCTTTTGAAAATGCTGTTCGGCTTGATATGGCGTTGGGCGGATCCTCTAATACGGCACTTCATTTACCAGCTATCGCACATGAAGCCGGTATCGATTTAACACTTGATGATTTTGCACGCATCGCTCAAGAAATTCCTCAATTGTCTAAATTATCTCCATCTGGTAAATACTTCATCGAAGACTTGTACTATGCTGGTGGTGTATCCGCTGTATTGAAACGTTTGGCTGATAATGGTCATCTTAATACAGAATGTAAAACAGTAGCTCTTAAAACACAAGGTGAAATAGCAGATGTAGCTCATGTATATGACGAAGATGTAATTCATCCTTGGAATAATCCGGTTCATGAAACAGGTGGTATTGCCGTATTGAAAGGTAATCTTGCAGTAGACGGTTCTGTTGTAAAGGCTGGTGCTGTTGATGAAGAAATGCTTGTTCACTCTGGGCCAGCAAAAGTATTTGATAGCGAAGAAGATGCAGTAGAAGCTATTACGGGTGGTAAAATTGTAAAAGGCGATGTTGTGGTTATTCGCTATGAAGGTCCTAAAGGTGGTCCTGGTATGCGCGAAATGTTGACACCTACATCCATGATCGCTGGTATGGGGCTCGATAAAGATGTAGCATTGTTGACAGATGGTCGTTTCTCCGGTGCTACGCGTGGTGCATCCATCGGTCACGTATCTCCAGAAGCAGCTGCTGGTGGCACAATTGCTATTGTTCAAGATGGCGATATCATCAACATTGATATTCCTAACGGTAAATTAGAATTAGCTGTATCCGATGATGAAATTGCTCGTCGTATGGCTGCATTAAAACCATTCAAATCTAATGTAACTGGATACCTTAAAAAATATGCTCTTCATGTATCTTCTGCAGCACAAGGTGCGATTGAAATTTTAGAAGACTAATAGGAGAAGTATTGTTATTACTACAAGAATAGGTGTCTTATGCATAAATTATATGATTTTATGGAAGCCCGTGAACGGTTGAGCACGATTACGGTAAAAACTAAACTGCTTCATAGCGATGTGTTTTCTGATGAATGTGGCAATGATGTATATATCAAGCCAGAAAACTTACAAATTACGGGCTCCTTTAAGGTGCGCGGAGCATACAATAAAATTGCTAAATTGACGGAAGAGGAAAAGGCTCGTGGTGTTATTGCTGCGTCTGCCGGCAACCATGCACAAGGTGTAGCTCTTGCAGCTAAACGCCTTGGCATTAAGGCGACCATCGTCATGCCAAAACATACGCCTCTTATTAAGGTGAATGCTACAAAACAGTATGGCGCAGAGGTTGTATTATCTGGTGAGATTTATGACGAAGCGTACCAAAAGGCGATGGAATTGCAACAAGAACATGGCTATGTATTCGTCCATCCTTTTGATGATGAAGATGTTATCGAAGGCCAAGGGACTATTGCCCTCGAAGTTCTTGAAGAATTACCTGATGCGGATGTATTGCTCGTTCCTGTAGGGGGCGGTGGCATTGTATCCGGTATTGCAGCAGCTGCTAAGTTAAAAAATCCTAGTATCAAGGTAATCGGTGTAGAACCAGAAGGTGCTGCTAGTGCATTGTCTGCCCTTAAAGCAGGCAAACCAGTACCATTAGATGAAGTGGCTACTATTGCAGATGGTACAGCAGTACGTCTTATCGGTGATACTACACTAGACTATATCAAACAATATGTGGATGAAATTGTTACTGTATCTGACTACGAGTTGATGGAAGCTTTTTTGTTGCTTGTTGAAAAACATAAATTGGTAGCAGAAAATTCTGGTATTTTGCCTTTAGCAGGTCTTAAAAAGTTAAACTGTCGTGATAAAAAAGTCGTAGCTATCGTTAGCGGTGGTAATATTGATGTATTAACCATTTCGTCCATGATTAATAAAGGCCTTGTATTACGTGGGCGTATTTTTACATTCTCGGTAAATCTTCCAGATAAACCAGGTCAATTAGTTGCAGTATCTCAAATGTTAGCTGATGCGGACGCTAATGTTATCAAGCTTGATCATAATCAGTTTAAAAATCTAGATCGCTTCCATGAAGTGGAATTACAAGTAACTGTAGAAACAAATGGCGAAGAGCATATTCAAAGCATTATTGATACTTTTAAAAAGAATGGTTATACCATTAAACGTTTAAATTCCAGCGAGATTTTATCTGAGTAGCTGGTGAAAGGGTTCCTATGAGCGCAGAAACAATTAATGGGGCACGTATTGTCCTTGAAACATTGCATCGCCTTGGTGTAACTGACATGTTTGGATATCCAGGTGGCGCTGTTATTCCTATTTATGATGAAATTTATAGCTTCCCTGAAATTAAACATTATTTCGTACGTCACGAACAAGGTGCTGCTCATGCGGCCGATGGGTACGCTCGCGTATCTGGTAAAGTTGGTGTGTGCCTTGCTACATCTGGTCCAGGTGCCACTAATCTTGTAACTGGCATTATGACTGCTTATATGGATTCGGTTCCTATGGTAGCGATTACAGGACAGGTTGGCCGTCCTCTAATTGGTAAAGACTCTTTCCAAGAGGCGGATATTCAAGGTATTACGATGCCTATTACAAAGCATAATTATCTTGTTCAAGATATTCACGATTTACCTCGGATTATTAAGGAAGCGTATTTTATTGCTGGTACAGGTCGTCCTGGCCCTGTATTGATTGATATTCCTAAGGATATTCAAACTGAAAAAATATCCATGGCAGAATACAATAAATTATTTGATGTACCAATTCATCTTGAAGGCTATGATCCTACGTATAAAGGCCACCAAGGTCAAATTAAAAAAGCGGCCACACTTATTAAGAATGCTAAACGTCCTTTAATTATTGCTGGTGCAGGTGTTTTAAAATCTGGTGCTATGGCAGAACTTAAGGAATTGGCTGAAAAAGCACAGATTCCTGTAGCTAATACCCTTGTAGGCCTTGGTGGGTTCCCTGGCAATCATGAACTAGCTCTTGGTATGGTAGGAATGCACGGTTCGGTAGCTGCCAATAATTGTACGGAAGAGGCGGATCTTGTGATTGCTGCTGGCATTCGTTTCCATGACCGGATTACAGGGCATCCTGATTTTTTCTGTAAAAAAGCAAAAATCATTCATATCGACATCGATCCTGCTGAAATCGATAAAAACGTTACTATTAACGTACCAATCGTAGGTGATTTAAAACGAGTTTTATCCGAACTTAATACCCTTGTGGACTCTACACAGCATGAAGCGTGGATTGAACAAATCCGTGAATGGCAACAGGAATACCCTATGGTTATTCCTAAATCGACACATGGCGAATTACATCCGCAATATGTATTATCTGAACTTAATAAAATTGCTGAACAAGATGCTATTATTGTCACTGATGTAGGTCAACATCAAATGTGGGCAGCACAATTTTTAACACATAAAGCTCCACATACGATTGTAACTTCCGGTGGTGCTGGTACGATGGGTTATGGTTTGCCAGCTGCAATTGGCGCTCAGGTCGGAGCACCAAATAAACAAGTTATTCTTGTTGTTGGTGATGGTGGATTCCAAATGACTTGCGAAGAGCTCATGATGGTACGTCAGTATAATTTACCAATAAAAATTGTAATTATTAATAATGGTTATCTTGGCATGGTTCGTCAATGGCAAGAAATCTTTAATAATCGACGTTATTCGTATGTAGATTTAGACGTGAGTCCGGATTTCTTAAAGTTGGCTGATGCATTCGACTTAAAAGCGGCTCGTCTTGATTCCGTTGAAACGTTTAATAAGGATTTTAAATCGTATATTACGTCTGATGAAAGTATTGTACTAGATTGTCGCGTTGAGCGTGAGGATAATGTTTTACCTATGATTCCAGCAGGTGGTACTGTTAGTGGTATGATGGGCAAGAAAGGGGTGCTATAAAATGGCTAAGGAACATCAAGTGTTGGTGATTGCCAAAAATACGGCAGGTATTGGTGCACGTATCTTAGCACTCTTTAATCGTCGTGGTTTTAATGTTACTAAAATGACGTCTGGCGTTACTAATAAGCCAGGTTATGCACGTATTACACTTACTGTAGAAGCTGATGATCGAGCTCTTGATCAAATTCAGAAGCAAATTTATAAGCTTATTGACGTGGTTAAGGTAAAAGTATTTGATGACCATGATGTAGTTTGTCGTGAGCTAATGCTTATCAAGGTAAAAGCAACCTCTACTACTCGCTCTCAAATTGTCCAAATCGCCGATGTATACCGTGGCAATGTACTTGATATTTCTCCTACCTCTATGATTATAGAAGTCATCGGTAGTGATGATAAACTACGTGGTTTCGTACAAATTATGGAAACCTATGGTATCCTTGAAATAGCTAAAACAGGTATTACTGCTATGAGTCGTGGAGAAAAAATGTAGGAGATGATTGTGTGAGTAGTGAAGTACTACATTATGAAGATGTCAAGTTTCGTCGTGATGGTCGAGAAATCCTAAAAGGCGTAGATTGGCATGTGGAAGAAGGTGAAAACTGGGCATTATTAGGCCTTAATGGGGCTGGTAAATCGACAATGCTCAGTATGATTCCTGCTTATCAAATCCCTACAACTGGTCTATTGCGAGTATTTGGTCATGAATTTGGTAAATATGCATGGGTAAAGATTAAAAATCGTTTAGGCTTTGTAAGTGCTACATTAGGTCAATTTCAATCTACATTGGATCGACAATTGGTAGAAAATGTTGTTTTGTCTGGTGCATTTAATACTATTGGCGTGTATAAAGATGTTACAGATGAACAACGCAAGAAGGCATCTGAATTAATGGCAGAGTTTAAAATTTCCTATTTGGAAGGTCATAAATTCTCAACCTTGTCCGTTGGTGAACAACGACGTGTATTATTGGCCCGGGCTATCATGGCAAATCCAGATTTGCTCATATTGGATGAGCCTTGTTCTGGACTTGATTTGCCTGCTCGTGAGCAATTTTTAAAAACCGTAGAGAGCATGGCACGGGATGAGAAAAAGCCATTTATTTATGTTTCTCATCAAATTGAAGAAATTATGCCTAGTATTACACATGTGGCGATTATCAAAGATGGACTTATTGTTTATAAAGGCAGGAAGGAAGATATCTTAACTGATGATATTCTAACTGATGTATTTGGAATTGATGTATCCGTTGTATGGGAACATAATCGCCCTTGGGTCATCGTTAAATAAGGTATGAAATTATCAGAATTCATATTTTTTTAATACAAAAAGGGTACAAATTTAGTTGTGAATTAGTCTATTTGACTATTCGATAAATTACGATATACACTGGAAACCTTGCAATTATTTGCAAGATTGTGTACAGTATATATATTAGATATTCTATTGAATATAAATTGGAGGTTGTCTAACATGGCAGGTAAAATTTTAGGTACAACAGTTTACTATGATGAAGATTGCAATTTAAGTAAATTGGAAGGCAAAAAAATTACAGTTTTAGGTTACGGTTCTCAAGGTCATGCTCATGCATTAAACTTGAAAGAAAATGGTTTTGACGTAACTATCGGTCTTCGTGCTGGTTCTAAAAGTTGGGCAGTAGCTGAAGAAGCAGGTCTTCCTGTAAAAGAAACTGCAGAAGCTGTTAAAGGCGCAGACATCGTTATGGTATTGATTCCAGACGAATTACAAGCAGATGTTTATGCAAAAGATATCGCTCCTAATTTGAAACAAGGTGCATACTTAGCATTTGCTCATGGTTTTAACATTCACTTCGGTAAAATCGTTCCTCGTGAAGATATCAACGTATTCATGGTAGCTCCTAAAGGCCCTGGTCACTTAGTACGTCGTACATACCAAGAAGGTTCCGGTGTTCCTTGCTTGTATGCCGTAGAAAAAGACCCATCTGGTGATACTGAAGAAGTAGCATTAGCTTGGACTTGCGGTATCGGCGGCGGTCGTGCAGGTATTTTGGAAACTAATTTCAAATCTGAAACAGAAACTGACTTGTTCGGTGAACAAGCTGTATTGTGTGGTGGTTTGACTGCATTGATTCAAACTGGTTTTGAAGTGTTAACTGAAGCTGGTTATGAACCTGTAAACGCTTACTTCGAATGTTTACATGAAATGAAATTGATTGTAGACCTTATTTACGAAGGTGGTTTCCAAAAAATGCGTAACTCCATTTCTAACACAGCAGAATATGGTGACTACTATGCAGGTCCTCGCGTAATTACTCCAGCAGTAAAAGAAGCTATGAAACAAATCTTAGCTGATATTCAATCTGGTAAATTTGCTGATGAATTCTTGGCTGATTCCAAAAATGGTCAAAAATTCCTTAAAGAACATCGCGAAGCAGCAGCTGTTCATCCAATCGAACCAGTTGGTGCAGAACTTCGCAACTTGATGAGCTGGTTGAAATAAGAGTCTTACATAGGTAATCTCTTATAAAGGGCTTATAGGACAAAAAGTGTGTGTGAAAACCCTTATAACACTAGATATTTACTAGTGTTATAAGGGTTTAAT
>NZ_CAKQFJ010000034.1 GCF_934230905.1 uncultured Veillonella sp. | reverse complement strand
CGCAGGTTATAAAGGCTTTATTTATAAATTTTTCACTTCTAGTAGGAGATAATTCAAGTTGAACTCATATATATTTCGTTATAATCAATATAAGTATAAAAATGTAGATTGGTATTTATAAAAATAACGATGATGCATGAGAAAGGCGGTTGTTTATGAATATATTGTTTGTAAGGCTCAGTTATATTGGTGATATACTGCATGCCACAGCCGCTGCAAGGTGGGTAAAACAGCGGTATCCTAATGCAAATTTACATTGGATTGTTACGCCTAGTATGGCAGAATTATTGGAACATAATCCTTATGTTGATTATATAATTCCTTGGGAGCGTGATGTCTATGAGGCGCATTCAAAGAAATTACACCTTCGTACCATGTGGAATATGTGGTGGGGGTTAAGAAAACGATTGAAACCATATCATTTTGATATAGCTATTGATGTACAAGGCCGACTTATTACGGGCCTTGTTTTATTAGCATCGGGTGCACCTATACGGTTAGGATTAGGAGGCACTAAGGAATTAAATTGGTTATTTACGAACTATAAATCAAAAAATAATTCAAAACATGTTATCGAACAATACCTTGAGGTGGTTCAATTACTACCTACCGTATTATCAACGGAAAATGGTGATTCTAATACAGAAACATCTCAGCTTGATACAGATGATGTGAACATAATGAATCTCGTTGTAACGGAGGAAGAACAGCAGCGTGCTAAATCAAAATTAAATATAGCTTTTACAGAGAAGGATAGACCGCTGATTGGCTTAGTTCTTGGCTCATCATGGCAGACGAAGTCTTGGCCCCATGAAAAGTGGCAACAATTAATTGATTCGATGTCTTATAGAAGTAACTTTATATGCTTTGGGGGGCTGAAAGAAGTTAAAGAATTTGAAGGCTTGATGCAATATGTAGAAAGAGAAGCATTGCCAGTTTATAATCAATTAGGAAAGACTACCTTGCGTGAGATGGCGGCTTTGATTAATGAGTGTGATGTAGTAGTTGCTTGTGATACAGGTGCATTACATATGGCTATAGCATTGCATCGTCCTGTAATCGGCTTATTTGGCCCTACAAACCCTGTAGAATGGGGGCCTTTAACTGGAATCTATAAAGTGTTACAAAATCATGATATAGACTGTTTAGGCTGCCGTAAACGAAAATGTCCTAAAGGAAAAGCTTATTGCATGTATGGCATTGATCCTATTGAGGTAAAGGAGCATATTATTGAGCTGCTAGGAACAACGGTTTAGAGAATGTATTAAAAGGTAACGAGTTTAGACATAATTTCGATTATAATAAGTATAGCTAATCGTAAT
The DNA here is from genome assembly GCF_934230905.1 of uncultured Veillonella sp. Lineage (GTDB taxonomy): Bacteria > Bacillota > Negativicutes > Veillonellales > Veillonellaceae > Veillonella. The sequence continues at coordinate 16,836 of NZ_CAKQFJ010000034.1, read as the reverse complement.
AGCGGAATAGGAGTATATAATGGCAAAATTTAAGATTCAAAAAGATTTATCTGATGCTGAAATGATGAAGAAGTGGGGTGGAGATGATAATTTTGAAGAAACTATGATGCAAGCGGAACGCAATGCTTCAAAGCCTACAATTCATCAAAGTCAAAAACAAAGTCAAGATGCCTTTTATCGTGAATTTTTGACTGAAAAAGTTGAAACGCTAATTGGTAAGTTGCTTTTAGATATTAAGATGGAATATTTTAAAGAAGGTGAAGGTGCTTTTTCCATTCAAGTAAAACGAGATGGTAAAAATATTATCCTCGAAACAGCACCTAAAAAAGTGAAATAAGATATTATGTTGGTTTGAATAAAAATGTATACTGATGAATTTTAAAACTTACTTTTTGGTTATTAAAAATTTTGATAACTGAGTTTGTAAATCAAGATAATTCGTTATACTATATTAGAAAATACTGATATGCTTTCATACATAAATAAAAATTATATCGATATGATGATTAGTTTGTTCTTATATTCTAATTAACATACTCTTTTGGTAATGATTGAAGATTCAAGATAAAATCTAGTATGATTGGACTTTTTAGTGATTTTTATTACACTTTTATATCAAAGATGCATACTTTTGGATGATAAATAAGCATAATATACTTGTTGACAAAGAATTTTAGAAGTAGTCTAATATAAGTATGTTCCAACAATTCTTAGTATATTTTTCCTGCATAAGTAGGAACTATAGAAATTGTTGATAAATAGGTATGAGATAGTGATTGAGATGATGTATAAATTTACATCACCTAACTATTTCGAATTGGAGGATTAAGATGGCTAAAAAATTAAAACTTATGGACACCGTTCTTCGTGACGGTCATCAATCTATTTTGGCAACTCGTATGCGTTACGAACAAATGGAACCTGTACTTGGCCTTTTAGATGAAATTGGTTATGAAGCTCTTGAATGTTGGGGCGGTGCTACTTATGATAGCTGCCTTCGTTTCTTGAACGAAGATCCTTGGGAACGCCTTCGTAAATTAAAAGCAAATGTAAAAAATACTCCATTACAAATGTTACTTCGTGGCCAAAACTTATTGGGCTACAAACATTACTCTGATGATGTAGTTGAAGCATTCTGTAAAGCTGCTGTTCGTAATGGTATCGACCGCATTCGTATTTTCGATGCATTGAATGACCCTCGTAACATGGAAGCTGCTATTAAATATTCTAAAAAAGCTGGCGCACATGTTCAATCCGCAATGGTATACACAATCTCCCCAGTACATACAACTGAAAGCTTCTTGAAAGTTGCTGAAAAATTGGTTGAAATGGGTACAGATTCTCTTTGCATTAAAGATATGTCCGGTTTGATGGCACCAAAAGACGCTTATGAAATGATTTCTACATTTAAAAAACGTTTTGGTGAATTGCCAATCGACTTGCATAGCCATTTCACATGTGGTCTTGCAACTACTACATACTGGGAAGCTGCTAAAGCTGGTGTAGATATCATTGATACTGCTATTTCTCCATTTGCTCATGCAACTAGCCAACCTGCTACTGAAACAATTATTGAAATGTTCAAAGGTACTGAATGGGATACTGGTTTAGATCTTGATAAATTCATTCCATTAGTTGAACACTTCCGTAAAGTAAAACAACAAATCGCTGAAGAATTCAACTTGAAACCAGCTAGCGATGTAATCCCAGCTGTTCGTCGTTACCAAATTCCTGGCGGTATGTTGTCCAATACTCAAAATCAATTGAATGAAATGGGCATGGGCGATCGCTTCTTCGACGTTATGGATGAAATGCCACGCGTACGTGCTGACTTGGGTTATCCTCCATTGGTAACTCCAACTTCTCAAATTGTTGGTACAATGGCTATGATGAACGTTATGATGGGCGACCGTTATAAAATGGTTCCTAACGAAGTTAAAGATCTTGTACGTGGTAAATATGGCGCATTGCCAGCACCAATTTCTGAAGAAATTCAAAAAACTATTATTGGCGATGAAGAACCTATTACTTGCCGTCCTGCAGATCTTATCGAACCTGAATTGGCAGGTTACACTGAAGATTTGAACTCCAAAGGTTACACTGGCATCACTGAAGAAGACGTATTAACATACGCTATGTTCCCAGAAGTTGCTATTAACTTCTTCGAAGCTAACCGTCGTTAATCTTAATATTAACAGCTCCACCTATTAGGTGGGGCTGTTTTTATGTCTTAATAGGATGGATTTCGATAGTGAAAATACATTAAGTATATATTTTAGATAATTATTATAATTAATATTTATTATTGATTGCAATTATAAACATATAATGAATAAGTTGTGAATTTTATTATATGAATTTTATGTTTTCTCTTGCTAATCATGCGTAAAATAGCGTACACTATAGAGAGTATCTACTAATTATGATATTGAGGTAATCCTGTGAATTTACAAATTAGAATTTGGATATCCAATGTTGTTCTATTTGTAGTTCCTATATTAATTGCAATTATTCTATTTTTGTTATATTTTTCAGGACTACGCATTTTAGCGAATGCTGGATACTATTTACGTATCGAGCAAGAACAACAGTTTAAAAGTGTTAGCCGTGTGGCTGAAACTATTACCTTTTATGGTTTAGACAATGGTTTAATGGATTCTCTTGTTAAACCAAGCTATAGTTTATTAGACCCTAATGAGGTGTATGTAGAGATTATTGACCAAGGTAAGGTTTTATATTCCTATGGTACACAACAAATCTATAATGAGTCAGCTATTGTTGGCTTGATTGATGTAAACCCTGAATTGCAAGGGATTGTATATCAGTCGAATCATACCTTTGTATATGAAATGCGCAAGAATGAAGGACGTCATGCATATCTATATCATATTGCTATTAAACGAGCTGTACATGGTAGCGATAGCTTGTTAGAGTCAGTTTCATTCTACATTAGTATTGTGGCATTACTTTTGTTTATTGTTACATTTTTTGCGATTAACCGATTTGTGACGAAGTTTATTATGATTCATGTACGTAATATGACGGAATCATTACAAGCTGCTAATTATCAAATCGAAATGGAGCAGGAGCAACAAAAAGAACTACTTGCTGGTATCTCTCATGATATTCGCACTCCATTAACGGCCATTAAAGCATATGCAGAAGGTGTACGCGATGGTATTGCACCAACCGAAGAACAACAAAAGCGTTATATGGGAATCATTTTAAAGCGTGCCAATGATTTAGATTCTATGTTGGAGGAACTATTCCTTATTACAACATTAAATTATAAAAAGGAATCTAGACCATCGGAAGCAATTGAATTAGGAAAATACGTACAAGGCTTTGTGGAAGATCATATAGAACATTATAAGTCTAGAGGTCTTGAATTGAGCCAACGTATTACAGTTAAGGATGCTACTATTATGGCAAATCCGCAGTTATTACAACGGGTATTGCAAAATATTTTAAATAATAGTGCAAAATATAAGATGGCAGATATAGGACATAGTGTTATTGATGTCACCGAAGATGAAAGTCATGTGTACTGTGTGGTCAGTGATGATGGCCCTGGGGTTCCGCCAGAGTCGCTTGACCGACTTATGCGTCCGTTTTATCGAGTTGATTCGTCCCGCACTAATCCACAGGAGGGGAGTGGACTTGGTCTTTCGATTATTAGACGTATTATGGAAATTTTCGAAGGTCGTGTAGTGATAGAAAATATTAGACCACATGGACTTAGGATTATTTTAGAGTTCCCGAAAAAAGGAGAAAATCATGAGTGAACATATTCTAATAATTGAAGACGATATTGACATTGCTAATATTGAGCGTGATTATTTAATGGTTGCCGGTTATGACGTAACTGTTATGAATAATGGTACTGATGGCATTGAAGCTGCTTTGAATACACCAGTAGATTTAATTATTTTGGACGTTATGTTGCCAGAAATGGACGGCTTTGAAGTATGTCGCGCCATTCGTGATAAAGTACGTGTACCAATTGTAATGGTTACTGCGCGTCTTGATGATATTGATAAAATTCGTGGCTTAGGTGTAGGTGCCGATGATTATATTGAAAAACCATTCTCTCCATCTGTATTGATTGCAAAGATTAAAGCTATGTTAGCTCAATATAAACGACTTACTGAAAAAGATGTTGTTGATACCAATGCTATTCAATCTGGTGATATTCGTCTTGATCCTAAAATGATGAAGGTTTGGGTAAATGATAAAGAAGTCCATCTTAAGAAAAAAGAGTTCCAACTATTAGAATTTCTTATGCGTAACCGCGATATCGTATTTTCCAAAGAAGAATTATATTCTCGTGTATGGGGATTAGATTCTTATGGTGATTATGCAACCGTAGCTGTTCATATTAATCGTTTGCGTGAAGAAATTGAAGAAAATCCATCTGATAGTAAACATATCATTACTGTTTGGGGTGTAGGTTATAAGTTTGTTTAAAAGATATAAAAGAATTCACTTTTGGCTCATGGATGCATGCGCTGTTGATGAAATATGAGTTTATAGGGCGTATATTATAGAGAAATAATCGAATTTTTATATATTTTTTATATAGAACGCTTTATTTTTTAAACAAATTGTGTATACTATAATTGTAAGGATTATTATGAAGGTATACGGAAAAGATACACTTAACTTCTCTCTCTTAATAAGTTCTCTCTCAACTTTTCCGTCTTCATATATAACTCTCTCTCACAGTCCTTACACTCTCAAACTATATGCAAAAGAGGTATTCATTAGATAATTCTAATGAATACCTCTTTTGTTTATAACTGTTTTTACATATAATTTAAGCTTGACAAGAATTGTTATGTTGCAAATATATGAATTAGGACATATAATGATTTTACATTAATTGTATACAATTTAAAATAGGAGACAGTATATGAATATAAAAAATTATAAGAAGCAGATTATAGCATGTGCTATTGCACTCTGCGTAGGTGTAGGTGGTGGATATTATTTTTTCGGTACACCAGCAGGCACGCAACAGAGTGTTGTAACAAATCAAACCAAGCAAACGAAACCATTAACTGAAGCACGTAATACCTATGTGGTGCAAGCTGCTAAAAAATCGGGGCCAGCTGTAGTGGGAATTACAACACAAGTTTTTCAAAAGGATATTTTTAATCGTACTATATACGCTGGTGAAGGCGTTGGTTCTGGTGTTTTGATTGATAATGAAGGTCATATAGTAACGAATAATCATGTTGTAGCAGGTGCTAGCAATAATGAAGTTACTGTGTCATTATCAGATGGTAGTACTGTTAAAGGTACGGTTATGGGTGCAGATGAACAATCTGATTTGGCAGTTGTGAAGATTAATCCTCCTAAAAATATTCAACCGATTACTATTGGGGATTCTGATTCCTTACAGGTAGGAGAACCGGCAATTGCCATTGGTAATCCATTGGGACTTGAGTTTAAAGGATCTGTTACATCAGGTGTAATCAGTGCTTTGGCTCGCACAATTGATGACCAAGGACAACGGTTCCCGTTAATACAAACCGATGCGGCTATCAATCCTGGTAATTCGGGTGGAGCATTGCTGGATGCTGATGGGGAACTGATAGGCATTAATAGCTCTAAAATCTCTAAAGAAGGGGTAGAAGGGATGGGGTTTGCCATTCCTATTAATTCGGCAAAACCTATTATCGACTCTATCATTAAGAACGGTAAAGTAATACGTCCGTATATTGGCGTATGGGCTGTAGATCGTCAAACGGCTGCACGTAATAATGTAAGCTATGAAGGAGATGGACTTCTTATTGTTCAGTTAGACCAAACAGGTCCTATGGCGAAAGCAGGCCTTGTGGAAGGCGATACGATTGCTCAAATTGATGGTAAGGATGTAACTACATTAATGGAATTAAAGGAGCAAATTGATGCTAAGAGTCCTGGTGATACAATTTTAGTATCCTATACTCATAATGGTAAAATGAAAAGCACTAAAGTTACATTAGGGAAATCCTCGTCTAACTAATAGTTTTAGAAATAGAAAAATTATATATAAAATCCTTTCGACTGATGGAACACTAGATATTATCTGTATTTTCCAGCACGTTGAAAGGATTTTTTGTTTTATAAAATATTTTTTTATAAGGTACCTTGCAATTCAAGGTACCTTATGATATTATGTATTTGTCAGTATAAGATAGTGATCGTAAGAGAGCTTTCACATTGCCTGGCAAGCACAGCCTAAAAGGGAGGAACTATGCAAGTTCAATTAAAAAAAGGTGTTATGGATATGTTAGTGCTAGCATTATTAACACAGCAGGATCGCTATGGATATGAAATCGTAAGCACCATTTCAGAATACATAGAAATTTCTGAAGGAACGATATATCCATTATTTAACAGACTAAAAAAAGAGAAGTATGTTGAAACCTATTTAAAGGAATCTTCTACAGGGCCTTCTCGGAAATATTATCATATAACAGATATAGGCCGAGAGGCTTATAACGAGATGAGACGAGAATGGAATGAGTTTTCTGGCGTTGTAAATATCCTGTTGAAAGGAGTTGACTATAATGAATAAGAAAAGTTTTTTAGAAGCACTGCGTAATATCTTCAAAAAGGCACATGTTGCTGATGTTGAAAGTATTATAGAGGTTTATGAAGAACACTTTGCTGTAGGCCATGAAAAAGGCCTTACAGATGATGAAATTATTAAATCCTTGGGGTCTCCAGAGGAAATTTATGCATCCTATGTAGATGCTGGAATTATTACAGATACGTTAAATGAGGATGGTAATACAAGTAAATCTGTGAATATGCAAGAAATCTATGCTAGATTTGATGAGTATAAAGAACGCTTATTACCGCAGTTGCCGGGAATGGCAAAAAAGGCATCGAAGACATTAGTTGCTATTGGCAGTGCCTTAGCCTATATTGTAGGCGTGCTTATATTGGTGATTACGCCGGCTATTTTATATTTATTAGGTAGCTCATGGCAACCATTTGAAAATGTAACTGCATTTCCTGCGTTATCTATGATAACTTTAGTTGCACTCGCAGGTGTAGGCCTTTTTGGGGGCCTTACATGTATATTTATCGGTATTGAACTTCGTGGTGTACGCGAACGTTATTTCAGCAATGTAGATTAAGGAGGACTTATGAAACGAATTATAATTGCTGCCATTCTAACTGTAATCAGTGCTGTAGGGGTAGGTACATCCTTTGCTGTAAATGATTTACCAAATTTTGGTGAATGGATGAAAACCAATGAACAACAGTTTAGAAAACCACATAGACATGATGGTTCTAATATGCATATGGACCAACATATGATGGATGGAAATAATCAAATGATGCCTCAAGATGGTATGGGGCCAAATAATGGTCAACATATGTACCAAAATTGTCAAAACCAAATGATGCCTCAAGATGGTCAAATGCCTCCACAAGGCCAACCATCTCAAGGTTAGCAACCTACTGGTAATGCTTCAGAACAAGCACCTAATGGTGATACACAAGCTTAATAAAATATATAAAACTATTAATATAGATTGAACCGTATATTTTAAGATATTAATAGATATAGAGTTAGATCTATCTGAGGATATAGTTGTTTTAATCGTATTTGAATATTAGGTAAAGGTGAAAATATGAAAAAACTTTTAATTGCTACAGTATTAACCGCAGCATTTGGGATTGGCGGTGTAACATTTGCTTCTACTAATGACGTACAAAATAATAATGAGCCAATCAAGATGAACTTGTTAGTAGAACGAAATCATGATGATGCAAACAATTTCCAAGATAAAAAATGTGATATGCTACTAGAAAATCAAAATAACCAAATGCATAAACAAGATCGAATGGAGCATATGCCAATGAATCATCAAGTTGATAATATGCATCGAAAAGATAACGATCAATCTATGAGACCAGAAGGTCAAAATCATCAAATGAGACAACAATGTAATAATCATCAAATGCCACCACAAGATCAGCCTTCTCATGGTGATCGACATAATGATAATGCACCACAACAACAAACTGGTCAAGGTGCACCACAAACTACACAAAACTAACCATATTTTATGAGTCCTTTTCTCTCATAAAATAATAGAGAACGTGGTCATGAAAGTGCATTCATGGCCACCGTAGAGCCATACACTCTACGTGATACATTCGTATCAGAATCTCTCTCTTACACACAATAACTACACACAAGCAAAAAGAGCTCCTCAGTGAAGGAGCTCTTTTTGTATTTGTTTATAATTTTATTTAATATGTTTAGAACCGCGTTCTGTCATGGCTATGCCTTCTTTACAGAGAGGGCATTCTTCTGGCTTGTATGTTGGTACTTCAAGGTTAAGTAACGCTTGTACTTTTTCTTTTGGTACACCAAATTCAGCTTTACCACCAGAGCGATTAACGAGAAGGCCTACACCTACGATTTCGCCGCCAGATTGGTTAACTACGTTAACAACTTCCTGTACGGAACCACCTGTAGTTACGATATCTTCTACGATAAGTACACGTGTACCTGGTTCGATTTTAAAACCACGACGCAATGTCATGACACCTTTTTCACGTTCTGTAAAGATGGCGCGTGTGCCCAGTTCTTTACCAACTTCGTGAGCTAATAAGATGCCACCAGTCATAGGTCCAATAACGAGCTCTACATTTTGATCGCGGAAGCGTTCAGCCAATTCTTTACATAATGTTTCAGTGTATTTGGGATGTTGTAATACGTTGAATTTTTCAACGTACATAGGGCTATGTAGACCGGAAGTCAATAAGAAATGACCTTCTAAAATTGCTTGAGTATCGATGAGTAATTGTTTTACTTCTTGTTCTGACATCATTTGGATACACTCTCCATTTCTTCAATAATTAAACGTACCGTCTCTTGTGGATGTTCAGCTTGTGTAATAGGTCGGCCAATAACAAGGCGAGATGCACCATCCTGTAAGGCACTCGATGGTGTAGCAATGCGCTTTTGGTCGTTTGTGGCCGCAAAGGATGGGCGAATGCCTGGTGTAACGATAAGGAAGTCTGGTCCACAGGCTTCACGAATCATCTTAGCTTCTAAGGCGGAACATACAACACCGTCCATACCGGATTCTTTAGCAAGTTTTGCAAGGCGAATGACTTGGTCCGCAATTGGTAATTGACCACCAATAGATGTCCAAGATTCGTCATCAAAGCTTGTTAATACGGTAATTGCTAATAGTTTTGGACGTTCGATGCCTAGTTTTTCAGCGCTTTCACGAGCAGCCTTAGCGGCAGCTTTCATCATAATAGGGCCACCTTGACCATGAATAGTGATTAGATTGGCGCCTAAATGAGTAAGGGAAGATACGCCATGGGCTACCGTATTAGGAATATCATGTAATTTCAAATCGAGAAAGACATGTTTGCCGTGCTCTTGCAAATAGCGAACCGTTTGGTCCCCTTCGGCATAGAATAATTCCATACCCACCTTGTAGAAACTAACGGAGTCCCCTAGTGAGGACACGATAGATTTCATCGCATCCATTGTGGATACGTCGAGGGCGACGATTAATCTGTCATCTGCCATGTTATAACCTCCATAGTACATATATATCTAAATAATTTTCACATAGAATAGGGGGTCCTGTCAATGAAAATCCGTTGTGAAAGTCGGCTTAAGAACTGCTTTTATACATCGATTTTCTTCGCGTTCATGATATAATAAACACAGAAGTGAAGATGATTCCTAATATAAGTTGATATATGTATATCCAACGTATGTATATAATATGTTGTTAGTAGCTAAGAAAGGATTACCATGTTAGATTTTGTAGCATTGGATTTTGAAACAGCTAATAAATATAAAAATAGTGCCTGTTCCTTAGCGGTTATTACCGTTGAAAATGGACAGATTACTAAAAAAGCCTATAGTCTTATTAAACCACCGTTTATGTCTTTTGATCCTGAATGTATTGAAATTCATGGTATCGAGCCAAAGGAGGTATTGAACGAAAAGACATTTGACCAATTATGGCCTGCCATTTATGAAAATCATTTAAAAGGAAAAATTATGATTGCTCATAATGCTAAATTTGATATGAATGTGTTACGAGCTACACTTGATTATTATAAAATTCCATGGCCAGAACTTGAATATGCATGTACTGTAAAAATTTCCCGTGCCGTATGGCCAGATTTAGTCAATCATAAATTAAACACTATGGGAGCATATTTAGGTGTTGATTTCAAGCATCACTATGCATTGGATGATGCTGAAACTTGTGCCAAGGTTGCTATCGAGGCTGCACGTTTGAAAGGAGCTAATTCCTTACCAGAACTTTTATCGAAAATAGGCGTTCCACTTGAGCCGTTTATTGATGAAAAGAATAAAGCCGCGCAGGCAGCGTTACATAAGAAGCCGGAACCAGAGCAAATGTCATTTTTCTAGTGATAGTCTAGGCATAATACATAATACATAACACGTATAGTGAAATAGAGTATTGGGGAGGTAAATATGTTAGGTAAAGACCTATTATCCTATGTGGACCATACATTATTAAACCCTGTTGCTACATGGGATGAAATTAAGGTTATATGTGAAGAAGCGTTAACATATGACACAGCATCTGTATGTATTCCACCAGATTTTGTAGAATCAGCACATAATGCATATCCGAAGTTAAATGTATGTACTGTTGTAGGGTTTCCTTTAGGCTATCAAACGACAGAATCCAAGGTGGCGGAAACAAAACAAGCAATAACGGAAGGTGCCTCAGAAATCGATATGGTTATTAATTTGGGTGATGCTAAGCAAGGTGATTATCGTGCTATAACAGAGGAAATTAAAGATCTTAAAGCGGTATGTGGTACTAAAATCTTAAAGGTTATCATAGAGGCATGTTTCTTAACGAATGAAGAAAAGATAGAACTATGCCGTTGTGTAACGGAAGGTGGCGCAGATTTTATTAAGACATCGACTGGATTTGGAAGCGGTGGTGCTACATTAGAGGATGTGCAATTGTTTAAGAAGTACATTGGTCCTAATGTACAAATTAAAGCTGCTGGTGGGATTCGTTCCGTTGAGGCGATGAAAGCTTATATTGCGGCTGGATGTACACGGATTGGTGCAAGTGCTGCTGTAGGGCTATTAAAAAATCGATTGAATGAAACTGTATAGATTACGTAGTATATAACGTAGTATATAACGTATAGAAAGGGGGCTGTAATGGAACTTACATTGTGTAATTCCTTACAGCCCTTTGTAGGTAACATATGAGAATGTATGATGTGATACTCAAAAAACGACAAGGAATTGAGCTATCTGATAAAGAAATACAGTGGTTAATACGTGGTTATGTAGAAGGAAATATCCCTGATTATCAAATGAGTGCGTTTCTTATGGCCGTCATGTTTAAAGGCATGACGACAAAAGAACTAGGCACGTTTACTATGGCTATGGCCCATTCGGGGGATATGGTTAATTTATCGGCCATTAAGGGCATTAAAGTAGATAAGCATAGTACAGGTGGCGTAGGTGATAAAACTACACTTGTTATTGCCTCGCTGGTCGCAGCTTGTGGTGGTGTAGTCGCTAAAATGTCAGGTCGTGGACTTGGTCATACGGGTGGTACCATAGATAAAATGGAATCTATACCGGGCCTTAAAACAGAACTTTCAGAAGAGGCCTTTAGGAATCAAGTTAACAATATTGGTGTTGCCGTTATTGGTCAATCTAGTAATATTGCGCCAGCGGATAAGAAAATCTATGCTTTACGTGATGTAACGGCTACAGTGGATAGTATTCCTCTTATTGCCTCATCGATTATGAGTAAAAAACTCGCCTCAGGTGCTGATGCTATTTTACTAGATGTTAAAGTTGGCAGTGGAGCGTTTATGAAATCTTTAGATGAAGCCCATACATTAGCACAGACGATGGTAGATATTGGTCGGGAAAATAAGCGAATTGTTAAAGCTGTTATTACAGATATGGATCGACCATTGGGGTATGCTATTGGGAACGCTTTAGAAATCGCGGAGGTCATTCAAACCTTAAGAGGACATGGACCACGCGATTTGACTGATGAATGTCTTGTTATGGCAGCGTATTTATTAGTGATGAGTGAAAAAGGTGATTATGATACTTGTTATGCTAAAGTGCAGAGTGCGTTGCAAAATGGAGATGGTTTAGCTAAGTTGCGAGAACTCATCATCTCCCAAGGGGGAGATGGTCGTGTCGTAGACAACATTTCTTTGTTGGGTCAATCTCAATTTACGTATGATATTAAGACATCTAGTGCAGGTTATATTACACATATGGATACAGAGGCCTGTGGTATTGCATCGGTTATGCTAGGGGCAGGTCGAACTGTAAAAGATGGCCCTATTGATATGACAGCTGGCATTGTGATGCATAAGAAAACCGGTGATAGTATAGCCGAGGGAGATGTAATTGCCACGTTATATGCTGATGATGAAAGTTTATTTGAAGGTGCAGCGCATGCCTATATACAAGCTCTGACAATTGGTTTAGAAAAACCTGTAAGCCGAGATACCATATTGGCTATCGTAGAATAAAGGGGGGATTGATTGTGATAAAACAAGATGTAGAGCAGCTAGTAGCGTGTGCTATAGAGGCTCGTCAACAATCTTACAGTCCCTATTCTAATTTCGCTGTAGGGGCAGCACTTTTGTGTGAAGATGGTACTATCTACAAAGGGTGTAATATAGAAAATGCATCTTATGGACTTACTAATTGTGCTGAAAGAACCGCTATTTTTAAAGCTATATCAGAAGACCATAGAAAGTTTAAAGCCCTTGCCGTAGTTGCAGATACGGAAGGGCCTTGTGCGCCATGTGGTGCTTGTCGTCAAGTCATAAACGAGTTTAAAATTCCAACGATTATCATGGCAAATTTGATGGGGAATATGAAAATAGTATCTATTGAAGAACTATTGCCATTTAGTTTTTCAGACTGTGATGTAGTTGGTAAATAGATCCTTCTGTAGTGGAATATATTTTAGACCATTGACTTTCATTGAGTGTGGTTGGAAAACTATCATTACCATAGATGAGTAGATAGACGTCTTTATCTGTAGGTAGATTATTGACGGATATAAATGGCATAATCTCTTTTGCATTCCATGAAATCGTACTCGGATTAGGAGCTGTTTCATTAGGACCAATCAATTTATAGACTGTATGATTGCTATAGTAGGTTGGTGAAACCCGATATCTACCACTTCCTTGTACGATGATAGACTCATCGTTTATATATTGACTAATATATTGACTGATGGCGGGGCTAGAAGCTTTATTTGTTTGTGGGATAGCAATTGTGAAAGTTAGCACTATATAGGTAATACTCATAGCTAGCGCAACTTTACAGATTAATGATATCCGTTGGTAACACATAATTGCCATCAATATAGCTAACGGTGTTAGAGCAGGGAACGTATAGGTTGAGTATTTGGTTGCCATAAATGAAAAAAAGAGTATAACTGTACCGGCCCAGATTGCTAAAAAGCTGTGTAAGGGAATATTAGTGAACCAAATTTTTCGGTTGTTGTATATCAGTTTTGGTAAAATAATAGACCAAGGAAATAATGAAATGATAGTAATAGGAAGGTAATAATACCAAACATTAAATTTTGGATGCTCTGATACAGTAGCTCGTAACCAATTGTGAACACCTAAGAATATATTAACAAAATCATCACCATGAATTGTGTACATATAGTAATACCAACTTCCAGCAACTAAGATGAAAATGGTCATTCCTGGAATAAGTTGTAAGCTAAGTAATTCTCGAATATCCCGTCGAATCACAAGATAGACTAGTATAATACAGCCTGGTAATAAAAATCCGATAGGCCCCTTAGTCAGTACGGCAATAGCCGATGCTATATAGGCGAGTAGATAATAGTATTTATAATATGGTGATTGTGTTTTATGTTGGGAATATCCCATATAGAAACTCATTAATATCGCATTAAAACATAGACCTAGTGTCATATCTGTTATAATAGATTTAGCAATAATCCAGTATTCTACTGAGATGGATACAATGATTGCACTCACTATGGCGATAACATGATTTGTTTGTGCTTTTACAAATCGGAAAACAAGAAAAATATTGCAGAGGCCGATTAGGCCAGAGAAAAATCGTGCGCCAAAGTTTGAGATACCAAATATTTTAAAGCTTATGATAAGTTCCCAGTAATAAAAAATAGGTTTATCATACCAGTAATGACCAAAAATTTGAGGGGATAGGTAATTTTTGTTTATTAGCATTTCTTTTGCCGTTAGTGCATAGTTAGATTCTATAGGGTCCGTAATGCTGAGCCAAGAATTGCCTATAAAATAAATAAGGGAGGATAAGATAAGGACTATCAAAATATGATAGTCTCTATTTTTTAGAATATATTTCATAGACTTATTACCTCATGCTAAACTGTTTATTTGATACTACCTTTATTTTCATATAAATACATAATAAAGAACAAATATTACAAAAATATAACGATTAAATTACATATTATGAAATATTTATTCACATAATCAAATAGACAAAAGAGTAGCAAGTATAATGAAGAACAGGAGGTTACAATGCTATTTAACTGGTTTAATTCATTAGGTGTACAGAAAAAAATGATAATGAGTAACTTACTTATTATTATCATCCCCTTTTTAGTATTGTTAACCGCCTTATTTGGCGTTTGGGGGATTATACGATATACAAATCCAGTTGCTCATCGACAATGGATGATGTTAGCCCCTAGTTCAATTCAGGCTCAAGTGTTTCAATTAGGTTTAGAACAAATTAATAAAAAGCTATCAAAAGAGTCTACAACTGTTAGTGATATTCTGGATAGTAGTGCAGTGTTAGAAGCACAAGGTTTAGATATAATTATTTTGAAAGACAAGCATGTTGTGTATTCGACACCTGGTTTAGAAACAGATAATATGTTAGCTGATCTTAATAGTACGATGAAAGTAGTAGAGCTTACTCATTATTTGAATTGGCAAGGGAATCAATTTACCTATGTAAACTCATATGGGACAGGGCTTACAGTGTATGGTAAAGGGCAAATTCCATTTATGGCTAAAAGTATGGGGCCAGAGTCAACAGATAAAAAAATAGTTGAAGTCGCGTTTGGATTGGCTATTGTATTAATGTTATCTCTTATCATCGGTATAGGTATATATATTTCTAATCGTCTTGCAACATATATTTTGATGCCTATTAAAGATTTAAAACAAGCCGCTGATGATCTTAAGTCTGGAAGTGTACCTAACATTATTATGGTAAGAAATCATGATGAATTGGGAGCTGCCTGTGAGGCTTTTAATAATATGCAGGAGGCATTATTTACAGCTCGTAAGGAGCAAGCTGATTACGAAGAACGTAGACGTGAAATGATTGCAGGGATTTGTCATGATATTTCAACACCGCTAACATCTGTGAAAGGATATGCTAGTGGTATTCTTGAAGGCGTTGCTAATACTATAGAAAAACAGGCTCGTTATGTACAACAGATTTATGATAAGGCAGGACGAATTGAACACTTAGTTAATATGTTATCAGATTTTTCTAAGTTAGAGTTAAAACAGATTCAGTATGATCGTCATATTTATGCTTTAGATGGTGTAATACAAGAATATGTAGTAGGGCGTCATCTTGACGAGAACGAACATATTTCTTTGCATGAAGTGTATGATACAGATCATGGATTAGTTAGTATAGATCGTATACAGTTTTATCGTATTTTAGATAATCTTGTATCGAATAGTATAAAATATAGATGTGATGATGTTGTGCAAATTGATATAACAACAAATACGATTAATAATGGTTTTCGATTTACCTTTTCTGATAATGGAAACGGAGTTCCTACAGAGATGTTACCTCGATTATTTGATATTTTTTTCCGTACTGATGAAGCACGTGTAGAGGTAGCCAATGGAAATGGTATAGGGTTAGCTATTGTAAAACAAATCGTTGAAGATATGGATGGCTCTATTTATGCTACTCATAATAAAAATGGTCATGGCTTATCTATTGTGATGGAATTTCCCCGCGTTAAGGAGTAGAATATGGGTAAAATTTTGATTATTGAAGATGATATGGGAATTTATGAACTTGAACGTGATTATTTAGAAATTGAAGGGTACGAAGTAGATATTGAAACAAACGGTATAGATGGTTTGCGTTCAGCGTTATCTAATGAGTATGAGCTTATACTTCTTGATATAATGATTCCTCGAAAAGATGGCTTTGCTGTATGCCGTGATATTCGTAAAGAAAAAGAAATACCTATTATTATGGTTAGTGCTAAACGAGAAGATATTGATAAGATTCGGGGCTTAGGTTTAGGTGCTGACGATTATATTATTAAACCATTTAGTCCTGCTGAATTGGTTGCTCGTGTTAAATCACATATCCATCGGTATAATCGAATACGTAATAGCTTACGTCCTGTTGTGGAAATTGAGACCAAAATTATTGCAGGGAATTTAGAGATTATGCTTGATTCGCATCAAGTTTTTTTAGGAGGTTCTGAGGTGAGTTTGACACCTCGTGAATATGATATTCTTGTTCTTCTTGCATCAAGTCCAAACCGTGTGTTTACCAAAGAAGAAGTTTTTGAAAGTATTTGGGGAATCGAATCATTAGGGGAAACATCTACTATTATGGTTCATATTAATAGATTGAGAGCCAAAATAGATACACAATTCCAAGGAGAAGAATACATCGATACCGTTTGGGGGGTAGGTTATCGATTTCATAAATGGGATAACTATGTAAAGCAATAATAGATGCTTGCTGTACAAAATAAGTTTTCATAATAAAAAAAGCTAGCCAAT
>NZ_CAKQFJ010000033.1 GCF_934230905.1 uncultured Veillonella sp. | reverse complement strand
TATCTAATGAATATGGCATTTCATCCCATAAATCTAATATATCAATTCTTTTTTGAAGTTCCATCATTTTTATCCTCCAGCAAACAAAAATATTATGACTACCAGTATAGTAATGTAAATTAATATCATAGCAGCAACAATACAAGCAATCCATTTAAATACTCGCTTTGAATTCATGATAGTCCTCTAAAAAAAATACTTATATTGATAATAACTAATAGTTTTCTATCTTAGAGTTACTACTAAAAAAATACATCACGAAACGCATACATATATACAGCAATAAATATCAATATCGATAATATCCCCATAAGTCCCCGTTTAAAATATACACTATTTTTCTTTTGGAAAAATCCTGTACAAATGGTGAAAAGACCTATAGTTAAATACTTAGTTAAACGACCAAAAACTCTATGTTTTTTTATGTATTCATACTCTTCATCAATAATACGCTTACTAAGTTCAACCTTATAAAGCATTATACTCATTGCTATAGATACAACAATAAATTCTATGCCTAATATATCTAATTTACTCATTGTCTCTCCAGTCTCTTTTACAGTACTCTCTTAATTATTCTTAATTATAACATACGATATACGTCCATATGTAAGAGACTACCCTCAAATTAGACGCAAAAAAGGCACCTCTTTTGAGGTGCCTTCGTATCAAATATACGTAAAAGGAGAAGCTATTAAATTATTAATCTAAGTCGTAGAACCCAGATGGTTTATCACTCAAGTTAATAATGATATTTTTCATTTGCGTGTAGTGTTCAAGAATAACCTTGTGTGTTTCACGGCCTATACCAGATTGTTTGTATCCACCAAATGGCGCGCCTGCTGGGATGGAGTTATATGTATTAACCCACATACGCCCTGTTTCGATGGCTCGAGCTACACGAATAGCGCGGTTAAGGTTTTGTGTAAATACGCCACCACCAAGACCGTATAAGCTATCATTAGCTTGTTCGATTACTTCGTCTTCACTATGGAATTTGATGACAACAGCTACTGGACCAAAGATTTCTTCGCGAGCTACACGCATATCATTAGTAGCATCCACGATGAGTGTCGGTCTTACGAAACAGCCTTTACCAAATTCACCATCGGTAATGCGTTCGCCACCAGCTACAACGCGAGCACCTTCTTCTTTAGCAAGTTCTATATAGCTAAGCACTTTCTTAACTTGCGCTTCGTAAATTAAAGAACCTAATTGTGTAGATTCATCCCAAGGAAGGCCTACTTTCACCTTATCAAATAATGCAGATAATTCAGCTACAAATTTATCGTAAATTGTATCTTGTACAAAGATACGGGAACCAGCGCAGCACACTTGACCTTGGTTGAAAAGAATACCGAGCAATGCACCATCAAGAGCTTGTTTCCAGTTTGCATCTTCAAAGAAAATATTTGCTGATTTACCACCTAATTCCAATGTAGCAGGAATCAAGCGTTCAGATGCCGCTTTATATACATCTAGGCCTACTTCTGTAGATCCTGTGAAGGCAAGTTTACTAAATCCAGGATGATCAAGGATATATTGGCCAGATTTAGAACCTTTACCCGTTACAATGTTTACAACACCTGGAGGTAAGATGTCTTGCAAAATGCTGCCTAGTTCTAAGAGACTAAGAGATGTATGACTAGACGGTTTGATAACAACTGTACAACCTGCTGCCAGAGCTGGTGCCAATTTCCAAGCAGCCATTAAGAATGGGAAATTCCATGGTACTACTTGACCAACCACACCAATTGGTTCACGGATAATAAGGCTCAATGTATTTTCATCAAATACTTGTGCAGAACCTTCTTCTGCGCGAAGCACACCAGCAAAGTAACGGAAATGATCCGCACCATACGGAATATCTACATTCAGTGTTTCACGGATAGGCTTACCATTATCGTATGTTTCAACAGTTGCCAAATGTTCTTTGTGAGCATCAATGGCATCTGCAATTTTTAATAAATAATCTGCACGATCGACTTGAGAAACAGTTTTCCACGTTTTAAAAGCCTCTGTTGCAGCTGCTACAGCTTTATCAACATCCGCCTGCGTAGCTTCTGCACAAACAGCAAGTTGCTCGCCATTAGCAGGGTTATATACATTAAATTCAGCACCATCAGATGCAGGTACCCATTCATTATTGATTAAAAGACCATATCTTTCTCTAATATGTAAACTCATAGTACTTCCTCCTTTGATGGATAACGACTATTAATTGTTTTCTATGGATTCATCATACACCCAATATCTAAGTATTTCAATCTATTTTATAATTTTCGATATAGCGATTTTTTTATATTCTCAATAGTTTTATTCTATATCAAAATCAATATACTTATCACTTTTTGTGATAAAAGTACATATAAAAAAGGAGCCCTTTATTATCTAAAGGACTCCATACAATCATGCCTATTTTTGACATGTATAATTTTTTACGAATTATCCTAACAAAATTAAGCCTTTTTCTTGTCTTTATTTCTCAATGACTTGACGGATAATCCGATACGATTTCGCTTTACATCTACAGAGATGATCTCGGCTTCAATAATATCGCCTACAGCAAGTACATCAGAAGGATGTTGTTTCGCCGTGCATAGTTCGCTACGATGTAATAAACCATTCGTTTTTAAACCAAAATCAATAAAGGCACCAAAGTCTACTACATTATGCACCGTACCTTTAACAACTGTACCAACTTTAATATCCTCAAGGCTAACCACATGCTTACGCGTAAGTGGTGCTGGTAAATCCTCACGTGGATCACGGCCGGGTTTAGCAAGAGCAGAGATGATATCTCGCACAGTAGGAACACCCGCATCAAGCTTATGAGCCATCTTATCTACATCAACCAATGGCAACTTCACTTGTAAAGCTTCTAATTGAGATTTATCTTGCAAATCTTTCAATGTAAAGCCTAGTTCGCCAATGATGCGTTCCGCTAATTCATAAGACTCAGGGTGAACAGATGTATTATCCAATGAATTTTTAGCCCCATTTAAGCGTAAGAATCCCGCGCATTGCGTAAACGCTGCAGGACCTAAACGAGGTACCTTTAACAATTGTTTACGGCTCGTAAAGCCCCCATTTTCTTGGCGGAAGGTCACAATATTCTTTGCTACTGTACTGGAAATCCCTGCAATATGTTGCAAAATGGCTGGTGATGCGGTATTAAGCTCTACCCCAACATGGTTAACTACAGATTCAACAACTTGATCCAATGTATGAGTTAATTGTTTTTGGTTAACATCATGTTGGTATTGACCAACACCAATAGATTTAGGGTCGATTTTAACGGACTCCGCTAATGGATCTTGTACACGACGAGCAATAGATACAGCACCGCGAATCGTTACGTCTAAATCTGGCAATTCATCAATGGCCAATTTTGATGCAGAATATACAGATGCACCCGCTTCATTAGTAATGATGTAGTGACAATCTAGTTTTTCTTCTTCAATCATCTTAGACGCAAATTGTTCCGTTTCATACGAGGCAGTACCATTACCGATGGACAATAAGGTAACACTAAATTTGCGAATCTTTTCAGCTAATTTCTTTTGTGCTTCTTGTTTTAGCTTTTCACTATTCGTTAAATAATAAGCACCATAATCAAGTACATTGCCTTGTGCATCGATAATAGCCATCTTACAACCTGTACGATATCCTGGGTCAAGGCCCATAATAACATGACCGGCCAATGGCGGTTGTAACAATAAATTTTTAAGATTTACACCAAATACCTTAATGGCTTGCTCATCTGCAGATTCGGTTAATTCATTGCGAATATCCCGTTCAAGAGCAGGGAACATCAATCGTTTATACGCATCTGCTACGGCGCTAGCTTTCACATCACTAAAAATGGATTGTTCATTTTTAGTAATACCACGCACCATGTATTGAATATAGGATTCATCGGGTACGGTCAGGGCCAATTTAAGAGCACCTAATTTTTCGCCTCGATTAACAGCCAAGATACGATGGGACGGCATTTGACGAACCGGTTCGGCATACTCATTATATTGAAGGAATTGGTCCTTGTGCTCATTATCTTCAACGAGCTCGGCTTGAATGAAACCTTCTTTCCACATACACTTACGAAGAGCAGCGCGGAAATCGGCACTATCGCTGACAATTTCTGCAACGATGTCCGACGCACCTTGAATAGCGTCCTCCGGTGTAGGCACCTCTTCAGAAACATATTCCTTTGCGATATCTAGAGGATTATCAGATGTGACCATATCATTCAAAATCATATCTGCTAAAGGCTCTAGTCCTCGTTCACGGGCAATCATGGCCCGTGTCCGTTTCTTAGGTCGATATGGTAAATACAAATCTTCTAATTCTTGTAATTTTACGGCTTTCATCAAGGATGCCATCAATTCATCAGTCATCTTTTCTTGTTCCGTAATGGCATTAATGATTTCTTGGCGCCGTGCTTCTAAATTGCGCAAATATTTAATGCGTTCTTCGATAGTTCGCAGTTGTTCATCTTGTAATTCACCTGTTACTTCTTTTCTGTAACGAGCGATGAATGGCACCGTATTACCTTCGTCTAAGAGAGTAACTGCTGATTCTACTTGACCGGGCTTAACACCCAATTCCTTTGCAATAATGGCAAACATTGATTCCATTAGTTGTGTCCTTTTCTTTCATATGTTACAAATCGATGAGGATATTTATTTTTATCATCTACCGTACCCTCTACAACAGAGGTAATTGTGAAAGCTGATGCGTCAAATGCAGGGAAATGAGCATCCCCTTCAAATTCATGGTCAACCTCCGTAATATGCATTACATCTACATAAGGTAAAAAGGCTTCGTAGATTTGTGCACCACCAATAACATAGGCTATATCAATCTCTTTAGCAGCCTTTACAACAGCCTCTGGTGAAGAAAATACACGTACCCCTTCCGGTGCATTAAAGCCTTTATTTTTTGTAATCACCCAATGTTCCCGATTAGGCAATAAAAAGGGCAAGCTTTCAAAGGTCTTACGCCCCATGATAATAACGTGGCCTGTCGTTTTTTCCTTAAAAAATTTCAAATCATTTGGTAAATGCCAAATCAAAGAATTATCCTTGCCAATAACGCGATGATGAGCTACCGCTACGATAAGTGCTAACATAGTATCCCCCTATACGGCTACGGTCATAGCCAATTTACCTAAATGTTCATACCCTTCTAACACGATATCATCCGGTGAGAATTCATAAAAATCAGTGATGTCTGAATTTACACAAATTTTTGGCGCACACAACGCTTGATCTCGACGAGATAATTGCTCGCGCAATGCATCCACATGATTTTCGTAAATATGTGCATTATTAATGACATGAGTAAACTTACCAGGCTTCAAACCAGTCACTTGGGCAATCATACATAAGAGTGCTGCATATTGAGCCGTATTAAATGGAACACCAAGCCCCATATCACCACTACGTTGGATGAGCATGCAGTTTAAATAGCCATTGCCTACATCCCACAATGTTTCATACGCACAAGGTTGTAATGCCATATCTGGCAAATCCTCAATATTCCACAAGGTAACAATCATGCGGCGACTATCTGGATCTTCTTTTATAGTTTTGATGAGATTATCCAATTGTTTGTATTTAGCAATTTGATAACCATAGGCCTTACCAATGGTCCCATCCTCGCGCATCCACTCATCCCACACATGAACATTCATATCTTGTAATTTACGCACATCATTGGACTGCATTTGCCAAATCCATAACAATTCTTTCACAGCCGTTTTGAAAGCCACAAATTTTGTAGTTAGAATGGGAAATTCCTCTTGTAAATCAAACTGCATGATTTGTTGTGGCAATTTATATGTAGCTATACCTGTTCTATTTTGACCATATATACCATGATCTAATATATTTTCAATAATATTAAGATATTGTGTATCTGCTAAGCTCATTGTTTCCCCCTAATCATATTAGAAATCACTCAGTATAGCGTTATAGAAACGCCAATTTGTTACCCCTTATATTGTGAAATGGCCTCTAAAAATGAAAGTCCATATTTCTTCAATTTTGCTTCCCCTACGCCCTTTATATTGCCAAACTCCCCTAATGTTTTTGGCCGTATATTGGCTAAATCGATAAGCACCGTGTCAGGGAATATAATATATGGTGGCACCCCTAACTGCGATGCCAATTGTTTACGGTGTTGCCGTAAATATTCAAATAGCCCACCAGAACCAGAACGGGGTACTTCGGAGCGAGAAATAGAGGCTGATTTTTTCGTTTTACGAGATGGTACGATGACCTCTTGCCTAATTTCTTCTACCTCTTTATGCCCTGCTAGAACCTCTTCTGCACCGGCGGTGACGGATAGGACCGGGTATTTTCCCATAGAACTTCGCAAGTATCCAGAGGCCACAAATTGTTGTATAAGGCCCTTAATCTCCTTATCCCCTATATCTGATAAATAACCAAATACAGATAATGTATCAAGACCTGCCCGCGTAATGCGATCCGTTCGTTCTCCGCGTACGATGGACGAAATCATAGAGGCACCATACCGCTCCTCTGTGGCAATAATGGCACGGAATACGGCTTTTGCCTCTTTCGTAACATTAACACGTTCACCTTTCGTATTACAAGAGCTACAGTTATTACATTCAAGCCATGGAACGATTTCACCAAAATAAGCGAGCATATATTTTCTTAGGCAAGTACTACAGAAACAGTAATCAATCATAGATTGTAGCTTTCTTAGTTCCACTTGCTCACGCTGCGGTTCTAAATGACCCTGTTCAATTAAATACTTATGAACGCGCACATCTTGCCCACTGTAGAGTAAAATGCATTCTGCTGGTGCACCATCACGTCCCGCACGTCCCGCCTCTTGATAGTAAGACTCCATATTACGCGGCATTTGGTAATGTAATACATAACGAACATTGCTCTTATCAATACCCATGCCAAATGCATTAGTGGCTACCATGACTTGTAATTGATCAAAGGCGTATTTATTTTGCATATCTTTCCGCATTTCATCGGATAAACCGGCATGATAATATCCAGTCTGAATTCCTGCCCTCGTCAAGTTATCATAGACTCGTTCTACATCCTTTCGTGTAGAACAATAAACGATGCCATTCTCATGGCTATGGCGCCGTACATAATCGACTACATAATCCATGCGTTTTGGTGTACGCACTACGGAAAACGATAAATTCGGCCTATCAAATCCTGTAACATACACATTTGCATGATCTAAACCTAATAATTTTTTTATATCATTCTCTACGGCCTTCGTAGCCGTCGCTGTGAAAGCCCCCACTACGGGACGTTTAGGCAAACTAGCTAACCAATCACCTATCAATCGATAGGAAGGCCTAAAATCATGGCCCCACTGTGAAATACAGTGCGCCTCATCAACAATGACTTGAGAGATAGGCATAGATCGTAACACATTGCAGAAAAAATTAGAACCTAATCGTTCTGGTGCAATGTATAACAATTTAATGGTCCCACTACGTACATCGTACATAGTTTTATTAAATTCTGTTTGTGTTAATGTACTATTGATTAAGGCAGCCGGTATATTTTGGTCCACTAAACTATCAACTTGGTCTTTCATCAAAGATATTAGAGGAGAAAACACGACGGTAAGACCTGATTTACAAAGAGCAGGAATTTGAAAACATATCGATTTGCCTGCTCCTGTAGGCATGATAGCCACTACATCCTCATTTTTCAACAAAGACTCCACAGGTGCTTCCTGTGCAGGTCGAAAGGATGTATACCCAAAGTAGGTTTGCAATAATTGTAAAGCACGTTCACGGGAATTAATAGCCTCCATCGGTATACCTCCTTTCATATATGTACACGTCTAATAATGTTTATAAACAGACACAAAACAGAATATCGTATTTATTGTATCATTTTTTGAAAAATTTTTTGAGTTATTTTCATGAAATACTAGTTGGTAGTTTTTACGCAATCATTACTATTTACCAACAAATTATATGATTTACATATCCTATAGAATGGTAATGTATGATACAATAATAAGTATATATTTTTAACTTGATGATACAACCCTAAGGAGGTTTTATATAGGCATGACACAAAACAACATAATGATTATAATCGCCTTTGCCTTGTATTTAGGACTGATGATGTATATCGGTGTCTATTACTATCGCAAATCAAACAGTATTGGGGACTATATATTAGGCGGTAGACAGCTAGGTCCGTGGATTACAGCACTCAGTGCAGAAGCATCGGACATGAGTGGTTGGATGCTCATGGGCGTGCCAGGTCTTGCCTATACGACAGGTATTTCCGGTGTATGGATTGCCGTAGGACTTACCTTAGGCACTTGGGCCAACTGGCGGTTCGTATCCCGTAGATTGCGTAACCATACGGAGGTAGCTAGCGATAGCTTGACGTTGCCAGATTATTTGAAAAATCGATTCCATGATCAATCCCATTCGGTAGCTGTTATCTCCGCATTGTTCATCTTAATTTTCTTCCTTATCTACACATCCTCTGGATTTGTGGCAGGAGGCAAATTATTTAATACCATCTTCGGTTTGGACTATACAGTATCCCTCTTTATTACGGCAGGCATTGTAGTATTTTACACATTTCTCGGTGGGTTCCTCGCCGTATCATGGACGGACTGCATTCAAGGGGCGTTGATGTTCTTCGCCATCTTAGCTGTGCCTATTACAGCAGCTATGTACTTAGGTGGACCCATTGAGACGATGCAACTCATTCATAGTGAATTTCCTCAAGGATTAAACCTCTGGGGTGATACGAGTGATATGTTTGCTCTTGTTATCGGCATCATATCTTCCCTTGGTTGGGGGCTTGGCTATTTCGGTCAACCACATATCCTAGTTCGCTTCATGGCGATTTCCGATGCGAAGGAACTAAAAAAATCCACAAATATTGCTATGGTGTGGGTTATCCTTTCTTTATTGGCAGCCATTTTCGTAGGCCTTATAGGTCATGTATATATGCTTCCTGAAAAATTAGTAGGCACAGATGCAGAAACAATATTCCTCGTTATGACAGAGCGCCTATTTACACCATTTATGGCTGGCCTCATCTGGTCTGCCGTTCTTGCAGCTATTATGAGTACTGCATCAGCACAATTATTAGTAACAGCCTCTGCTATTGCCAATGATTTTTATGCTAACATTATTCACAAAACAGCATCTGATAAAGAACTCGTTCTTGTAAGCCGTATTGTTGTCTTATTAGTTGCTGCTGTATCAATTTTCTTAGCATTAAACCCAGACAGCCTTATCCTTACAATGGTTGCCTACGCTTGGGCTGGTTTCGGTGCCGCGTTTGGTCCAGCCATCGTCTTTTCGCTTTTCTGGAAACGCATGACGCGCCGTGGTTGTATTGCAGGCATCGTTGTAGGTGGTCTTACAGTCCTAATTTGGAAACAATTTGCATTCTTTGGACTTTATGAAATTGTACCAGGATTTTTATTCTCATCCATTGCAATTTACCTTGTCAGCATTTTAGACAAATTACCACCAAGACCAGTATTAAAAGATTATAAAGAAGCAGAAAAATTGCATATTCTCTAAGAACATACAAAAGGAGCTATTGATTTCTCAATAGCTCCTTTTTAGTAATAGGTGGCTGTTATATTTACTGGTCCTCTTTTTGTACATATTGCGCTAATCCGTCTCGAATAGCTTCACGCACCTCAAATACCAATGATGCTGGTGATAATACTTTCACACTTTGCATATATTGTAGTGCCCAATATTTGAAGGCTTCCCGATTGACATGGACGCGGCACTCCACTTTTTGAGGTGTCTCGTTTATAAATTTTACATTTCCATCAAACCAATCAAGAATTTGGTTAACAATACTGCGCTTAGCTTCAAATACTACCGTTACTGATTCGCCACCAAACATATAGATATGTTCATTCATATATTGTTGTACATCAAAGGTATTTTGATTGTGATAGCCTTGGATGTCCCGCAATGGTTTACGACGAATATCTAATAGCTTAATATTGCCAATTCGATCCACACGAAGTGTAGACATATCATCGTGGTTATCGTGATTTCCTACCAAATAGTAGAATCCTCGACTAGAAACTAATTGGTATGGATTAAAAATATAATTTCGTTCATTACCAGCATAATCAAGATTAGGATGTAATTTTTTATCTGTATTAGGCTGATAATAAACTAACGAAATCTTTCTCCCTTCCGTTACCGCTTTTTCAATGAGATCAATATTTAGGAATAGGTCCTGACTTCTCACAAGAGAATCAGACGTGCTATTAATTTGCTTTCCATGAGATTTAAAATAACGACTACCTAACGAAGATACCTTATCAATCAAATCTCGTCGTTGATTGACACTAATATGACGAGATGCCAATAAGCCATCTATCAATAAATGTAGTTCCGACTCTTCAAATGTGTGAATCATATAAAAATTAGTACGACGAATCGATCCATCAGTTCCCAATGCAGATTCTTCACATTCAATATTAAAATGACCAGATTCATATAAATCATTTAAATGACGACCTAACGTTTTACGATCTACCGTCAATTCATATTTCTTGGCTAAGATACTACGTATTTCCTCCTGAGATAATGTATGACTTGCATCAGTTTCATCTCGTAGGATTTCTAGTATATATACTAGTACTGCCTTTTTAGATGCCATGGAATAGCTCCTTTTACAATATACTTATACTAACTAACAACAAAATATGGCCTACTATAACCATATTATTACATGTACACAAAATCACTCATATAAAGTATATCACAAAAGTCATGTTTACTTCATGTATTTTTCATATTTTTGCATAATTTTCTATATCTTTTTAGCAACTTATCATAATTAAATGTAATATTTATAAAATAAATAGAAAAATTTAAACATAAAAATAAAGACTAATTCCAAATACAAAGAATTAGTCTTTACCAATATAATATCTACACATATTATAAAATAAACACTAGTAATATAATATGTATGCCCCCCTAGTTTATTTTGTTTTCTAAATAGCCTAATGTTTCCATCCGTTTAGTCAATTCAGAATAAAATGCTTCTGCCATAGCAGTTTGATTCTTAGCCTGCCCGGCTTGTATACCGCCAAACATATGCTTCTTAATAGTATTCACAATAGTAGATTTAGCCTTCGGTTTATTAAGGATTTCCATAAACATTAAATCTTCATCCGATACATTTTCTACGGCTTCATTTTCTGAAGTAGCACCAAACATAATATCAGATCCAGACTCAACTAAAGCTTTTACAAACTTGGTAAATCTAGCAGGCACAAAAGATTTACCCTCCATATAATAAGCTTTTACATGTGGGTGTTTCAGGAACCGTAGTCCACCACGGACAATATGTTCTGCCATAGCTACATATAAGGCATTAACAGCGCTTTCTAAGCTGTTATCATCACAATTAGCAGCATCATTGGCAGCTTTTACAATTGCTAAAGCCTCAATCATATTAAACTGACCACCATCTTTAATAATGGATTGGAATGTATCACGCACGATATCATTTTTAAACATGGACAATGCTTCTTCATCAAAAAGAATAGTATATGTGAAGCTATTAATAATAGTACGCATAGGTACAGTGTTCACTAACTCAGGATTCCCCATATCATATGTTATGTGTTTAGCATGGTCAGACTTACAAATAATTGATTTTCTAAAGGTTGTATCTAACATAAAATCTAAATACTGTTCCTGACCCACATGGTCATTAGGTGCTAATTTATCTAAGGTATCTGCAATATCAGCATCAAAACTACGCACCATAGATAGCGTTAAGTCAGCATCACATAAATAGGCTAAATTGTGCGCTGCCAAATGATCATTAAATTGATAGAAATATACAGGATCATTATTAGGCTCTAAATGATCGTGACCAACATAGTATTCATCTTTTTGCATAACAGAACGAAGAGCACCTAGGAATTTACTATTTCGTTCTTTTAGATTGTCATATTTTAAAATTTGACTACCTAGAATACTCCCTATTGTTTTACCATGAAGTACCTTTTCTTTATGGTTAAACTGTTCTTTATCACGGTTACTAAACATCATTAACTGACGTACTTCTTCCATCGTATGCCAACCAGGATATGTGTTATACGACACATAGGCAATACCATCCTCTGCTAAATGTTCATCGATAAGGCGCAACAACGCCTCTTTAACATCGTCATCGACCCAAGAATATACGCCATGGGCAATAATGTAATCAAAAGTACCAATCTCACTACCAATAGATGCTATATCAGATTGAACTAAGGAAACATTTGTTAGCCCTGCATTAGCAATCACTTCATTTCCCTTTTCTACTTGTTCTTGTGAAAGCTCAACACCTACAAACATTGCATCTGGATTAAATAATGCTTGGGAAATAATATTTCCACCATAGGTTGCACCAAGCTCTAATACTCGTGCAGTATTAGGGTTTGGCGCTGTAATCCCCACAAGAGCCGCATACGCTTCAAGAGTAGCTGGTGTGGTATATGGGAATGGCATGGATTTATAGCCTAATTCACTATAAATGGTTTGTTGTACGTCATTTGTATTCGTAGTCATAATATCCTCTATCATTAAAAACACATATTGTATAAACAATACATGAATAATACACATATATACTATCTATTATACCAAAATCATGTGTACTATACACCTATTCATAAGGATGATAGATGCAAAAGAGGCATCCTCAATGAGGATGCCTCTTGTATATGCAGTTTAGAGAAATTAATTATTTAACTTCTTCGAAACCTTTTTGTAAGCGAACATAGCTTAAGCGACGTTCTTTAGCGTCTTCTTCACATTTAGCGAATAATTCTTCTGCAGCGTCAGGAGCAGCTTTCGCCAAGGAAGCATAACGAACTTCACCTTTAAGGAAGTTTTGGAATTCGTCGTAGTTGCCTTCTTTGGAATCCAAGGAGAATGGGTTTTTACCTTCAGCTTTAAGTTGAGGGTTGTATCTGTAAAGATCCCAGTAACCACAAGCAACTGCTTTGCGTTGTTCTTCTTGAGCTTTACCCATACCAGCTTTGATACCATGGTTGATACATGGGCTGTAAGCGATGATTAAGGAAGGACCTGGATAAGCTTCAGCTTCTGTAACAGCTTTCATCAATTGGTTTTTATCTGCACCCATAGCTACTTGTGCTACGTATACATAACCATAAGACATAGCCATCATGCCAAGGTCTTTCTTCTTAGTACGTTTACCAGATGCTGCGAATTGAGCTACAGCAGCTTCATGAGTAGATTTGGAAGATTGACCACCAGTGTTGGAGTATACTTCAGTATCGAATACCCAGATGTTGATGTCTTCGCCAGAAGCTAATACATGGTCAACACCACCGAAACCGATATCGTATGCCCAACCGTCACCACCGAAGATCCAGTGAGAACGTTTGATTAAGAATTGTTTTTTATCAAGAATTTCTTTCAATTCTGGAGTTGTAGCACCTTCAGCTTCGATTGCTGCTACCAAACGTGCGGAACGTTGACGAGTAGCTGCGCCAAGGTTAGCGAATTCAATCCATTGTTCCAATGCTTCTTTCAATTCGCCAGATGCTGTTTCAACAGCTTTCTTAGCTACTTCAAGCAATTGTTCACGGATTTTCTTAACGCCGATGTACATACCATAGCCGTATTCAGCATTATCTTCGAACAAGGAGTTTGCCCAGGAAGGACCTTGACCTTGTTGGTTAGTTGTGTATGGAGAAGCTGGCATGGAAGCACCCCAAATGGAGGAACAACCAGTAGCATTTGCAATCATCATACGATCGCCGAACAATTGAGTTAACAATTTAGCGTATGGAGTTTCACCACAACCTGCACAAGCACCGGAGAATTCGAACAATGGTTGTTCAAATTGGGAACCTTTAACAGTTTCCTTCTTCATAGGGTTTTCTTTTACAGGAAGGTTAACAGCGTAGTTCCAAGCTTCAGCTTGTTCGATTTCGGAATCGATAGAAGTCATTACGATAGCTTTGCCCTTAGGAGCTGGACAGATATCAACACAGTTACCGCAACCCAAGCAATCTAATGGGGATACTGCGATACGGAATTGAAGGTCTTTAGCGCCCAATGCAGGGATTGTATCAAAATGTTCTGGAGCTGCAGCCACTTCTGCTTCAGTTGCCAAGATTGGACGAATTGTAGCATGTGGACATACGAAAGAACATTGGTTACATTGGATACAGTTTTCTGGCATCCATTTTGGAACGAACAATGCAGGACCACGTTTTTCAAATTTAGCAGTACCAGCAGGTAATGTACCATCTTCGTAACCAGCAAATGTAGATACAGGAAGATCATAACCAGCTTGTGCATTGATTGGTTGTGCAATATTTTGAACGAAAGATGGGCAGGATTCGCAGCCTGGTTTAGCTTTGTGACCGCCTTCATCAACAGCGTTTTTCCAGTCAGCTGGAACGTCAACTTTTACAAGTGCACCAACACCTTGGTCAATTGCAGCATTGTTCATGTCAACGATGTTTTGACCTTTTTTACCATAGGAAGTAACTACGGATTCTTTCAAATATTTAATAGCGTCATCTACAGGGATGATTTCAGTCAATTTGAAGAATGCAGCTTGAGTTACCATGTTGATACGACCGCCCAAACCGATTTCAGCAGCGATTTTCGCAGCATTAATGATGTAGAAGTTCAATTCTTTTTCTGCGATTTGACGACGTAATTTAGCAGGTAAATGTTCGTTCAATTCTTCAGGAGACCAAGTACAGTTCAATAAGAAAGTACCACCTTTTTTGATACCGCGAAGTAAATCGTATTCATGTACGTAAGATTGACGGTGACATGCTACGAATTGAGGTTCAGTAATCAAGTAAGGTAAGTTGATTGGGTTAGTACCAAAACGAAGGTGAGACATTGTTACGCCACCAGATTTTTTGGAGTCGTAATCGAAGTATGCTTGAGCATACAAATCAGTGTGGTCACCGATGATTTTGATAGCGGATTTGTTCGCACCTACAGTACCGTCAGAACCGAAGCCCCAGAATTTACATTCAGTCAAACCAGGAGTTTCAACGTCTACGCCTTCAGCACGATCTAAGGATAAGAATGTAACATCATCATTAATACCCAATGTGAAGAATTTCTTGCCATTGTCAGCAGCTAAGTTATCGAATACAGCAACGATGTCTGCAGGGATAACGTCTTTGGAGCTCAAACCATAACGACCAGCGATAACTTTGATGTTACGGCCACCGTCAACTACAGCAGCTTGAACGTCTAAGAACAATGGTTCAGCTAAAGCACCTGGTTCTTTTGTACGGTCAAGAACAGCAATACGTTCTACAGTTTGAGGAAGAGCTTTCAACAAACGATCTGTTGCGAATGGACGGAACAAATGAACGTTGATGAAACCAACTTTGCGACCTAATTTATTTAAGTAATTTACTGTAGATTCTACTACTTGTGCGGAGGAACCCATAGTAACGATAACGTCAGTTGCATCAGGAGCACCTACATAGTTGAACAATTGGTAGTTAGTACCAGCTAATTTATTAATTTCGTTCATGTAGTGTTCTACAACGTCAGGAACGTTTAAGTAGAATTTATTAGCTGCTTCGCGATGTTGGAAGTACACGTCAGGGTTTTCTGCTGTACCACGAGTTACAGGAGCATCTGGATTCAAAGCGTTTTTACGGAATGCTTGAACTGCTTCCATATCTACTAATGGTTTTAATTCTTCGTAATCCCAAATTTGAATTTTTTGAATTTCATGAGATGTACGGAAACCATCAAAGAAGTTGATGAAAGGTACACGAGTTTTAATAGCTGTCAAGTGAGCTACTGCAGACAAGTCCATTACTTCTTGTACGGAGGATTCTGCAAGCATAGCACAACCAGCTGCACGAGCAGCCATTACGTCTTGATGGTCACCAAAGATAGCCAATGCATGTGCAGCTAAAGCACGAGCAGCCACTTGGAATACGCCTGGAAGTAATTCGCCTGCTACTTTGTATAAGTTAGGAAGCATCAATAACAAACCTTGGGAAGATGTGAAAGTTGTTGTTAATGCACCAGCTTGCAAGGAACCGTGAACAGCAGCAGCAGCACCTGCTTCAGATTGCATTTCTACAACTTGAACAGTGTTGCCGAAGATGTTCTTACGACCAGATGCAGCCCATTCATCAATGTGTTCTGGCATTGGAGAAGATGGTGTGATTGGATAAATCGCAGCAACTTCTGTAAAACCATAAGAAACGTGAGCAGCCGCTTGGTTGCCGTCCATAGTTTTAAATTTACGACTCATGTGAATATTGCCTCCTTAAGCATTTAGCAAAAATAGAACACTTGCTTAATCTATCATTATGTTTAGGAATAATAACCATTACAAACTTGCGTACATGAGAAAATAATGCAATAATATATATGTTATATATA
Source organism: uncultured Veillonella sp. (assembly GCF_934230905.1). Taxonomy (GTDB): domain Bacteria; phylum Bacillota; class Negativicutes; order Veillonellales; family Veillonellaceae; genus Veillonella. Next base: position 4,046 of record NZ_CAKQFJ010000033.1, on the reverse strand, counting down.
AATATGGCATTATGTTGTACAAACTATTTTGTAGTGGGCACAACCATAATTCCTAATATCATAACTTGATATAGCCCTATAAACTCATTATAACGTGGCGAGCTATATCAAAGCAATACATACAGCGGTTGGTTTCTTGCCAATATCGCTATTCATGCTTTACTTATTGTAATAGCTAATTGCGTTTTAGTAATAATTATTCTCATTTGTTAAACGTACTTTTTAATTACACTTGTAATATCATTTCATATATTAGGGGGTTAGTTATGGATTTCCACCATTTAAAATACTTTGTAGAAGTTGCTGATCAAAAGAGTTTTAGTAAAGCTGCAAGAAATTTACATATCTCACAATCCGCGATTAGCCGTACAATTAAAGCCTTAGAAGATGAACTCGGTGTGGTTCTTTTCATGCGTAATGCTAAATCTGTAGAACTCACTGATGGCGGTACCATCTTTTTAACACATGCAAAACGCGTTGTGTTTATGTTTGAACATTTAAAAACAGATTTTGAAAACGAATTTCGTTTGGAACAAGGATCTATCCGAATTGGTATTCCACCTATTACAGATGCACCAATTTTTGCACAGTTATTAGGCGAATTTAAAAAAGTATATCCGCAAATTGATTTAGAATTATATGAACAAGGTTCAAAAAAAGTTGAAATTAGTGTTCAAGAAGGTTTAATTGATATTGGTATCATATGTACAAAACCAAATCCTAAAGAATTTGAAGCCTTCTACCTTACTTCTGATCCTTTATCTGTCATTGTTCCTAAAACAAGTCCACTTGCTAAGGAACCAGAAATTAGATTAGATATGCTGTCAGATGAATCTTTTGTTCTTCATAAAGACGATTTTAATTTACATGACGAAATTATAAAAGCTTGTAAACACACAGGGTTCCAACCTCACATTGTATTTGAAACAAGCCAACGTGATCTTATGTTACAGACAGTAAGTGCCGATCTTGCCATCGCCTTACTACCATCTCGTCTCTGTCCTGAAGTTGGCGAAAATACCGAAGTTGGCTCTAAAGTAGTTGTACGTCCTTTAGTTCCAGAAATTATTCATACATTATACGTAATCTGGAAAAAAGGTCATTACCTTTCCCATGCTTCTCGTTTGTGGTTAGATTTTGTAAACTCCAAATTACCATTACCTGGTCTACAATTGGAGGGCCATAAATAATGAACAAACCATCTGGGCTCGCAGCTAAATTGCGAGCCCTTTTGAAAGCTAAAGAAACACCTATGTGGGTGGTTATCATTATTCTTATCATTGTTATTATCATTCAACAAATTCAAATTTCTGAACTACAATGGCGCTCTGATGAAGATCACGATGGTTCTTCTGTGGATAGTGTAGCCGGACGTCTATATATTTTAGAAGGTATGGCAAACAAACATAGTGATCAAATAGAAGAATTACAAAAATATATCCGTCAATTGCAAAATGATGGTGCTAAACATGACTGGGAAATTAAACAGCTACAATGGTTGCATCCTGAGCTTAAGGTGGTTCCACCTGATGGAAACCCTAACCCCTTAAACTCTACAGACCTCAATCTAGATATGAATCCTGGCAAAGTGCCGGATGTAAAAAAATAAACAAAAAGAGCTATATCAAACATATCAACTCACAATAGGTGAGTATATGAATGATATAGCTCTTTTTACGTTAATCAAAATAGCATTGTTATTAAAACTCTATCTATTCATCCTTGTGTTCCATGGATTTTGGTAGGGTTAATACTAGTAGGCCTGCTAAGAACATACATACGCCCATCACATAATAGCCCATAGTAAAGCTACCTGTGTGTCCATTAATAAAACCGAGCATATACGGGCCAACCCAGCCCCCCATATTACCAGATGAGTTAATGAGCCCCATTGCACCTGCTGCAGCTGCACCAGATAGGAATGTAGTCGGCATTGTCCACCATACGCCCATACCACCATACACGCCTACAGCCGTTAAACAAATGAATAACAGACTAATTTCAGGTGATGAACTATGTGGTGTAGCAATAAAACCTATAGTTCCAACAAATAATGTAGTTGCTACATGCCAACGTTTTTCATTACGTTTTTCAGAAGAGTAACCACAAAAAACTTGTACGAGTAAGGCTGCACTCATTGGAATAGCAATAGACCAAGCTACTACACTTGGAGGCCATCCAGATAAGCTTTTAAGAACTTGAGGCATCCAGAAACTAAATCCCCAGAAACCAATAACCCACAAGAAGTAAATTAATGCCAAACGTAATACCTTTGGATCTTTCAAGGCTTGCAAAACAGTGTATTTCCTTACGGATTGTTTTTCAGCTTCTTCCTTAGCAAGCTCTTCTTTGATATATGCTTTCTCCGCATCAGTTACCCAAGCGGCTTCTTCTGGTTTTTCTTTCATCCAGAATGCAAAAATGAAAGCAAAGATAACGGCTGGTATTGCTTCTACAATAAACAATGTGCGCCATCCATGTAATCCCCAAAATGTCGTATCGAGCAATACACCTGCTAATGGGCCACCAATAATGTTAGAGAATAACATAGACGTAAGCATTAAGGAAATTGCTTTTGCTCGCTCTCTCGGTAAAAACCAATTGGGTATTAATAAAGAATATATAACCGGATATAATGACGCTTCACACAAGCCTAATAGAAATCGATACAAAAAGAATTCCCATTCCGTAGTCATCGTCGTCATGAGAACACAAACAAACCCCCAACTAAACATGATTCGTGCCACCCAGTGCATAGCATTGAATCTTGATGCTAACAGTGAAGCTGGTACTTCAAATAAAACATAACCAATAAAGAAAATTCCGGCGCCCATACCAAATATTTCTGGCGTTAACCATGGTAAATTTTCCTTCATGGTTAAGCCTGCATAAGCGATATTCACACGGTCTAAAAAGGCTATAATAGAAACAATAAATAATGGTAGGATTACATGCAACATACGCCGCCGTGTAAAATCCTTAAAATCGATAGCCCCACTTCGAGACTCTGGTAGAGATGATGAGTTCATATGAATCCTTTCTACTTACTATATGATACTTACCATAATATATTAAGAAAACAAATGTCCTCTGTCAATGATATTATATAGAATGTAGAGATAACTAATTAGAATATGTAATATACAAAAAGCACCTCATATCTGTTATACAAAATCTCTATTGAGAGTTCTAACAGAATATAAGATGCTTTCACATATAATGTTCGTATATTAACGTCTGTTACCAAAGATACGTAACAAGGATAAAAACAAGTTAATAAAATCAAGATATAAACTAAGCGCACCAGCAATTTCAATACGATCTAAAATCGTTTCATCTTCAGATAGCGCTAATTGTGTAACACTGTTTTTAATCATATTCATATCAACTGCTGTAAAGATGGAGAATACTACTACCCCAACATAGCCAAGAATCAAGCTCACCGTACTATAACTAATAGAGCTAAGATAGGGAATCGAAAAATACGATGCTGCCATAAACACGAGACTTACAATAATCATACCAAACACAGCAGCTACCAAATATGGTGTTAAGCCAGCCAAATTTTTCTTAGTCGTAAGACCTACGATAGAAAAGGCAACGAAAAAAGCTAGCGCACCAATTAAGGCTGGTACCGCAGCCTCCATAATACCATACGCATATGATACAAGAGATAACGTAACACCATTCAATGCACTGTAAATAAAGAACATCGCATATAAAGACATAACATTAGCTTTATACGTACGCATACTAAATAAAAATACAACAGCCACTTCTACAATCAACAAAATATTAAAATTGCTAGCTGCAAAACGCGCCCAAGACGGATTCATTAGAGTCGCAACACCAATCCCTAATGTAGTCAACAAACCAACAACCATCCATAAAATGGACCCCTTTAACCGTTGCGATACAATACTTTCTACCAGTGCTACATCATTAGCATTTGGCGTTTGTGTCATATATGGATTCATAAGAACCTCCTTGCTATTTATAGATTATATACTTCGTTATCTATCTCTATATTATACTAAAAATTCTTA
>NZ_CAKQFJ010000032.1 GCF_934230905.1 uncultured Veillonella sp. | reverse complement strand
TATGAGGCAGCTAATAGCAAAGTTGAGTGGGATAGTCGAAATAATCGACGTGAAACGATGACCGGTGTAGATCAAGGCCGTATTGGTGGTGCGGGTGACACAACAGTAGTCGCAGGCCGAGATGTATCTATGGCGGCAGGTGTTATTACCTCTGATATGAACACTCAAGTGACGGCTGGCCATAATGTAACGATGAAAGCTATGAATGCTACACATGAGCTAGAAGAACATCGTTTTGACAAGGGCAAATCTGGTGGTGGGCATTCTCAAACGACAGAGTCTCATGATCTTGTTAACGCACAATCATCTGTGGGGAGTAGCATTGAAGGTAAGAATGTTTCTGTTGTAGCCTCTGATGCTGTACAACTTGCAGGTAGTCAACTATTAGCGGCAGATACTGTTCAAGTATCTGGTAATACGGTTGCATTACATACAGCGAAGGCCAATAGTACAGTCAATCATGTGTATCTAGATAAAAAGAAAAGCTTGGTTAAACGTGAAAGTACCAATGCCGTTGATGATGCAACTACTACAGTTGTAACAGGCTCTACCGTAAGTGGTAAAGATATACGAATCACAAGTGCTCAAGATGTAACAGGTCAATCTGCTCAAATTATAGGCGAACATACAGTAGATGTTATAGCTGGTGGTAAGGTAGAACTTGGTGCAGATAAAGCCATTACAGATGGTACTAGTGTATATCGTCATAAGAAATCTGGTTTGCTTGGTAGTACAGGAATAGGCTTTACTATAGGTAAAGAGAAACACAATATAGATGAAACTAACCATGAAGAAACTACTGTACGAAATACAATTGCCAGCACGAAAGGTAATGTTACCGTCAAAGCGAATGATAGAGTTCACATTACAAGCGCAGATATTGTTGCTAAAGAAGGCGCTGTGTTAGATGGATCTGCGGTTATATTAGATGGTAATGTAAACCATAATCACATGAGTCACGATGAACGCTATAAGAAGACGGGGCTTACCGTATCCTTGGGTGGTGCAGTGGTTGATACGCTTACTAATGCAACTCGTACTATAAAACAAGCGGGTAGCCGTGATGATAAGCGTTTAGCTGCACTTGAACTCAATGAAGCACGTCAACAATTGCAAGATGGCTATGCGGCGGTAGATAAAGCGGTTAAGGGCGTCAAACTTCGTGATCCTGATGGTAAAGTATTAAAAGACACAAAAAATCATTCCCGACGCGGTCAAAAAAATATTGACGATGCTATTAATTTGTCTGTGAGCATTGGTAGCACGTCAAGGAAGCAAGGACAAGTAGTAGATACAAATACATATCAAGGTGGTACTCTTGTTAGTGATAGTGAAGTACAAATCAAGGCTCGTGATGCTCAGCAAAGTGGTATTGGTTTAACTGGTGAAACAGTACAAGCAAAAAAACTAGTATTAGATAGTGCTAGTGATATCAACCTTGCAGCGGGCAAAAATACTGTAGATGTTAAGAATACCTATAAAAGTTCTGGTTGGAGCGTAGGTGCTGGCATTAGTTTGACTGGTGGTGGTCTTCTCGACATTAATGCAAGTGGCAATATGGCTCGTCAAAATGGCGATATCCATCAAGAAAACTATGTACCAACGACGATTAAAGCCGCACAATTAGCACAACTTAAAGCAAAGCGAGATACTACTATTATTGGTTCTACTGTATCTGGGAAGAAAGTTGAAGTTGATACAGGTCGAGATTTACATATTCAGAGTTTACAAGATGTAGATAATTTTAAAGAACACAGTAAGTCTGCAGGCTTCTCTGTATCCTCTACACCTAATTTCAAAGATCCAACCGGTAGTATTAGTGCTAGTGTAGGCCGTATTGATAGCAAATGGAAAAGCGTGACTCATCAGGCAGGTATTTATGCTGGAGAAGATGGCTATGATATTCATGTAGGGAATGGTACTACATTAGAAGGTGCTGTTATTAAAAGTGAAGCTCCAAAAGCTAAGAATACATTGACTACTAAATCTCTTGAGATGAAAGATATCCAAAATGAAGCCGAGTATACCTATAGCAATAATGGGATAGGCTATAACTACTATGGTAGTAAAAAGAAACTCGAAGAGATGAAGACCAAGGATAAAAAAGGGTATGATAAAATTTATAACAGTATTGGTCTAGTTCCAAATTTAGGCGTAGGATCTAAAGGTAAAGCAAACTCTACTACTCAATCTGCAATCTCAGATGGTATACTAACTGTAGATGGTAAAGAAATAGATACTAAAACCATTAATACAAATACCGAAAATACCTTACATCAATTAGATAAAATTTTTGATAAAAAGAAAATTGAAGAACGTCAGGAGTTAGCACGTTTATTTGCTAAGAATGCTTATGAGCAATTACATAACTGGCAACCTACCACAAAAGAAGGCAAGATTGCTAAAGCTTTTGCTCATGGTGTGATTGGCGAGTGGGCTGCACGTATGGCCGGTAATGCACCTGGTAGTGGTTTTAAGGCTACAATGACCAATGAAATGCTTATAGAAAAGATTAAGCAAATTGCAGATAATGATCCGGCATTAGCACAATGGTTGAGTGCTGGGGCCGGTGGTGTAGTTAATAAAGTTAGTGGTGGCTCTTTAAATGCTGGGGCTGCGGTGTCAGCTTATGCTACTAAATGGAATGCAGAATTAACAAGTCCATATCCTATAGAAGTTGATTCGGCGAAGTTATTAGCGGGACTTAGATTTAGTGTTGTAGGAAGTGTGTTTTATAAAGCTTTAACGACTCCTATAGAAACAGGGCGTGCTGAGCCAGTTACTCTTAGTGAAGCTGATACTCAGGAGTTTCCATGGGCTAGATCAATTGATCAACTCACAAATTCAAGTGTTGATACCAGTTATGGTGAATCTAGTGGTGAAAGTATTGATTCTGGAGAAGGAAGAAACGCTTCCGAATCGAGATTTAATGGGCCTTGGAGCATAACTGTACCATATGTAGGAACTGAGTATAAAGTTCAATTAGATTACAATCCTGGAATAGGATATCAGTATATTAATGTTTTCCATGCTTCTAATGGTAACACCTATAAAGACAGTGGGAAATGGGATGTTATAGGGCGTAGATTTTTTGATGGAATTAGTATTCCCCAAAGTACAGCATATTCCGGTCGCTGGATTGGACCAGATGGTACGGATAATTGGGTAAGAGATAAAAATAAGTTTAATGATTTTTTTATTCATATTACGAGTTTAATTAGTGGACAACAAGTACAATTACCTTATACAATTGGAGATGAAAGCATTATAGATGATAGTTCCGATTCGTTTATTAAGAATCCAAGAACTGGAGCCTGGGAATCTATAAAAACGGGTGCCCCTGTAAGTGAAATTATTCTAAAGCAATTTCCTTTGAGAATTAACCCTTTAAATAATCATTTAGATTTACCAAATGTTAGCAATGATAATTCTAATATTGGGAATTCTAGTAGTGATGATGTCCCTAATATAAACGAGGATAATTCATCTAATAAAAAGGATCCACATAATAGTGGACCATCTATATCTGGACCAGTAATTGTGGGGTTAGCTAATGAAGCAAATAAGAAGAGAAATATTATAGCTCAAAAAGTCTCACAATTAAAGAATTCCTTGCCGAAATCAAAAAGTGAAGTTAAGGAAAAAGGTAATACAGGAACGGGTTCTTCAGAGAATACAATTAATGTAGATGAATTAGAAAAAACTTTTAAAAATCGTAAATATGAAGAAATGGATATTAATGATTTTGATAGATTAAGTTCTAAATATTTAGGACCAAAAGGATGGTCTGTAAATAATCGTAATAATAGATTACATGTAAAGGATAATAATAATATTATGCGGTTGCGGGTTGATCCACCTGATAAGCATACACCTTATAATCATTTACATATATATGATAAGAATGGTAAACCATTAGATAGTAACTGGAAACCTGTTGGACGTCGTGACCCTGAAGCACATATAAGAATTAAAGAGGATAAAAATGATGGAACTTCAAAAAAGAATTGATATATTAGATTTATGGGATGAAATGCCATATTCATTAGATATTAAAGATTTTGGTAATACAGTCATATTATTGTCAGAATCCTGTGAAATTAGATTTATTAACTGTATAGAGGTTAATATTAAAAGTGACCTTTTATTTAAGAATGAATCAATGAAATTTCATGAATATCGTAATCATGAATATGATATTCAAGATATTAGTGTCGAACCATGTGTTGTTAAAACAGATGGAACTATGACTCATAATAAGAAAAGGGTAAGTCCAGTACTAAATGGTGTTAAAGCTAAAATAGTTATGCCTGTAATGTGTATTGATTTGATTGCTGTTGATTTTATAATTTCCACAAAGGCGGATGAAGAGAATCTAATACAGTCTAAGTTTAGTTATATAGATCTTGAATAATTAAACGTATTTTATTAAATCTTTAAACTGTTAATTTATATAGTCTCAGGGAGAATGAAATCTTTACTATTTTATCTTTAATGGTCCTTTTCCGTATGGGAATATAAAATTGGAGTCAGTCAACTATAATTTAGTTATTAACGGAAATCGTATAATGTTTGACTATCAGAGATTAGTTCATACTAAATGGAGGTTCTATAATAAATGTTGGGGTGACATCATTAACGGTGTCACTACCAACATTATTTTTTTTGCAAAAAAATAAGCATACAAGGCTCACATGCTTTACAATAAAAGTGTCAAAGTCCTAAAAAAGGATGTGAGCTTATATGCCTACTACTGATTATACTGAATTTTTACATAATGTAAAAAAGAATATCTTAAATTGCAATATGAAATTGAACAGTATCCAAATCTACAATCTTATTAACTTCTTCAAGAAAGACCTCCAAGGGGGTTCTATAATTTAGAAGCTTGCGTGGCAAAGTATTATACCATTTAAGTGTTCGTCGAATAGTTTCCTCTGAAACGGCTTTTATTGGCATTCCTTTCGGTATACATCTACAAAGTAAACCATTATGCTTTCGTTCAATCCACGCTTCCAAGCAGAATAATGTCGAGCAAAATAAATAGACAAGATTTCATTTTCTAAATTAGATATCTCTGAAAACTCTAAACCGTTATCTGCAGTTATTGTTTTGCATAAGCAAGCTAGATTAACATCTTTAAACGTATTTAACCATGCATGCAGTGTTTCTTTTACATCAGTAGCACGTGCTGAGGGACACCGTAAAGCCACATACAATCTGCTTTTACGCTCAAGTAAAGAAATTAAAACATGGTCTGTCTTATCTTTTGTTCCACGGACGGTATCTAATTCCCAATGTCCGAATTCCTCGCGCGTTTCAATATTAGAATCGCGAAGTTCTATGGATTTACCAAGTTCTCGCTTATGTTTTCTAGAAATAGATTTTCGTTGAGAATGCCGCACTACCAATGGTAAGTCAATTGCTTTTATACCTAATATGCCTTTGTGAAGATAGTTATATAAAGTTTTAGCACAAACCATTTCATTACGCATAAACAAATCCTTATGTTCAGCATATCCAACAGTAGCATCAAAGGACCAATGATCATCTAGAACCTTGCTTTCAATCCAATTTATAAAAGATTCTATAGCACCAACTTTCATGGTATTAGAAGAGCCCACACGTTGTCTTTCATATGTTGCTTGTCCAGAATCAGCTAAATATACAAGTTGAGATTTACCTTGTCGAATTTGAATTACAGTACCACGTTTTAATTCTGTATATATAGTTGTTCTAGAACGGCCAAGTGCACGTGAAATTGCCGTAATACTATCTCCTAGAACGATTCTCTTTTCTAAATAAAATCGCTCTTCGAAGTTTAAGTGTTTGTTTGTACGTAATGTCGTGTTATGATTATTATAGTCCATAGTGATTACCTCGGTTATATTTTGATTAGACACCTAAATCATAACACAAGGTTCACTATGGATTTTTATTTGTTCAATTTCATTCTACAATTAAGCTAAATAATAAAATATTACTATTCGATAAAAATAAGTTCTAATTATATTAATGGAGAAACTTATGAGGCTAGGTTTTTCGTGAATTGAATATATAGAAAGGTTAGATAATATGAATACAACTATATATGAAGCCGTAGCTAAATATAAAAAAGATGATACATTACCATATACAGAGTATTTTAGTTTAGGGTATTTTTCGACTAAAGATTTAGCAGAAAATGCAATAATGTTAGCTAAAAAACTTCCTGGATTTAGAGAGTTTTGCGATGAAAACTTTTATATTGAGGAATTTGTTTTAAATGATGGGGTACCAAGAAATTATAGTGTAGATGATTCTATCAAAACCAATGAAGTTTTTATATTGTGGTATGGGTATGATGTTGATGCAATATATACAGTGGGTGGAACTTTAGGTGTATTTAGTGAATATGAATATGCTACATTAGCAAAAGAAAAATATAGTACTTGGGACATATTTATTGTTCATGGGTTAGACAATTTTGGTATTGGGAAAGGTGTATTAAATGAACGTCAATGGATAGATGGCTTTGTAACAGTTTAAAAGTCAATAATTTAAAATGGTATTGATTGGATGAGCTTTCATGCGGATAGGAAAAAACTCAAAAAAATGGCTTGAGAGAATAGGTCTTTCTTGTTTAATAGTAGTAGGTATTATTTTTTGCGGTTGGCTTTTCTTTGCTACAAAATTTATGCACCCATTTATCCACTATTTGGATCTTAGGGGGGGGATAATATATTACAAAGAGCCAACTAATATAATTGCTTCTAATGTTCTTGGTTTTGATGAAGTACGAGGGAAAATATATTATATAACTACAAATGGTATTGGTGTATATAATGAATTAAATAACGATCATGTATTTATATTACATAAAGAGCCACCTAATGAAATCAGAATAAATGACATTACTAATGTATATCCAGAATTTAGTCGTTTTTCTGATTCGGAACAGGAAGTTTGGAAAAGCAAATTTTATGCTGATTTTAGGAAAAGAATTCCTATAGAGGAGGGAAATATCATTAGATTTCCATTCTTTTTCTCTTACGAAACCCGTGGAATTTATAATTTAGCTACAGGATCTAAATTATCGAAAATTGATACGTATAAAATTTCTAATAATATATTCTATAATGTTGATTTTGGTAGTATTACTAAGATAGATTTAGAAACTGGTGTAGTATGGAAGTATTATTCTAATAACTTATTAAATTATAATTTTATTAATGAACCGGTTTCTAGTAAAACAAAAGAGTTTAGTATTAATGAATTAATCAAAGAACGAAATCATGATAAACAATTAAAAGATAAAATTATAGCTATAGATCATTATAGTCAATTTAGTAAAGATGATAAGGAAGTTATAGAAGAATTATTTGTTAAGTTAGTTACTGCACGAGATAGTATGAGTTTAAAACCAGAACATAAAATGGGTCTAGAGAACTATCTAGAGTGAATTTAGATTGCTCTTTATTATAATGACACTTATATTCTCCCACATGGGGAGTGGATAGGTGTCATTTTTTATATTACAAAGTAATAAAAATCAGTAATGTTTAAAATCTAAGTAATTCTATTAGAATCACCAGATTTTAACGAATTTATGAGTATTTTATGATAAAATAAAAGGTATGAATACTTCAACAACTCGGTCTATTACCTATAATGGTGATACAATTGAATATGAATTAACAATCAAGCGTGTAAAGAACATAAACATGCGTGTTCACAAGGATGGTAGTGTCCATGTTTCGGCGAATGCTTATATACCAGCCCATCGAATCGACGCGTTTGTTATCGAAAATATACCCTTTATTGAGCGGGCTCGTTTTAAATTAGAGGCGTTAACGGCACAGCAGATAGAGGCGTTGCAATATGTGACGGGTGAAACCGTATCTATTTTGGGCATGCCTGTTTCGCTAGAGGTGCTTGAAACATCGGGTAAGCCGCATATTAAGTTTGATGGTTCTAGTCGTATGGTGATGTTCGTTAAATCTGATTACACCTATGAAAACAAGCATAAATTAATGCAAACCTTTTGGCGCCAGCTAGGGGAAAAGGTGTTTACTCATTGGGCGAAGGTTGTGTATCAACGCTTTTACCAGCAACATATTGATGTGCCCATGCCAACGGTAAAGCAACAGCGCATGAAGAGTCGTTGGGGTTCTTGTACGCCATCAAAGCAGCTCATTAAGATGAATATGCGTTTATTAGAAGGGCCTCAGGCTTATATTGAGTACGTTATGGTCCATGAGTTTGCCCATTTTAAATACTTGGATCATTCCAAGAACTTTCACAATTTAGTGGCCCAATTTTTACCAGATTGGAAAGCCCGTAAGAAATCATTAAATATCTATTTTGCACATAGACCGTAAGGAGGTGTACCATGAAGCCATTTGTACATTTACATAGTCATACGGAATTTAGTTTGTTAGACGGCATCAGCCGTTTGCCGGATATGGTGCGCCGCGCGAAGGAATTGGAACAACCAGCCCTTGCCATTACGGATCATGGCAATATGTATGCAGCCATCTATTTTTATAAAGAATGTGTGGCACAAGGCATCAAACCAATTATTGGATGTGAAGTATATGTCACAGAAGGTAGCCGCCTAGATAAGCCAGAGGGGCGCAGCCGTGAACGTCTTAAGCATTTAATTTTATTGGCTGAAACGATGGAAGGCTATCGAAACCTCGTTAAAATCGTATCTAAAGCCTCTACGGAAGGTTTTAATTATAAGCCCCGCGCTGACCATGATTTGTTGCGTCAATACAGCAAGGGAATCATCGCCCTTAGTGCGTGTATTCAAGGGGAAGTGCCTCAATATATTCTGCAAGATAATATGGAGGGGGCTCGCCGAGCTGTTGAGTGGTACATCGAAACCTTCGGTAAAGATAATTTCTTTTTAGAAATTCAAAATCACGGTTTACCTGAAGAGTTACGTGCTCAACAAGTGCTATGCCAATTAGCTGACGAATATGGCCTAGGCATCGTGGCGTCCAATGATTTCCACTATGTTATGAAAGATGACGCTGATGCTCAGGATATCCGCGTTTGTATTCAAACGGGCCGACGTCGCGCCGAAGTAGACCGTTTGAAATTCCCTAATGATGAGTTCTATTTAAAATCTGGGGACGAAATGGCGGAACTCTTTGGACACATCCCTGGGGCCTTAGAAAATACAGTAAAGATTGCAGACCGATGCAATGTAGAATTCAATTTTGATGAACACCATTTGCCGCACTTTGATGTGCCTGAGGGCGAAACGTCTAAAACCTATTTGCGTAAGGTTTGTGAACGAGAAATACCTCGCTTATATGGCGATACATCAGAAGAACTCAAAAAACGTCTCGACTACGAACTCGATGTTATCGGAACAATGGGCTTTGAAGACTATTTCCTCATCGTATGGGACTATGTGCGTTACGCACGGGAACACGATATTCTAGTCGGCCCAGGCCGTGGTTCTGCAGCCGGCTCTGTTGTAGCCTATTTATTAGGCATTACAGGTCTTGATCCATTACAATATGATTTGCTCTTTGAACGGTTCTTAAACCCAGAACGGGTAAGCATGCCTGATATCGATATCGACTTCTGCTATGAAAAGCGGGGCGAAGCTATCGACTATGTAACGCGAAAATATGGACAGGCTCGCGTGTCTCAAATCATCACCTTTGGTACAGAGGCGGCTCGCGCCGTTATTCGCGACGTAGGTCGTGTGCTCGATTTACCATTAGCTGAGGTCAATCGTATTGCGAAGATGATTCCTAATGAATTGGGCATCACCTTAGAAAAGGCTTTAAAGGGTAAAGATTTAAAAACTCTATATGATACCGATCCTAATGTAAAAGAGTTATTTGATTTTGGTCAAAAGCTAGAGGGCATTGCTCGTAATTCGTCTACCCATGCGGCGGGCGTCGTAATTTCTGCAGACCCTTTAGATGACCATGTGCCTGTACAAAATTCTAATGAAGAAGGCTTTGTCACTCAATATGATAAGGATAATATCGAAGAACTAGGCCTGTTAAAGATGGACTTTTTGGGCCTTCGTACATTAACCGTTATGGGGGATGCCCTTAAGCTCATCAAGGCAAACCGAGGTATTGATCTTGATTTAGATGCTATCCCATTAGATGATAAAGAGGCTTGTGAACTCCTTACTAAAGGCGATACATCAGGCGTATTCCAGCTCGAATCCGATGGGATTACCAAGCTTGTTATGGATTTGAAGCCTGAGCATTTTGAGGATTTAATCCCTCTCGTTGCACTTTATCGTCCAGGCCCTTTGGGGTCTGGCATGGTGGCGGATTTTATCGATCGCCGTCATGGTAAAAAAGAGGTAACCTATTTACATCCAATTTTGGAACCGATTCTGAAAGATACGTTCGGCGTTATTCTCTACCAAGAACAGGTTATGCAAATTGCGTCTGCCATGGGTGGATTCTCTCTAGGGCAAGCGGATTTGATGCGCCGTGCGATGGGTAAAAAAAAGGAATCCGTCCTCAAGGCACAACGAGAATCCTTTATACAAGGTTCTATCAACAATGGCATCGAAGAGTCCATTGCAAACGAAGTATTTGACTTGCTCGTTTACTTTGCTGGCTATGGCTTTAATAAATCTCATAGTGCGGCCTATGCGTATATTGCGTACCAAACAGCGTATCTTAAGGCGCACTACTTCCCAGAATTTATGGCCGCTACCATGACAAGCTTTATGCAAAATATGGATAAGCTCACCTATTATATTAATGCATGTAAAAAACATAATGTGCAGGTGCTCGGTCCCGATGTGAACCATTCCTTGCGTAGCTTTGCCGTACAAGGTGATGCCATTCGCTTTGGCCTTGGGGGCATCAAGAACGTAGGGGACAATGCTATCGATCGACTCATCGCTGAACGTGAGGCCAATGGTCTCTATACGAGCATTACCGATTTTTGTCGTCGCGTAGATAGTAAGGTCGTTAATAAACGCTTGCTTGAAAGTCTAATTCGCTGCGGTGCTATGGACGGATTTGAGGAAAACCGCAATCAGTTGCTACACATGTATGAAAGTGCACAGGCCGTAGGGGCTAAGCAGCAAAAGGATGCCGCCATGGGGACTATGAGTCTCTTTGGTGAAAGCACGGATGACGTCGATATGATTCCGGTACCGAATCTACCTGATTTATCGGAAGATGATAAATTAAAGGATGAAAAGGACTACACAGGTTTTTATATTACGGGCCATCCATTGCAAGGGTATAACAAGGAATTGAAAGGCCTTTTTGAACTGGGGCAACTCCTTGAAAATCCAGAGCGTTTTGATGGTCAAACGATTACTTTTGGTGGCCTCATTGCTGAAAAAGGGGATAGGCCTACAAAACGGGGGGATATCATGAGTATTCTTCGCATTGAAGATTATTCTGGTTCGGCTCAAGTGGTAGCATTCCCGAAGGTATTTGCACAGAGTCAACAATTCTTAGCTGTCGATATGGTTGTTAAGGTGCGAGGTCGCGTTGATGCGGATGAAAAGGGTGTACAGATTATTGCAGACCGTATTGCACCGCTAAAGGTGAACTATAACAATGCACGACAAATCGCTATCCATATTCGAGGTGCCTATGATACGCCAGAGAATAGCAATGCGTTGAAGGAAATACTTTCACAAGCAGAAGGGCAAGTCCCGACAGCATTATATTTACACAAACAACGAAAACGAATTAATTTATCACCTCAATTGTGTTTTGCACCAACAGATGAGATTATCGCACGCATTGAAGCCGTTTTAGGTGAAGGCGCCGTAGAGGTACAATAGGGTATAGTAAACAACATCCCATTTAGGAGGATATATGAAACGTACAAAAATTGTTTGTACTGTAGGGCCAGGTACAGATGCATTCGGTATTTTAGAAAATATGATGCGTGCCGGTATGAATGTGGCTCGATTTAATTTCTCTCATGGTTCTCATGAAGAGCAAGCGGAGCGCATGCAAATGGTGCGTGATGCGGCAATGATTGTCAATAAACCAATCGCATTGTTGCTCGATACAAAGGGCCCTGAGGTTCGTCTAGGACTGTTTAAAGAAGGTAAGGTATTCCTCGAAGCAGGTCAACAATTTACATTGACTACGGATGATGTGGAAGGCACGTCAGAGATTAGTACTGTAAACCATAAAGGTTTAGTAGGCGATGTACACGTTGGTGATACGGTCTTATTAGCTGATGGCCTTGTTAGATTATCTATCGATGCCATTGAGGGGCATAATATCATTACAACTGTACAAAACAGTGGTGAAATTGGTAATCGCAAACGCGTGGCCGTGCCCGGTGTAGCGCTTAGTTTGCCACCTGTATCCGAGCAAGATGAATTAGATTTGCGATTTGGTTGTCAACAAGGTGTGGACTTTGTGGCGGCATCCTTTATGCAACGCGCTAAGGATGTAGTGGCTATTCGCCGCATCTTGGAATCTGAACAAAAGGATATTAAGATTATCGCCAAAATTGAAAATGCTGAAGGGGTTAATAATATTGATGAAATCCTCGATGTAGCCGATGGTCTTATGATTGCCCGTGGTGATTTGGGTGTAGAAATCCCAGCCGAAGAAGTACCGGTATTGCAAAAGATGATGATTGAAAAATGTAATCGTCTTGGCAAACCTGTTATTACGGCTACGCAAATGTTGGAATCAATGATTCAAAATCCACGTCCTACGCGTGCCGAAGCGAGTGATGTGGCCAATGCTATCCTAGATGGCACTGATGCGATTATGTTATCTGGTGAAACTGCAAATGGCGCATATCCAGTGGAAGCCGTTACAACGATGACACGTATTGCAGAGGTAACGGAGCAATCCGTCATTTATGATCATAAGAGCAGAACGCAGGAAAGCGTTGATGTGACAACCACTGAGGCTGTATGTTTGGCCAGTGTGCGCGTTGCGAGTGAGCTTGGGGCAGCAGCTATTTTGACATGTACTGAATCTGGTCATACTGCGATTAGTGTGGCTCGTCATCGCCCTAGTTGTAAAATTATTGCTATTACACCTCATGATGAAACAATTCGTCGCATGCAATTGTGCTGGGGCGTTGAAGCTATCAAGGGCCGTGAAAATATCAACTCTGATGAAATGGTAAAACAAGCGATTACTGGTGCTCTCGGGGCGAATGCCATTAACTCTGGTGATTTAATTGTCGTTACTGCTGGTGTACCTTCTGGTTCTACAGGTACGACAAATATGATTCGCGTTCATATCGCAGGCAAGGTATTGTTGTCTGGCAATGGTATCTTGCGTAAATCTGCTACGGGGCGTGTATTTATTGCAGCAAATCATAAGAATGAGTATGAAAGTTTCCAATCTGGTGATATTCTCGTAGTAGGGACTATGGAACCAGAATTGATGAACATTGCTAAACGAGCTGGCGGTATTGTAGCCGTAGAAGATGGCTATACATCAGATAGTGCTATTGCGGGCATTACGTATGGTATTCCTGTTATCTTAGGCGCTAAAGATGCTCATGACGTATTGCTTGAAGGTGCAGAGGTCACTATCGATGGCGAACGGGGCAAGGTGTTTGCAGGCATTGCTAATGCTAGATAATATGTTACTAGTTGATATTAGAAAATAAGAACTAGTCAAAATACAATTTAATTATTAACATTTTAGCAATAAAGAGTTTGAATAGGTTAATTTGAAAAGGAGTACGACTATGGATGATAAAGAATGGCGTACCTTTGTAACCGTTGTGGATGAAGGTAATATAACGAAAGCTGCTGAAAAGTTATTTATATCGCAACCTGCTTTGAGTTATCGACTGCGTCATCTGGAAGATAGTGTAGGGTACTCTTTATTGCTTCGTACAACAGAAGGTATTACGTTAACACCGCAAGGTGAAATTTATTATGATTATTGTAAGCGTATGTTACATGATAAAGAATCATTGGAACATGCATTGACATCGTCTACTGGTAAGATTCAAGGAACTTTGAAAATTGCATCGTCCATTAATTTTGCGGATTATGAACTACCGGCTTTGTTAAAATCGTTCCGTGAACAGTATCCAGATGTTCACATCCAAGTTAAGACAGCTTTCAGCCATCAAGTGGTGAAGATGTTTAATACTGGCGATTGTATGGTTGCGTTTGCCCGTGGTGGTTATGAAGTATCCGGCAATTCGGAATTGTTGTTGGAAGAACCATATTGTTTGGTGTACAAAGAACTAGTGCCACCAGAATCGTTAGAGAAGGTGCCATTTATTCGATACCAAACCGATGCATCAGTTGCCAATATCATTGAAAAATGGTGTGCTGAGCATTTTGAGGCACCTCCTATTGTGGCGATGGATGTCAATTCTATGAGTACATGCCGCCACTTTGTGCGGGCTGGGCTAGGGTGGTCTATCTTAACCTATATGGGGCTTGGATCTTGTAAAGATAAAGATATTTATGTTAGCCCATTGCGTAGTAAGGATGGAACGTATATTACACGTGATACCAATATGGTATACACAAAAGAGTCGGCCAATCTAATTGCTGTTAAAACATTTATTGAGTATGTACGAGATTACTATAAAAAACACACTGTCGTAGACGATAGTATTTTTAGAGAATATCAATCATAACATGTAAGTGCATGTATACATCTTGTTAGAGTTGTATGCATGCATTTTTTACATTTACAACTGAAAAACTATGAGTAAAATGCATAAAAAGTATGAATGACAGTTATAAAAATTTTTATGACCCCTATAAAGGTAATCTATTTTTCATTATTCTGTTAAGCATCTATAATGAAGTTAGACTTAAACAATGTAATTGATGTCGCGAACGATTATGTTGCCAAAGACTAGATGATCTTATGTATGCCTAAGTTAGTTAAGAAAGGTAAAGACAGACATGAAAGACAAATTATGGCGTGTTGCCGTTATGGCTGCCATCGTCGCAATTGCGTGGTTTGGGGGCACACCAGAAGGCCTTAAACCACAAGTATGGCACTTATTTGGTATTTATTTAGCAACAATCGTAGGATTGGTATTAAAACCATTCCCAGTACCTATTACCGTATTATTAGGTGTTGCTACATCTTCTATTTTATTAAGCAATGTAAAAGATGTATTAGCTGGTTACAGTAATACCGCATTATGGTTAATCTTTGCAGCATTTGCTTTATCTGTTGCATTTGGTAAGACTGGACTTGGTCACCGTATTGCATATCACTTAGTTCGCGCATTCGGTAGCACCACACTTCGTCTTGGCTATGTAACTGCATTCCTTGATTTGATTTTATCCCCTGCAACACCATCCAATACAGCTCGTGCAGCAGGTATTGTATACCCTATCAACTTGTCAATCGCAGAAGCTGTAGGTTCTCATCCAGGTGAAACTGCTAAAAAAGCAGGCGCTTACCTTTTGCAAAATGGTTACTTTGCTACAAAAGTAACATCCTTCTTGTTCGCTACAGCAATGGCACCAAACTTATTGGCACTAGACTTTATTACTAAATTGACTGGTGTATCTTTAAACTGGGGCCAATGGGCTTTAGCTATGTTTATCCCTGGTTTCATCATGTTAATGTTCATTCCTTTTATTGGCTACATGTATGAACGCCCATCTGTAAAGCAAATTGATAATAAGAAAATTGCTGCTGATGGTTTAGCTGAATTAGGGCCTATGAAGTCATCTGAAAAAGGGCTTATCGCAATTGCTATTCTAGCAATCATTGGGTGGGTCCTACCTACATTTGGGTTCAAAATTGATGCTACTGCTGTTGCAGTCGTAGCAATGCTTGCAACATTCGTATTTGGGATTATCTCATGGGATGATTTACTCAAAACAAAAGCTGCTTGGAATACATTGATTTGGTTCGGTGGTATCTTGGGCTTGTCCTCTGCATTGACAAAGGGGCAATTCTTCGAATGGTTGGCTAAATTCTTAGAAACTCATATGAATTTTGGTCTAGATCCGTTCATGATGCTGATTATTATTGCGGTTATTTCTGTGGCAGTTCGTTACTTCTTTGCGTCTGGTACTGCTTACATCTCTGCAATGCTTCCAGTATTCTTGCTTGTAGGCGTTAATGCAGGTATCGATCCTACATTACTAGCTTTCATCATGATCGGTACAAATGCATATGGTGGTTCCGTAACTCACTATGGTGCAGCACCTGGGCCTATTATCTTCTCCGCTGGTTACAACAATGTAAAAGATTGGTGGACCGTTGGCCTCATCTCTGCCGTTGTATGTTTAGTATTGAACTTCGTCATCGGTATCCCTTGGTGGAAAATTGTTGGTTTCATGTAATGTGAAACTTTCATAATGGAGTGTTAGAATTTAATTAGTAGTATTCAATATCTGTACAAGGCTCACGCGACGAGCCTGTACAGATTTGGGGTTTATAAATGTTTCATAAGGAAAGGATGTAACATGGCACAATTAGTGAAAGCTGCGCAAGCAGGCTTCGACGAAAAAAATGATGCATTAGTAACGGTTGAACCGATTGCTAGTGGCATCGAAATCGAATTGACTTCTAAAGTTATGCGTCAATATGGCGACCAAATTAAATCTGTTATCTTGAACACAGTGAAAGAAGCTGGTTTTGATGGCGTAAAAGTAACTGTACAAGATAAAAACGCTTGGGATTACACAATTAAAGCTCGCGTGTTGGGCGCATTAGAAAGGGGGAGCAAAGCATAATGGCTAACGATAAAACATTTCCAGAAGTAAAAACTAATCCGCTTACAGAAGCGGCTAAAAAACGTTTATCCCGTTCCATGATGTTCGTTCCTGGTAATACACCAAAAATGATTAACAGTGCTGATATCCACGGTTCTGATTCCATCATGATCGATATCGAAGATTCCGTGCCTATTACAGAAAAAGACACAGCTCGTCTTTTGACTGCAGAAGCATTGAAATCCCGTAAATTCCGCGCTGAAACTGTAGTTCGTATCAACCATCCTACACAAACACCTTATGGTTATGACGATCTTGATGTTATCGTTCCAGCAAAACCTGATATGATTCGTTTACCTAAAACTGAAGATGTTTCTGAAGTTGAAATCGTAGCGAAGAAAATTGAAGAAGTGGAAAAAGCTAATGGCTGGCCAGAAGGTACAATCAATATCATTGTAGCTATCGAATCCGTTCGTGGCTTATACAATGTTCGCGAAATCTGCCATGGTCCCCGCGTAGTTGCTATCGCTCTTGGCGCTGAAGATTACCGCGCTGACCTTCGCACAGGCAAACATAAACCAGCTGTTGAATTGTTGTTCGCTCGTCAAACAATCCTTCATGCAGCACGCGAAGCAGGTATCCGCGTAATTGATACTGTATTCTCTGACGTAAAAGACCCTCAAGGTTTCCGCGAAGAAGTTGAATTCATTAAAGCATTGGGTTATGACGGTAAATCTTGTATCCACCCAAGCCAAATTAAAATTATCCACGAAGTATTCACTCCTGATGAAAAAGAAATCGCTCATTCCGTTAAGGTATTGAACAGCTATGCTGATGCATTGCGCAACAATAAAGGCGTAATTTCCGTAGATGGTAAGATGATTGATGGTCCTATCGTAGTTCGTGCACAACGTGTAGTTGATAAAGCACGTGCAGCAGGCATTAAAGTTGAATTAGAGGAAGGAGCAGAATACGATGTTAAATAAAGTAGGTCGCGATATCCCAACAAATATCCCAGCACTAGAAGGTCGCGAAGTATATCAAGGTGAATTCGCAATTGAACCTAAGGCAAAACGTGCAGGTAAACCTGTTCATATGAGCCGTGTTGGTACTAATAAAGTTCTTGCTTCCATCGATGAAGCAATCGAAAAAGCTGGCGTAAAAGATGGTATGACATTATCTTTCCATCATCATTTGCGCAATGGCGACTATGTTATGAAAATGGTTATGGAACGCGTTCAAGCGAAAGGCATTAAAGATATTACAATCGCTTCTTCTTCCTTGTCTCCATGTCATGACTTCTTGGTAGAAATGATTCAAGACGGTACTGTTACAGCGCTCGAAACATCTGGTCTTCGCGATCGTCTTGGTAAATTCTTAACACAAAACCCTGGCGTATTAAAACGTCCTGTAGTCATTCGTCCTCATGGTGGCCGTGCTCGTGCTATCGAATCTGGCGAAGTTCATATCGATGTAGCTTTCATGGCCGCTCCTACAGCTGACCCACGCGGTAATGCAACTGGTCGTATGGGTAAATCCGCATGTGGCGCACTTGGCTATGCTAAGGTTGACTCTCACTATGCAGATACAACTGTTATCATCACTGATAACCTAGTTGATTATGTACACGACTATGCCATCCCTCAAACAGATGTAGATTATGTTGTTCCTGTTGAAAGCATTGGTGATCCAGAAGGTATCGCTTCTGGTGCGGTAGGTTTCACTAAAAACCCTATCCAAATTAAAATTGCTGAATTAGCTGGTGAATTCCTTGACCAAGCTGGCATCATTAAAGATGGTTTCGTATTCCAATTGGGTGCTGGTGGTGCTCCATTGACTGTGGCAAAATTCATCGCTGAAAAACTTCGCAAACGCGGTGAAGTAGGTGGCTTCGCTATCGGTGGTGCTACTGGTATCTTGACTGGTATGCTTGAAGAAGGTTTGATTCGTGCTATTTACGATACTCAAACATTCGATACAACTGCAGCAGCATCTTTAGATAAAAACCCTGCACACATCGAAATGTCTGCTTCCATGTATGCTAACCCATGGACAGACTGCACTACAAACTACCTAGACGTAGTATTCCTTGGTGCTACTGAAATCGACCTTGATTTCAACGTAAACGTAATGACTGACTCCAATGGTGTATTGATGGGCGCTTCTGGCGGTCACTCCGATACAGCAGCAGGTGCTAAATGCACAGTTATTACTTGCCCATTGATCCGTGGCCGCTTGCCAATGATCCGTGACAAAGTAGCAACTGTAATTACACCAGGCTCCTCTGTTGACGTTCTCGTTACTGAATACGGTATCGCAATCAACCCAGCTCGTACTGATTTGATTGAACGATTCAAAGATAGCAACTTGCCTATCTTCACAATTGAAGAATTACAACAATTAGCATTTGACTTAGTAGGTAAACCACAAGATATTCCTGTATCTGATAAAGACGAAGACATTATCGCAATCGTAGAATATCGCGATGGTTCTATTATCGACGTGGTTCGTAAACCTCTATAATTGAGTAGGGCTTTGCGACCTGTAGCATCCGTTACGGTTTTACAATCCCTTGCTGATTAGTTAACACAAAGACCCTCTTAATAGTCCTCGGACTCATGGGAGGGTCTTTTGCTATTTATAGATTGTTTTAATATTAACTATAGAGTCAGAGATAAAATCTAATGTGGCAAATATTGTACATAGATATAGTTATACTTTTAACATAGCAAGATTGGAGAGCTTTAGGAGGTAGTTTCTATGTATCGATGTATTGCCAATTTAGAGATTGACCTAGATGGATTACGTGAGTTTTATAGTGAAGTAGATGAATATAAAACATTAAATATGTACCAAATAATATCAGCATGGTTACAGGATGATTTAGATGGACCTAATCCAGAAAAGACCGTATTTGGTGTATCAGAGTATGCCTTAGACTGGATGTCTGTGTTACCTGGAGATATTTCTTATCGAAACCTATTTGATATGGAAAGCTGTAAACGGGGCAATTGTTTTGAAAGTATTGATTATTTATATGCAAAATTTCTACAAACATTGGAGAATAAGAAACGATTTGAACTTGAATATGAATCCTTATGCTTGGATTATCTAAAGGTGAATCCACAGTTTATGGATATTACTCTAACTTGCTGTAGAAATATAGATTTTTTATTATTTATAAAACATTGGTTACGTAATTGTAGTACTTATAAACATCCGATATACTATAAGATAAAAGATGTGTATTATGTGGAATTTTAAGGAGAGAGACTATGAGCCAAGTATTTAAACAAGATCTAACAGATGATTCCGTTCGCCCTGGCGGTTTGTTTTTCGTTGAGTTATTAATGCCGAAGCAGTGTGATATGCCTACTCGAGATACAATGGTAGAGGTATTCACAAAGCATTTAGGCCCTGTTGATTGCTTTAGTTATGGAGCTGAGTCTGCTGGTTTTGCACCTCAGAATTATAAGGTTCATTATGAAGATAATGATGCCGATATCTCACCGACATTGATGGTGACGAATTGTGAGAAAATCGATAAACCTGTATTAGATGACTTTGAGCGTAGTCAAGTTTGGGATTGTCCAAATGTAGATGAGTTGTTAGATGAGTGCCAATATAGAGTATTTGCTACGGATATGTTAGCTTCAGGTTTAGAGCCTAAAGAACGAGCTGATATGCTCGTAAAATATGTAGATGCGCTGTTGGAGCTATATCCATCTTGCAAGGCCGTTATTTTTGGACCATCTCGTAAGTTCTTAAGTCGTGAAACCATTGAAAATCATCCAGATAAAGAGGTAACTCGTTTTATTTATTATGCTGTAAATGTGCGATACTTTAGTATTCAAGGCACAGATGACATGATGGTTGATACGTTAGGCATGAGCACCTTATTCTACCCTGATGTGCAGTACCATTTTCACGGCATGAATCCCGATGAGATCGTGAATCATGCGTATAGTGTGTTGTATTATATCTTTGAACATGATATACTATTGATGACGAGCGAACTATTGCAGGCTTAGAAAATGGAGATATGAATCCAGATATTAAATGGAAGGTTCAATATGAGGACTCCTTAATTCAACCTGTTCGTACTGTTATAGATATCAATATGGGTGAATACGCATCTGGTACTCGCTAGTTGTTAATCGATGAAAGGTGTGAGCATTATGAGTAATCAACGTGTTTTTGACATGGAACTTGTGAAAGTTGAAAGTCTAGAGAAAGCAGTTAGGACACCATTTTATGAAACTGATTCCACAGGTGGTTCAGTATGGGTTATTAAACCTGGTCAAACCTTACCAAAGCATTATCATCATAACTCTGATGATATATGGGTTATATTGCAAGGCAAGGGGGTATTTTATCCAACGCCTGATACAGAGGTGCCTTTTACAAAGGGGCAAGTTATAGTATCTAAAAAGGG
The DNA here is from genome assembly GCF_934230905.1 of uncultured Veillonella sp. Classification (GTDB taxonomy): domain Bacteria; phylum Bacillota; class Negativicutes; order Veillonellales; family Veillonellaceae; genus Veillonella. Next base: position 246 of record NZ_CAKQFJ010000032.1, on the reverse strand, counting down.
TGAATGTCATGGTGCAAAAAATACGGGAACCGAAGATATTGTCTTTGTGAGTATCGTTGCTCCTGTGCCAGCTGATTATGATCCTATTAGCACTAATTAAGGCTCTATAATAAATGTTGGGGTGACACCACTACGGTGTCACTTCCAACATTATTTTTTTGCAAAAAAATAGGCTTATAGGACAAAAAGTGTGTGTGAAAACCCTTATAACACTAGATATTTACTAGTGTTATAAGGGTTTAATCT
>NZ_CAKQFJ010000031.1 GCF_934230905.1 uncultured Veillonella sp. | reverse complement strand
TATGGGAAGAAACACAATTTTTATGGGACCCTATGATGATAGAAGGCCCTTTTGGTGATTTTATTGGTATTGGTGGAACTATTACAACATTAGCTGCAATTGATTTAAAATTGATAGAATACGATGGTAATAAAATTCAAGGTCATAAATTAACTAGAGAATGTGTAGAAGGTATTATCTTGCAGTTGCGCTATATGAGTCGTGATGAACGGTTACATGTACCAGGTTTACAGCCCGGTCGAGTAGATATTATTATAAGCGGTGCAGAAATATTAACATCATTTATGGATGCCTATGAGATTCCCCATATTTTTGTAAGTGAACAAGATGGAATGGAAGCATTACAGCAAGAATTGATTATAAGTTATGATGAAAAAGCATGATAAATCAACACCTAAACTAATTAAACAACTCTATAGACTAGTTAATAAAACTTTGAAGGATAATAATCTATTCCCTAATGAGGCGCGAATTTTAGTTGCTTGCTCAGGTGGATCAGACTCTATGGTTTTATTAGACCTTTTACAATATTTAAAGATACATAGAAAATCATTGTGGACAATTGGTGTTACTACGATGGATCATTCTATTCGTAGAGAAGGTCTATTTGAATTACAAATGGTTGAATCGTATTGTAAGAATAGGGATTTACCATTTTGGGGGATAAAAAAGGATATTCCTCTTATGGCACAAGAGCGAAAGGAGTCGTTAGAGACTGTTGGTCGATGTGAGCGCTATAAGTGGTTTAATGAATTGGCTGAACGTGAACACTATGATTATATTGTCACTGCTCATCATAAGGATGATCAAGGGGAAACCATTTTAGCACACATATTGCGCGGGTCTGGTATCAAAGGTATTACCGGCATGTCTGTGATAAGTCATGATTACACTGTTCCTATAGTTAGACCTCTATTGGCGGTTACAAAAGATGAAATATTAGAATATGCTCGTTTGCAGAATATTGAATATTGCGTGGATGCGTCTAATAAAGATGTGAAATATAATAGAAACCGCATTCGTCATGAGGTAATTCCTACGTTACAAACAATTAATTCCAATGTAGTAGATGCTTTATGTAGATTGGGCGATATTGCTCAAGTTGATGAGGCTTTTCTCAATGGTGAAAGCCAGCGTTTATTTACGCAGTTAGTACGACCTGTAGATAATGGATTTCAGATGTCTAGGCGTTGTATGCGGGCACTACCGCTCGCTATGCAGCGGCGATTGTGGCAATTGATGATACCTAGTGTTTCACTATCCCTATCGCATCAAGAACAATTGGCACATATTGTAAGAACAGGAGAAGCTAAAACTTTCTTTATTGAAAAAGTTACAATTAACGCACAATATGATACAATACATGTATATTGCAAACATTAGATATAGATCCGGGAGGTCTTATATATGCATCAAGATATAAAAGAGATTTTATATTCTCAAGAACAATTAAAAACTCGTATTAGTGAGCTCGGTGCGGAAATTAGCAAAGATTATGCTCATGATTCTGTTGTATTAGTTGGTGTTTTGAAGGGCGCTGTTGTTTTTTTTACTGATTTGGCCCGTACTATCGATGGTACAGTAGATGTATCTTTTGATTTTATTTCTTGCTCTAGTTATGGTGATGGTACGACAAGTACTGGTGTAGTCCGAATTTTGAAAGATTTGGACCGTTCCGTAGAAGGTAAGAATGTACTCGTTGTAGAAGATATTGTGGATACAGGTACCACTCTTCATTATTTATTAGATAATTTGAAGGCTCGCGGTGCTAAGAGCGTACGACTTGTAGCTCTTCTTAATAAACCTGAACGTCGAAAAATGGATGTTGATGTCGATTATGTAGGTTTTACTGTGCCAGATTATTTTGTTGTTGGGTATGGTTTGGATTATGCTGAAAAATATCGCCATTTACCATATATTGGTATCTTGAAAGAATCCATTTACCAATAATAATCTAATATATTTCTAACTAGATAATAATAGCGAGTATTTGTTCGCTTACTTGTGATATAATATAATAATGCATATCATTATGCATTAAAAGTGTTATATATTACATGTGAAAGGAGTAATTTTTTGAGTCAATTTAGTAAAAAACTCGTCCTTTACTTACTTATCATTGCAATCGCCGTTTTTGCTATAGATTCCCTAGCTGGGCAGAATACTAATAAAGCCGAAATGAGTTATACCGGTTTTGTACAACAGGTACAACAAAAAAAGGTTGAATCGGTAACGATTACAAATGACCATGGGATTAAAGGAAAATTAAAAAATGGTACAGAGTTTGTATCCTATGCACCATCTGATGATACACTGATTAAAACATTGACAGATAATGGTGTTGAAATTACTGCTGCACCACCAGAACAACCATCTTGGTGGGTTAGTTTATTAGGTTCTGCTATTCCAATCATCATTCTTGTTGTTGTATTTTTCTTTATTATGCAACAAACACAAGGTGGCGGTGGTCGTGTGATGAACTTTGGCAAAAGTCGTGCTAAGATGATGGGCGATGGCAATGTAAAGGTAAAATTCAACGATGTAGCTGGTGCCGAAGAGGCAAAACAAGAATTGACTGAGGTTGTAGAATTTTTAAAAGACCCAGGTAAATTTACAAGTATTGGAGCAACTATTCCTAAAGGTGTTTTACTAGCTGGACCTCCAGGTACAGGGAAAACATTATTGGCAAAAGCGGTAGCTGGTGAAGCAGGTGTTCCATTCTTTACCATTTCTGGTTCCGATTTTGTAGAAATGTTTGTCGGTGTCGGTGCTTCTCGTGTGCGGGATTTGTTTAGTCAAGCTAAAAAGAATGCCCCTTGTATTATTTTTATCGATGAAATTGATGCGGTTGGTCGTCAACGTGGTGCTGGTCTTGGTGGGGGTCATGATGAACGTGAACAAACGCTAAACCAATTACTTGTTGAAATGGATGGCTTTGGTGCCAATGAAGGCATCATTACTCTTGCCGCAACAAATAGACCAGATATTTTGGACCCTGCATTATTGCGTCCTGGTCGCTTTGATAGACAAGTTGTTGTTGGACGTCCAGATCTTCATGGACGTGAAGCAATTCTTAAGGTTCATGCACGTAATAAACCATTGGCGGATGATGTTGATTTAAAAACAATTGCGAAAAAGACACCTGGTTTTACAGGTGCTGATTTGAGCAACTTGTTAAATGAAGCAGCTTTATTAGCGGCTCGTTTGAATAAAAAAGTTATCACTATGGCTGAATTAGAAGAAGCTAGTGAAAAGGTTAGCATGGGCCCTGAACGCCGCAGTCACATTGTGAGCGAAAAGGATCGTAAGTTGACCGCTTATCATGAATCTGGTCATGCCATAGTGGCTCATTTATTGCCACATGCAAACCCTGTTCATAAGGTAACGATTATTCCGCGCGGTTATGCTGGTGGATATACGATGATGTTACCTAAAGAAGAACATGATTATAAAACGAAGGCTCAACTATTAGCTGATATACGAGTTGCATTAGGCGGTCGTATTGCAGAGGCTCTTGTACTTGGTGATATTAGTACTGGTGCTTCTGGCGACTTACAAAGTGTAACAAATACGGCACGATCCATGGTTACCCGTTGGGGGATGAGTGATACGTTGGGACCTATCGTATTTGGTGAACAACAAGAGCAAGTGTTCCTTGGTAAAAATATTGGTCATGAACGTAACTATGGTGAAGAGGTTGCAAGTAAGATTGATGTTGAAATTCATCATATTGTAGATGAAGCATATCGCGATGTAGAACAACTCTTAACAGATAACATGGATTTCTTACATAATATGGCAAAAGCTTTATTAGAAGAAGAAACCATTGATGCTAAGGCTGTTGAAAATCTTCATAAATATGGTACTACTAAGGCTCCTGATGAAACAGAAGCGCCTACAGTAAGTCATGTGGATGCAGTAATTTCCATGCCTAATTCTACTGAAGAAACTAAGACAAGCTCTACAGAATCTGATGTGCAATCTTAATACATAACTAAGGGGCTGTAACAAAACAGCCCCTTACATCTAAAAAGCTATTAGTTGATTATATGAAATTAATCAACTAATAGCTTTTTAGTATTTTTAAGCAAAAAGGGACTCAAAGACCCCTTTTCAGCACCATTATTTGTTAAAAAACTTTTATTGACCATCGCTCGCATGTCTTGTAGCCATTAATTCTTGGGTACGTTGATTTTTCCGCTTTTGAAGGTATCGTTGAGCAAGAACATTTGGTATAGCCACGCCGACTGCAATACCAATGATGGATAAAACACCTGTGGTTCCGTTTTGAGCCATATAAAGTAATCCTGATTCATTTAATGAATTTATATGCAAGATATCAAAGAGAAAACGATAGAGTAAAATCCCAGGCATTAATGAGATAGCCGATGGTACAACTAGAACAGGGCCAGATGTATGTAGCCACGAAGATAGTTTAACAAATATTATACTCATAATAGCCGCACCTACAAATGTAGCTCCTGGTAAGGTGAAGCCATACTGTAATAGCATTAAATTTCTTAAAGTAACACAAAGGACACCACCTAGTCCAATATATGGTAACAGACGGGTTGGAGCATTAAATAGTACAGCAAATGAAGCGGCAGCGACGAATGATCCAATAACCTGTTCTATAGATAAAATGTGAGGTTTAATATCTACAAAATTAAATGCTGGTAGTGGACTAAAATATAAGGCCATAGCCATACCCAGCGTCATACTGCCAACAATTAGTAATGTGCGAATAGCACGTGTTATGCCAGATAAAATATGGTTGTTTATTGTATCCGTAACAGAGTTAATAAGTGGTACACCTGGAATCATAAAAAGGGTACAACAGACGAGCACATATACAAGAGATCCCAGTTCAATGAATGAATAAAAGCCATAGGCAATGAACATAGCTGTAAAGGCACAAAGAGCATTACCTAAATACTCGTTAAAGCCCAGACGTTGAGATAAGCTTCTTATAAAGTACCCACATAAGGAACATATAAATGTTACTGCTAATGCAATCATATCAGCGCTATATAAAAAGGCTAATCCTGCGGATCCTAATGAGCAGGCAATGCCTTTTAACCAGTCTGGATATATAGGAATTGTATGCTGTAATTTTTTCATTAGACGTTCGTAGGTTGTTAAAGAGTAATGGCGTTCAAAGGCTCGCCAAGTTAGTTTTGATACAGCATTTATCATGGCCATATTCGGTATGTGGACCGGAGTTTTTCTAAAAACAGTTATAGAACGCTCCTGATGAAAAATATTAATCATAATCGTTGTATAACTAATATGTATGTTTAAATAGCTGTGTGGAATTCCCATAAAGGTAGCTGCTTGTTGAATTTCAGAGCTTATGCGTCCTGTATCGGCACCACATTCCATAAGAAGTTTCCCGATATTTAATAATACATCCAATTTTCTGTGGATATGGATAAAGGGGGTTTCTAAGACTTCATTTTTTTCTTCTAATGTAAATTGCTTCATAGATACTCCTTATTTTTATTGTAGTATTTTTATTATACTATTAATGAGGTATAATTTCATACAACAATCTATTTGTCTACTATATTGAAATTTATAAGTAGATAGTAGGGACTTTTATAAATGATTATTTATTAGATTTATAAATAATGCTTGCATTTTAAAGGGCTCACTTGTACAATCGAATTGTAAACCGTCAGGAAAAGGGGGCCTTGTTATGCGTGATGAAGTATTAGAGTTCTTAAGACAGAATCAAGGTGGTTTTGTTTCTGGTCAAGACATGTCAGAAGCATGTCATGTGTCGCGTACTGCCATTTGGAAGCATATAAAAGCACTAAGACAAAAGGGCTATAAAATTGAGTCCTATACTAAGCGTGGTTATCGTTTGTTGGAGGAACCAGATTTGTTAAGTCCATTAGCCATGAAACAAATATTGAATACCGATGTTTTTGGTAAGCGGTATGTATATATGGATACAACTGAATCGACTAATTTAGAAGCTCGTAGATTGGCTCAACAAGGTGCAGAGGAAGGAACTGTAGTTGTTACAGAAGAACAGGCTGCAGGCCGAGGTCGTTTATCTCGTGGTTGGTATTCTCCATTTGGAAAAGGCTTGTGGTTTAGTCTCATTTTGCGCCCCGATTTCCCTCCTGTAGAAGCACCCAAATGCACATTGATGGCGGCCGTAGCATTAACTAAAGCTTTTCATAAAATGGGGCTTACTAATGCTGGTATCAAATGGCCTAATGATATATTGGTGAATGGACGTAAGCTTGTTGGAATATTAACGGAATTTTCTGGTTCGATGGAAGAAATATCCTATATTGTTATGGGGATAGGTGTCAATGTTAAAACTAAACAAGAGGAATTACCAGAAGAGATTAAACAGATTGCTACGTCACTTTTGATGGAAGGTATTGATATTGAACGGACTGAAGCTTTCAAAATTATTTTGGAAGAATTGGAACACCAGTATTATGAAGTATTAGATTGTGGATTTGATGATACTTTGAATGAGTGGCGTAAGCTAAGTGTTACTTTACATCAAGAAATCGAGGTTAGAGCACCTGGTAGTACTTATGAAGGTGTAGCTACTGATATTGATAATGATGGTAATTTATTGGTTAAAACATCTAATGGAGATATTAAACGGATTGTTGCTGGCGATGTTTCTATACGGCCACGCAAATAGGAGGAATACATGTTATTAGTAATTGATGTGGGAAACACTAATATTGTTCTCGGTGTTTACGATCATAAAAATTTAGTAGGACATTGGAGAATTTCTACAGACCGTGTGCGGACCACTGACGAATATGGCATGTTGATGATGAACTTATTTTTTCATGACCGCAAAGTTGATGCAAAGGATATTAAGGCTATCATTATTTCCTCTGTAGTACCTCCACTAATGCCTACATTAGAACGGGTTTGTTTGCGCTACTTTAATGTAAATCCAATTATTGTAGGTCCTGGTACAAAAACAGGGATTGCTATTAAATATGATAATCCACGCGAGGTAGGTGCCGATCGTATTGTTAATGCAGTAGCAGCTAATGCAGTATATGAAGGTCCATTGATTATCATTGATTTTGGCACAGCCACTACTTATTGTGCAGTACTTGGTAATGGTGATTATATTGGTGGTGTTATTACACCAGGTGTGACAATTTCCGCTGAGGCTCTATTCCAACGAGCCGCAAAATTACCGCGTATTGAGGTAAAAGATCCTGGTCAGGTTATTAATCGTAATACTGTATCCTCCATGCAATCTGGGATGTTTTATGGTTATGTAGGTCAAGTAGAAGGACTCGTAGCACGTATGAAAGCTGAAATGGGTGGTGATGTAACCGTTGTGGCGACAGGCGGTTTGGCACAGCTTATCAGTAGTGCTACTGATTGCATTGATCATGTAGAACCGATGCTTACATTGGAAGGGCTTCGCCTCATTTACGAACGAAATAAATAATGGTACTATAGTAGAGTTGATTGTAATTATAGTATGAATGCATAACAACAGGTACGGCTTTGGCTGTACCTGTTTTATTAGGTGAATAATAATGAAAGAAACGTGGACTATTGGTAATGTGTCCATTTCTGGTAAGGCTATTTTGGCTCCGATGGCAGGGGTTAGTGATATCGCATATCGACTTCTAGCTAAAGAGCATGGCGCATCTATGGTTTGTACAGAAATGGTTAGCGCTATGGGCATAAAATATAAAAATGAACGTACACATGATTTGTTGCGTATGGAAAAAGTGGAACACCCCGTATCCATGCAGATATTTGGCTCAGATCCGGAAGCAATCGCTTTAGGCGCAAAGGTTGTAGCTAACGCAGGGGCGGATATTGTAGATATCAATATGGGGTGTCCTGTAAAAAAAGTTGTTTCTAGTGGCGATGGTTCTGCATTAATGAAGACTCCAGATTTGGCTGCACGTGTAGCGGAGGCTGCTGTGAATGCTGTTGATGTACCGGTTACTGTGAAAATGCGTATCGGTTGGGATAACGAGCATATTAATGTGGTTGATTTTGCCAAACGTATTGAAAGCACCGGAGTATCGGCAGTTGCTGTTCATGGTCGAACACGAGAACAGATGTATATGGGACGTGCTGATTGGTCCTATATTAAAGAAGTTAAGGATGCTCTGTCCATTCCTGTTATTGGAAATGGAGATATATGGACACCAGAAGATGCTTTCCATATGATAGAAGAAACAGGCTGTGATGCGGTCATGATTGGTCGTGGTGCACAAGGTAATCCTTGGATTTTTGAACGAGTAAATCACTATCTAGATACAGGGGTTATCATTTCAGCGCCCACCTATTTGGACCGATTAGATATGTTACTTAAACATTTTGAATTATTATGCCAATATAAAGGGCCATCTATAGGAATAAAGGAGATTCGAACACATGCTGGTTGGTATATGAAAGGGATGCCTGAATCGGCGTATTGGCGTAATCGAGTAAATACAATTCATACTATTGAAAGTTTTAAAAAAGAACTTTTTACATATAGAGAACTCTTAGTAACAGGGGACTTACATTGACAAATATAGGGGTTCTTAGTATAATTGATTAAAAATTACAGATGCAAGATAAGGTGTCATCGTACTGTGACACTTTTTCTATTATTTATATGAAGAAAGACTAGGAGAATTCATGGCAGACGTAAAAGAAACATTACTTACAGCCGAAGGGTTGAAAAAACTTGAGGATGAATTAGCATATTATAAATCTGTGCGCCGTATAGAGGTGTCACAACGTATTAAAACAGCTATTGAATATGGCGATATTAGTGAAAACTCCGAATATGATGATGCTAAAAATGAACAAGCATTTATTGAAGGGTATATTTCTGAATTAGAAAATAAGATTAATACTGCAAAAATCATTGATGAGTCAGTTAGTGGGGATGTTGTATCTGTAGGTAGTAAGGTTACATTATTAGATACTATGTACAATGATGAGTTGGAGTATGTTATTGTTGGTTCTTCTGAAGCAGACCCTTTCAATAATCGTATTTCTAATGAGTCACCGGTAGGTAAAGCTATTTTGGGTAAACGTAAGGGCGATGAAGTAGAAGTATCTACACCTGATGGTCCTGTTACTTTCAAAGTGTTAGCAATTCAATAATTTTCATTTTACGAAGAGGCGATAACATGAGTGAAGAAATTAAAAACTTACAAGAAGAACTAAATGATCAAATGCAAATTCGCCGCGATAAATTGGCTGAATATGAAGCTGAGGGTGTGTACCCATTTGGTCAAAGATTTATCGTTAAGGACCATGCTAAAGATATCAAAGATGATTTCTTAAATTATGAAGATCAACCTACAGTTATTGCAGGTCGTTTGATAACTATGCGTTCACATGGTAAAACTGCATTTGCTAATATTCGTGATTTATCTGGTGATATCCAAGTATATTTCCGCAAAGATATTTTGGGCGAAGATAACTATAAATTTGTAAAAATGCTTGATATTGGCGATATTGTTGGTATCGAAGGTCATGTATTTAGAACTCACAGTGGTGAGGTTACTATTAAAGTCAATAAATTAACGTTGTTATCTAAATCTTTGCGTCCATTACCTGAAAAATGGCATGGTTTGAAAGATACTGAGCTTCGTTATCGTCAACGTTATGTGGATTTAATTGTAAATCCTGAAGTGCGTGATACATTTATTAAACGTTCTCAAATTGTTGCTAAAATTCGCGAATATATGATGCGTGATGGTTTTATGGAAGTAGAAACACCGATGATGCATGCTATTCCTGGTGGTGCGGCAGCTCGTCCATTTATTACTCATCACAATGCACTTGATATTGATATTTATATGCGTATTGCTCCAGAATTGTACTTAAAACGTTTAATCGTAGGTGGTATGGAGCGCGTTTTTGAAATGAATCGCTGTTTCCGTAATGAAGGTATTGATAATCGTCATAACCCTGAATTTACAACGATTGAGTCTTATCAGGCTTATGGTGATGTAGAAGATGCGATTCGTTTAACAGAAAATCTTGTTTCTTATTGTGCGCAAGAGGTCCTTGGCACACAAGAAATTACATATCAAGGTACAGAAATTAATTTAACTCCACCATGGAATCGTATTACAATGGCTGAAGGTGTAAAAAAATATACTGGTGAAGATTTTGATGCTGTAACAACTGTGGAAGAAGCACGTGCCATTGCAGATCGTTTAAATGTAGAGTATACATCTAATGATGGTATTGGTAAAATTTTAAATCTTTGCTTTGAAGATTATGTAGAAGAAAACTTGATTCAACCGACTATTGTATATGGTCATCCAAAAGAAATTTCTCCACTTGCGAAAGCTAGTCGTGAAAATCCATTAGCGACAGAACGTTTTGAAGCGTTTATTTATGGTCGTGAATTAGCCAATGGTTTTTCAGAATTAAATGATCCAATTGATCAAAAACAACGATTCTTGGATCAATTGAAAGAACGTGAAGCTGGTGATGATGAAGCTCATCGTATGGATGAAGACTTTGTTAATGCTCTTGAATACGGATTACCACCAACAGCAGGTCTTGGTGTTGGTATTGACCGTCTTGTTATGTTCTTGACAGATTCTGCATCCATTCGTGATGTATTGTTGTTCCCATTAATGAAACCTGAAGCTGTAAAAGTGCAAGATACAGAAGAAATAACTGAATAATATTTGAAACAGGCTGTAACAGAATGTGATAAAGTCACATTCTAGTTACAGCCTGTTTTGTCTAATATATTGAATATTACATCCCATATTTTAATGTAATATTCATTTTTCTAAAAATGCATAATGATGAAAAAGACATGCGTTATACATATAATACATATCTATAAATTGCATTGTGTAAATGTTAAAATATAAATGTAAAATATATATACCTAGTTAACTGAGATAGCTATCAATTATTAAAGGGGTATAACATCTTATATTTATGTATATGATTCGTATTTATTTAAATTACATTTGCTCTTTTAGGAGGATCATAGTATGAAACATATGAATGTTGCATTTTCTCATAAGGCACAATATTATTTTGGCCCTTTAGAAGGTCGTACAAGTGTAGATTTAAGTCAAACTGATTTTACAGACATAGCAGCAATCGTTATTAGTGAAAATGATACGGCTATCTTAGATAATGAAATAGTAAAATCTTTTGGCATTCCTGTTTTCTTGGTTGTCTTTGATAAATCTGTAGATATAGATCCATTTATGGGAAAAGTAGAACGTGTTATTGATGGTTCTAGTACAAATTTTGATTTATATAAACGTCAAATTGAAGCTGCAGCTGCAAAGTATGAATCGTCCATGTTGCCTCCATTTTTCCAAGCACTTTCAAACTATGTAGAAGATGGAAATTCTCAATTTGATTGTCCAGGACATCAAGGTGGGCAATTTTTCTGTAAACATCCGGCAGGTCGTGCATTTTATGATTTTTTTGGTGAAAATGTATTCCGTGCAGACCTCTGTAATGCTGATGTAAAATTAGGAGATCTTTTAATTCACGAAGGGTCTGCTGTGGAGGCACAGCAACATGCAGCTCAAGTTTATAATGCAGACAAAACTTATTTCGTTTTAAATGGTACATCCTCCTCTAATAAAGTTGTGTTAAATGCATTACTAACACCGGGCGATATTGTTTTATATGATCGTAACAATCATAAATCTATTTGTCATGGTGCATTAGTTATGTCTGGAGCAACACCTGTATATTTAGAAACTGCACGTAATCCATTTGGTTCAATTGGTGGTATTTTAGAACATTGTTTTGATGAAAAATATATCCGAGATTTGATTGCTGAAAAAGATCCAGAAAAAGCAAAAGCTGAACGTCCTATTCGATTAGCAGTTATTCAGCTCGGGACTTACGATGGAACTATTTACAATGCTCGACAAGTTGTTGATAAAATAGGTCATCTTTGTGATTATATTTTCTTTGACTCCGCTTGGGTAGGTTATGAGCAGTTTATTCCTATGATGAAAGATTGTAGTCCATTATTATTAGAACTTGGACCTAATGATCCGGGAATTTTGGTAACTCAATCTGTGCATAAACAACAAGCTGGTTTCTCGCAAACTTCTCAAATTCATAAAAAAGATAAGCATATTAAAGGGCAAGATCGTTATGTAAATCATAAACGCCTTAATAATTCTTTTATGATGCATGCTTCTACGTCTCCATTTTATCCGTTGTTTGCTGCGCTTGATGTAAATGCCAAAATGCATGAAGGTGAAGCTGGTAAAAAATTATGGATTGAATGTGTAGAAACAGTTATTGATGCACGTAAATCGGTATTAAAACATTGTAAATATCTTCGTCCATTAGTACCACCAGTGGTACATGGTAAAAAATGGGAAGATGGGGATACAAAAGAAATGGCACAAGATGTGGATTATTTCGCATTTGAGCCTGATGCTAAATGGCATTCCTTTAAAGGGTATGGTAAGGGTCAATACTTTATCGATCCATGTAAATTCCAATTGATTACTCCTGGTATCAATGTAGAAACAGGAGAATATGAATCTTTTGGTATTCATGCCAATATTCTTGCAAATTATTTACGTGAGAATGGTATCATTCCTGAAAAATGTGATTTAAATACAATCTTATTTTTAATGACTCCAGCAGAATCTAAAACTAAGATGAATGATTTAGTAGCTCAACTTGTTCGGTTTGAAGAATTGATTGATGCTGATGCACCGATGCAGGATGTATTACCTTCTATTTATTATGCTAATCTTGATAAATATAAAGGATACCATATCCGCCAATTATGCCAAGAAATGCATGATTTTTATAAGGATAGAAATGTAAGTACATTGCAACAACGCTTGTTCCTACATGATTATTTCCCAGAGTTTGTCATGAACCCTCAAGAGTCAAATTTTGAATTCCAACGTGGTAAAGGTGAGCTAGTACCATTAAGTGAAGCGGAAGGTCGTATTGCTCTTGAAGGTGCTCTTCCTTATCCTCCTGGAGTATTATGTGTACAACCTGGTGAACGTTGGTCTAGAACTGCATGTGATTACTTTTTAGCTCTTGAAGAAGGAATTAATAAATTGCCTGGTTTTGCTCCAGAAATTCAAGGTGTATATATCACCGCACAACCAGATGGAACTAAAAAAGCATATGGTTATGTATTAAAAAAAGAATTTGAAAAATAATTTAATTGTGTGCCGTCAGAGCAACTCTGACGGCGCCACAAATTAATAAAAAAGGTGGGAAAATTATGAGTACAGGCAAAAATAAGATGTCCGTATTGCAGTTGACCATTTTGACAGCTGTAAATATGATGGGATCCGGTATTATTATGTTGCCAACAAAGTTGGCACAGGTAGGCGCCCTTTCAATTGTATCTTGGTTAATTACAGCTGTAGGCTCCATGTGCTTGGCATACGCATTTGCAAAATGCGGTATGTATAGCCGAAAAGGCGGCGGCATGGGTGGTTATGCTGAATATTCTTTCGGTAAAGCCGGAAACTTTATGGCGAATTACACCTATGGTGTTTCTCTTTTAATTGCTAATATTGCGATTGCTATTTCAGCAGTAGGGTACGCCGCAACTTTTGCTGATGCAACATTAACCCCATTAATGACTGGTATTTATACAATTTTTACATTATGGTTAGCAACAGTATTAAATTTTGGCGGTGCTAGTATTACAGGCCGTGTATCTAGCTTTACTGTGTGGGGCGTTATTGCGCCAGTACTTGTTATTAGCACGGTTGGTTGGGCGTATTTCTCTTCTGATATGTATGTAGCGAATTGGAATGTAAACAATATACCATTTGGCGAAGCGGCAACTAACTCCATTGCTATGACATTATGGGCTTTTTTGGGGCTTGAATCTGCTTGTGCCAATGCTGATGCTGTTGATAATCCAGAAAAGAATGTACCTAAAGCTGTTCTTGGTGGAACACTAGGGGCTGCAGTTATCTATATCGTATCTACAAATATGATTTTCGGTATTGTCCCTGCTAATGAACTTGTAAACAGTAATGCTCCATTTGGATTGGCATTTGCCTCTATGTTTAATGGTACTATTGGTAAAGTTGTTATGGGCCTTATGGTTATGTCTTGTTTTGGTTCATTATTAGGATGGCAGTTTACTATTGCTAATGTATTTAAAGGAGCTGCAGATGAAGGGTACTTCCCTAAATTGTTCAGTAAAATTACTTCCAAAGATGCTCCTGTAGTTGGTATGATAACAATTACTATAATACAATCTTTTATGAGTTTAATGACGATTAGTCCTTCTTTAAGTGAGCAGTTTGAAACATTAGTTAATTTAGCCGTTGTAACTAATATTATTCCATATCTCTTATCTATGGGTGCGGTTATTGTGTTAATGAAAGCTGCGAAACGCAGTGGTAGTGAACTAAAAGGTACAACAATTATTGCATTTATTGGTTCATTGTATAGTTTATATGCCCTTTATGCATCTGGATTTGATGCTATGACATATGGTTCTATTGTAACTTTTGCAGGTTGGACCTTATACGGTTTCGTATCTGATCGCTTTGACTTAGAACGTAATATTGGTAAATAGTGTAATTAATATATTATAATGAGAGATAAGTATCCTCTTGTATGTGCCCTTTGCTAGTAGAAATTATAATTTTACTAGCAAAGGGCTTTTTTATGTAATTTTAAAAATATTCTAGGTTAAGGTATAATAAAATTATATAGAGAGAAATTAATGGAGGCATTATGGATATATTAGCTGCAAGGCGTTCAATAGAGCAACGACTACTTAAGCAATCTGTTGCATTGATGGCATTAGTAGCCATTAGTGGTACTATTATGGGGATGATTACTGGCTCCAGTGCTGTATTATTAGATGGCATATTTTCATTTATTGATGTCATTATTAAAATTATGATGCTTATGACTGCTAAGCTTGTAGCACGTGAAACTAGTAAGCGCTTTCAGTTTGGGTATTGGCAATTCGAGCCTCTTGTACTAGCTGTTGAGGGCTTTTTTATATTGCTAATTATTTTATATGCACTGATTAGTGGTGTAGAAGATTTATTAAATGGTGGTCGTCATGTAGATTTTGGTATTGCTATTTATTATGCTATATTTTTCACTATAGCTGATACAGCTTATTATTTTTATGTACATCGCATTAATAAAAGTTTGCAATCTAATCTTATTAAATTTGATAATGTCAGTTGGTCGGTTGATGCTTGGTTAGAAGCTGCTATTCTTATTAGTTTTGTAGCGGCAATTTTATTAGAAGAAACATCGTATAATCACTTAGCCGTGTATATCGATCCAATTGTTTTAATAGTATTGTCATTACAAATGATTCCATCTGTTATTAAAATTCTTGTACCATCTACAAAACAGATATTAGGGTGGGCTCCTTCGTCATTACATAATGAAGTACAAGAAATTATGGATCGTTTTATGGAAAAATATTCATTTAAAGATTACGTTACAAGTGTACAAGCTTATGGTAATTCACGTATTATTGAAATCGACATTTTAGTTCCAAAGAAGTTTCCCTATCAAACTATTGCAGAGCTTGATTCTATTCGAAATGAAATTGATGAGGAAATAGGTGGTAACCCTACAGAAAAATGGGTTACAATTTCCTTTACTGCTACCCGTAAATGGATGGCTAAAGATTACCTTCTCGATGAAGAAGATGATGAATAATACTATATTTTATGGTATACTTAAATGTATTAAAATACTAAATTGTACGACATAATAGAAGAGGCTGATACTATGTTAGATTTAAAATTTGTCCGAGAAAACCTTGAACTAGTAAAACAAAATTTAGAGAATCGTCATACAAAAGGTGATCTTGATACTTTTGTAGCTGCGTATGATGAACGTAAACAATTGATTCAAAAGGTAGAAGAATTAAAGGCATTACGTAATTCTGT
Source organism: uncultured Veillonella sp. (assembly GCF_934230905.1). Lineage (GTDB taxonomy): Bacteria > Bacillota > Negativicutes > Veillonellales > Veillonellaceae > Veillonella. The sequence continues at coordinate 5,520 of NZ_CAKQFJ010000031.1, read as the reverse complement.
TACTGAAAAAATCAGCCAATTAAAACGCAACAAAGAAAATGCAGATGATAAAATTGCAGAAATGAAACGCGTTGGTGATGAAATTTCTGAATTAGATGGTCGCATTCGTGAAGTAGAAGAATCTTTACGCAATGCCGCATTAATGCTGCCGAATATGTGTGATACATCTGTACCTGTTGGGGCGGATGAAGAAGAAAATGTAGAACAACGTAAATGGGGCGAACCACGTCAATTTGAATTTGAACCAAAAGCACACTGGGATCTTGGTGAAAATTTAGATATTCTTGATTTTAATCGTGCTGTAAAAATGTCTGGTGCGCGTTTTACCGTATATAAAGGCTTAGGTGCTCGTTTAGAACGTGCTCTTATTAATTTCATGGTTGATCTTCATGTTGATAAGCAAGGTTATACTGAAATGATGACACCATATATGGTAACTCGTGAGACTTTGACTGGCACAGGTCAGTTGCCTAAGTTTGCAGAAGATATGTATCATGTAGAGGATACTGAATATTTCTTGATTCCTACGGCTGAGGTGACGTTGACTAACTATCATAGTGGTGAAATCTTGAGCGAAGAGGAATTACCAAAATATTACACGGCGTTTACCGCATGTTTCCGTGCTGAAGCTGGTTCTGCTGGTCGTGATACGCGTGGTTTGATCCGTCAACACCAATTTAATAAGGTGGAAATGGTTAAACTTTCTAAGCCAGAAGATTCTTGGAATGAATTAGAAAAATTAACAGATAATGCGGAAGAAGTATTGCGTTTGTTAGAATTACCATTCCGTGTTATTACATTGTGTACTGGTGATATTGGTTTTGGCTCTGCCAAAACTTATGACGTAGAAGTATGGATGCCTGCACAAAATAAATATCGAGAAATCTCTTCTTGTTCTAATATGACAGACTTCCAAGCCCGCCGTGCAAACATTAAATTCCGTCGTGGTCCTAAAGGTAAACCTGAATTTGTTCATACTTTAAATGGTTCTGGTCTTGCAGTAGGTCGTACAGTAGCAGCAATTTTAGAAAATAATCAACAGCCAGATGGTTCTATTGTGATTCCTAAAGTGTTGGTTCCATATATGGGGGGCGTTGAAAAAATTACGCCAGCTAAATAAGGAGGTTTTATGAAGTTCTTTATTGATACAGCTGAATTTAGTGAAATTAAAGATGCTTATTCTTTTGGCTTTATCGATGGCGTAACAACGAATCCATCGTTAATAGTGAAAGCAAAACGCGATTTAAAACAAGTCATTAAAGAAATTGCTGATTTTGTAGAAGGCCCTGTTAGTGCTGAAGTTATCGCTGATGATGCTCCCGGTATGATTGCAGAAGCTCATGAACTCGTAAAATTGGGTTCTAATGTTGTTGTTAAAATTCCAATGACTCCAGAAGGATTAAAAGCTGTTGCAGTGCTTTCAAAAGAAGGTATTAAGACAAATGTAACTTTGATTTTCTCTGCAAATCAAGCTTTGTTGGCTGCTCGTGCTGGTGCAACTTTTGTGAGTCCTTTTGTAGGTCGTATTGATGATATTAGCATGGATGGATTGACATTGATTCAAGATATTGCGGACATCTTTGCTATTCACGGAATTAATACAGAAATTATCGCTGCTAGCGTACGTACACCATTGCATATTTTACAATGTGCGAAAGCTGGTGCTCATATTGCAACAGTGCCATATAAAGTGTTGTTACAAGCTATGAAACATCCTTTGACTGATGCGGGATTAGAAAAATTCATGGCTGATTGGAAACAAGCTAATCAATAAGTAATATAAACATCTTTTTAAGGAGGCCCTAAAATGGATCGTACTTTATCTCTAGAATTTGCTCGTGTGGTGGAAGCAGCTGCTCTTCGTAGTGGTCGTTTGTTAGGTCGTGGTCAAAAGGACGAAGCCGATGGTTTAGCTGTTGATGCAATGCGTCAAGCATTTGACTCCGTTCGTATTTCCGGTACTGTAGTTATCGGCGAAGGTGAAATCGATGAAGCGCCTATGTTATATATTGGTGAACATGTTGGTGCTGGCGGCCCAGAAGTAGATATTGCAGTAGATCCAATCGAAGGTACAAATTTGATTGCAAAAGGTCAAAATGGTGCGATTGCTGTTATGGCAATTGCTGAAAAGGGTGGCTTGCTACATGCACCTGATATGTACATGGAAAAAATCTGTGTAGGTCCTCGTGGCGCAGGTGCCATTGATATTACAAAATCTTTGACAGAAAATATCCAAAACGTAGCTGCAAAAATGGGCCGTAAGGTTGATGAAATTAACTTAGTAATGTTGGATCGTGAACGTCATCATGGTTTAATGAAAGAAGCTCGTGATTTAGGCGCTCGCATTATGCTGATTTCTGATGGTGATGTTAATCCTGCTATGGAATGTTGTATTGAAGGTTCCGGCGTACACATGGTAGTGGGAACAGGTGGTGCTCCAGAAGGCGTATTAGCTGCAGCTGCACTTAAATGTGTAGGTGGTGATATGCAAGCTCGTTTAAAACCTGAAAGTGATGAAGAAATTCGTCGTTGTCATGAAATGGGTATTAAAGATGTCAATCAAGTATTGACCTTAAATGATTTAGTAAGAAGTGATGATGTGATTTTTGCAGCAACTGCTATTACACGTGGTAATTTATTAAATCCAATTCAATATTTCCCAGGTGGTGCACGTACGCATACGATCGTAATGCGTTCCAAAACAGGTACTGTGCGATTCCTTGATACAATTCATATGAATGAAAAATTAACTACTTTGAAAGCGCGTTAAATACATTTCTTTTGGAATATATTGTAGTTTTCCCCCTAAGATTAGATTGATAATCTTAGGGGGTTTTACTTGATGAAGAAGCCTAAAAAATAGTATAATAATCGTTAGTATATAACAGTGTGACGAATATGGTTGTAAATAAATATAACCATTTTAATATAAGACATGTAGGAGGAATTCTTTTGGAAAAGCTCGTTATTCAAGGCGGTAATCAACTGAATGGTCGCGTGCGCGTTAGTAGTGCGAAAAATGCGGTATTGCCTATTATTGCAGCTACTTTATTGGCATCAACACCAAGTAAATTATTGGAAATTCCAAATTTAGAGGATGTTGGTACGATTTCCCAAGTAATTGAATCATTGGGCGTTAAGATTACACGAAACGAAGTGGATGACGAAATTATTTTTGACGCTTCTATGTTGACAGCGACGGAAGCTCCTTATGAATTAGTTCGGAAAATGAGAGCATCCTTCCTTGTAATGGGTCCATTATTAGCTCGTAAAGGTGAAGCAAAAATTTCTATGCCTGGTGGATGTGCTATCGGTGCACGCCCTATAGATCTACATTTAAAAGCTTTTGAAGCTTTGGGTGCTACTATTGAAATTACAGAAGATTATGTTTATGCACATGCACCAGAAGGGTTAAAAGGAACTCAAATTTATTTAGATTTCCCAAGTGTGGGTGCTACTGAAAACGTAATTATGGCTGCATCTATGGCAAAAGGTAAAACAGTTATCGAGAATGCCGCAGAAGAACCGGAGATTGTTGATTTAGCAACATTCTTAAATGCAATGGGCGCTAACATTCGTGGTGCGGGCACTAATGTGATTCGTATTGAAGGCGTAGATTCTTTGCATGGCGCTATTCATACTGTTATTCCTGATCGTATTGAAGCTGGTACATATTTAATTGCTGCTGCGATGGCTGGCGGAGATATTTTTGTAGAAAACGCATTGCCTGAACATTTAAAACCAGTGGTAGCTAAATTGAAAGAAGCAGGCGTTACAGTAGAAGAAGATATAGACGGTATTCGTGTTATTAGTACTGGCAAAGGCTTAAAAGCGGTAGATATTAAAACCTTACCATATCCTGGATTTCCTACAGATATGCAAGCTCAATTTATGGCGTTTACAACCATTGCAGAAGGTACGAGTACTGTAACAGAAACTGTATTTGAAAATCGTTTTATGCATGTTGCTGAATTGCGTAAAATGGGTGCTCATATTGATATCGATAATCGACAAGCTATTGTTGAAGGCATGCAATCCTTACATGGTGCTGTGGTAAATGCAACTGATTTACGCGCAGGGGCTGCTTTAGTTTGTGCAGGTTTAGCCGCAGAAGGTACAACAGAAATAGGTCGTTTGCATCATATTGATCGTGGTTATGATGATTTAGTAGGTAAATTGAAAAGGTTAGGTGCCGATATTGTTCGGGTTGACGAATAAGAACAAAAGGCCAAAACAGAATAATAAGAAACGAAGCCGGCGTAAACAAGTGCCGGCTTTGCGTCGCAGTCAAGATAATGATACGAACACTAAAAAAGAGTCGGTAGTAGAACGCACTTCTAGGGCTGCTATGGTAAAGGTGACAGAATTACGTCGTAAGGAACGTCGGCAAAAGCGGACAAAACCAATTGCAAAAACAACGCCAACGATGACCTTGAAACGTATCGTTTCTCCTCAGAATGTAGGAAATACAGTATCTAAATTTGGACGTTCTCTTACATTTGACTTAGGCATTGATTTAGGTACAGCTAATGTATTAATTTATGTTAAGGGAAAAGGTCTTGTGCTAGATGAACCAGCTTGTGTAGCGAAGGATACTCGGACTGGGGATGTATTAGCCTTAGGTGAAAGCGCAAGACGTATGATTGGCCGAACTCCAACAGGAATTGAAGTGATACGCCCTGTACAAGCTGGTGTTATTGCTGATTATGATATGACAGAATTTATGTTAAAGTATTTTATTCGGTCTGTTGTTCCTGCATCACGACTTATGAAAACACGTATTGTTGTATGCGTACCATCTGGTATTACTCCTGTAGAAAAACGTGCTATTCTAGAAGCGTTGCTAAGAACAGGTGCTAAGAAGACGGTTCTTATCGAAGAACCGTTAGCAGCAGCTATGGGAACAAATTTAAATGAAGCTGATAAGGTTGGTGCCATGGTCGTAGATATAGGTGGTGGCACCACCGACATCGCAGTCCTTTGTGATACTGGTGTCGTAGTGAGCGAATCGTTGCGTATAGGGGGCGATTCTTTTAATGAGGCCATTATTCAATATGTGCGACGTAAGAAAAAACTTGTTATTGGGCCTTTGACTGCAGAGGAAATCAAAATATCGGCAGGTACTGTAGATCGACGTTCTGAAGAACGAGAAGTAGTCATCAGGGGGCGTGATGTTATTACTGGTTTACCTAAAATGGTGACACTACATTCTTTAGAAATACAACGCGCATTAGAATCACAAGTTATGAGCATTCTTGAGGCTATTAAGTCCATACTAGAAAAAACACCTCCTGAATTAGTAGATGCTATAGGTGATCACGGCATCATTCTTACTGGCGGAGGGGCTTTAATTAGTGGGTTAGACCGAGTTATTTCTCGTTCCGTTGGCATTGCTGCTTATTTAGTTGAATTACCTAGATATGCTGTTATCAAAGGTGTCGCTAAAACATTAGATGAAATGTCATCGTTGAGAGATACATTAGAGGATTTACAATAAAATGTTAAAAGCTGAGGTGAGAT
>NZ_CAKQFJ010000030.1 GCF_934230905.1 uncultured Veillonella sp. | reverse complement strand
TATATTCCTCAAATGATATATGCAATTATCGTTCCTCTAGTAATGGGGATTGGCATAATGCATACAATGCCTATTATAGGAGTCATCCTAATAGGTACAGTACCATTAATTCCATTGTTTATGATTTTAATTGGTAAACAAGCGGAAAAAATGAATCAAGAACAGTGGGAGCGAATGAGTCTGTTATCAGGTCATTTTTTAGATGTATTACGCGGTATTACTACATTAAAGGTGTTTGGTCGTGCAAAGGAACAAATACAAGTCATCAGTCGACTCTCTAATGAATTTAAAGACTCTACCTTACGCGTATTGCGAGTGGCTTTTCTATCTGCCCTCGTCTTGGAATTAGTTAGCACAATAAGCACCGCTATCATTGCTGTGTATTTAGGTCTTACACTATTAGATGGTGGTTTGGATTTCCTTTCAGCCTTCTTTATGTTATTGTTGGCTCCAGAATTCTATACACCTTTTAGACAATTAGGGGCTGCCTTTCACACAGGCATGTCTGGTAAAACTGCACTCGCTAAATTTGATGCTTTTATGAATATATCTACTGCATTACCTCGAGGTGGCAACTGTCGTATTCAAGGTATAATTGAATCTATACGCCTAGATAATTTAAATTATACCTATCCAGAAACAAGCAATGGGATAAAGCATATTACATTACAGGTATATCGCAATAAGCCTATTATGCTTGTTGGTGAAAGTGGGGCCGGTAAATCGACAATTGCACGAATATTAGGTGCCTTTTTAGCGGCCCCTCCAAATAGTGTATATGTTAATGATATAGATCTATCAACCTGTTCTATGGATTGGTGGCGTACACAGGTTACGTATGTGTCTCAAAAACCTCATGTCATGCATGGTACGCTACGAGATAATATTGCCTTTGGACAAGATGTAAGTGATGACGAGCTTTTAGAAGCAGCCAAACTAGCGGAGCTACATGATGTAATTTGTGAAAAGGGCTTGAATTTTGTCGTTGGTGAAGGAGGCATGGGACTTAGTGGTGGCGAATTACAACGTATTGCCTTGGCACGTGCTTTTTTACATCGTGGACAAGTTCTTATTTTAGACGAAGTTACATCTCATTTAGATGTGAATACAGAAGCTCAAATCAGTCGCGCATTACAGCGCTTGATGAAGGATAAAATTGTTATTCTTGTGGGACACCGTATTCAAACGATGCAGTGGGCTTCTCAGTTATATGTGTTGCGTCAAGGTGAAATAATTGAGCAGGGAACCTATGAATCCTTGTTGGCACAGAATGGTTATTTTAAGGCGCTAGTAGATGCTGGAACGGGTTCGTTTGTAATGAGTGATGAGGATGTGTCATATGTTTCTAAGCTTGAAGTTCCATTGCCACAACAACAAGAGGCATTAAGTAATAGTAAAGTCCCGTATGAAGCCGATAAAACTAAGTATAGTGATATTGAAGGTTGGAAATTGTTATTTTCCGTATTAAAACCTGCTCGTTGGTCCTTAGTACTTGCCTTAGTTTTCACTTCTCTGACCGTATTCATGAATGTGGGGCTTTTGAGCGTATCCTCTTGGTTACTGGCATCGGCTGCATTACAACCTGGTATCACTTACTTGAGTCTCGCTATCGTAGGTGTGCGCTTCTTTGGTATTAGTCGTGCTGTATGTCGTTATTTTGAGCGGTACACATCTCATAAAATGGCATTTCAAGGTTTGTATGGGTTGCGTGTATGGTTTTATACCTATTTAGAACCATTGGCACCAGCCATATTTAAACGATGGGGTGCTGGTGATATGCTCAACCGTATTATGGCGGATATTGAAGTACTACAATTCTTTTATTTACGCACCTTAATCCCTCCTGTAGCAGCTATCGCATTAACTATATTGGTATCCTTTGGCGTCGGTACTATAGATACGAATTTATCAACTCTTGTGTGGTGTGCTGCATTGATGACAGGTGTTGTATTACCGTATGGCATATATCGTTATCATCGTACATCTTTAAATATGATTAGTCGGGTACAAGGTCATTTCAAATCAACATTGACTGATACATTGGAAAGTTTAGAAGACATCATTAGTTATCATAATGAAAATCTAGTTATGGAACGTATGAAGCAATCTATAGATGATGTAGAGTATCATAAGGGTCGTATTTCTAAAGGTATGAATTTAGGAAATACGATGTTTATCGCTATTGTACAGATTGTAGTTGTGTTAGCGGCCCTATTAACAAGTAATGTATTAACTGGTCCTTGGGCAAGTGTTATGGTCGTAGTATGTGCCATTGGTATTCAAGCTTGGTTTGAAGCGCTGCAGCCTATGATTGTATCCGTTCATCATGGTTATGAAAGTTTAGTAGCGGTTCGTCGATTGTTACAAATTAAGCATGCACCTCTGCCAATCAAGGATACAGGCTGTGTAGATTTAGATTCTGTGGATACGATATCATTGAAACATGTTAATTTTGGGTATGATCACTCATCACTTATCTATAAAGATTTAACATTAGATATACCAAAAGGACAGGCTGTTGCTATTGTTGGTGCTAGTGGATCTGGTAAAACTACATTGTTTTCTTTGTTAGAAAGGCTATATGATTATTCTGGTCATATTTCGGTAGGTTACAATGATTTAAAGACGGTTACGATTGATTCTTGGCGAAACTTAATGGGATCTATCACACAAGATACGTATATTTTCCATGCTACATTGGAGGATAATGTTCGAATTGCTAAGCCCCATGCAAGTGCGGATGAGGTACAGCGTGCCGTAGAACAAGCTGTTTTATCTGATGTAGTTATGCGATTGCCAAAGGGCTTACGAACGATTGTAGGTAGTGGAGGAGTAGGTCTGAGTGGAGGCGAACGTCAACGTGTTGCTTTAGCTAGACTATTTTTAAGAAATCCTGAGCTAATTCTTCTTGATGAACCTTTGGAGGGGTTAGACCAAGTAACAAGACAAAAACTGCATAATGATATTTTAGCTTTCACAAAAGAAAAAACTGTTTTATATATTACACATCAGTTAGAAGGATTAGAGCTGATGGATCGTATTCTTTTTATGGAAAAAGGTCGTATTGTAGAAGATGGAACCTTTAGCGAATTAATTGCTAAGAAAGGGCGGTTCTATGCATATTGTCGACTTACGATGGCCAGTGTATAAGTGGTAGCTGATGGAAAGGCCTTAGTGAATCTCTTTATATACCTCGATAAAACAGGTAAATTATGGTATAATTTTAATGTTTGAGGTATATAAATCTTGTGTAGTGTGCATATATTGGAGCGACTATGACAAAAATCTTCACCAAGTTACGATCTTTGGTGGATGACGCATTAAATGAACGTTCTCCTATTATTGAACAGGATACGACACTTATGGCTGCACCTGTGGAGCGAGAATTATTTGATCATAGAATTCTTTACATTGAAGAAGATATGGTCAATCGGATGCTTCGTGCTGCGTTTCGAAATCATTGGTTAATCTATTCTGTAACTTTTGAATTTGAGCCAAATAATCAAGTATTTCTCTCCATTATTACTAAATGGGGGAATGTGATTAATGTGGAATTTACCATCGAAGATGTGTGGTTCGATGACTATTCATCTTCCTTTGCTGTTAAGTTAGATACAGCTAATATAGATACAGGCGGGTTTATTTTAAACTCTATTCTCCACCTCTTAGGCAATTGGTTCCTTAGCCTATTTGGCATATTTTTTAATCCTATTGCTATTAGTCGTTTAGGTTCTACAGTGCGATTTGAAAAAAAGGGGATTATTCAATTTGATTTAGTTCCTAATTCTAGAATTAAAAAATTTATTCCTTTACCAGAACGACATGTAGGGAGTACGGGGCCTGTTTTACTGGGAAATCCAAGAACAGGACAATCTGTATTGCAATTAGATTACTATGCATTTCATGATCCTGTAAATACGTTTACAGTTCCTGATGTGCCCACAAGAACTAGTTGGCTTCGATCAATTGATATTGCAGCTGTATTATTATTGCCAATCGGTGTATGGATTACATTTGTAATTCTTCATCATTATTTGCCAACGGAAACGTTAGAGTTTTCATTCTCTACCTATTTCTTAATTTCTTTAGGAATTTTTATTATATCGTTCTTAGTAATGAATATTCCAAGATATGTATATATGTACGTAGACTCTAGAAAACAATGGCAAAGCGCATTTGTACATAATAATATTAAAATTCAATTGCGTAAATTACATCGTCGAATTTTCATGCAACAAGCTTCTTTGAGTACTGATTGTGATGAATGTATTGCTTCTCAAAGCCAAGAGCGCATCAAGCAACTATTATTACAGATTCGTGATAAGCGATTTCTTGCTAATCGATTGAAAATAGCAGATGATGATCGTGCTAGAAAACAAAAGGTTAAATTTATTATTGCTTATATTGGATGTACATTGATAGAATTGATGCTATTGATGAATTAACTACATAATAAAAAGCTGAGTCTTAAGACTCAGCTTTTTTAGTTTTATTATCGTTTTTTACGTCGTTTTCGTACTTTTTTTCGAACTTCTTGTTCTTCTTGTGTGGGCGGTTCTGTAGTTGGCTGTGAGTGTATTGGTACTTGACTCATAAATGGAGGATAGCCATATTTATTTGGTTCCGGTTGCCCAGGTAATACCCAAAAAAGAAAACCTATAATCAACACAAATAAATTTAATAAGTAATTTAAAGGGGTTACAGCTGAATAGGTATTTATAAAAATAATGATAGCAGCCCATAAAATGCCAGCCCATCCATTGAACCCAATATCGTGTATTCGTCTCGTGAATAATGCACAGGCTAATGGGAATAATAGAGCTTGTAATGCACCAACAAAAATACGTGTAGCCCAATATGCTGGCAATGTAACGATGTAGTCGATTAATCGATCTTCAATGATACCTACTGCATAGAAGAGTATCATTAAGACTATGAAAAGAATGATAAATTGTAGTCTGTTAAAGCGTCCTGAAAGATTGAATATGGTATAGCCCATTCGTCGTCCCTGATATGCTATACCAAAGCCTACTAAGCAGATTAGTACAGTTCGTAGAACTGGATATAATAAATCCATGAAATCCCCTTTATAAAAATAAACATAACGTATATTTTCTATGTGTTTAAGTATATCATGAACAGGCTATTTGGACAATTTAAATGGATTATTTGGATAAATTAGTTAATTCTGGTAATACAAGTTCAAAAGCGATACCATGTTTCATGGATTTTACATTGTCTACAGTGGCTTGGATTGATTTTGTTGTAAATTTCATCGCCAGTTGAGCTGCTTCGTGTGCTGTAAATCCACGCATGATAGCTCCTGATAAAACAGATGTAAAGATATCGCCCGTTCCAGTTGCTTTTACAGGAATATGAGGAACTGAGTATGTTGTTACCATATCAGTATCTCCTTCATATACGGCAATCGTTGCATCTGTATTGGAAGGTACACTAGTCATAATAACCAGTTCAGGCCCTAATTGATGCAGTTTTTTACACATATCATGTAATTCATCATTTGAAATTGGATTCGTAGAGAATGGTTTCTCTAATAAGAAACAGGCTTCTGTATAATTAGGTTTAACTATATGAGCTCTAGAAATAAGATGACGCATAGCTTTTACCATATCTGGTGTATATATAGAGTAGAGATGTCCATCATCTGCCATAGCAGGATCTACAATTACCATTTTATCTTTTCCAAAGCGATTAATTGCTTCCTCTACAAGATGAATTTGTTCAGGAGAGGCTAAGAAACCACTCACAATAGCATTAAAATCAATTTCGTTTTTTTCCCAGCAATCCATAAAGTCTATTAGATGATCTGATAAATCAACTATCTCAAAGTAGGGGTACTCTAAATGGTTGCTCAATACGGCTGTCGCTAATGGCACTGCCTGACACCCAAGGGCACTGATGATAGGTAGCATAACAGTTAGAGAGCAACGTCCGATGGAACTCATGTCTTGTATAGTAAGTATTCTTGGTATTGTTGTCATAGTGACCTCCTCAATATAGTATGCTTGTATTGTACTGTATTCGTTAAAACATGTAAAATGAGTGGAATAATAGAAAGGACCGGTAATGCATGATATAATATGAAAGAAAGATGAGTATTTAATGGAATGAATTTAAAAGAAATAAATAAAAATTAAAATATTTATTACAATAATAAATATATGACTTTAATTTTTTAGGTAAAATATAGTATAATAAAATAGAAATTTTATTGTATGGAGGAGAATAGAATGGCAAGGTATGTTTTACGGCGCATAGGTAGCGCACTTGTTATACTGTGGGTAATTATTAGTATTACCTTCGTTTTAATGCATGCTATACCTGGTGGACCTTTCACAAGTGAGAAAAAATTACCACCTCAAGTTAAAGCAAGTATAGAAGCAAAATATCATTTAGATGATCCCTTATGGAAGCAATATGCTGATTATATAGGTGGTGTTGTTACAGGGGATTTAGGGCCATCTTATAAATATGAAGGTCGATCTGTTAATGATATCATAGGGGAATCATTTCCTGTATCTGCTCAATTAGGTTTGTTAGCTCTTTGTGTTGCTATTGTTGGCGGTATTGCCGCTGGTGCTATTAGTGCTATGCGTCCTAATGGCATAGTAGATTATGCTATTACGTTTATTTCTACATTAGGTATTTCTGTTCCTACATTTATTATTGGTGCAGTATTAGTATATGTAGTGGGATTTGAATTGGGTTGGTTACCCGTGGCAATGTGGCGTGGTCCATCGTATATGATTTTACCAGTACTTACATTGGCCGCACAGCCTATGGCTTTTATTGCACGATTGACTCGTAGTGGCTTGCTTGATGTGTATCAACAGGAATATATTCGTACAGCTCGAGCAAAAGGGCTCGGTGCATGGAATATTTTAATTCGTCATGCTTTAGGCAATGCCATTTTACCTGTTATTACCTACATTGGGCCACTGGCAGCTAGTTTATTAACTGGTAGTTTTGTTGTAGAAACGATTTTTGCCATTCCTGGTTTAGGTCAATATTTTGTAACATCCATTTATAATCGTGATTATACGGTTATTCTTGGTGTTACCGTATTTTATAGTACATTGATTGTAGTCTTGAATATAATTGTTGATATGATTTATCCAATCATTGACCCTCGGGTAACAACAGAAAAGGAGCGTGCGTAATGGATAGAAATGATTTTTTACCTATTGAACGCGATACGAATATTCAAGAATCATCATTTATAGTGCGTCCTAACTGGTGGCAACGATTTAAGGTGAATCGTTTGGCTGTAGTAGGTGCAGGCATTATAGCTGTGATGATTGTATTGGCAATCTTTGGTCCTATGATTTCACCTTATACCTATGCAGATCAATCTCTGGTTGATGCTAATCAAAGCCCTAGTTTATCACACTGGTTTGGTACAGATACATTAGGTCGTGATATTTATACTCGTGTTATGTATGGTGCACGTATTTCTTTAACTATCGGTATCGTGGCTGCTTTATTAAATCTTGTAATAGGTGTTATTTACGGTGGCATTGCAGGTTATTTTGGTGGTAAAACAGATAGAATTATGATGGCTATCGTTGATGTATTATATGGTATTCCATTATTGTTATACGTTATTTTATTAATGGTTGTAATTGGGCCAGGTCTTACCTCAATATTTATTGCATTGGGAATTGCATATTGGCTTAACATGGCGCGTATAGTACGTAGTCAAATTGTGAAAGTTCGGGAAGAGGAATTTATTATTGCTGCTGAAACAATGGGGATTCCCAAATGGCGTATTCTTTGGCGTCACATTTTACCAAACTGTGTAGGACCTATTATTATTACATTGACTTTAGCGATTCCAGACGCTATTTTCACGGAAGCCTTTTTAAGTTTTATTGGGCTTGGAGTAAATGCACCGATGGCTAGTTGGGGCGTTTTGGCATCTGATGGGATTAGTAGTATGAGATCGTATCCATTCCAATTAATATTTCCTGCATTGGCCATTAGTATTACTATGCTTGGTTTTGTATTCTTAGGGGATGGATTGCGTAATGTATTTGATCCAAAGGAAGGGGATAGATGATGAATGATATATTAGTAGATGTACGAAATCTATCCATTACCATCGAGACATTTAGAGGACCGCTGCGCATTATTCGCAATCAGGATATTCTGCTTAGAAAAGGTGAAATTTTAGGCGTTGTTGGAGAATCCGGATGTGGTAAATCAGTTATGGTTAATTCTTTGCTAGGTTTATTACCTGAAGGTCGTACTAAAATCAAATCAGAACAATTTGAAATTGATGGTGAAGATTGTCGGGAATATGTGGAAGAGGATTGGAACGAATTGCGTGGGACAACCGTGGCTATGGTATTTCAGGATCCTATGACCGCATTGAATCCGATATTGACAATTGGAGAACAAATTTATGAAGTGATTCATCGAAGTAATGCCTATGGTGATGACTATGATGAGAAGGCTATAGCGCTTGATTTGTTGAAAAAAATGGGACTATCTACACCTGAAAAACGATTGACACAATATCCACATGAGTTGAGTGGGGGGATGCGTCAACGGATATGTATTGCCATGGCTGTAGCGGGCCGTCCTAAAATCTTAATTTGTGATGAACCGACAACTGCATTGGACTCCACAACAGAGGCACAAATTTTACGACTTATGCAAACATTAGCTGTTGAAGCCGGAATAGGTATTATCTTTATTTCTCATAACTTGCGTGTTATAGCACAATTGTGTGATCGAGTGATGGTTATGTATGCTGGTAAGTGTGTTGAGTCTGCTTCGGTAGAGGATTTATTTAATGATCCTCGTCACCCTTATACAATTGGTCTGTTAATGTCATTGCCACAAGGTAAATGGCATGGAGAATTAAAGGCTATCGAAGGACAGCCGCCTGATTTATATGAATTACCTCGAGGGTGTTCTTTTAATCCTCGTTGTAAATGGGCCATGCGCATATGTGGATCACGTATACCAATGGTATCAAATGTCGGTAATAATCATGAATATACATGTTGGTTAGCAAAGTTGGAGGGACTTTAATGGGATATATTTGGGAAACAGACAATCTCGTTAAAAATTTTACCCTTTCTGGCGGATTGTTTAGACCAAAACAAACAGTACATGCATTACAAGGTGTTAGTCTTTATCAAGACGAAGGCGAAACATTAGGTATTGTTGGTGAGTCAGGCTGTGGTAAATCTACATTTGGGTATACCTTGATGGGCGTACATCAAGCCACATCAGGGTCTATTTATATGGATGGTCATGAAGTAAATCCATATATTCATAAAGATAGTACACGGGATATGATGCAAATGGTATTTCAAAATCCTTATGCATCACTTAATCCAAGATTGAAGATTAATACTATTTTAGAAGAACCTTTAGAGTTAAATCCTAATTATACACCTCGAGATCGTGTAATTCGTGTTAAAGAGGTATTGGAACAAGTTGGGTTAGATATGGCTTTTGGTGAGCGATATGCTCATGAGTTATCTGGTGGTCAACGGCAGAGAATTGGCATTGCACGAGCCCTTATAATGGAGCCTAAGTGTATTATTCTTGACGAACCTATTTCTGCACTAGATGTGTCTATTCAGGTTCAGATTATGACCTTATTAGAGCGTTTGCAGGCTTTACACGGTATTTCATATCTCTTTATTTCACATGACTTACCTATGGTTCGTTACATTAGTCATCGTATGGTAGTCATGTATTTAGGGGCTGTTATGGAAGAGGGGCCTGCTCTTGATATTTATGAGTTCCCTCAACATCCATATTCAAAGGCTCTTACGAAAATGGTTGGCGAAGTGCTTCCACGTGCTCCAATTGGAGCTCCATTGCGAGGAGAACCGGCGAGTCCATTACATCCTCCTAAGGGGTGTTTGTTTAGTGATCGTTGTCCAGATGTTGAACGTAGATGTCTAGAAGAACGACCACCACTTCGTGAATGGGCGGATAGAAAAATTGCATGTTGGCATATTTAATGGGGTAAATAATGGAACAGTTGATCGTAGGGAAATCCTTAGAGATACAGCTGGCAGCTTTACTAGATAAGCTGCCTTCAGATGCCACTGTATCCTATATGGTAACGCGTCTGAATGAAGGGGAGGAGGCTACCATCGTAGCTTCTTCTAAGGAAACGATTGTCCATACTGGTGCTAGTATGGTAAAAACGCTGATTTTGGAATATGTATTTCATTTAGCATCACAAGAACAACTCAATCTTAACGATACGATTGCATTAAGTCGGAGTCCACGTGTTGAAGGGGCAGGTGCCTTAATGGAATTGGTTGGCAATCATAGTTTTAGCTATTTGGAACTTTGTCGATTAATGATGGTGCTCAGTGATAATTGGGCTACTAACTTATTACTCCAAGCATTGGGCATGGAAAATGTTAATGCTAGAGCTGAACAGTTGGGACTTGAGCACTTTGAAATCAATCGTATGATGATGGATGTTAAAGCGGTAAAAGAAAATCGGGAGAATTATATTACCGCCATAGATATAGTTAAATTATTACATCATATTTATGAATTACGGCACACTCTATATGGACATGAGATGTGGAATATTCTTGGACGTCAACAGTTTAGGGATATATTGCCATTTCATTGGGGTGAAGATGTTGTATTTCATCATAAAACAGGTTCATTAGATTGTGTTGAACATGATGCGGGGATTTTAGAAACGATGAATGGAGATTTTTGCTTTGTCTTGTTGATGAGTCATTTATGTAATGATAAAGCAAAACAATTAGGAGCTCAAATGGGGCTTATTATGAAAAAATTTGTAGAGGATGCATTACCATGATGGATAAACGTAAATTGCTTAAGCTCGTGGTACTAGCTTTTGGAGTAAGTATACTGTTACTTGTTTTTGGGTATACTAATGGTCCTAAAATCGTTGATGAGCATACGATACGATATGTATTGGAACAAGAACCATCAACATTAGATCCTGCTAAGTCTAGTACATCACCTGAGGCAAACGTACAATTACAATTGTTTGATGGCTTGGTTCGTTTAGATGATAAAGGTGAACCAGAGGCTGCATTAGCTAAACGTTGGACAGTGTCAAATGATGGCACTACTTATACATTTCATTTGCGACCTGATTTAAAATGGTCCAATGGGGAACCATTAACGGCTCATGATTTTGAGTATGCCTGGAAACGTATACTGGATCCAAGTACAGGGTCAGATAGTGCTTATATGTTATATGTACTTAAAAATGGTGAAGCGTTTAATAACGGCAAGGCAGATAGAGATGATGTAGGCGTAGAAGCAGTTGATGATGAAACATTGGTTGTTACTTTAGAACATCCAACGGCGTATTTCTTAAAGTTATTGGCTTCTCATGGTTATTATCCAGTTAATAAAAATGCTGTAGAGAAAAATGAAAACTGGGGAAATAACGCAGAAACGATTGTTTCTAATGGACCATATAAATTATTAAGTTGGCAACATAATGGAGAACTTAATTTTGTCAAAAATGAAAACTATTGGGATGCTGATGAGGTAGTTACTAAAACGATGAATTGGCCAATTAGTGAATCTCAAAGTACTCGTCTTACTCTTGTTGAAGGTGGAGAGGCGGATATGATGGTAGAACCTCCAGTGGCTGATCAACAACGGTTAGAAGAAGCAGGTTTATTACATATAGGTCCTATGTTGGGTAATTATTATTACCTCTTTAATGTGAAAGCAGAACCTTTTACTAATCCTGATGTGCGTAAGGCCTTTTCTATGGTTATCAATCGTAAGGAGATTGTGAAAAATATTGTTAAAGGCGGTAAGGAAGAAGCATATGCTTTTGTTCCTTATGGTATGCTTGAAAGCAATGGAACGGATGATTTCCGTGAAACAGGAAGTTACCTTGTATATGAAGATGTTGAACAAGCTAAGGAATTGATAAAAGAGGCTGGCTATGATGAAAACCATCCATTGCCACCGATTACGATTTTGTATAATACGAGTGAAATGCATAAAGCGATTGCAGAAGCAATTCAAGCAACGTGGCATAAAGCATTTGGAGCCGATGTACGATTACAAAATCAAGAAACTAAAGTGTTCTTAGCCAATCGCGAAGCTGGTAAATATCAAGTCGCTCGTGCATCCTGGGTTGCTGATTATGGAGATCCACAAAATTTCTTAGAAGTATTTTCTGCTGAAGATAATGACAGCCAGTATCATAATGAAGAGTATAATGAGCTTATTGCGCGTATTCGTAGCACTCCTGATAGTGCAGAACGTGATGCGTTAATGCATAAAGCAGAGCGCATGATTTTTGATGAGTCTTTAGTTATGCCATTGTACTTTACAACACAGCCATATGTGTCTAATGGAACTATTCAAAACTATTTCTGGACTGTACTTGGTCAAGTAGACTTTAAAAAAGCATACAAATAAGATACACTAAAGACGTACCATTGGTACGTCTTTTTTGTGTATTACGGTTTATGTATGGTTGTTTACAGTTATCATAAGTAAATGACATTCTAAACAATGCTATATATGTGAGGAATTATGGAGTGGAAATATCCAACGTGTTTAAAAAAAGGTATGACTATTGGGTGTATAGCACCTGCGAGTAGTAGTGATGAGTCTTTAGATGCGATACAACAGATGTGTGAAGAACATGGTTATCAACTTATATTTGGTGAATCTTGTTATCGCACCGGTTTGTATGGTGGCAGTCCTGAGGAGCAGGCACAAGAGTTTGAGTGGATGATGACTACAGCCCCATGTGATGCTGTTTTAGCGTTGCGTGGTGGGTATGGTACAATGCGCTATATTGATCGCATTGACTACACTGCTATACGTGAATATGGGAAGCCATTCATTGGTTATAGTGATTGTACAGCTTTACATATGGCTATCAATCGTTATAGTCGCCTCGTAACTTACCACGGTCCGATGGGGGTAGATTTTACTAGAGCGCGTCATGAAGATATTCATCATTTATTTGAAACCGTAGAAGGGCGACTACGCGTTATTGAACCTTTACCAGAGCCTCCGCGAGGTGCAATTGGTACAGAATTAGGGGACGGCATATTGCGTGGTGGCAATATGACAATGCTCTCCATGCTTTGTGGAACACCTTATTTTTTAGAGGATGATAGTATAGAGGATACGATTTTATTTGTAGAAGATGTAGGTGAAGCACCGTACAAACTAGATCGTATGCTACAACAATGGAGATTATCCGGTTTGTTAAGTCGGATAAAGGGTATGATGATTGGAACCTTTACCGATTGTGAAGGTGATGAGGATGAATCCGATTACGATTTGGGTTATGAAGCTCTTCGTTATATGGAAGAGAATCGGGAAACTCAGTTATCTGATCCATTCGTATGCTATGTGCCAACAGGGCATGGTACACCGCATCAGACATTGCCATTAGGTGGGCGTGTTCATTTTCGATATATTTCTAATACAATCGTACTATCACCTTATACAAAACAACGTACATTATAAGGCGACATGAGGATGGATATATGAATTTAAAGAACCGAGAAATTCAAGCGTGTACTATAATTGATGGTATACAAGATGAGTTAAAATCGATTTCGTTATTTTTACATAACAACCCTGAATTAGGTCAACATGAGGTACGTGCTGTACAAACCATTAGCCGTTATATGGAACAACATGGCTTTGATACGACTGTAGGGCTAACGAAATGCTCTGAATTGCGTACGGCTATGCGAAGTGATATAGGCTTAGAACGTTTGCATAAAATGGCTTTTTTAGGCGAATATGATGCACTGCCTGAATTAGGTCATGGGTGTGGACATAACTTAATCGCCATTATGAGCATGGGCGCTGCTATAGCGTTTAGTCAAACCTCTCGCGATACATGGGGGACTACCTTTTTTGGATGCCCTGCCGAGGAGACCATTGGCGGCAAGGTGTTTATGGCTAATGAAGGACTTTTTAAAGGTTATGATGGGGCATTAATCATTCATCCTGGTGGTGAAAATGAGGTAGGAGGGACTTCGTTGGCAACACATCCTTTAGAGGTAACCTTTCATGGCCGGTCATGTCATATTGCATCTTTAACTGATTCTGGAATTAATGCTTTGGACTGTGCTGTTGATTTGTATCAATCTATTAAATTGATGAAACAAGATGTCTTCCCTAAAGGGGCCATCGTAGGTGCCATATTTACTCAGGCTGGTACTGCACCCAATGTAGTAACCGATAAGGCTACATTGCGAATGACGGTACGTGGTGCTACTGTATCTGATTTAGAAGATATTATTTTGCCAGCTATTAAAGCAGAGGCTAATCGTATTGCTACAAGTTATGGCGCAACTGTAGATATGCATCATTATGAACCTTTATTTAAGGATATGAGGCAAGATGAATGTTTATTATCTTTGTTTAATGAGGTGATGATTGAGTTTGGTGAAAGCCCACGGAAATTACCACCAGATGAGGCCGATGGCAGTACGGATGTAGGCAATGTATCTTATGAAGTGCCTACAGCGCAGCCTACTTTGAATATAGGAAATCAGTTAGAAGCACATACACCTGAGTTCGCTTGTGCTGCAGGTTCTCCTTATGGATTGGAACAAGCTATTAAAGGTGCCAAGATTATGGCTATTGTTGCCTTGCGTTATGCGGAATCATTAGAAGTGTAATTTTTGACATATCTAGTGTAATCAAGGTACAATAAATATATTAATTAGTGTGAACTAAGCCGTCTTATTTAGACGGCTTTTATTCCGATGGAGATAGATAATGAGTGTATTAACAGTATCCCATGTGACTCATGGTTTTGGGGCACGACAAATATTAGATGATGCATCGTTTCGACTGTTGAAGGGGGAACATGTAGGTTTAATAGGTGCTAATGGAGAAGGTAAATCTACCTTCTTAAACATCATTACCGGCAAACTACCACCAGATGAAGGCAAAATAGAGTGGTCTAATCAAGTAACAGTAGGCTACTTGGACCAGCATGCAGTACTCGAAAAGGGCATGACAATTCGCGATGTATTACAACGTGCCTTTGATGATTTGTATGTTATGGAGTCAAAGATCAATGATGCATACAATAAAATGGGTGATGTATCAGAAGATGAAATGAACCGTCTCTTAGAACAAGTCGGTGAATGGCAAGAAATCTTAGAACAACGTGGGTTCTATGAGATTGATGCGGTCATTGAACGAACTGCACAAGGTTTAGGGCTTATGGATATTGGTTTAGAGCGTGATGTATCTGAGCTAAGTGGCGGTCAACGTACGAAGGTTTTGTTGACGAAACTATTATTAGAAAAGCCAACCATATTGTTGTTAGACGAACCAACAAACTATTTAGATGTAGAACATATTCATTGGTTGCAAAACTATTTGCAAAATTACGAGAATGCATTCATTCTAATCTCTCATGATATGGAATTTTTAAACTCCGTAGTCAATGTCATCTATCACATTGAGCAAGCTGTTCTTACACGATATACTGGGGATTACCATCAATTTCAAGCCGCTTATGAAGTTCAAAAGGCACAAGCGCGTAAGGCTTATGAACGACAACAACAAGAAATTGAGCGTATGGAGGATTTCATTCAACGTAATAAGGCTCGTGTGGCTACGCGCGGTATGGCAAATTCCCGTGCTAAACGGTTAGAAAAAATGGAAATTCTTGAAAAACCGAAGGAATATATCAAACCATCCTTTGGCTTTAAAGAAGGTCGTACACCTAGTCGTTTTATTGTTGAAGCCTTTGGCCTTGAGATTGGTTATGACGAACCGCTCACAAGACCTGTAGACTTTCAAATCGAACGAAATAAAAAAATTGCTATTCGCGGTGTCAATGGCTTAGGTAAGACCACATTATTAAAGACTATTTTAGGACTGTTAAAACCTGTCAGTGGCGAATTGGTGAAGGGTGATTTCCTCGAAGTAGGTTATTTTGCTCAAGAGGATGCACCATCTAATTCAGAAACTGCGTTAGACTATATTTGGAATGAATATCCGGCTATGACGAATGCCGAAGTTCGTGCAGCACTAGCGCGATGCGGATTGACGAACGAACACATTACATCTCAAATGCGTGTCCTATCCGGTGGAGAAAATGCAAAGGTGCGACTCTGCAAATTGATGCAGAAGAAATATAATGTTCTTGTTCTTGATGAACCGACAAATCATTTGGATATCTATGCTAAGGAAGAATTGGCGCGAGCATTGCGTGAATTTAAGGGAACCATTGTTCTCGTTAGTCATGAACCAGAATTCTATGAAGGTTGGGTCACCGATATTTGGAATATAGAGGATTGGACAACGAAAATCGTTTAGGAGGGCCTATGAATCAACTTGCAAAAGAAGGTATAGAACAGTTTTTACGTGCTCTATCCGTTGATACAAAGGCGCCGGAGTTAGAAAAAACACCGACCCGTGTAACAGAATTGTATGAAGAGCTGTTTTCTGGTGTCGGTAAGGAAACAAAGGGACTATGGGGTGAACTGTTTTCTACGGATTACAATGGTTTGGTAGCCGTTACAGACATTCCGTTTTATTCAATGTGTGAACATCATTTATTGCCATTTTTTGGCACTGTAGATGTTATATATCAACCACATAGTGGTTGTGTAGCTGGCTTAAGTAAGTTTTATGATGTAATTACGGTGTTAAGTAGAAAGCCACAATTACAAGAACGCTTGACTCGAGAAATTGCTGATGCTATAGAGCTTGATTTGTCGGCAGAAGGTGTTTTTGTACGTCTTAAAGCAACACAATTATGTATGTTAATGAAGGGGACTTTGCAACAAGGCTCTCAAGTTGTTACTATAGAGAGTAGAGGCCTATTGAAAAAGTCCGGCCCTTTGCGAGAAGAAGCATTGGCTATGTTAGGAGGCACAAATGTATAAACGTAGACAATATACTTGGAGTGATGGAAAATCATTACGCTTATTTGACCATACATTAATTATGGGAATCTTAAATGGTACGCCAGATTCCTTTTCTGATGGTGGATTACATAATACACCAGAAGCAGCAGCTCAATGGACACAACAAATGATTCGAGATGGTGCTGATGTTATCGATTTAGGTGTTGAATCTACACGCCCTGGTTGTACAGCTTTAAGTGCGGATGAAGAAATTGAACGCCTTAATGTCTTGCTTGATCCAGTGTTAGAGGCTTCCACTGTTCCAGTTTCCATTGATACATATCATGCGAAAACAGCAGATTATGCATTCTCTAAAGGAGCACATATTTTGAATGATATATGGGGATTGCATTATGATCCTGATATGGCGGCTGTAGCAGCAAAATATCGTGTGCCTGTTATCATTATGCATAATAGCAATGATACAAATTATGATGATATTATTGAAGATATGAAAGCCTATTTTTTCTCAGCTGTTGATAAAGCGTTAAAAGAAGGCGTGCAACTACAAAATATTTGGCTTGATCCAGGTATTGGATTTGGTAAAACAGAGGAACAAAATATTGAGGTATTACAACGATTGGGTGAAATTACAGCTTATGAATATCCTGTATTATTGGCACCTAGTCGGAAACGTTTTATAGGCTCTATGCTCGGTGGGCTACCTCCAGAAGAACGCGATGAAGGTACGGTAGCTGCTTGTATTACAGGAGTTTTCCAAGGTATTGACATGGTTCGAGTACATAATGTATTGATGCATAAACGAGCTCTAGCTGTAGCAGATGGATTGTTGCGAGGCGAATAAGGAGTTTGCTATGGATAAGATCATATTAAAAAATATGGCTTTTTATGGGTATCATGGTAATTTAGAGTCTGAAAAAGTACAAGGACAACGATTCTATGTAGATGTTGAAATTAAAACCGATTTAACTAAGCCAGGTCAAACAGATGCGTTAGAGGATTCTATTAATTACGTTGAGGTGTATGATATGGTAGCTTCAATTATGACAGGTGAAAGTTGTAATCTGTTAGAACACATTGGAGCATTAATTGCAGATACATTGTATCAACACTTTCAAGGTATTATCGGTCTAAGTGTAACTGTAAGAAAACCATCTGTACCGATAGCAGGTGTATTAGATTATGTAGAAATTGTAACGACTCGAGGGCAAATTTAATGTATACATACTATATTAGTGTAGGTTCTAATATAGGAAATCGCCGTCAATTTATTGAGCGTGCCTATGCTGCACTTTCTATACATCATGAAGTGCATAGTATTGCTAGTTCATCTATTATAGAGACTGAGCCATGGGGATATACAGACCAAAATGGCTTTTTAAATGCTGTTTGGTATGTAAACTGTACGTTAGAGCCACATGAGTTACTCGATGTATTACAGTCATTAGAATGTGTGGCACAACGAAAACGGGAGATTCATTGGGGACCAAGAACATTGGACTTGGATATCATATACGCCGTAGTGGATTCTGGTATATGTGTGTATATTAATGATGAACGATTAGTGATTCCTCATCCTTATTTTTGGGATAGGCTATTTGTTTTAGAGCCCTTGATGGAGCTAGATAAAGAGTTTACGTATAATGGGGAATCCATATGTGATAGGATTCAAACACTAAAGACATAATATGAGATGTGTATTCATAAGGGGTTAAAATGAATGCAAAACGACTGGGCTTTATCATTGTTGCCATTCTTTTAATGGTATTGTCTTACTGGGCGATGTCGATGGTTAATGATGATGTTAAGTCTGTAAAAGTTGATCCAGAACAACATACATTGATGGTTACATCGAATGATGCTATTATATCGAAACGCTTACTAGCAATGAAGCAAATCGGTGATGATGTATATTTTTTAGGTTATGAAGGTTATGGTATTTATAATGTGAGGGATAATACGATTCGCCTTAATACCATTCAATTTAAAGGAACTCATGTTGAGCCGGGGCAATTAAAAAACTATCATAAAGGTGTGCATCGTGTAGAAAATGTAGCTAGTTTTAATGATTTTTCTCCTGAGGAGAGAGATAATTTTATTGATATGCTCAATGCTACGGATAAGGGGGCTCATTATATAGAGCCTTATTATCAATCCGGTTATGAGTCATCACTCATTGATTTAGATACAACGTTTTTTATCACGAATAATGTAAAGTCTCTTAAACAAAAGGATACCAAATTATATATATTGGATGGTTCAGGTTTTATCATTATTGATCGGTCAAAACAAGAAATTCAGGGGTATTTTAATACACGTATTTTGGGAGAAGGACCGAAAGGGGTTCCAGATAGCTTGAAAGGCTATTATGGCTCTCAATTTATACGAATCTATGCATTAAGTAAAATAGATTCAGAAGATTTGACTATTTTATGGAATATGCGGAAACAATATGTTGAGAAAAATAAAATTGATGTACAAGGTCAGAATTTATTTCCTTTAGAATTATCTGACGTACATCAATAGGAGGTACATATGCTTTGGTCTATTATTGTAGGTGGTTTTATTGGTTTCGTAGCAGGACGTATTACTAAGAAATCGAAAAGCATGGGAATTATTCTTCGTGTTGTAGCAGGTTTAGTAGGGGCCTTTGTCGGTCAAGCTTTACTTGGTACATGGGGACCGAGTCTTGCGGGCATGGCTTTAATTCCATCCATTGCCGGCGCAGTTATCGTTATTGCCGTAGTGAGTTTCTTTTCGAAAAGGGACTAACAATATATCAAAAAAAGGACTATTATAGTAAGTGGCTATAATAGTCCTTTCAATTATTTATAAACCAATGATAATAAGGAGGCTCTTATGAAATTACGTAAAGTAGGTATTATCGGAACTGGACATGTAGGTTCTCATGTAGCTTTTTCGCTAGCTTTGCAAGGTGAAGTTGATGAACTATATATGATGGATATTGATGAGAAAAAGGCTAAAGCACAAGCTATGGATGTTAATGATGCAGTTAGTTATATCCCTCATCGTGTAATAGCTACATCTGGGCCTATTGAAAAATGTGGAGATTGTGATATCCTCGTTTTCAGTGCAGGACCTTTACCAGATTTATATCAAGATCGTCTCGAAAGTTTAGGGGATACTATAGCAGTGTTAAAAGATGTAATCCCTAGAATTAAAGAGTCTGGTTTTAATGGCTTTATTATTTCTATATCCAATCCTGCCGATGTAGTAGCTACGTATTTATGTAAACATTTAAATTGGAATCCAAAGCACATTATTTCATCAGGTACAGCGCTAGATTCTGCAAGATTACAAAAAGAGCTAGCCAATATATTTAATATTAGCAATCGAACCATTACTGCTTATTGCATGGGTGAACATGGCGCAAGTGCTATGGTGCCATGGTCACATGTATATGTACAAGGTAAGCCTTTAGTAGAATTGCAAAAAGAATTACCTAATAGATTTCCAGAATTAGATCATAAACAAGTTTTAGATGATGTTAAAATTGGTGGCTATCATGTGTTGGCAGGAAAAGGCTCTACGGAATTTGGTATAGCAAGTGCTACTACGGAATTAATCCGTTCTGTATTCCATGATGAGAAGAAGGTATTACCATGCTCCTGTTATTTAGATGGTCAATATGGGGAAACTGGCGTGTTTGCATCCACACCTGCTGTCATTGGTAAGGATGGCATAGAAGATGTTCTTGAATTACAAATGACAGAGGATGAATTGGCTTTGTTTAAAAAATCCTGTGGAGTTATTCGAGAATATGCGAATAAAGCGGAAACCATGTAATTTAAATAGATTGTTTTTGGAATAAGTTTGTTAGTATAAATTTTTTTATTAACTATAAATTTATTGGGGTTCTGTGGTATAATTTGTTATTATGTATATAGTTGATAACGTTATTGGGGGCTCTGCATGAAACAATCTGAACATCGTGAAAAAACGATAAAGCGTAGACGTGTGCAACGAAATCGACGCTCTGAAGATCGTAAGATTGTCTTTCTGTGGGTGAAACGTATTGTCGTAGCTGTAATGGTTATGCTTTTACTTGGACAAGCCTATCGATTAGTAGCTATATACCAAGAAAAACAACATATTGAGCAACAATTGCAAGAATTGCAACAGAGAAATGATGAATTAGAACAAGAAAAAGCAAAGCTACAAGATCCTAAGAATATTGAGAGTGTAGCACGTGAGCAATTAGGCCTTGTAAAACCAGGTGAGGTTCCATACGTAAAATAATCTTGTCATCATTACAAGTATAGTTTAAGTTTATAGTTTGAGGTTTTATTAGGAGGTTGCATGGCAATCGAAGTTGGTAGCGTTTTAGACGGTACAGTTTCCGGTATTACAAAGTTTGGTGCTTTTATTGATTTAGGTGATAAACAGACTGGTTTAGTTCACATTTCTGAAGTAGCTCATGGCTATGTAGAAGATATTAATGATGTACTAAAGGTACAAGATGCAGTGAAGGTAAAGGTTTTATCTGTAGATGGTAGTAAAATTGGTCTTTCCATTCGTCAGACTCAAGAACAACCACAGGTAGAGGAACGTCGTCATGAACGTAGAGTACAAAGTCGACAAAGTGCAGAGTCATTTGAGGCGAAAATGAAATCATTTTTGCGTGATAGCAATGAGCGATTACATGATTTAAAACGTAATACAGAAGGTAAACGTGGTGGCCGTGGCGGTCGTCGTGATTAAAAAGAAAGAGATGGTTTCGGCCATCTCTTTGTGCGTATAATTCAAAATTGTAATTATTGTAATATAGGGACAATAAGGAGGGGAGATTATGAAAGCTGCTATTATTGATGTAGGGTCTAATTCTATTCGATTATTATTAGGCACTTATTCACATGGTCAATGGTATAATGAACCGAAACGGTTATGGACTACGCGATTAGGCAAACGAAATGAAGATGGTTCATTAACAGCAGAATCTATGGAGGCATCATATAAAGCGTTTTCAGAAATAAAGGCTATTGCTAAAGATTATGGTGTAGAGCATTGTTTTGCATTTGCTACGAGTGCTGTTCGGGAATCATCAAATGGTCTTGAATTTATGGAACAAGCTACGACATATTGTTCTATGACTTATCGTATTTTAAGTGGAGATGAAGAAGCGGCCTATGGGTTTAAAGGCGCTTTGCAAGATCGGTTAGATGATGGATTACATTATGCAACTATTGATATTGGCGGTGGTAGCACTGAATTGGCGGTGGGGTCTAAAGATAGCATTTATTGGAGTCGGTCTTATCCAGTTGGTGCAGTACGTTTTAAAACGCTTTCTGATGAAGGTCCGCAACGGATATGGGAAGAAACACAATTTTTATGGGACCCTATGATGATAGAAGGCCCTTTTGGTGATTTTATTGGTATTGGTGGA
>NZ_CAKQFJ010000029.1 GCF_934230905.1 uncultured Veillonella sp. | reverse complement strand
ACAACTCTTTTAAGGTGGGATAGGATAAAACAAAATTGTTTTATCCTATCCCACCTTTTCTATATATAAAGAATAAAGGAGCCCTAAGCAAGGACTCCTTTATTCTTTATATTATTTTTAGCTATTATATTAATCTTCTGGGAATAGTGCAGTGGACAAGTAACGTTCACCTGTATCAGGAAGAATAACTACGATATTCTTACCTTTATTTTCAGGGCGTTTTGCCAATTCTGCAGCAGCCCATAATGCTGCACCAGAAGAAATACCAACCAACACACCTTGCGTATGACCAAAGTCTTGTGCTGTTTTGAATGCATCTTCATTAGCAACTTGAATTACTTCATCATAAATTTTTGTATCTAATGTTTCAGGAATAAAACCAGCACCTAAACCTTGAATTTTATGAGGACCTGGCTTACCGTTAGACAACACAGCAGAGTCTTTTGGTTCCACAGCTACAACCTTAACGTCTGGATTTTGTTCTTTCAAGAAACGACCTGCACCTGTTAATGTACCACCAGTACCAACACCAGCTACAAAAATATCTACAGCACCATCTGTATCACCCCAGATCTCAGGACCTGTAGTTTTATAGTGAATAGCAGGGTTAGCTTGGTTTACGAATTGGCCTGCTTCCACAGCACCAGAAGTGGCTGTAACGATTTCTTTTGCCTTTGCAATAGCACCTTTCATACCGAGTGCACCATCAGTCAATACAAGTTGTGCACCATAACCAATCATCAATTTACGACGTTCAATAGACATTGTTTCTGGCATTACGATAACAACCTTATAACCTAAAGCAGCACCTACAGCAGATAAACCAATACCAGTATTACCAGAGGTAGCTTCTACGATAGTACCACCTGGTTGTAGTTCACCAGATGCAATAGCTGCTTGAATAATGGCAGCTGCGATACGATCTTTTACAGAGCCACCTGGATTAAAGTATTCAAGTTTAGCTAAAATATTAGCATCAGCACCTACACTTTCACCAAAACGAGTAGCCGCCAACAATGGTGTTTTACCAATTAATTCAACAAAAGATTTTGCAATTTTAGACATAATCAACACTCCTTTATACGGATATTATGAATACTATAAATATTATGTAATATATAATTATGATACTCTTAAATCGAGCCATCCCAATTATCATATTTAGTATCTAGTTTTGCATATGTGCCATCAATAACATCTTGCAATGTCACACTTTCTAGATAGTCATGAATGTAATTTTGTAATCCAGCCCAGAATCCAACAGTACGTTCATTAATCACATCATCGGTAGAAACACCTTCGTCCAATGATGAAATAATCGCCATTGATTCTTCCGTAGCCATCAAAATTTCAATAATTGTATATTCACAAGGTTTCTTAGATAATCGATAGCCACCGTATTTTCCACGTATACTATCAACTAACTTGGCTGCCCCTAATCGAGCCACAATACCTTCTAAATATTTCTCAGATATGCCTTGTCGTTCTGCTACAGAACGTAATGATACGGGTTTTTCATGACCTTGCTCTGCTAGGTCTATGAGAACCATCAGTGCATATCTTCCTTTTGTAGAAATCCTCATGTATATTGCCTTTCTTTTTAAAAGCTAGCGCCCCTTGAAAAAATATTCTCTATACATTCTATACATTCTATACGGCGCGCATAATACCTTGTACACCGCTAGGAATTAATTCCATTATAGAATATCAACTATAAAAATGCAAGGACTTATTTCCTACTTTTTTAAAAGGATTTATATAAAAGTAGGTATTATTAAAATAAACTATATGACAAAAAGACCAGCCTAAAGGCTGGTCTTTTTGCGTATAGTTTGTAGTTTGTTATATGAGGTTTACATAAGTGAAATGGAGAGTGTTTCACCATGTAATGGGGCTTACCGGTATCGTTGGAGATACGATCCGTGCCCAATTATTGTCATTTGAGGAGGATGGTGATATATCTAAAAAGCTTAGATTTTACCTACTAGGTCAAGACCTGGTTTTAATGTATCTTTACCTGGTTTCCAACGTGCAGGACATACTTGATCACCATGTTTAGCTACAAATTGAGCAGCTTGTACTTTTCGAACAAGTTCTTCTGCGGAACGGCCGATACCCATATCGTGGATTTCCGCTGTACGGATAATACCTTCTGGGTCAACCACAAATGTGCCACGGTATGCCATAGCAGATTCAGGATCAAATACATCGAAGAAATCAGCCAATTCATGTTTTTTATCAGCTAACATATAGTATTCAATTTTGTTGATACTTGGAGATGCATCAGACCACGCTTTATGAACATATTCAGAATCAGTAGATACGGAGTAAACTTCGCAACCCAATTCTTTTAATTCTGCATAAGATTCTTGTACGTCTTCTAATTCAGTAGGGCATACAAATGTAAAATCTGCTGGATAAAATACGAATACAGACCATTTACCTAGAACATCTGCAGTACTTACTTTTACCAATTCAGGTTTCTTGAAAGCATCAAGTGTAAATTCAGGGAGTTTCTTACCAATAATAGACATTGTGTCCTCCTTTATATTTCTAAATAACGATTAATATATGTTCTATTGATGTACCTACATCAAATCTATATCTATCTTTGTCTATATAATAACACTAATCATTTAAAATAGCAAGCGTTATTTTTAAATATATCGATATATTTTTTTTATTTTTTTCGATGTAAACAAAAAAAGAAGAAAGATGCTCAATTCTGAGCATCTTTCTTCTTTTTACGTACTACAATAGGTTTACTACTCCTAATAGAATGATCAAAAGCAATTAAACCTGCTAGACTAGCAAGTCCACGTCTTGCCATATAGCCAGTTGTAGACTGTGCTTTACCTGATTTACCATATACAAACTGTTCAAGTTTAAGAACAGCTAATATGATTAAACCTAAAATAGATAAAATAGACCCCATGGCTCTACTCTATTTTTTAAGTTCTAAGATTGCATCTACGAATCCACGGAACAACGGATGTGCATTATTAGGTCGAGATTTTAATTCTGGATGTGCTTGTGTAGCCACGAAGAATGGATGTTCTTTAACTTCGATACTTTCAACAAGACGACCATCTGGGGATGTACCGGAAATAACAAGTCCTGCATCACTCAATTGTTGGCGATATTCATTGTTGAATTCATAACGATGACGATGACGTTCATATACAAGATCTTCACCATATACTTCACGAGCTTTCGTGCCCGCTTCTAATTTGCATGGATAGATACCAAGACGCATTGTACCGCCTTTTTTATCTACATCCACTTGATCGCTCATCAAGTCGATAACCTTGTATCTTGCCTCTTCGTCAAATTCACTAGATGTAGCACCTTCCATGCCACATACATTACGAGCAAATTCCATAACAGCAGATTGCATGCCAAGACATAAACCAAGGAATGGAACCTTATTCTCACGAGCATAATTGATTGTACGAATTTTGCCTTCTACACCACGGGAACCAAATCCACCAGGAACAACGATTCCATCAATCTCATCAAATACTTCTGTAGGATCTACGGAAAGATCGTCGAGTTCTTCGGAATCAATCCAACGAATGTTCACCTTAGTATCAGTTTCAATACCAGCATGGCTCAATGCTTCTGCTACAGAAAGATACGCATCGTGCAGTGCTACATATTTACCTACGATAGCTACTGTAATATCTTTGCTAGGATTCAAAATTTTATGAACCATTTCTTTCCATGCAGTCATATCACAAGGACGTTCTTCAAGCCCTAATTTTTTAATAACAATATCATCAAGTCCTTGGTCTTGCATCATCAATGGTACTTCATAGATAGAAGAACAAGTTTGGTTTTCTATAACAGCAGCTGGTTCGACATCGCAGAATAGTGCTAACTTTTCTTTCATTTCATCGGAAATATGTTTTTCACTACGACATACTAAAATATCTGGTTGAATACCAATGCTACGCAATTCTTTTACACTATGTTGGGTAGGTTTTGTTTTTAACTCACCTGCTGCATTGATGTACGGTACCAATGTAACATGAATATATAATACATCATTACGACCTACATCTTTTTTTACTTGGCGAATCGCTTCCATAAATGGCAAGCTTTCAATATCACCAACAGTGCCACCAATTTCAGTAATAACTACATCCGCATTATTTTCTTTACCAACACGATATACATTTTGTTTAATTTCGTTAGTAACGTGAGGAATAACTTGAACAGTGCTACCTAAATAGTCACCTTTACGTTCTTTATTGATAACAGACCAGTATACTTTACCAGCAGTAATATTAGAACGTTTGCTAAGATTAATATCAATAAAGCGTTCATAGTGACCTAAATCCAAATCAGTTTCAGCACCATCATCAGTTACGAATACTTCGCCATGTTGGTAAGGACTCATTGTACCAGGGTCAATATTAATATATGGGTCAAATTTTTGAATAGTCACATTAAAGCCACGGTTTTTCAATAATCGGCCCAAAGATGCAGCTGTAATTCCTTTTCCCAAGGAAGAAACTACGCCGCCTGTTACGAAAATATACTTAGTTGCCATGATGCCTCCCACCTATTACATTTTTTCCGGAGCGGAAATACCTAAAATACCCAAGCCTTGACGAAGTACAAGGGCAATTGCTGTAATCAATCCCAGACGAGCTTGTTGTAACATTGGATCTACGCCAATAATACGACCTTGACGATAGAAGGAATGGAACATACTTGCCAAATCATATAAGTAACGTGCAATACGATGAGGTGCACGGTGCTCAGCAGATTGAACAACCTCTTCTGGATATTCAGCTAATTTCTTAATCAATTCTAATTCCATTTCACTTGTAAGCGTTGTGAAATCAGTTTCACTATAATCACCAAACGAAATGGCCGATTCACGCACTTGGTTATAAATGCTGTGAATACGCGCATGCGCATATTGGATATAATACACCGGATTATCATTACTACGAGATTTTGCCAAGTTGATATCAAAATCAAGCTGACTATCTAGAGAACGCATCAAGAAGAAGTAGCGAGATGCATCTACACCAACCTCTTCGATTAATTCATCTAATGTAACACTATCGCCACTACGTTTAGACAATTTAACAAGTTTTCCATCACGGAATAATGCTACCATTTGTAACAACAATACAGTCAATTTATCTGGGTCATAACCAAAGGCTGCCAT
The DNA here is from genome assembly GCF_934230905.1 of uncultured Veillonella sp. Classification (GTDB taxonomy): domain Bacteria; phylum Bacillota; class Negativicutes; order Veillonellales; family Veillonellaceae; genus Veillonella. The sequence continues at coordinate 17,488 of NZ_CAKQFJ010000029.1, read as the reverse complement.
AGCTGCTTTTACACGACATACATAACCATGATGGTCAGCACCCCAAATATCAATCATTTCTTTGAATCCACGGTCATATTTATTGCGATGGTATGCAATATCTGCTGCCAAATATGTAGGCACACCATTGTCACGGATGACTACGCGGTCTTTATCATCGCCATAATCAGTGGATTTCAACCACAAAGCGCCATTCTTTTCATACACCTTGCCAAGAGCTTTCAAAGCCTCTACGGAGTGATGAATTTCATCAGTTTCATGAACCGTACGTTCAGAGAACCAATTATCAAAGGTAACGCGGAAATTGCTTAATGTTTCCTCTAAACGAGCTAATTTTTCTTTCAAGCCTTCTTCTTTGAATAAAGCTATACGATCAGCTTCATCCATAGCATTCAATGTATCAAAGCCTTCACGCCCTGCAATGGCTTTTGCTGTTTCAATGATATCTGGTCCACGGTAACCATTTTCTGGAAATACAAGAGCCCCTTCTGGAACATCGAATTCTGGCATAGTGCCATCTTCGTTGCGTTTAGGCGGAAATACTAATGTAGCGCCTTGTAACTCTTGGAAACGGTACTCAATTGAAATGGCCATATTATCAATTTGATTGCCCGCATCATTGATATAGTACTCAGATTGTACATTGTACCCTGCTGCACGCAACAAGTTTACAAGTGCACTACCATACGCAGCACCACGACCATGACCGACATGTAACGGACCTGTTGGGTTCGCACTTACGTATTCTACTTGAATCGTATCGCGTGCACGCAATGGTTGCACACCGTATTGATCACCAGCATTCAAGATAGCTTTCAAGGTATCATACACCATATCGGATTTTAAGAAGAAGTTGATAAAACCTGCACCAGCTACTTCAGCACGTTCAAGCCAGTCAAAATCCATATGACTGATTAATGCCTCTGCGATAGCGCGAGGATTTTGACGAGCTACACGAGCAGATTGCATAGCAATGTTCGTAGAAAAATCGCCGAACTCCTTTTGAGGGGGCACTTCTAGAACGATTTCTGGATATTCTCCAGCTGGTAAGCCACCACTCTTAATCGTTTCTTGTAATGCCTGCTCAATCCCCGATTTCAGGATTTCCTTCATGTCCATGCTCTGTATCCTCCCGCACGTCTATATCTAACTGATTATAAAATTGCCATTCACCTTCGATGGAAATATCGTATCCGAGATGAACACGACCAGTTCCATTGTGAAAGTCTACTGTTAACTCATGTGTTTTTACGGCCATGTGAAGATCACCTAATGGTGTTTCATATGTGGATTGACGTTCTTCACCGCGAATATATTGGTGCCGCATATTAACAGCTCCAGTACGCAAAAGAACAATCGAGTCTTCATAAATCTTAATAGTTGTCTTAACACCTTCAAGACCTGTAACGCTAGATTCTTCATAGCGAATATACTGAATCCCATTCTTCTCCTGTGAAGTACCTGGAGAAATCAATTCCACCACGGTATCCTGTCCATCTATGTCTCGTTGTACACTTTTTACGGATACTAGAACCCGTTTCATGTTTTTCTCCTCCATGGTCATAACATATCAATATATTATACTCCAATTTACTGTGAATTATCAATTCTTTCACAATTATTGTTATACTTGCAATCAATCTTAGTTGCGGTAAACATTACTTCTCATATTTTACCACATTTTACAATTAGAATTTGACGAATATTTGCCGAAATAAAAAAGAGGGTAGCAATTACGCTACCCTCAATTTGTTTATTTATCTAGTTCTACTAATCTTTGTAGCTTGCCATTCACAAACCACATTTCACACGTTACATTATCGCCATCTTTCAACGTTGCCATATATAATCCCTCTTTGTTTGGTTGAATATCTTCTGCGAATTGATGTGTTTTTCCTTCAAATGTAAATTCTTGTGCCATTGTGTTATTCCTTTCAATTAAAGTAATACTTTCCAACTGTCAACTAACAGTTGATTGTTGCAATCCGTGCAACTCGGAGATAATTTAGATCACCATTCCTTTACTGTGTAAAGTACACTACCGCCCTCTAAATGTTGTCCATTGAAATGTGTTAACACTTCAACTTTACCTGCTTGATAGCCTATGGTTTCAAAGGCTTTATTATCTATCAAAGTAGCACCAGCTTTTATCTTGTGTCCTTTGTTTAGATTGATTTTGTACACATCGACTTTTTGCTCGTCTGTGTTAGCAACTACTGCAGTTCTATCAGATTTTTCAGTAACAGCTTTAGGTACATTAGGGTTGCTATGTGCAATATCCTGTTTTACCTGTTCAGCTGCAACTTCAACTGTCGGTGCTTGCGTGTAATATGTCGCTATCGGTTGAGTTCTTTCCTTTTTGGAAATAACTTCCTGTGCTTCCGTTTCGGTAACATGAATTGCTTTTGACAATTCTTGAGGTGATTTAGCCTGCTCTTGTGTAATTACAACAGGTTTTTCTAATTGTTTTTGTTTGTGATGATATATTAATACACCTACAATAGCGATAAAAACGCACAGGGCAATCGCTATGGCTATTTTGTAGTGTTCCTTGATAGTTTGTACCAACCAACTAATTAACATGGCTTACACCTCATTTAATTCATTTTGTAGCATTTCCAACGCTCTAAACTTTTCATCTGCGAAACGTTCATTCAAGCTATCACGCAATTCACTATTATTCCATGCAGTAGTCATGCATACATCATAGATACAAGCGATGAGGTCATAATCAAAGCGTTTATCGTCAATATAGGATAGATTAGGCAATTCTAAATTCAAAGCCTTTTCCATTAACTTCAATGCATCATTGAACATATCAATAATATTGTCTACACCATATTGTACTATTCTACTCCATATCACGTCCTTCAATGTGTCAGAATGTTTATCCACATTGAACAGGTTGTCTTGCAACAATTTACACGCTACATCATAGTATTCAGCCTTGATGTAATCATGTTGCATCTGTGCAAACCCTTGTCTATCAATCGTTCCTAGTTCTTTCCATTGGTCGATAAATTCATCACTATTGATTTCGCCACTATCCACCAATGTTCTTGCGTAGTCTGTATAAAATCCACCTTGCCGTAATCCCCAACCTAGAAATTCATCAACGCTACCGCAATTACTAGCTAATTGATATGTACCATAGGAAATACCGCCTGCATCGTTAACCCCACTTGATACACAAGCAGGGTCTCCATTACTTTCATATACCGCACTCAAACTCCCTAATTCATTCATTTCTCTAACTCCTTTTTATCACTGCTCCCATTAATATATTGGGAACGCTTAACACCACCAGTAGCACCAATATAACCACCTAACACACCGACTATCACGCTTGCCAAGTCCTTTTGTTCAAGGTAAATAGTCATGATTAATGCAGCGGATAATGCTATTAAGGTTATAGTGTCCTCATAGTTAATCTTCATTTAATCGCTTCCTTTACCGATTTAACGAAATCAATCACCTGTTTAAGTAATCCTATCGCACGTTTAAACCACCTCGTTTCTACTAGCTCAAGTTCTATCATGTTTTCTACACACGATGCCAATTCAATAAATACAGGTATCAAATATAACAATGTGCATAGGAACACATCCACACGGCCTAATACAGGTACTTCCACATCAGGCAAGGCGAGTAGAATAAATGACAATAAAAAAAGCCACGGATAGGATTTGACTAATTTCTTAGTCATATCCGCTCGTAGCTTGCCACTCACTAAAAATCGCTTAGGTTTTCCGTTAATTTCTACTGTAGCCCAACCTCTCCATAGGATAGCTAATATAGTATTTTTGACTGTAACTTCCCTATTGGTTGCTAGGTTGTAATTCCTTGCTTCAACCAACACTCGTAATATTGTATCTATAAACACAAGAATAACTGTTGTGAATATAGCCAATGATATGCGTACCGCTTCACTCACGTTGAACACCTCGTTAAATATTGGAATAAAGATTTCTATCATACTAATCTCCCTGTCTTGATATTGTGAACCAAGTTTTATCTCCACTAGCTTCTATTCGTTTATAAAATATTCTTGAACCATCACTTCCAATGGATAATTGTACGCCAAGCCCTCTTCTATAATTGTATAAGATCATTGCATTTAAGCCACTTGGTATTGTAAAGGTATCAGTTGTTGTGGATGTTGTATTTAACTCAACTATATATTTCCCTTTTGGTAGCCATACAGTAAGACGTTGTTCAAAAATCTGGTAAATATGTTCAGAATGTATTGGCTCAAATAATATAGGATTGTCTTGTATAAAATATTTAGTATTATCGATAATAACATACATATTGTTATCGGATGGTTTTTCTGTAGATAATCTAGCATAGTAGGGTTTATCGCTCATCGCAACTTTTAAATATTTACTATTCCCTATATCACGAATTTCATCCGTCATATTAAATAATCCTGTACTAGCACCACTTATTGTAATATTAGCCATTTACACCCACCTCAATCGTACCTTTGTTACTCCACAATTGAACACGGCTATTTAACGATGTTTGTACTCTGCCCCAGCTACCCCATTTATTAGCCATGAAAGTACGATGATAAGTTTCACCATTTAATGTATGTAGTGTATGGTCGATTAATTTACCATCTCCAAAGTTAAACACAATCAACATACCTTGCTTATGCGAACGTGGTGGATTATTAGCACCGCCATCAAAATTAATTTCATAGCATCCTTGCGTTGTGAGTGTATTCCAATCTGTTGCGGTATCTAATTTAGAATATGGAAAACCAAACGAACCTGCATCACCTTTTTTAACAAACACTTCATCGGCTTTAGTCTTGCTATAAATAGCCGTACCATAATGTTTAGTAGTTAATACTGTGCTACTATCCGTGCCGTCATAGTGCTTTAATGTAGTACCTGTTAAGTATAAAGGTACGCTAGGGTCGCCCAATTCCACTGCATCTGACGTAGACACTTTACCAATACGCACACCATGTCCATCGGTTTTCTTGCCCTCTAACAATGTATTGTTGTTAAGCACGATAGAACCGCTTACATTACCGCCTGTGAGTTTTAAATAATCTAGTGTCGCAAGTCTAGCAGTGTTAATTGAATTTTGATAATCTCTGTTCGGATTTCCTACATAAATATCCACTTGATGCCGTTTACTAGGTTTTTCTGTTAGCACTGCAAAATAGAATTTGCCATTGCAATATGCTATATCTTCAATTTCAGTAGTTCTATTGATTTCGATGATTTGTTTAACTGTGCCAAATGGTGTACATTCTACCAAACTACCAAGCGTTGCACTCATGATGCATCCGTTAAGCATTAATGCACCATTATTATTAAAGTCATCATATTGGTAGTCAATTTGATAGGTTTTCATTTTTTGAAAATCATCATTATACAAGTTGACTTCACGTAAGCGTTGTTGACCGCTAATTGGTACGATACTCACATAAGTTCGTGTGATAGGATCATATCCGATATTAAATACACGCTCATTCAATGTAACAGTCTTTTCAAACGTCATTGTGTCAGCATTAAATACAGATACGTTGTTAGGATTTTTCAAACCATTGGCAAGGTAAATCTTATTTGTGTATTTGTTGTAGCACATAGTGTTACAATGGCCCATACGTTCTGGGTCGCTAAACTTATATGTGCCTACGATTTCAAATGTATCTGGATTAAGTTCATATATATTTTGCTTTGTGCCATCGCTATTAATACATGCTAGTACGAATACATTCTTTTTATCGTTGTAGGTAAAGCCTTGACATTGGTTGACCTCATCGCCATATTGGATATTTTTAACAAATGCGATATTGGATGCACCTTTTAACATTGGTGTTTCAGTAGGATAAAACGGCTTAATAGAGTTATATGTACCCATATCCATAACGCTATCAACTGTATCAAATGAGATATGCTCGTTAATTTTGTAGATGCCATTAGGAATTAATAATATTTTGTTTTTCAAATTGTCATTAGCACGTTTAAATGCTGCGGTATCATCAGCTACACCATCACCAACTGCCCCAAAGTCTTTAACAGAAACGATGCCGTACAAGCTATCTTTAGGTACAAACTTTGTATCTGCTTCGGATTTTGTAATCAAACCACCGCCATTAGGCAAGGCGATTTCTTCCGCTTTACTTGCTGCGACTTCTGCACGTTTCGCCGCATCTGTTGCCTTGATAGCGTTACTTGCAATCGATGTTTGTTTATTATCAATGTCTGTTTTTAATGTGCGTGCTTGACTAACCAAATCATTAATATCACGCTTATCTACAGTTGTTTGTCCTGCATATGCTTTTGCATCTGCCACTAGCTTTTCTGCTTTCGTTACATTAGCACTTGATGTATCAAGTGCGGTATTGCTAGTCGCTAGTTTATCATCAACTGTACGGCTTAATTCTGTAATTTCACCGCCTAGCGTTTTTATCGTTTCTGCATTAGCATTGATAGCATCGCTTTCGGCTTTGATTTTTGTATATGCATCAATAGCATCATTTGCTGCCTTTGTCGATGTATCTACAATCTTACGTGCAACAGCAGTTGCATCCTCATCACTATCAACACGAATTAATAAGGCTCTGTTCATCTTCTCTTGCATTTCTTGCAAAATCAATGTAACCCTATCTGTCATGTGTTCGATATTTTGGAAAGGATATTCGTCCGGTAAATCTGTATCTTGAGTGATTGGTGTTCTACGTTCAAGAATAATCTTGTGCGTATTATCTAATGGATCACCATCAGCAGGATACGTTAAAATTTTGTTTTCTTTATCGTAGTCGATATTACCTGTTTGTACGCTTTCTGTGCCGTCAGCATCGACTATGATTAAGGCTATATCTTCAACGTTATAAAAGTCATACGGCCATATCCACTTTTTATTCGCTCCATCACATTGATAAACTACACTAGGTTTTTTGACTTCTGGTATCATATGTACTCCTTTCAATTAAATAGGACTACCCACATTTGAGTAGTCCTTATTTATTAATGCTTGTCTTTCTTTTTGGATTTTTTGTCTTTTAGCTTTTTATCTAAAATGATAGACATGATAACATCCTCTAATTTTGCATCTGTATCGGTTAATGCAAATTTAGATAATGTCCATAATCCATCTGTGATTGTATCGCTAAAACCTATGATGCGGTTCGATACTTGCGATAAGCTTCTACCTATATCCGTTGCATCTTTCTTCTTAGAATTAATAGCCGTGTATATATCTTGTAGTTTATCCACAATGGATGTAGCTATAACAGAATTAGTTTTACCAAATGACTTTTCACCTAATATGTTACGCATCGTCATATTAGCAACATCACGTACAATCGGTACACCCATAATAGATTGAGATGCTAACTCTTCAACAAACGATTTTACTAAATCCTCTGGCTTGTCATCATCTCCATTTGTCATAGCTTTATATGCCATCATTCCTAATGCCTGTGCGATTAAAGTCCACCAAATCATACGTACAAATTGTCCATAATTTCTTTGGTCTTTTAACGCATAAGAACCCTCAGCAAGAATGTTATATAACGTATTAGCGTAAGAATAGAATGGTACAAATAATTGAGAAAATGCATTCCTTGAACGTTGGATGCCTGCACTATCTTTTGTATCACCGCTACCAAATATATCTCTCACGGCTCTATCACCAGCACTAATAGCTTCCTGTTCTATAAACTCTGGTGTTACTCCCTCAACACTTTGTAATTCCAGTACTTTGTTATCGTATGCGAATTTCCATATAGGAATTGACAATGCAAAATCAGTTTCTGTTAACAGTCTAAAACCCATTTGATTAATATCATCACGGATATTAGCTAGTTGTTCACCTTTATAACCACCGATATTTGTATCACCAATGCGTAAACCTTTACCCTCAATGGATAAGCCCTGTTTCAAATCCTTATCTAGTGTTTGAACACGTTCACGCATAAAGATTGATTGAGATAATACAAAATCACGTGTTGCGTTGTACTTAGCCGTACCTACACCATAGAACCCCATGCCTGCATCGCTAATAGCTTTGAGTGTATTACCTACACCGATACGATACATAGCAACAGGAATGTTTAATGCATTTTGTAATGCTACTGATACACGTCCGGCCATAACTGCGGTAGAGGTATTTTTCTTTAATGTCATTACCAATCTACCCCATGCATCGAGTTTTGCTGCTTCATCTTTCCAGTTATCTCTAACCCATGTACGCAAGAATTGGTAGGTTTCCATACCAAATTTATCAACGATGTATTCTTGGAAACGGCTATTACCGACTAACTTATTCACATCCGTTACTGCTTTACGCATAGTAACGTGATTAATAGCTTCCGTAATAGCATTAGGAATAACATCGAAATCAAGCATTAAGGATTTACCTTTCACTACATCCAAACGTGATTTGGTAGCACCCATACCTGTACCAAAGATTGCATTACTAGCAATCATCGTTTTAGCAATATCCTCTGTTTCAAAATCAGATACTTTAGCACTTACTTTAGGATTGTACACAATAGGGAAATATTGACCTTGAATTTCTCTACCGCCAATTGTAAATGTAATACCTTTTTCTTTCTTCAAAGGATTTCCGTAAAGTTCCTCTTGAACCTTACTACGCTCTTCATAGAATGAATTAATGTGTTCCCATGTGCGGATAACAAACTCCCAATCCTTATCCGTCATGTATTCTTGGAACGCTCTCTCCATTTCTACTTCATTACTTTGGATAGTTTCTAATGCACGCTGCCTATTCTTTTCTGTTCCCCAATTCAAGGCAAGCATGATGATTTGCTCTTTGGTAACATTCCGTAATTCGCCTACGTTATAGAGATGATCATTGCGAACATCAAAAAGTTGTTTCTTAGAATATACCGCTTTTACATCTCTAGCCAATCTGTACATAGATTTTTCTTGGTACTCATTGAATTTTCGAGTAGCTTTATCAATTGGGTCATAGATATATCTAACTGCAGGCCCATTCTTTCCGCCGTCCAATCTACGTAAGAATGTTTCAGCTTTCAATAATGATAGATGAAAGTTATTCAACGTATTAGCCAATGCATCTGCACGGCTTCTGTTGTTTAACTCATTGAATACATTTCCATTATCTCTGCCAAATGTTTCTGCTGCCTTATCAATGATTTGGAATATAGCTTCATCAAATATAACGTTATTACCCTTTTCATCAATTAGTGTACTTCCCTCATATTGAGTTCTGCCACTTTTGTACATTCCTGTCATGAGTTCCTCTAACTGTTCGAGTTCGCTCATTTTTAGGGTGCTAAACATTCTAGGTGATTGAGCGGTAAACATTGCTTTTACCCAATCTTCAAGTTCTACAGTCGCTTCATTATCGCCCATAATATCAGCATCTGCATCGAGCGCTTTAATTACGGCCATCATATCAAAGCCATCAACAGGTTTTAAGCCATCATACTTAGTCAATCCCATTTGGTATGCCATATGCGTGTAGAAATAACGCATGTTAGGCTCAATCATGATAGGGTTTTGACTTCGTGTCATTCTGCCTAATTGGTCTAATAGTTTAGTGCGTAGTTTCTTAATAGCTTTTGAATTTTCAAACGCTACTCTTGCTCTTGCTTGATTTAGCATTTGAGATTGTTTAGCATATAATGCTTCGTCAACCTTACCAACAGCCAATGCACTATCCGCTTTCTTGCCATCTCTCACGGCTTGATTTTGGTATTTCTTGTACTGGCTAGCTTGAGATAATGTCAAATCACCTAATTCTCTTTTAGCACGTTCCATGTATTTCGGAATAGTACCAAATCCACCATCACGAATTGCACGCACCGCATCAATGCGTTCTTGTAACTGTGCTTTTAGGTTTTCAATGCGTTCTTGTGCAGTATCAAGTTCTTTAGATACACTGCCTAATTCCTGTGCTACCCTTGCATGGTCTTTCTTGATGCGTTCAGATTTCGTCAATTCTTTTTCAATTGGTTTCAATTCTTCATCAAGATTTTCACTGTTAGGGTCTAGCTTTTGTAATTTGCTTAGTAGTTCCCAGTTCCTAGCAAGGTCTTTATTGGTATGTGCCTTAATCAAGCGTGCTTCCTCTTGAGTAAGTTCCATTTGCCCTTGATTAGATAGTAGCATTTCTTCGGCTATTTCTTGATTAGATTTGCCAGCATTCGGATCATTAACAAATTCATTTCTAGCATTTTCCATTTCCTGTGCTACTGCTTCATCGTAAGTACTGCCAGTTTCCTCACGTTCCGCCTTTTCTAACCCCTCAATAGTTCGATATTGAGTATTTTCCAATGCACCAGCACCCAATGCAATATATCGTCTATGCTCTTTGTAAATAGGATAATCTTCGGCTAATCGTTCTCCAATTTCTTTTTCTACATTGTCTTTCACATCTTCCCATTCTTTAATAGGTCGATTATCTAACTCTTTCATGTACTTACGCATTACACGTTCTTTGGTTTTTTCTTTAATATCGGCGATATATCCTTGTACTCGTGCCTGTCCGGTTTCACTCAACTGTTGATACAATTTTGTGTTTTCAAATTGTTCTAATGCTTGCTCATGTGCGTAGTTTTCAATGTCATCTTGCGTAGCTATCATACGTGCCATTATATCTTTAATGTCAGATGGTACTTCACCGCCTAAACGTTGTACACTGCGATAAATACGAGTTAACCATTTAGAGAATTGACGGAACACACGTTGTAGTCCTTTTGTTGGTGCTTCACCACTTCGCAAGTAGCTTTCCCAACCTCGTGCAAATTTCTCGTGTGCTTTGGTATTGTCTACGTTTTCGCCATCAACCCAACCGCTCCACTCTTTAAGCGTATTCCAATCATCAAGTAATTGTTTAGGCGCATTGTCCATAGATGCTAGTTTTTGGATATCATCAAAGAATACATGGCCCATTTCGTGTAAAAATGTACTTCTATCTGCGGTTTTGAAAATGTTGATAATTCGTTCACCATCACTCATAATCTCTGTCATGCCATTAACAGATTGGTTGTACTTTTCAATGACTTTGATTGCTTTATCATCAAATACTACAAAATTATGACTAAGACCATGTTTGTATTTAATCCCTTTTATACCTAACTCGTTTAATTTAAGAGATGCGTTTTTGTCGCCACCTAAACGTTCTGACAAATCATTATAAAATTCCTTACCAGTTTTATTAATGTCAGTCGGATCTAATTGTTTTATTTTGTTTAAAACATATTCCGACTGTTCGTTAATTGGTTTTGAGTAATCTAACATTGTGTCTGTATCTGGAATTTCAACATTATATAGTGTTGGTTTGTAAACAGAAGTTACTTCAAAATTATCAATGTTATCAATTAGATACGAAATTTTTGAAACGATATCATTATAAAAAATATAATGCTTATTGTATTTTTTTCGCTCTTCCTCGATAGCGTCAAGTAGATACTCTTTATTCACTTTCTTGTTATCAGATTTAGCTTTGGTTTTAGCATCGTTTAATATAACAGTTGCCATTCGTTCAAATTTATCATCAACAAGTGTTGGTAGTTTATTAATAGCAAATCTATTATTTTGTGCTATAAAATCTGAAACACCTTCTAATTCATTCAGATTTTTAGTAACTATATCTAAATTACTTTGTTCATCCTCTCTATGAGAAGTTAAGCGTTTTAATAGATTTTCTTTGTTATTCTCTACATTAATGCCACCAAATATCTGATTGATAACAGGTGCATACTCAATTGGTATATCGTTACCATTTAAAGTGAATTTATTTTTAGATTTACGTTCTACTTTATATTTTTCAGCTACATTTTTATTTTCAGTAAAATATAGCCCCCAACCAAATGCTTGTGTTCCTAAACCACCACCGATACTGCCTAAATCAAATTCATCAAAGTCATACGGCGAACCATGCCATGCGGATTGATACAGTTTAAATCCGTAAGATTTTTTTAAGTTGTATAAATCTTTTTCATTTGGTATACTTTTGTTAAAGAAGTCACTAATGTGGTAATTCGCTTGGGGCAATGAGAGCCCCTCTGCCAAATACCAATTAGTGGCTTTTTTTTCGTTTACATATAATGGTGTTCCAAATTTAGGGTTTTCTAAATAATCTTGATACCATTTGTTATCAGCAGTATCTTTTGTGTAAACGCTATTAACTAAACTATATACAATCGTATTATTACGCTTTTCTTTATTTAACTGCATAGGAATAACAATATTTAAACCATTGTTTCCCTTTAGTTCAGCCATCACAACAATACTATCTTTTACTGTACTAGATCTAAATATTGCTATTGGGTCAGCTAGTGCAAATGGCAACTGTTCCATCTCATTTAAAGTGATTTCAGGATGTTCCTGTAAAATAGTTGCAATCTTAGCTTGTTTAATTACAACATCATAATTATGACCACCAATCATTTGCAATACCAATGGTGTGTCCATTACCTTTACAGTTGCATTAGATTTAGGATTATAATTTTTTAATGTATTTACCCAATCTGCTTGGTCGCTAGAAAGTTTAGCATCACCTTGTGTTGTTTGATTTAAACCATTAGTAGATTTAGTTTCACCACTCATATTGATACGCACGCTATCACGCAAATAATCCATAGCGGTATAACCACCACGGCCCATTTGTCGCATATATTGTGCCATTACATCAGCATGTTGTGCCATTAACAACGCATTAGCTTTTGCCGTTTCACGTTGTTTTCTATCGGTACTTTCACCGATAGCTTTAACAACTTTGTTATACACATCGTATCCACTCTTGGATAATTGCATCCGTAACGCTATATCGTTATCCGCTAATGTGAAAATCTTATCATGCAATCTCTCAAGGCTTTCAATTTGTTGTAGCGTATGCTCCATATCAGCATGATGGATATTGCTTTGGTTAAGTGCTTCCGTATTATCAGCAAATGCAGTTTGTGCTTTTGCCACGCTTGAATGAAATGCTGCACGTCTACGTTCTGCATTCGTGCGTGGTGCTTTACCGCCATTATTAGACTTGTAATCAGTCAACCATTGTGGCTCTACACCACTTGCCGTAGCTTCTTTAATATCATTATCCATATTGTCAAAGTCGCTTGCATAGTTTTCTCGATAATCTTGCACTAGGTTTTTGTACAAGTTATTGTACGCTTGTTTAACTTGCGTAGGATTAGAGAATACTTGGTCTAGTACTTCGCGATCTACATCGTTTGCATCTTCAAATTCATCACGGATAATGCTTTCTTTAACTCGTTCAGCTTTCTTTTCTGTTGCATCAACTAGATTATTATTGAAGGCTTCTACTTCCGCTTTTGCACGTTCGAGGGTTTTCATAGACATACCGCCACGAGTAAAGTATGTACTTTCTTCTAGTGCCTTTACAGTCTCTTCCGTCAAGCCACCGCTTAATTGTGCATATTTCCCAATTGGTACAGGAATATCTGCGTTAGCTTCAATGCTTTTGGATACTTCCTCTTGCGTTACCAACCCGCTATCAATCATATTCTTAATAGCTTGTTGCCCTTCTTCGGTTTCTGCCATTTCATTGACATTTACATATGCAGTAGATACACCTACATTATCACCCTGTGCTTGTACAATTCTTCCGTATAGTTCAGGGTTTTCTTCTGCCATTTTGCTTGATACTGCGTCTTGCTTTAATGCTTGCATAATAGCTGCACCATTTCGATTTTGCTCAGCCATGATTGCGTGTTGTTGTTCTTCTGGTGTTAACTTTTGAAATTCATGGAACGCTTTCATGGTGTGGATGCCACTAATACCGCCACCAATCGCACCTAAACCAATAACTGCAGGTAAGGCTTGTAACATTGCACTCCCTGCACCTACCGCCATATCGCCTATGGAATATACACCCTCTGGGTCATTATCATTGCGGTAAAGGTTGTGTTGGAATTTCTCGTTAATGTCTTGCAAGCCCTCTTCAACCAATTCAGAACCGCCAGCCTTAACAGATGCTTTCGCCATTTGTGCAACAGTAGTGCCAATGCCCCTATTAAATGTTGCTAATGTATCACTGGTAGCACCTTGTAATACTTTTGACATAACCGCTTTAGGTGCTACCTTGCCTATGCCTTTAAGCATAAAACGTGTAGATACCATTTCAATAGCAGTATCAGCTGCAGCATATGTCATCGCATATTTGTAGGCTTCATCTTTTGAGTACACACGATTGCCGTTAGCATCTTTTTTGTTAATGAGCTCTAGGTATTTATTCCCAAAATCCATTTTGTACATTTCGTATGCCATGTCAGCACCGCCGCCCCATTTAGCACCTGTTAATGCACCTGCACCAATGCCAGCACCATTTGTTGCTAAACCACCAATAGCACCACCAATTACAGCCCCAACAATTGCACCTACACCGCCTTGCTTGCCCATCATATATGTTTGTGCTGCTGTTTGTCCTAGAATTTCTTGTAATGGATTTGTTCCGTCAGAAGTTCTATACTCTTTTAGATTGTTTTGCAAACGTTCCATTTCTGCAGTCAGCTCTTGAATACGCTCTGGGTCTGTTGTATGTGCCAATTCAAATCCTACATCACCAAGTTTCATCTGATCATTCATAGACCAAATACCTTGTTGGATTGCATCAAATGTAGATTTTGTAGCACGAACAGATTGTAGATTATTGATAGCTTGTAATTGTTCTGCTTGCGAACCATATTTTACTTTATATAATTCTGGAAATTCATCATATATATCTTGTAATACTGCACCACGTTCTACTCGTCTCGATAAATAATCAGCACGTTCAAAGGCTCTATCATCGCCACGCATAATTATATCTGGGTTGATATCCAATACCTTACCCATTCTAACAGCTTCGTTATAACGTAGATTGTCATTGCTATACAAAAATAATCTATCTGTGTTACTTACAACTCCAGTAGGTAGTACTTTTTGTAACGATTGCCCAAGAGGTTCTAAGCCTTGATATGGGTTATCAGCTTTCCCAAATGGATAATATGTAGTTGTACCATCAGCATTTGTTTCTTGCATAACACGTGGTGTAGTTGCAATAGCTTTAATAGCATCAATAGCGTTATCAGCGACTTTTATCGCATTATCGATACCATTCCCTATTGCATTACCCAACTCTGTAAAACCGCCAGTAGGTTTAGATTGCACCCCCGCATTAGCACTAAACGATGGTGCAGTTTTTACATAACCATTCTGTACGGCTAATGCTTCTTGCCGTTCTTGTTCAAGCGTTTGTCCAGCCATTATTAATCTCCATTATCGTTATATCTTCTTTGCATGTTGTTATACACGCTTTCATAAATATCACTTGTAGAACCATCTTGATAAGTTACACGTACATAATGATTGCCAACAGGCTCAACATGTACAATACCCATAGCTCTATTACTTGCTGCACTAATAGGCGAGCTATAATCATCACCATCACCAAAATATGGTTTTTCGGTAGTACGCAAGGTTTGAGTTGCTAGTGCTCCGTTGAATATATCGTGCATTTCACTCTCCGTAGGTGCTCTTCCATGTTTACTTTCAAAGTCAGCTTTTCTACTCAACATTTCTTGCTTAATTCCATATTCAAAACTAGGTCTTAACGATTTATCATTAGGTAAAGCACTTTGAATTTCACTATCATAAGGTGTTAAATCAATTTTGCTAGCTTTCAGCCTTTCATCGTTAGCTTCTAGTAACATTCCATCTGTACTGTCATCAATAATTTTATTAGGATATACTCTTTGTGCATGTGCAACTGTTTCCTCATATGTATGCGTCTCAGCATATTTTTTTAGTTCAAATTTCTCTTTTGCATTGAATTTTAATCCTTGGTCATATATAGCATCCAGTTTAGGACGTATATCAGCTTCCGTTCCACTCCATGCTTCTTTTTCAATGTCAGTCATAGCACCTGCTGCTTGTGCGTGTGCATATGAGGATGCACCTACATAATCACCTTTAGCGAGTAATTGATTATACACAATTTTAGCTGACATAATTCTATCTTTAGCCTGTTTGGCTTCGATATTCATCTGTGTTGTAAGCCATGATTTATAATTCTCGCGGCCTTGTTGAACTGCCTTCTCAATCTGATCTTCAGAATAAATAGGTTGTCCACCTTTTGTCATGGGTGCATTTTTCATTAATTCTTTATAACGGCCTGCATCTGCACCATAATATCCGCCTGCTTTTAACTTATCTGCAAACTCGTCTACATTCTGTGCATTCAACGCACCCATAGGTTGAATAAAATTTGGTATCCAATCATCTACAAACTCTTCATCAGAATTATACATTTTGTAATAATTTGTTCCATCTGGTTGTTTGTTCTCTTCTCCATTTGGTTCTGATTGAGTTAACCCTGCATAGTTATGATTTTCTCTTGCTAATTGACTAAGTTCGCCACCCTTTGTACCCTCTGCATACAACTGTCTGTATGCAATTTCCGTGTTGATACCATACTTATTATGTGCATATTGTGCTATCTTCCATAAATGTTGATTAGCACCAATACCAGATTGCATAGCTTCCTTGTTCTTAGCTTCCATTTGGGAACGTATTCTTGAACCCATGATTTCCATGCCACGATTTACATCATCGCCTGCAGCCATTCGGATAGTAGTGAAATCATTTTCATTATTCGCAATCTTGTTTATCCCCATTTGTTGTGCCATTTTTCTATATGGTGTCAATGCATTTTCGCTAGCTAAACCAGTCAATGCATTAAGTTGTTTATTAAGTTCATCAGAATTATTATCAGCGACTGACTTATCTAACATAGTTTTAGCGTTAAGGTCATAGTTTTGTTGCTTTTTTGATGCGATTTGCTCACTGTCTAACCCTAATTGCATTCCTGTTGCTTCTATTAAATCCCCCGTAAGCATTAGTGTTTTCATTTGCTGATTAATATCGCTTGTTTGCAATATATTGTTATTAAGGTTATTAATTTGATTTTGTGTGGCAACGCTCAACGCATCCTCATATTGTCCACGCATATATCTTGATATACCATCTAAATCATTAGTTTTAGATGCTTCTACCGCTTTGTTAAAAGCATTGGTTGCATCTGTTGTACGTAGATTATATTTAGAAGCAATATCATTTTGTAACTTTCTTGTTTCTTCTAAATATGTAGGCAATATATTTTGTGCATTCATACCTTTTTGGTACATCAACCCATTATCTTTGTTGTATTTCAAATCAGATACTTTTTGATTAAATTCATTAATAGCATTAGTTGCATTTACATAATCTTTTTGCTTATCAATCTCAAGCCACGTTTTAGATGCATCATCAAGTGCTTTTGCAAATGCATTTGTACCACTTTGATTTACTCCAAATGCTTCACTATTAATTGTAGGTCTAAACTCACCATTGATTGTATTTAAACGTTCACCGCTTTCATAATTAACAAGTTTCATATATTCCTACCTAATTCTAACCTTACGAACAGTAACAATAGATCCCGGCCCCTCGCCTTGTTGTAATCTAAGGTCATCACCTTGTTTTAAACC
>NZ_CAKQFJ010000028.1 GCF_934230905.1 uncultured Veillonella sp. | reverse complement strand
GGAATGAGCTACATATGTCTACAGATTTTCCAACTTATTGGGATTAGTCACACACACTTTTTGTCCTATAACCCTTATAAAGCGATATGCTAATTGAAAGCGACTCCTTAGGGGGTCGCTTTTTTTGGTATTATATTGAATTATATAGTAATATTTTATATAATTATTTCTAAAATCTAATATAATAACCTTAGAAATTCGTTTACAAGGAGGATATACGATGGACTTTTATACAGTTTCCTATGTGGAAAGTCAAATCACATCTGGTCATATATGGGGATTTG
This sequence comes from uncultured Veillonella sp., assembly GCF_934230905.1. GTDB lineage: Bacteria > Bacillota > Negativicutes > Veillonellales > Veillonellaceae > Veillonella. Next base: position 23,814 of record NZ_CAKQFJ010000028.1, on the reverse strand, counting down.
TTATCTTTGTAGCTATTTTATTGGCCCTTCTTGGTGTGGGCATTCAAGTATTGCGCAATGGATTTACTAGCCGTTATCGTGATTTAACTATTATTTTATCTTTGATTATTGTATTTTTCTTAGGCCTTGAATATCAAGAATATGGACGTATGAAAAATTATTCAGAGGATTCCTCGAGAATGGCTCAATTTTTGCACTCCTTTAGTACTGATCGGGGGGTTGATGAAGGTCAATTAGCTGTTAACTCTATAAAGGTACGTAATGGTATGATCTTAAAGGTTAGCGATGCATACTATGAGGTGCAATTTAATCCTGAATTTACTACCTATACAATCACTCGTGTGTATACAGTAAGCCCTACAGATCGAATTCACGATAAAGCAAATTAATACTGTATAAAACTATAAATAATGAAAGGAGTACATTATATGGTAGAATCTATGACTATATATGGTATGGTTTTTGCTAAACTTGCCATTGGTCTCTTGGCGATCATTTTACAAATCAACTTGATGGGTAAAGGTAATTTGGCGCCTACCTCAGCCTTAGACCAATTACAAAATTATGTACTTGGCGGTATTATCGGTGCTATTATTTATAATGATGCGATTGGTATTTTACAATTTATGCTAGTCCTTATCTTATGGACTATCCTTGTCATGACGCTTAAGTTCTTAAAAGGAAATCTCCGCTTCTTTAAAACTATTTTGGATGGACATCCTGTAATTGTTATCGAAAAAGGTCATATCTTAACAGAAGAATGTATGCGTTATGGCATTCAAGCGGCGGAGCTTAAGTTAAAGCTTCGCACAGCTGGTGTTCAATATATATCAGATGTTAAACGTGCTGTACTAGAGCAAAATGGTCAACTGAGTGTTGTTCAATTTGGAGAAGAGAATATTCGTTTTGATTTGATTAATGATGGTCAAATTAATCAATTTACTCTTGATGTTATTGAAAAAGATAAAGAATGGTTAGAACAAGAGGTACAGATACAAGGATATTCTATTAAGGATATCTATATTGCAGAATATCGTGATGGCAAAGTTGTATTGTATCCGTATGAGAAAAAAACTCGTCTTTAATTAGTAAAAACAATTAATATAAAGACTTGTGCATACGAAGGATACAATACAATCTAAAATATAATTTGTTAATGAGATTATTAATAGAGACGTTGAATTACATATGGTTATTGAGCACACTATTAGTAGTGGGTTTATATAGAAAGGAACGTAGTGAATCGCAAAGATTTGATAGACCGATTACAAGAACTTTATAGAGATGAGGTTTGTAGAGTAACGATTAATCCTCATGCAGAGCAAAAGGTGGCCATTGTTTATCCGAATACGTATTTCGTAGGCATGAGTAATCTGGGGCTTCACATTATTTACGAGGAAATCAATTTACATCCGGCTAGTGTATGTGAGCGGATATTTCTACCTGAGAAAAAGGAACTAGATGCCTACGATAAGACGAAAACTCCGCTTATGAGTGTTGAAACGCAGCGCCCTATGCATCAGTTTGATGTAGTGGCTTTTGATGTAACTTTTGAGATGGATTATTTTCATATTCCATTGATGCTTCGTCATGGTCGTGTGCCAATGATGAGTGTAGATCGAACGGATTTTGATCCCATCGTCATTGCTGGTGGTCCCTGTGCGACATTCAATCCTGAGCCTTTTGCTGATTTTATCGATGCTTTCATCATTGGTGAAGGGGAAGGTATTGTTACCTCTGTGTTAGAACGTATTCGTACAGGTCGTGAACAAGGTGAACGTAGAGAGGAAACGATTGCCGCATTAGCTCAAATTGAAGGCGTATATGTACCTGCTTTATATAGGCCTCTATATGACGATAATGAACGTTTCATTGGCTATGATATAGCAGCTGGTGCACCGAAAATTATACGACGCCATTTTGAGCCGCTTACGAGCGGAGGCGAAACGGTAATTGCCACTAATTTTACCGAATTTGGGGCTATGTATATTATCGAAGTGGCTCGTGGTTGTGGACGTCATTGTCGATTTTGCATGGCCGGCTATTGCTTCCGTGTGCCACGGGTACGATCGTTGAATGTTTTAAAAGAAGGTGTTGATAGAGCCGAGAAATTAGGGAAAAAGGTTGGGCTTATGGGGGCGGCCATTTCCGACTATCCAGAGGTTGATGAGCTAGTAACCTATATTAGGTCTAAGGACATGCGGTATTCTTGCGCGTCGTTGCGTGCCGATTCGTTGACACAAGCCGTTGTTGATGGATTGGCAGATAGTGGACAAAAGACGATTACTATTGCTCCTGAGACTGGTAGTGAACGATTACGCCGAGTTATAAATAAGGGTATTAGTGAAGAAAACCTTCGTACAGCAGCCCAATTATCTGCTAAGTCTGGCATTCAACATATGCGCTTATACATTATGATTGGGCTTCCGACAGAAACAGATGAAGATATTGACGCCATTATAGGCCTAGCAGAGCGAACGCAAGCCCATATGGCCGAAGTAGGTTGTAAAGGCCGGTTAACACTTAGTATTAATCCATTTATCCCTAAACCATTCACGCCGTTCCAATGGATGGCCATGGATCATCAGAAGAGTGTAGAAAAGAAATTACAATATATTAAGAAATCACTACAGAAGAATCGTCGTATAGAGGTGCTCGTAGAATCTCCAAAAGAAGCCTATATTCAGGGCGTACTCGCCCGAGGTGACCGCCGTTTAGGAAAGGTACTAGCTGCATGTTCGCTAGATCGAGGTAGCAAATCTTTTAAATCTGAAATGAAGAAAGCCGGCCTTGATATGGATTATTGTAATTATCGGGAGCGCAATTTTGACGATTATTTACCATGGTCTCATTTGGATATGGGCCTAAATGATGGTTATTTAGAACAAGAATGGCAACGGGCCGTTGATGAAGCCTATACACCGCCTTGCATAGACGGATGTAAGCGTTGTGGCGTATGTAAATAGTTTATAATGTAGATTTTAGATAGTATAGGAACAGTAGTATGGATATAACTATTGTAAATGTAGATAGAACGGATCATACTTGGTCCTTTGAAAAGCCCAACTGGGCAGAGCGATTTCCTCTAATAATGGGAGATACATATCGTTATGGAGGTGTATCTAAGAAACCGTGTGAGTCATTAAATTTAGCTACCCACATAGGGGATAGACTACAAGATGTATTAGAAAATCGCTCTATTGTAGCAGATTATTTGGGTGTATCATCAAATCGAATTACTTGTGGCAATCAAGTACATGGACTCAAGGCGGTGCGCATTACAGAAGAATTAATTGGTGCTGGAGCGATGAGTGCTGAGTCAGCGATTCCTGATTGTGATGCGGTATATACGGATATTCCCAATGTACCATTATTTTTATTTACTGCCGATTGTGTACCGGTAGGTATCTATGATCCGGTTCATCATGTGGTGGCTACCGTTCATGCAGGATGGCGTGGCGCTATAGGGCATCTACCTGTTATCACCATAGAGGCGATGCAACGGGATTTTGGTACTCGTTTTGAAGATTGCTATGTATATTTAGGGCCGAGTATTGGACCTAAGTCGTTTGAGGTCAGTCAAGAGTTAGCGGATACTTTCACGAAAGAGTGGAATAAAATTAGTGATGCTAATCCTGATGAGTTAGTTCAATATATCGTTAGAGACGGTGCCTCACAAGCGACACCACATGTTGATTTGTGGCGTTTTATTGAAGAAGATTTATTGCAACGAGGTGTTTTAGAAAATCATATCTGTATTGGTGGTACAGACAGTATGACGGATGAGAACTGTTTTTCTTATCGTCGGGAAGATGGAAAAACAGGGCGTATGGCATTATTCGCTATGTTAGAAAAGCGGTAAATATATACATAATAAACTAAATATTATATAATATATATCTATAGTAGTATGTTTATTTATAAGTAGCTGGGAGGATCATATGATTGAAGAATCCCTTCATAAAATCCAACAACGCATGGCCGATGCAATGGCTAGCGTAGGACGCACGGACACAGCATTACTTGTGGCGGTTACTAAGAATCATCCAGTAACGGCTGTTGAAGAGGTAGCTCGGCTTGGATGTACTCATGTAGGTGAGAATCGCGTACAAGAGGCAAAAGAAAAACAAATGCTTTATACAGGACCTAAGTTAGTATGGCATTTAATAGGCCATTTACAAGTCAATAAGGTTCGTCAAGCGGTACCGATGTTTGATTTGATTCATTCTGTAGATAGTAAAAAGTTATTAGATGAAATCGAAAAGGTCGCTGCTAAGCATAATAAGGTGCAAGATATATTGTTACAAGTAAATGTAGCTCGTGAGGCGAGTAAGTCTGGCATGTCCGTAGAGGAGTTTCCTGAGGTACGTGACTATGCTAAGACATTACCGCATGTGCGCGTTAGGGGGTTAATGTGCATGGCTCCGTTTTTTGAAAATCCGGAGGATGCAAGACCTATATTTAAAGTAGCTTATGCTTTGTACGAAGATATGAAAGGGTATTTTCCTGACGGAGATATACGCTATTTATCGATGGGCATGTCACATGATTTTGAAATAGCCTTACAAGAAGGGGCTAATATTGTCCGTGTAGGCACCGCCATCTTTGGGGAACGTGTATATAACTAATAGGGTAGATATAATAGTGTGAGTATATTAGGAGGATTACCATGTCAATGGGAGAACAATGGCAAAAAATCAAAAATTTTATCGGTATTAATAACGATGACCGTTATGATTATGATGATGAGTATGAATATGAAGATGATGAGGACTATGCAGAAGATGTGCCACCAGTAGCACCAACAGCAGCTGCATCTGAGTTCCATCCACGTAAGGTAGGAGGCACATCCACTATGACACAACGTCCAACAGCCATGAAAGTAGTTGTTATCGAACCTAAGGTTTTTGAGGATTCTGAAAGTATCACTCATCAATTGCGTGACATGCGTCCTGTATTGATTAATTTTGAAAATACAGATCCTCATGAAGCGGCTCGCATTGTTGATTTTGTATCTGGTGCAACATTTGCCTTAGATGGCAAATTGGAAAAGGTCGGCAAAGATATTTTTATGTGCGTACCAGTTAATGTATCCATTGATTATGAAAATGAATCTGGAAATGGAACAGGTGAGCAACAAGATTTTAACTGGCAAAATAAATAATCCAGTATAGAAAAAGTGGTGATACTATGTTGGGAAAAACAGTATGTATAGGTGTAGGTGCTATGGGTGGAGCTCTGTTACGAGGTGCACTTGCGAAGGGCATATTAAAACCTAGTGATGTATCGATTGTGGTGCGTCGTCCTGAACATTGTGATGAATTAGTGGATGAATTGGGCGTTACAGGCTTTGTAGAATTACCAGATATGGCGCAATTTGACACGATTATCTTGGCTGTTAAACCACAGGTGTTACCATCTGTATTAAGCCAATTAACTTCTGTGAAATCTGGTGCTACGGTTATTTCCGTAGCAGCTGGTGTAACATTAGAAACATTGCGTAAAGCATTACCAACGGCGGTGCTATATCGTGCGATGCCGAACACACCCGCATCAATTGGATGTGGAATGACTGCATTGACTGCGGATGATGAATCTGATACAACTCATGTTGAGGCTTTGTTTAATGCCGTTGGTGAAGTAGCCGTTGTCAGTGAAGCAGATCTTGATCGATTAGGTGCTCTATCTGGTGCTGGTCCAGGATATATGTTTGTTATTTTAGATGCCTTGGCTGATGCGGGTGTTCGCATTGGTTTGCCACGTCAATTAGCAATTAAGGCGGCTGCTCAAACTATGTATGGAGCTGGGAAGATGGCTGTAGAAACTGGTTGTCATCCTGCTATATTGCGTGATCAAGTTACTAGCCCTGGTGGTACTACGATTGCTGGTATTGGGGCTATGGAAAAAGGTGGATTGCGCAGTGCTCTACAAGATGGTGTTGTTGCATGCTTAGCTCGTTCCAATGAATTGGGGAAATAATGGCTGATACAAGTAAATTAATTAGATATTTTGAGGCAAGCGGTAGTGGTGAAGAAGCGCGCCGTATGCTAGATTTAGCAGAACAAGTAGTTAAGGGTCGACCCTACCGCGTTTGTGATTTTACAAGCCCTGCAGGTCTTGTTATTGCGGATGCGATTAAGGCTGCATACCCTGAATTATTAGTTCAATCCTATGGTGGCTATGAAGGGGCAGAACGTATTCGTATTGCTTTTGTAGATAGTCATTTTCAAGGTACTGTAGATATGGGGATTATTCCATTGAAAGTATCTTGGGACCCACGTTTTAGATTATTAAATCATCGTGATGTGCTTGGTTCCTTAATGGGGCTGGGGATTGATCGGTCTAAATTTGGTGATATTATCATGGGTCAGGGGGGGGCTCAAATCCTTGTGGATAGCACTGTAGCCGATTTCGTAGTACAAAACTTTACGAAGATTGCTATGGTTGCTGTATCTGTAACTCCTATGGAGTTAGATGACATTGCCCCTAAAGAAGAAAAAATAAAAGAAGTGCGCACTACCGTAGCATCGCTTCGATTGGATGCGGTAGCAAGCTCTGGCTTTAGCGTATCCCGTACCAAATTGGTGAGCGCTGTAAATGCCGGTTTATTGCAAGTAAATTGGCAACCTGCTAAGGGACCATCCCAAGAGGTTAAAGAAGGGGATGTTATCTCTATGCGTGGTCGTGGCCGAATGAAGGTAGAGGCTATTACTGGTACTTCCCGTAAAGGTCGTATTGGTGTTTACCTTAAACGATTTATGTAAGCAAATAACTAATCGGCTTGATTCATCAAGCCGATTTTTTATACCGCTTATGTATATCTATAGTGAAACATGTAGGTATACATAAGCGGTATCATTAATCATGCGAGGTGTATTATGATATCGGTAACATTACAAACTACAGCGTCTGATACTATTCTTTTTATAGGTGGTGGGGCTGTGGCTGAACGGCGTTTAGCGTTGTGCTTAAACGAGCCCTGTCAATGTATTGTCATTAGCCCTGTTATAACAGCCCAGATGAAAGCTTGGCATGAGGCGCACCAATTTATATGGCATACTACAATGTTTAACGATGAGCATATAGATATTATTAAAAAAAGTAAGCTTTTATTTATCTGTACTGATAATAGAGTTGTTAATGATAATATTGAACGTATAGCTCGCAACTATGGAATATTGGTTAATCGAGCTGATTGTGCTGTATCTTGCGATTTTACGGTGCCATCGACGATTGATATTGGGGACCTTCATATCGCTATTAGTGCCAATAACGGAGGACCGCGTATTAATCGTCTTGTGAAACGAGATATGATTAATCGTTATAGTGAGTTGCAAATTGCTATACCTAGACTTAAAATTATGAGGGAAGAAGTAAAGTTACTTATCCCAAATGTAGAGGCGCGTAGTCATTTTTGGCGCACTCATTTATGTGAAACTGAATTTTTGGCCATACTCAAGGGACAATGGCCTTTGATAGAGGAGAAACTACACCATGCAATTAGTAGTCTTAGGACTAAATCATAGAAGTGCTACCGTTGAGGTGCGTGAACGTTTCTCGTTTGAGAAGAACGAGGTAGAAAGCGCCTTAAATCGACTCTATGAATACGAAAAAATTTCAGAATGTGTTATTCTATCGACTTGCAATCGCACGGAAATTTATGCTGTATTAGAAGATGTACAATCTCCTAAAGCGTATATGCTTGACGTATTAAAACATTTAAAACATGCCGATACAATTGATGAATCAGCCTTTTTCTTTTACGAAGAAAAGGCTTGTATAGAACATCTATTTCGTGTATCTGCTAGCCTTGATTCTCTAGTTTTAGGGGAAGGACAAATTCTTAGTCAGTTAAAAGGTGCGTATATTGCTGCTTATAGTGCAGGCTTTACAGGAACTGTATTTAATATTCTGTTCCAACGCGCTATAAGTGTTGGTAAAAAAGTACGTACTAACACGGGGATTGCTAATACTCCTGTATCTGTTAGTTATACGGCGGTTAACTTAGCCGAAGATAGTCTTGATAAACCTCTTTCAGAGGCGACAGTTCTTATTTTAGGGGCTGGCACGATGAGTGAATTGACAGCTACACATTTACAAGCTAAGGGTGTAAAAACTATCTTTGTATCGAATCGGACTTTTACTAAAGCGGAAGCATTGGCTAAGAAGTTTAATGGACAAGCCATTAAGTTAGATCACTATGTAGAACAAGCAGAACATGCAGATATTATCATCACATCAACAGGGGCACCACATTATATTATTGGTGAAACTGAAGCGAAGCGTATTGCCGCATTACGTCATGGTCGACCAATTGTAATGATTGATATTGCAGTGCCCCGTGATATTGATCCAGTAGTTGCGGATATTGATGGTGTATATCTCTTTAATATTGATGCATTGGAAAGCGTAGTAGAAGAAAATAAACAACAACGCGAGGAAGAAGCGAAATTAGCTGAACCGATTATTTATGAAGCAATAGATGAAGTATTAGAAAAATTTGGCTATTTGTCGGTACGTCCTATGATGGCCTTGTTGACTAATAAAGCTGATCGTATTCGTCGTCGTGAATTACATCGTGCACTTGCTAAATTAACAGATATTTCCGATAAAGAGCGCCGTATCATTGATTCTATGAGTCGTATGATTGTTAGAAAGATGCTAAGAGAACCGATGATTCATTTCAATGAAATCGCCGGTACACAAGAAGAAGGTTTATATTGGGATTTATTCAAGGATATGTTTAATCTCGAGAAAGAAGGCTCGTAGAATGAGGAATCATATTAGAATCGGAACTCGAAAGAGTGCTCTTGCTTTATGGCAATCAGAATATGTAAAACGTGAATTACAATGCTTATACCCAGGAATTACGGTTGAATTGGTCAATTTTAATACTAAAGGTGATCGCATTTTGAATAAGCCTCTTGCGGAAGTAGGGGGAAAGGGATTATTTACTGCTGAATTAGAGGCTGCTATGCATGCAGGCGATATTGATATTGCTGTTCATAGTTTAAAGGATATGCCGACTGAGTTACCGGAAGGACTTACATTGGGTGCTATTTCTAAGCGAGAAGTGCCATTTGATGCATTGGTAAGTCCTAACTATAAAACCTTAGATCAATTGCCACAAGGTGCTCGTATTGGTACCAGTAGTTTACGCCGTCAAGCGCAACTATTGCATCGTCGTCCAGATTTACAAATTGAAGTGATTCGCGGTAATGTCCAAACACGGCTTGGTAAAATTGAAACAGAAGGCCTTGATGGTGTTGTATTAGCACAAGCAGGTCTAAAACGCCTCGGCCTAGATGATAAAATCACACAAGTTTTTACAGCTGATGAAATGATTCCAGCTGTGGGGCAAGGTGCATTAGCGATTGAATGTCGCAGTGATGATGTAGAAATTTTGGATATGTTATCTAACATCGACGATGAATCAACACGTCTTGCTGTAGAAGGAGAACGTAGTTTTCTAAATCAACTCAATGGAGGTTGCCAAGTGCCGATGGGCGTATACGGAACTGTTGAAAAAGGACAGCTAACATTGAAAGCGCTCATTGCCTCGTTAGATGGTAAAACTGTATATGAAGGCGAGTTGTCTGGACCTGCTCAGAAAGGGGTTATGTTAGGCAAAAATCTCGCAAAAGCCTTATATGAAGAAGGAGGCAAACACATTGTGGAAGCTCTTGTTAAGGAGGGAATCATTAAATGACAGGTTTAGTATATTTGATTGGCGCAGGCCCTGGAGATTCTAAATTAATCACCGTAAAAGGTAAAGAATGTATTGAACGCGCAGATGTTATCGTGTATGACTATTTAGCCGATGCTCATTTATTGGAATGGGCTCGACCTGATGCAGAATTGGTTTATGCAGGTAAACAATGTAGAGACCATACTATGCAGCAATGGGAAATCAATGAATTACTGGTAGCAAAAGGCAAAGAAGGAAAAATTGTAGCACGCTTAAAGGGCGGAGATCCACTTGTTTTTGGTCGTGGTGGTGAAGAAGCGCTGGCACTTCGTGAGGCTGGTGTTCCTTTTGAATTTGTACCAGGTGTCACATCACCTATCGCAGCGCCTGCCTATGCAGGTATTCCTGTGACTCAACGTGCTATGGCAACATCCTTTGCGGTTGTTACTGGTCATGAAGATCCTACTAAATCAGTGTCTGGTATTCACTGGGAAGGCCTTGCAACAGCAGTCGATACACTTTGTTTTGTTATGGGCGTAGGTAATTTACCTACAATTGCAGAGAAATTGATGGCCCATGGCCGCTCTGCTAATACGCCGGTGGCTCTCGTTCGGTGGGGCACTAAACCGATTCAAGAGGTACTTGTATCTACCTTGGAACATGTTGTGGAAGATGTGGAAAAAGCACAATTAAAAGCGCCAGCAATTATTGTTGTCGGTGATGTAGTTAATTTGCGTGAACAATTGCAATGGTTTGATAATAAGCCATTGTTTGGTAAAACAATTGTGGTAACACGTGCACGTTCTCAAGCTAGCAAATTCCGAGATATGCTCATGAATCAAGGGGCTAATGTAATCCAAGCTGCTGCTATTAAAACAATGCCTGTAGACTTATTTGATGAAGATAAGCGTTTATTGCATCGTGTGGATACATACACTAGTGTTGTATTCACATCAGCTGAAGGGGTACGTTATTTCTTTGATGCCTTGCGTGGTGAAGGTAAGGATGCTCGTTCCTTAGGGTATGCTAAGGTGTGTGCAATTGGTAGTGCTACAGCTAAAGCGTTGACAAATTACGGCATTACACCAGATATCATCCCTGTAGATTATAAGGCTGAATCTGTTGTGGATGCATTGAAACAGCATGTAAAAGCTGGAGATACGGTGTTATTAATCCAACCTAAGAAGGCTCGTGAAGTCATTCCACGTGAATTGCGTCACCTAGATATCGATGTAGATATTTTGCGCTTGTATGAAACACAACAAGACACATCTCAACAAGAGGCCTTAGTAGATGCGTTGCAACATGGTCATGTTGACTATATTACATTTACTAGCTCCTCTACAGTTACCAATACGTTAGATTTATTGGGTGAAGATGCACTTTCACTATTAGAACATACAAAGATTGCATGCATCGGACCTATTACGGCCGCTACGGCTATGAGTGCAGGTCTAACTGTAGATATCATTAGTCCTGTATATACTACAGAAGGTCTTGTGGATACAATTGTGAAAGACTGTGCTAACTAATATATTGCCATTCATTAAACGGAAGAAGGAAATTTACCATGTACGATTTAACCTATCGACCTCGCCGTTTGCGCACTTCTCCAGAAATGCGTGATTTAGTACGAGAAACTACATTAGATACAACAGATTTAATATATCCATTATTCATCGTTCCTGGTGAAGGAATTAAAAAAGAAATCGACACATTGCCAGGACAATATCATTTATCTGTAGATGAAGCGGTAAAGGTGGCTCAAGAAGCGTATGACCTCGGCATTCGTGGCGTAGAAATCTTTGGCATTCCTACCTATAAGGATGAACAAGGTTCCTCTGCTTGGGATATGTCTCAACCGGTACAACAAGCAATCAAAGCCATCCGTGAAGCGGTACCAAATCTCTTGGTTATTGCGGATGTATGCTTGTGTCAATATACCTCTACTGGTCACTGTGGTATGATTGATCACCACGAAATCTTGAATGATGAAACATTGCCTTTATTGTGCAAGGTTGCGGTTAGCCAAGCACAAGCTGGCGCTCATATGGTAGCGCCATCTGATATGATGGATGGCCGTGTAGGTGCTATTCGTGAAGCTCTCGATGAAGCTGGTTTCACCAATGTATCTATCATGAGTTATGCTGCAAAATATGCATCTGCCTATTATGGTCCATTCCGTGGCGCCGTTAATTCGGCTCCACAATTTGGGGACCGTAAATCCTACCAAATGGATCCTGCCAATCGCTTAGAAGCAATGCGTGAAATTGAACTCGATATCGCTGAAGGTACGGATATTATCATGATTAAACCGGCATTATGCTATTTAGATATCGTTCGCGAAGCTCGTGATCGTTATGAATTGCCATTGGCAGTCTACAATGTATCCGGCGAATATGCGATGGTTAAAACGGCTGCAGCTGCTGGTCTTATCGATGAACAACGCCTTGTTATGGAAACGATGCTCTCTATGAAACGTGCCGGTGCTAAAATCATCATTACATACCATGCCCTTGATGTGGCACGTTGGCTTAAACAATAAGGAGTGACTATGTTACAACTAGGTAAATCAGAAAAAGCGTTTGACGAAGCGAAACGATATATGCCAGGTGGCGTTAATAGTCCTGTTCGCTCCTATCGTAGCGTAGGCTCAAATCCTCCATTTATTAGCTCCGCTAGTGGCAGCCGCATCTATGATATCGATAACAACGAGTACATCGACTACGTATTAAGCTGGGGACCTATGATTTTAGGCCATGCGAACCCTGAGGTAGTGGCTAGTTTGCAAGAAGCCATTCCTCGTGGCACAAGCTATGGTGCGCCTACATTGTTAGAAACGGAATTGGCTAAGAAAATCCAAGCTTTCATGCCATCCATGGAAATGGTCCGTCTCGTTAACTCTGGTACCGAAGCGACCATGAGCGCATTACGCGTAGCTCGTGGGTATACGGGTCGCGATCGTATCGTTAAATTTGTTGGCTGTTACCACGGCCATAGTGATTCTCTATTGGTGAAAGCCGGATCTGGCCTTGCTACATTTGGCGTACCAGATAGCCCAGGCGTACCAAAGGGCGTCGCAGAAAATACCATCACATTGCCTTACAATGATATTGATGCGGTTAAACAATTATTCGATGAAATGGGCGATACTATTGCTTGTATTATCGTAGAACCAGTAGCGGGCAATATGGGCTGTGTGCCTCCAGTAGAAGGATTCCTTGAAACTTTGCGGGATGTTACAAAGGCGCATGGTGCTCTATTAATCTTTGACGAAGTTATGTGTGGCTTCCGCGCTAGCAGCGGTGGTGCACAAAAACTATACAATATTAAACCTGACTTGACTTGCCTCGGTAAAATCGTGGGCGGTGGCATGCCTCTCGCTGTATTTGGCGGTTCTAGCAAAATTATGAGCGAAGTAGCACCATCCGGTCCTATTTACCAAGCCGGCACATTGAGTGGTAATCCTGTGGCCGTAACAGCAGGTCTTGCTACATTATCCATGTTGCAACGAGACCCAACTATCTTTAAACAAGTGGAAGATAGCACAAAAGCATTGTGCAATGGCCTTGAAGAATTGGCTAACAAATACAATGTGCCAGCTGTGGTGCAACGTGTGGGCTCCATGTTTACCTTATTCTTTACAGATAAACCGGTTCACAATTTTGATGACGCTAGTGCATGTAATGCTGACCATTTCAAGACATTCTTCCATCATAACTTGAGCCATGGTATTTACTATGCGCCAAGTCCATTTGAAAGCAACTTTGTGTCCATGTGCCATAAGGGTGCAGAAATCGATAAAACATTGGCTGTCGCAGAGGAAGCTTTCAAAATGATCAGTGAAACACTGTAATAGAATGTGACGTAATCGATGTAGGTGATGAACATGCAATTTTACAAGAACTTGAAACGGGCTCGCGTACGCATGGGCAAGAGCCAAATCGAAGTCGCCAAGGCTGTAGGCATTAGTAATGCAGCATTGTCCAATTACGAGACTGGCTATAGAGAACCAGATCTCGATACACTGTGCGCGTTGGCTCGTTACTATGAGCTGACCTTAGATGAGCTTGTAAATGTTAATAATGAACAGCAAGAACGCATCTATGATATTAGCACCGTTGTGAAGGATACACATATTAAGTTCAAAGGGGACTTGTATGAATTAAAAGAATCACAAAAGAAGGTTCTATTGCGAGAACTGGATACAGTGTTTGAAAAATTTCAACGATCTCGTATAACATCCATCAAAGAAGGTACCTCACATCGCCATCCCCATATCAATCGGGGCGGGCTGTTGGGGGCAAACCTTGCGGTGAGTCGCGGGAAAAAATAATAAATTAAAGCTATTATATCCAAACATATGATATTGGTTTGGATATAATAGCTTTTTTATTTATGTTATATTACACTGCCAGTAAATTGAGTTATTTGATGAAATAAAAATTTAAAGATTCTATGTTAGTATCTAATAGTATAGAGACTTAAGTGCATTAAGAGTGGATTCATGTTATAGTAAACCTAACGAGGTGAGACTAATGGAACATTATATTGAAATTATTGCTATGCTAGCACCTGGATTTATTGCTAAGGAAGTTGCTAGAGCATTAGGAAATGTGAAATCAAGGGGTAGTTCGATAGACCAAATATTAAATTATTTTGTATATAGTATCTTTTGTTTCTTTATAACGCTACTTATATATACAATTATCAATAAGTTATTTGGTTATGATGACCCACAATATTTTCTACTTGTATTCTTGTCTATTTTAAGTGGAATTAGTGTGGGATATGCTTGGCAAACAATAGTAAAAAAATTTTTTAAGAATATAATTGATAGGTATACAAGTGAAAATAATGGTTATATTTATTTTCAAGAAGATAGCATGCTGAATAATTGTATGTTAGATGGCAAAGATCATTTAATTCAAATAATTAAGTCAGGGCATGTGATAGCAACAGGAAAATTTCTAGGGGCAACATTTTCGAGCGAGGATACGACTGAAATTAAAATAGATAGCCATCCAGTATATGCTGAATGGCTATCTAATGAGACATATAGTAAGGAGTTTGAATACCTACATTCTATATTTGATATTAAAAATGATATCGAAGTTAGAGAGTATAGTTATCCAAATGGTTTCTTTGAAGAGGGATTCACAGCAGATAAAATTACTTCTTCGGAGTAGGTGACGAGGGTGGTGGAGCGGGACGAACAGGTTTGCCACTGGTGGTTTTTTGTGCTCCGTCTCTGCGTTCGTATCCATCATTAGTAGGTTTTGGAGAGTTTTTAGTCATACTATTCCTCCTTTCTATAAAGATATTTTTATTATATCAGAATTATATTGATTAGTACTCACAATAGTGATATGTATTCATTTTGATAAATACATATTATTTATTGGCCACAACACATGGATGTTTCTCTATATTTTACAAGGAGACATCCATTTTGTTGTTGCCTTTAGATTGATACGCGACGTAGTCGCGAATCATTAAACCACCCGTTATGCGGGCATGGTAACCTACGCGTTTTCTATATTATTTGCTGAATATTTTTTGTGTTAATAATTAGCATAAAATTTAACTTCGTGATATAATACTTGTGAGGAGGTGTTAATATGTTAATGGAAGTGAGATTAAATAATGTATTAGCATTTAATAAACCTGTTGTGTTTTCTGCGAATGCAGATATGCGTACTAAAAAGTTTATATCCAATGTACATCAAGAAAATGGAAATAATATTGTAAAAAGCACCGCTATATATGGGCCTAATAATACGGGAAAGACTTGTTTAATTAAAGGTATAGCCAGTATTATTGATATTTTATTAAATAATGAGCCTCATTTATTACCTAATTTATTTACACATAATCCTATTTGTAAATTAGGTATTGCTTTTTTATATGATAAGAAAAAGTATGATTATACTATAACGTATGATACTCAATCAGAAGAAATCGTATATGAACATTTCGTACACAAATTTTATGATGAATATGGTAATGAGAAGTCAGATACATTAATTTTAAAGGATATAAAAAAACAGGAATTTAAATGTATCGATCCTAATGTAGAACCTTTGATGGAAGTGGTTGCAAATAAAGCCTTATTGTGTCATGCTATCGATACATCTAAGTTTAGTAAATTGGCAGAGATTAAGCAAATTATTACTGAATTTGCTCGTTCAATAGATATTATTAATATGAATAATATTCCCATTGATCAAACTATCAAATTATTAAAGAATGAAAATAATATTCAGAAAAAAGTTGTTAACTTTATTAAACAAGCTGATGTTTATTTAGATGATTTTAAATATGCTGAAGCAGATATGGATATAAAATTAAAAAAGAATGGTAAAGCGATTGCGGACGAACGTGCCTTAGCATTGCCGGAACAATTGTTAGATCAATTAAAGTTAATTTCTGTGTACAAAGGCCATCCAGTACCAAGTATGGTATTTGATTCTACGGGAACGAAAAAAATTGCTGCTTTAGCTAGTTATATTATTGAAGCTTTAGAAAAAGGCAGAACTTTAATTGTTGATGAATTGGATAGTAGTTTACACTTTTCTTTAACACGTGCTATTGTAGCTCTTTTTAATAATGAGTTAAATGATATGGCGCAGCTTATATTTACAGTTCATGATGTAACTTTGTTGGATTGCAAAAGGCTATTTAGAAAAGAACAAATTTGGTTTGTTCATAAGGATGAAGAACAAGTATATCTATATTCATTGGCTGATTTTACAACGGCTAACACTGGTATTCGAGATAGTACTAATCTTCTTGATAAATATAAAAAAGGTGTACTAGGTGCCCTGCCTGATCCATCATTTTTTGATTCCTTGTTAGAAATTAAATCGAAATACTAGGAGGTTTATATGGTTCCATTATTACCGCCTCTGAAAGATAATAAGAAGATTTATATTATATGTGAAGGGTCAGAAGAGTATGATTATCTTAATCGACTAAAACTGTTGAATGTGTGGTCGGATGTATATGATATAACGCTTAGAGATGCAAAAGGTAATGGGAATTTATATCCTATATACCAAGACGTATATCAAAAAGGAAATTATGATTTAGTTGTTATTGTTTGTGATACAGAAAAGAAACCACATGAACAATTTAATGATATTTGTTATAAAGTGAACTCGCTCCATGCGTGTGAATTGGCAAGCCAATATGTGGTAATGTTTACAAATCCATGTACTATGCAAGTCATTTTATTGCATTGGGATACTTCTGTTAGATTGCAGACACCATCAAAGCGGCGTAGTGCTTCTTATATTGAAAAATATACAGGTATCCAAGATTATTCAGCTAAAGAATCTCAGCGAACACAATTGGTTTCTAATATTACAAAAGAGAGTTATAGAACTATGATGAATGGTGCAAAGCAATTGGGAATGGATGCAGCATTAATTAATAGTACTAATTTACATGTGTTTTTTGCACAATTGGAGCAACCTGACACAAATTGGATTGATGAGATTAATAAGTTAATAGAGTCCTAGATAACGAAAATTTAGGAAACAATGTAAAGATGCTAATGATTATTGTTAGCATCTTTTTATGTATTAATGTATCTTTGGCAAGAAAGTTAGAGTCACTAACATAACAGCGCTATGTTTGTATTTTCTAGGCCATTCCTGTTTTTGCAATTCTTTCCTCCTGCGGTATAGTACAACTGTGCCCGGGCAGGAAAGGATTTACAATGACATTCTATTCTGCACAAGATTTTGAACAATATTACGTAACAAATATAACGCGATTTGAACAGATTCGCGATGAAGCATTGGTAGAGGTATGCCAAACGAGGGTACCTATCTGTGATGTGCCAAGTGAACCAATAGATGGTGCGGCGGCTAAGATGGAATTATGCCGGCGGTATCGCCCACTCATCGTAAAATACGAGCGGTTATTAGTAAATCGCACCGTCGAGGATGATGTAGAGGCTATGCTGTGGCTCACCTTTATTGAATCGATTTATACCTATAATCTAGCTGGTGCAGTACCTTTTGCGGGATATGTGAAATCGGCCATTCATTTTAAACATCTCAATCACTATAAACGGATTAAACAACAGTGGAATCATGAATTCCATATTCCAGATACGGCGGATGGGGATGAGCAATTGGCGATGGATCAAATACCAGATACCATAGATGTAGCTAACCAGACTGTATATCGTGAGGAACGAGTACAACAATATCATTTATTGCAAAGAGCTTTGCGGTTATTAAAGGTAGAGCAACAACAGTTGATTACCGATATTTATGGACGTGGTTGTAATTTGTCGGATGTTGCAAGACAGCAAAATTGTTCACGTCAATCGGTACAACAACGACATAAACGTATCTTGGATGTATTACGGGAATACATGTATAGATATGTAATGTAATATTCAAATTAGAGATAGAGTTAGGAGATGATAATAGATAATCAAATGATATAGATAGTATACGTGGCTGCATATAGTTGCATACTTCATATATTAAAAAATGTGATAAATTTATGGGTATATATTTTAAAATTACATATTTACAGGTAAAAGCACATAGGTATACAATGAATGCGAAATGAATGCGCGTTCATATATAGAGTGGGAATATTCCTTATATAGTTTGTTCGTATTATTTAAGAGGAGACTATTGTATGGAAACAGTGTATGATGAGCATACGAATGTGTCACCCTATGTAGTAGACAACGAGAGAGAATATGTACTACAAGATTGTATGGTCCGCCATCTATGGTGTATGATTCCAGACTATAAATCGGGTGGTAATGTGACAAAGTGTTACTACGCGGATGGCACAGATGCATTAGTACATCGTCCGATGTTACGCCTGTTTTATGATCTAGCAAAATATTTAGCCGTCGATTTACGGGCTTTGCATAATACGATGGGGCAACGAGCCTCGTATAATCAGCCTCGTACCTTGTCTGTGAATATGACCTGGATACCCTTTAAAACGAGGAAACCTGTAGGCAAGGATGGCGCTTATGGATACTTTAATATTGTGGTACCCTTTACCTATATGGTGTCCGATGGGCCTACAGAACAGCAATGCTATATTCATGGTGGTCACACGGAACCAATTTTGCTGTTACATCCACCGACCTATGTGCGGAGAAAATTAGATGCAGCTATGATGGAACATCGGCGCTACGTGAGGCGTATACTAGAGTATATGCGGATGTGTGGTAATCCAGATGTACTAGCAGAACTCTATATTGCTTGTCATTTTCATAATAACTAAATAATGATATGACCTATATCGTCATAGATGATAGACCTGTTCTATCTCTATGGCGATATTTTTTTGTGAAAGCGTGAATTGTAGATTGAGAATAGTTATAAGTAACCGATAAATTCCTGTAGAATTTAGAAATTAATGAAATGTTAAAATATAAGATAAACTTATCATATATTATCTAAATATTAAATAAATCTGCAAAGTTATGTAAATAATGAAGGGAATATGAATAAAAATGTTGACGGGGGGGGGGCATTTAGTATCATTATGTCTATAGAGTGTGTACATCCAATATAGGGACAAAAGGAGTGTATAGATATGGGTCTGAATCATATATACAAAGTTATATGGTCAAAAACCAAAAACGCTTGGGTTGTGGTGTCGGAAATTGCAAAACGAGACGGTAAATCGAGCGTTAAATCTGTAGTTACCTCATTGGCTGGTAAAAGTGTGGCGGCTGTGATGGTGGCTATGGTGATGTGCGGGGGAGTGGCGTCGGCCGCCACTGGTACTCAATATGGTACTGGAGCTACGGCCACTTATAATGACTCAGTTGCAGTAGGTGAAAATGCGCAAGCAACAAATTCTGAAGTTACCCTAGTCGGTGCTAACTCAAAAATACAAGGTCAATATTCATCTGTTGTAGGTTTTAATAATAAGGATTATGGTGTTTATGGGACGTCACCCACTACCAATCAAATTCTTGGATCAACCAATAACGTAAAAGGTCAACATAACACCATTGTTGGTAGTGGAATTACCATTTCCTCAGAAGGTAATGAGTCAACAATCAGTAGTGATTCGATGGGAAGCTATAATGTTGCATTAGGTGATTTTCAACGTATTGGTGGAGATAGAAATGTTTCTATACTTTCCGATGGTTATATACTAAGAGGAAAGCAAAATGTTTCAATTGGGTATGGTAGTAAGGTAATCGGCGCTAGCACTGATCCTAATTTTTCTACAGCGATTGGTGGTGCTATGGCTCGAGGTGACAATACTGTTGGGATTGGTGCTGGTGCAGTTGCGGATAATTTAAATAAAAGTGATACATCTATCGCGATTGGTACAGGAGCTAATGCTTCTGATTCTATTGCTATTGGAGCAAATAGCGGTGGTTCTTTAAGCGCTCAAGGACATTCTGTAAATATAGGTTTACGTAATGCCCAAGCTATAAATAAAGCCGTTATTCTAGGTTCGAATAATGGTTATAGTGGTGGCACAATTGTATACTCTGATGGTGGTGTAGTTATTGGTCATGATAATGTTGTTAGAATTGTGAAAAATGGCATAATCATGGGTAGTGGAAATGACATTAATGGTGAATCACAAATAGCGATTGGTACTAATATTCAGTCAACTACCCATTTAGGGGGCGTAAAAGGTGCGGTAGCCATTGGTTATAATTCAGAATTTGCAACCCTTAATAAACCAAGTGGTACTTTAAATATTAATGGGGTAAATCTAGATGCTTCAAATTATGCTGGCAACTCTTCATCCCTAACCTATGGGAATACTTTTTCTATTGGTAAACTTAATAATGAACGCCAACTTAAAAATGTAGCCGCTGGTGAGATTTCCGCAACTTCTACAGACGCCGTTAACGGTAGCCAATTATACGAAGCTGTTAGAGCCGTAACTGCTGGTGCTAGCCCTGATGTGTATATGCATGTTAATGATGGGACATCAACTCAAGGTGCTGGTGGAGGTAATAATTTAGGTAAAGCAAACGAAAAAAGTGGTGCTTTAGGAAATTATTCCATTGCTGTAGGTAAAAATGCACAATCTCAAGGAATAAATTCTATTTCTATTGGTTACCAAAGTGGCACCACTAATGATCAGTCTATTGCTATAGGTGGCAATGCTCATGTTAATAGTAGTCATTCAATTGCTATTGGTGATAATGCTGATGCTAGTGGTACTTATAGTACTGCTATAGGAACAAGCTCTGTAACTGGTGATAAAAACTTAGCGTTAAATAATTCATATGTTTATAGTGGAAGCGATTCAGTAGCTATAAATGGGAGTCAAGTTGCGGGTAATAATAATATTGCTATTGGTGGTGCATATATAGGTGCAGGACGAACATATTCTCGTGATTATTCTGGTAATCCTACATCAAATATTATGTATATAGAAACCGCAACACCAACCTTAGGGATATCTAGTATGCAAGGAGAGCAATATCTAGAACCTGTAAAAAACAGTATTGCTATTGGTAACAATGCATACGTAACTCGTAGCAATACGATTGTTATGGGTGATAAGACTTTTGATAATATTAAGTCTAGTAAAACTGCAACTGATTTTATAGCACCGACTAAAAGTAAATTTTCTAGTATTATTAGTGGTGATATAAACTTATATCATGAAGGAACATTAGGGAATTCAGTATATCTTGGACATGATTCTTATGCATTTACTCCTGATGCTTTGACTGATGGCGAAAATACCTCTAGTGGTGAAAATAGCATCCACACTAAAAAATACGATGCAGCTGGTAACATTGTTGTAAGCAACAACACAACAGGTGGTGCGTTTGGTAAGGTAAGTAAAGCCACTATCAATGGTGATGAAATCACTGGCTTTGCGGGTGCTCAATCCGTCGGTGCCGTAACAATTGGTGCTGGCGATTATGAACGTCGTATCCAAAACGTCGCTGCTGGCGAAGTATCTGCTACATCTACAGACGGTATCAACGGTTCTCAATTGTATGCCGTAGCCGATACATTGTCTAAGAATATGTCTAGCTACATGCATATCAATGATGGTACAAGCACACAAACAGTAGGTAATGCGACTACAAACTATGGATACTCTGGTTCTAAGGCGGGTGCAACAGGAACAAAATCCATTGCAGGAGGTGTTAATGCACAGGCTGCTGGTGAAAAGTCAATAGCTATTGGTGCTGATGCAACGGCTTCAGGCGAAGCAGCAATTGCTATAGGTAAATCTGTAACAACTGATTCTGATAGTAAACATTCAATTGCTATGGGGGAAACTAGTAATATAACTGGTACAGTTGGTGCAGTTGTATTAGGACAAAATAGCTCGATAACATCATCTGTACCTGGAGGCCCGTCTAATAAAACGAGTACATCTAGTCTTGTTATAGGACGTGATAGTCATATTACTGATAGTGTGAGGTCAGTAGCTATTGGCTCTAACGCAAATATTTCACAAGCTCATGATGGGGTAGCAATTGGTAGTTCAGCTAATATTACTAATAGTGAAAATGCTATGGCATTTGGTGAAGGTGCTAAAGTTACAAACTCTGTTAATGGGATTGCTATTGGTGGTGGCACTGAGGTTACAGCTAGCAATGGTCTTGCAATTGGGACTCTATCAAAAGCTCTTGGTTTATCATCGATTTCAATTGGCGTAGGAAATGAAGTAAAAGGTGATAGCTCTAGTGCTATCGGTGATCCATCATACATCGATACCACAGCAACCGGTACACATGTACAAGGTAACAATAATGGTACGGCCACAAATCCTATTAAGGCCTCTGAATCTACGTTCATGGGAAATACAAACCTTGCCGGTACAGCTGGTACAACAGGCATTCATGTAGTAGGTAATAATAATTCCGTAGATTCCTCGAATGTTATGGTTGTGGGCAATAACGTTACCGTAGGTACAGGTCTTGATGGGGCCGTAGTTCTTGGTCATGCAAGTTCTGCTGATCAATATGCAGCGGCTACCGATTCTACCATTAATGGCGTTACCTTCGAAGCTGCTAGTTATGCTGGTAACACAGGTCTTAACAAGGGTTCGATTGTATCTGTTGGTGCCACTGGTGCAGAACGTCAAATTAAGAACGTTGCAGCTGGTGCGGTCACAGCTACCTCTACAGATGCGGTCAATGGTTCTCAATTGTACAAAACAGCAGAAACCATTCTAAAAATGCCAATTAACATGGCTGGTGACTCAGGCGATACCGTTGGCTTGAAACTTGGTAAAACGGTAAATATTAAAGGTTCTGTTGCCTCTGGTGCCGATGTAACCGATGGTAACATCGCGGTTGTTGGGGATAAGGCAACTAGCACATTGAGCCTCAAAATGGCTAAAAACCTTACAGGCCTAACAAGTGGTACTTTCACAGATGCTACGGGTAACCAAACGGTTATCAATGGTGGTGGCGTGACAGTTACACCGACTGGTACGGGTGCTACACCAATTTCTATTACCACTAGCGGCATCAACGCGGGTAATCAAGAAATCAAAGGTGTTAAGAAGGGCACAACCGACGATGCAGCCGTTAATAAGAAACAAATGGACGATGCATTGGCTGGTATTTCCTCCACATTGACCATCAATGATGGCACAATTGATGGCTCTGTAAACCTTAAAACTGGTAAACTCAAGGTCGTTGGTGAAAGCGGTACAAATGCGCTTGTTACAACTACTGTATCTGGCGATACTATTTCCGTTGGTACAAGCACAAAATTACAAAACGCTGTAACTGCTGCCGAAAAATCTGCTGATAAAGACTTGTCTAACTTGTCTACAACTGGTTCTGATAAAGTTAAAACACTTGCCCAAGATGCTGTGAAAGTAGCTGGTACAGGCCTTGCAACTGTTAGCGATGCTACAGCAGCTGGTGTTAAAACATACACAGTGAATGTAGACGAAGGCAAACTTGTTATTGATGATACTACTGGTAAACTTGGTGCTACTGGTGCTACACAAGGTACGGTGCAAGGTAAAAACGGCGTAGCCACTACGCAAGATGTAGCATCTGTAGTAAATTCTGCTATCGATAAGACAAAACAAGCGTTAGATGATGCTAAACATAACTTTGCTGGTGATGATGCGACAGTGATTAGCCGTAAACATGGCGAACAACTTAACATCAA
>NZ_CAKQFJ010000027.1 GCF_934230905.1 uncultured Veillonella sp. | reverse complement strand
AACCTTCCTGAAGGTGTAGAAATGTGTATGCCTGGCGATAACGTAACAATGGAAATCGAATTGATTACTCCAATCGCTATCGAAGAAGGTCTTCGTTTCGCGATTCGCGAAGGTGGCCATACAGTAGGCGCTGGCGTTGTAACAGAAATCGAAGGTTAATCCAACCTTTATGCTCATCGTAGTGATGCGTTGGGCACAATACCCACGACATGTAGGAGCGGTATGTTCTACCGCTCTCGTGTTGTGTTTTCAAACTATGAAGTAGAAGGTTGCCTCTGCGGAGGAGAATTTCTATGGAGCAGTTCATTCAAGAAATGGACGACAGGAGGAATTATTAATAATGGCTAAACAGCAAAAAATCCGTATTCGCCTTAAGGCATACGACCACAAAGCTCTCGATCAAAGCGCTGCTAAGATCGTAGACACTGCAAAAAGAAATGGCGCTATGGTATCTGGTCCGATTCCATTGCCAACAGAAAAGAATATCTTCACAATTCTTCGTTCCGTACACGTTAACAAAGATTCTCGTGAACAATTCGAAATGCGTACACATAAACGCTTAATCGATATTCTTGAACCAAATTCGAAAACAGTAGATGCTATCACTCGTTTAGATTTACCAGCTGGTGTATCTATTGAAATAAAACTATAAGGAGGTGCGATAATGTCTAAAGCTATTTTGGGTAAAAAATTAGGAATGACACAAGTCTTCACAGCTGAAGGCCAATTAGTTCCTGTAACAGTAGTGGAAACTACCCCAAGCGTTGTAGTGCGCGTTAAGACTGTTGAAACAGACGGTTATGAAGCAGTACAAATTGGTTATGGTTCCATTAAAGAAAAACATTTAACAAAACCTGTAAAAGGTCAGTTCGACAAAGCTGGCGTAGCTCCAGTTAAATATCTTCGCGAAGTTCGCGTTGACAATGCAGCTGACTACACAGTAGGCCAAACTCTGGCAGCTGATATCTTCGCAGAAGGTGAATTGGTGGACGTAGTAGGTACAGGTAAAGGTAAGGGTTTTGCTGGCACAATTAAACGCCATAATTTCTCTCGTGGTCCTGAAACTCATGGCTCCAAATCTCACCGTGAACCTGGTTCCATCGGTCCTATGATCTCCGGTGGCGGCGGTAAGGTATACAAAGGTAAAAAACTCCCTGGACAAATGGGTGGTTACAGAGTTACCGTACAACGCTTATCCGTTGTGAAAGTTGATGCTGAACGTAACCTTTTATTGGTTAAAGGTGGTATCCCAGGCGCTAAAGGTAGCTTGGTTATGGTTCGCAACACGGTTAAACCTGTTAAATAATCATTTGTCGAAAGGAGGATTATGTAATGCCTACAGTAGCAACATATAATCAATCCGGCGTTAAAGTCGGTGAAATACAGTTAAACGATGCAGTATTCGGCGTTGAAGTAAACGAAGCCGTTATGCATCAAGCCGTAGTTCGTCAATTGTCTAACGAACGTCTCGGCACACATGCAACAAAAACTAGAGGTATGGTTCGTGGCGGTGGCCGCAAACCTTGGAAACAAAAAGGTACTGGTCGTGCGCGTTCCGGTTCTAGCCGTTCTCCAATCTGGATTGGTGGCGGTACTACATTTGGTCCACAACCTCGCAGCTATTACAAAGCTATGCCTCGTAAGGCTAGACGTTTGGCAGTTAAATCTGCTCTTAGCGATAAGGTAAATAATAGCGAATTATACGTTTTGGAAGAAATCACATTAGCAGCTCCTAAAACAAAAGAAGTATTGAATATTATCAATAGCTTCAATGTTGGCGATGCAAAAGTATTGTTCATCACTGAAGGTGATGTAAATGTTGAACGTTCCGCTCGCAATATCCAAGGTGTTAAAGCATTGGCTTGCGAAGGTATGAACATTTTCGATCTTCTTCATTACGATAAGCTCTTCATTACTAAAGGCGCTGTCGCAAAAATTGAGGAGGTACTTGGATAATGCAATTACATGATGTACTAATCCGTCCGGTTATTACCGAAAAATCCACAAAGCTTATGGAAGAAAACAAATACACGTTCCGCGTGCCTTTGACTGCAAATAAAGTGCAAATCCGTCAAGCTGTTGAAAAAATCTTCAATGTAAAAGTAGAAAAAGTAGCTACTATTCGCGTATTAGGCAAAACTAAACGCATGGGTCGTACACAAGGTAAACGTAGTGATTACAAAAAAGCTATCGTAACTTTAAAAGCTGGCGAATCCATTACATTATTTGAAGGTGTCTAAGAGTCTAGTTGTAAGGAGGCCCACTAATGGCAATTAAATCATTTAAACCGTACTCCGCTGGTCGCCGGTTTATGACAGTATCCGCCTTCGACGAAATCACAGCAAGCAAACCAGAAAAATCTTTGTTGGCTAAGATTTCCCAAAAAGGTGGTCGTAATAATACTGGTAAAATGACAGTTCGTCACCAAGGTGGCGGTCATAAACGTCAATACCGTATCATTGACTTCAAACGTACTAAAGATAATATCCCAGCTAAAGTAGCAACAATCGAGTATGATCCTAACCGTTCTTCTCGTATTGCTTTACTTAACTACGCTGATGGTGAAAAACGTTATATTTTAGCTCCTAACGGCTTAAAAGTTGGTGACGTTGTATTCTCCGGTCCTGAATCTGATATTAAACCTGGTAACTGCTTACCATTGGCTAATATCCCAGACGGTACTCAAATCCACAACATCGAATTAAAAATCGGTAAAGGCGGTCAAATCGTTCGTTCCGCTGGTACATCCGCTCAATTGATGGGTAAAGATAATGGCTATGCTATTCTTCGTTTACCATCTGGCGAAATGCGCCGCGTACGTCAAGAATGCCGTGCAACTGTTGGTGTTGTAGGCAACGCTGAACACAGCAACCTTGTAATTGGTAAAGCTGGTCGTCATCGTTGGATGGGCGTTCGTCCTGGTAACCGTGGTGTTGTAATGAACCCTTGTGACCATCCACATGGTGGTGGTGAAGGTAAATCTCCTGTTGGTCGTAAACATCCTGTTACACCTTGGGGCAAACCAGCACATGGTGTTAAAACTCGCGACAAGAAAAAAGCTTCTAACAGCTTGATCATTAAACGTCGTACAAAATAGGATAAAGGAAAGGAGATAAAATAGTGTCCAGATCTATTAAAAAAGGCCCTTTCGTAGCAGATCATTTGCTTAAGAAAGTTGATGCTTTAAACGAAACTAACGAAAAGAAAGTTGTAAAAACCTGGTCCCGTGCCTCTACTATTATCCCTAGTTTTGTAGGCCACACAATTGCTGTGCATGATGGTCGCAAACATGTACCTGTATTCATTACAGAAGATATGGTAGGTCATAAATTAGGTGAATTCGCTCCTACACGTACTTTCAAAGGTCACGGTAAGGACGAAAAATCTACAGGCAAAAAATAGGAGGAATAATTAATGGAAGCAAAAGCAATCGCTAGACATATCCGAATCGCGCCTCGTAAAATCCGTATCGTTGCTGATTTAGTGCGCGGTAAAAACATCGGCGAGGCATTTGCCATCTTGAAGTTCACTCCGAAAGTTGGCGCTGATGTAGTCGAAAAAGTTATGCGTTCCGCAATCGCAAATGCAGAACACAATTTTGATATGAATGTGGATAACTTGTATGTATCCGAGATCTTCGTTGATCAAGGTCCTACATTGAAACGTATTCATCCTCGTTCCCGTGGACAAGCTTTCAAAATTTTGAAACGCACTAGCCACGTAACAGTAGTAGTTAAAGAAAGAGCTTAAGAAGGAGGGAAACAGAGTGGGTCAAAAAGTTAATCCACACGGTTTGCGTGTCGGTATCGTAAAAGATTGGGACGCAAAGTGGTATGCAGAAAAAGATTTCGCTGCTAATCTTCATGAAGACGTTAAAATTCGTAACTTCTTGAAAGAAACCCTTTTCATTGCTGGTATTTCCCGCATTGAAATCGAGCGTACAAATAAACGTATTAAATTGACTATCCACACTGCAAAACCAGGTATGGTTATCGGTCGTGGTGGTGCTGGTATCGAAGATATCAAAAAAGCAATGACTCGTTTCACTGATAAACAAGTGGACGTTAACATCGCAGAAATTAAACAAGCAGACATGGATTCAATCTTGGTTGCTGAAAACATTGCTAGCCAATTGGAACGCCGTATTGGTTTCCGTCGTGCAATGAAACAAGCTGTTGGTCGTACAATGCGCTTAGGTGCAAAAGGTATCAAAATCATGGTAAGTGGTCGTCTTGGCGGCGCTGAAATCGCTCGTAGCGAATCTTACCGTGAAGGTTCTATTCCATTGCACACACTTCGTGCAAATATCGACTACGGTACTGCTGAAGCTCATACAACTTATGGTTGTATCGGCATTAAAGTATGGATTTACAAAGGTGAAGTTTTGCCAGAAGCAAAACAACCTGCTAAGAAGGAAGAAGGTGGCAAGTAATGCTTATTCCAAAGCGTGTAAAACATCGTAAGCAATTCCGCGGCCGTATGAAAGGTCGTGCTATGCGCGGTAATACAGTGTCTCATGGTGAGTTTGGCTTGGTAGCATGCGAACCATCTTGGATCACTAATCGTCAAATCGAAGCTGCTCGTATTGCTATGACTCGTTATATCAAACGTGGCGGTCAAGTATGGATTAAAATTTTCCCTGACAAACCAATCACAGCTAAACCAGCTGGTACTCGTATGGGTTCTGGTAAAGGTTCTCCTGAATACTGGGTAGCAGTAGTTAAACCAGGTCGTGTAATGTTTGAAATGGACGGTGTGCCAGAAGCTGTAGCTCGTGAAGCTATGCGTCTTGCAAGCCATAAACTTCCAATCAAATGCAAATTTGTTGTTAAGGGTAAAGAATTGGGTGGTGACGTAAATGAAGGTTAATGACATTCGCAATATGAGCGCTGCCGAAATGGAACAAAAAGTTTCCGGTCTTAAGGAAGAGTTATTTAACCTCCGTTTTCAGCTTGCAACAGGTCAATTAGAGAATCCTATGCGCATTCGTGAAGTTAAGAAGACAATCGCTCGTATTAAAACTGTACAACGTGAAGTTGAACTTAAATCTGAAAACGCATAATGACAGATTTGTTAAAGTTTGAAAAGGAGGCTTAAAATCGTGGCAGAAGAAAGAAACGTACGTAAAGTCCGCGTAGGTAAAGTTGTTAGCGACAAAATGGAAAAAACTGTTGTTGTTGCTGTAGAACGTAAAGTACCTCACGCATTATATAATAAGCCAATGGTTAGCAATAAACGCTTCAAAGCTCATGATGAAAATAATGAGTGCCGTATTGGCGATACAGTTAAAATTGTAGAAACTCGTCCACTTTCTAAAGATAAATGTTGGAGAGTTGTTGAAATTCTTGAAAGACAAAAATAAGAGTGATGTAAGGAGGAATAGACGATGATCCAGCAACAAACAATTTTGAATGTTGCCGACAACACTGGTGCAAAACGTATTATGTGCATCCAAGTCATGGGCGGTTCTTATCGCAAATTCGGCAATATCGGTGACGTAATCGTTGCTTCTGTAAAAGATGCATCACCCGGTGGCGTTGTCAAGAAAGGCGACGTAGTCAAAGCTGTTATTGTTCGTTCTAAAAAAGGTATCCGCCGTCAAGACGGTTCCTATATCCGTTTTGATGAAAACGCAGCAGTAGTTATTAAAGAAGATAAAACCCCTCGTGGTACTCGTATCTTCGGACCTGTAGCTAGAGAACTTCGTGAAAAAGACTTCATGAAAATCGTTTCCTTAGCTCCAGAAGTATTATAAGAAGGAGGAACGCAGCATATGGCTAAATTACAAATCAAAAAAGGCGATACAGTTGTTGTTATCTCCGGTAAAGATAAAGGTAAGCAAGGTACAGTAATTGCTACTGAACCTAAAAAAGAACGCGTATTTGTTAAAGGCGTAAACACTGTAAAACGTCACACAAAACCTTCTCAAGCTAACCCACAAGGTGGCATTGTTACTAAAGAAGCTGGCATCCATGTTTCTAACGTAATGATCGTTGACCCAGAAACTAAAACAGCTACTCGTATCAAAAAAGTTGAAGGTAAAGACGGTAAATTCGTTCGTGCAACTGTTAAATCCGGTACAGTACTTAAATAATCAGGAAAGGAGGAGCTACATAAATGTCTCGTTTATTTGAACAATACAACTCTGAAATCAAAAAGAGTATGCAAGAAAAATTCCAATACGGCAACGTAATGGAAATTCCTAAATTGGAAAAAATCGTTATCAACATCGGCGTTGGCGATGCTGTAGGCAATGCAAAAGCTTTAGAAGCTGCAGTGAATGACTTAACAATTATTGCTGGTCAAAAACCTGTAATTACAAAAGCTAAAAAATCTATTGCGAACTTTAAAGTTCGTGAAGGCATGGCGTTGGGTACAAAAGTTACTCTTCGTGGCGAACGCATGTATGAATTCCTTGATAAATTGATCAATGCGGCATTACCTCGTGTACGTGACTTCCGCGGTATCAGCGCTACTGCATTTGATGGCCGTGGTAACTACGCTTTGGGTCTTAAAGAACAGCTCATCTTCCCTGAAATCGAATATGATCAGGTAGAACGCGTTACTGGTATGGATATTATCGTAGTAACAAGTGCTAAAACAGATGAAGAAGCTCGTGAATTGTTGACTCAATTCGGTATGCCTTTTGAAAAATAATAGGAGGAACATATAGATGGCTAAAAAATCTATGATTGAACGCGAAAAGAAACGCGCTAAAATCGTTGAAAAATATGCAGCTAAACGTGCGGCGCTTAAAGCAGCAGGTGATTATGAAGGCTTGTCCAAATTACCAGCTAATGCATCCCCAACACGTTTGCACAATCGTTGCAACTTAACTGGTCGTCCTCACGGCTATATGCGTAAATTCGGTATCAGCCGTATTGCGTTCCGTGAATTGGCGTACAAAGGACAAATTCCTGGTGTTAAAAAAGCCAGCTGGTAATATTAGACGAGAGGAGGTTTTTAGATTATGGTAATGACCGATCCTATCGCGGATATGCTTACGCGCATCCGTAATGCAAATGCTGCACTTCACGAAACGGTAAACATTCCTGCATCTAGAATGAAAGCAGCAGTTCTTGACATCCTTTTACAAGAAGGTTTTGTAAAGAACGTTGAAAAAGAAGAAAACACTTTAAAAGTAACTTTGAAATATGGTTCCAATAACGAAAAAGTTATTACAGGAATTAAACGTATTTCCAAACCTGGTTTACGTGTTTACGCGAAAAAGGAAGAACTTCCTCGTGTACTTGGTGGTTTGGGTATCGCAGTTATTTCTACATCCAAAGGCGTTATGAGCGACAAACAAGCTCGTAAAGAAGGTCTTGGTGGCGAAGTAATCGCATACGTTTGGTAATAGTAGCAATAGGAGGTAGAAATAATGTCACGTATCGGTAGAATGCCTATCGAGATTCCTGCAGGCGTTACTGTTACATATGATAACCATCATATGAACGTAAAAGGTCCTAAAGGTGAATTATCTCGCGATTTGCATCCAGATATGATCATCACTGTAGAAGGTAACACAATCACAGTAGCTCGTCCTTCCGAAGATAAAGCTCATCGTGCCCTTCACGGTTTGACTCGCGCTCTTGTTGCTAATATGGTAACAGGCGTAGCAGAAGGATTTACAAAAACTCTTGAAATCAACGGTGTTGGTTACAGAGCGGCTAAACAAGGCAATAAATTGGCTCTTACACTTGGCTTCTCTCATCCAGTAGAGATGGAAGCTCCAGCTGGTATTACAATTGAAGTTCCAGCTCCTAACAAAATTGTTGTGTCTGGTGCAGACAAAGAAGTTGTAGGCGCGGTAGCAGCTGATATCCGTAAATGGAGAAAACCTGAACCTTATAAAGGTAAAGGTATCCGCTATGAAGGCGAAGTTGTTCGTCGTAAAGCTGGTAAAGCTGGTGCAAAAGGTAAATAGTAATATCATCTATATGAATGAAAGGAGTGAATATCTTGCCTCGTAAATCTAGTAGAAACATCGCTCGAGCAAAACGTCATCTTCGTATTCGCCGTCATATTTCTGGTACGGCAACTTGCCCACGTTTGAACGTATATCGCAGCTTGAGCAACATTTACGCTCAAGTTATCGATGACGTAGCAGGTACTACATTAGTAGCTGCTAGCTCTTTAGATAAAGATTTAAATTTATCCTATGGTGGTAACATTGCTGCTGCTAAAGCTGTTGGTGAAGCAGTTGCTAAGAAAGCTATCGCTAAAGGTATTGACACTGTAGTGTTTGACCGTGGTGGTTATATTTATCATGGTCGCGTAGCAGCACTTGCAGAAGGTGCTCGTGAAGCAGGCTTAAAATTCTAAGAAGGAGGAACTATAGACATGGCGAGAATTGACTACACCAGTCTTGATCTTAAAGAAAGAGTAGTATTCATCAACCGCGTAGCCAAAGTAGTTAAAGGCGGTCGTCGTTTTTCCTTCAGCGCTCTTGTAGTTGTTGGTGATGGCAACGGTTATGTAGGCGTTGGCTTAGGTAAAGCTGCGGAAGTACCTGAAGCTATCCGCAAAGGTATCGATGATGCTAAGAAAAATATCGTAAATGTAGCAATTAAAAATGGTACAATCCCTCACACTGTAACAGGTGTATTCGGCGCAGGCCGTGTATTCTTGAAACCAGCTGCTGAAGGTACTGGCGTTATTGCTGGTGGTCCTGTTCGTGCCGTATTGGAATTAGTTGGTGTTCGTAACATCTTGACTAAATCTTTGGGCTCTTCTAACCCTAACAATATGGTTCGTGCTACTATTGAAGGTTTGAAAGATTTGAAACGTGCTAGCGAAGTTGCTGAACTTCGTGGTAAATCCGTTGAAGAAATCTATAACGCGTAATAAGGAGACAAGAAATGGCACAAGTTAAAGTAACATTAACAAGAAGCTTAATCGGTCGTCCTGAAGATCAACGCGCGACAGTTAAAGCTTTGGGCTTGAAAAAAACTAATTCTCAAGTCGTAAAAGAAGTAACACCACAAATTCAAGGTATGCTTCACAAAGTTAGACATTTAGTAAAAGTTGAAGAAGTTTAATACTGATAAGGAGGTGCACTGAATGAAACTTCATGAATTACAACCAGCTGCTGGTTCCAAAAAAACTCGTACTCGTGTAGGCCGTGGTTTAGGTTCTGGCTTGGGTAAAACATCTGGTCGTGGTCAAAAAGGTCAAAACTCCCGTTCTGGCGGTGGCGTTCGTTCCGGTTTTGAAGGCGGCCAAATGCCTCTTTATCGTCGTTTACCAAAACGTGGTTTCAACAACGTTTTTGCTAAACAATATGCTGAAGTTAACGTAGAACAATTGAACCGTTTTGAAGACGGTGCAACAGTTGATCCAGTAGCTCTTATTGAAGCTGGTATTTTGAAAAATGTACGTGATGGCATTCGCATCTTAGGTAATGGTTCTTTGGAAACTAAAAACCTAACTGTAATTGCTAACGGCTTCACTAAATCTGCTGAAGAAAAAATCACAGCAGCAGGCGGAAAAGTAGAGGTGATCTAGTTTGCTAGATAGCCTCTCGAACATCTTTAAGATTACTGAGTTGCGTAATAAGATTGTGTACACATTGATGATGTTTGCCGTGTTTAGAGCCGGCATTCACATCCCTGTACCTGGTGTTGATGCATCTGTTATTGAATCTTTATTTACATCCGGTAATTTATTCGGTCTATTAGACTTGTTTGCTGGTGGTGCGCTAAGTAAGTTCTCTATCTTTGCAATGAGTATTACACCTTACATTAATGCTTCCATCATCATGCAACTACTTCAAGCTGTAGTTCCACAGTTTGAAGCGTGGAGTAAAGATGGTGAAGAGGGCCGTAAAAAAATTGCGAAGGTAACTCGTTATGGTACGGTTGTTTTAGGTTTTATACAAGCCTTTGGCATGGCGTTTGCACTACGTGCAAATTCCGCTCTCGTAAATAATGATATCCTTAGTGTATTTGTTGTAGCTATTATCCTAACAGCAGGCACATGCTTATTGATGTGGATTGGCGAACAAATCACAGCATATGGCATTGGTAATGGTATTTCTTTGATTATCTTTGCTGGTATCGTAGCTAGATTACCAGATGGTCTTCAAACTATTTACCAATATATACAAACTGGAACGATTAATATGTTCCAAGCATTTTTATTTGCTGTAATTGCTATTGCAATGATTGCTGTTGTAGTAGCTGTTACGCAAGGCCAACGTCGTATTCCGATTCAATATGCTAAACGCGTAGTTGGTCGTAAAATGTACGGTGGTCACTCTACATTCTTGCCATTGAAAGTCAATCAGGCAGGTGTAATTCCAATTATCTTTGCGTCATCTGTGTTGATGTTTCCCGTAACAATTGCACAATTTATTGAAAATGATTTTGTTCATAAAATGGCAGATTTATTTACTTGGGGAACGCCGTTACAAACGGCATTGTATGCAATATTGATTTTTATCTTTACGTACTTCTATACTGCAATCTCTATCAACATTACAGATATGGCAGATAATATGAAAAAATACGGTGGTTTTATCCCAGGTATTCGTGCGGGTAAACCTACTGCTGATTATGTGGATAACGTGATGACCAAGATTACATTGGCTGGTGCTGTATTCTTAGCTATCGTCGCTATCATACCGAATTTTCTCGGTACGATTACAGGCGTGCAAGGCGTATACTTTGGTGGTACAGCTCTCTTGATCGTTGTAGGTGTAGCACTTGATACAATGCAACAAATTGAGTCACTTATGGTAACACGCCACTATAAGGGCTTTGTAAAATAGGAGGGAAACAGAATGTATATTTTATTAATGGGACCTCCTGGTGCTGGTAAAGGCACACAGGCAGCTCGACTTATTGAAAAATACGGTATTCCCCAAATTTCAACAGGTGATATGTTCCGCGCTGCGATTAAGAACGAAACACCTCTTGGAGTTGAGGCTAAGAAATATATCGATGCTGGTCAATTGGTACCAGATAGTGTAACTGTTGGTATCGTACGTGATCGCTTGGTTAAAGATGACTGCAAATCTGGATTTATTCTTGATGGATTTCCAAGAACTACAGCGCAAGCTGTGTCCTTGGATGCAATCCTTAAAGAATTAGGAATTTCTTTGGACGCTGTGCTTAACTTAAATGTTCCTTCTGAAGAACTTGTTAAACGTATTAGCGAACGAGCAGTTCTTGAAAATCGTGCTGATGATAACCCTGAAACAGTACAGAAACGTCTAGCTGTGTACGAAGAATCTACTAAACCATTAATTGATTACTATCGTAATAGCGGTTTATATCAAGAAATTAATGGTTTACAAGATGTAGACGCAGTATTTGCTGACATCATTAAGGCGTTGGAGAAATAATCTATGATTATTTTAAAATCTGCCCATGAAATTGAATGTATCCGCAAGGCAAGCAAGCTTACAGCAGACACGTTGTCCTTGTTAGTAGAAAAGGCTAAACCTGGCATCACGACGCTTGAGTTAGATACAATTGCCGAAGAATATATTCGCAGCCACGGTGGTATACCAAGTTGTAAAGGGTACTATGGGTTCCCTGCTACAATCTGTGCTTCTATCAATGAAGAAGTTGTTCATGGTATTCCGAGTGCCAAGCGTAAGCTTAAAAATGGTGATGTTCTCAGTATTGACCTTGTGTCATCTGTGGATGGTTATCATGGTGATTCGGCTGTGACAATTCCAATTGGTCATGTCAAACCAGATGTGATGAAATTGTTAAAAGTAACAGAAGAAAGTCTGTTCAAGGGAATCGAACAAGTGAAAGTTGGCAATCATATTGGTGCCATCGGTCACGCTGTTCAAACGTATTGTGAGAAACATGGTTACGGTGTCGTTCGCGACTTCGTTGGTCATGGTTTAGGCCGCGAAATGCATGAAGATCCACAAATTCCAAATTATGGTGATCCGGACCATGGTCCAGTGATGAAACCAGGTATGGTATTGTGTATTGAGCCAATGATTACATTAGGTTCTTATAAAGTTCGTGTGTTGGGTGATGACTGGACGGCAGTTACCATTGATGGTAAACCAGCTGCTCATTTCGAACATACAGTGGTTGTTACAGAAAACGGCCCTGAAATATTAACCATGCGTGATGAACCGCGGTTAATTAAATAAAACAGGTAACCGGAGGAAAAAATATGTCAAAAGAAGACGTTATTGAGGTGGAAGGTACGGTAGTAGAAGCATTACCTAATGCTATGTTCCAAGTTGAATTGGAAAATGGTCATGTGGTATTAGCTCACGTGTCAGGTAAAATGCGTATGAATTTTATCCGTATTCTTCCTGGTGATAAAGTTACTATGGAACTGACACCATATGACTTAAATCGTGGTCGCATCACCTATCGCTTTAAATAAGCATAGGATCCACAAAGGAGGTACTAATGAAGGTTCAACCATCAGTTAAAAAGATATGCGAAAAATGTAAAATCATTAAACGTAAAGGCCGCGTAATGGTTATTTGCGAAAATCCAAAACATAAACAAAAACAAGGATAATCTGATAGGAGGTGGAGATTTAAATGGCACGTATCGCCGGTGTAGATTTACCTCGTGATAAACGAGTGGAAATTGGTTTAACTTATATTTATGGTATTGGTCCTACTTTAGCAGACGAAATTCTTGCTAAAACTGGTATTAATCCTGACACACGTGTTCGCGATCTTTCTGAAGATGAAGTAGCGAAAATTCGTGAAGTGTTAGATGCTGATTATAAAGTAGAAGGTGACCTTCGTCGTGAAGAAGCACTTAACATTAAACGCTTGATTGAAATCAACTCCTATCGAGGCAAACGTCATCGTATGGGTTTACCACTTCGTGGTCAACGTACTAAAACGAATGCACGTACTCGCAAAGGTCCTAGAAAAGCAATTGCTGGTAAAAAGAAATAAGATAAAGGAGGGATAAAGCGTGGCTAAAAAAGTTGTTAGAACTAAAAGAAAAGAAAAGAAACATATTGAATCCGGTGCGGCTCATATTCGTTCTACATTCAATAACACTATCGTAACTTTGACAGATACAAACGGCAATGCATTGTCTTGGGCTTCCGCTGGTGGCTTGGGCTTCCGTGGTTCCCGTAAATCCACTCCATTTGCTGCTCAAATGGCTGCTGAACAAGCTGCTAAAGCTGCAATGGAACATGGTCTTCGCACTGTTGAAGTATTTGTAAAAGGTCCTGGATCCGGCCGTGAAGCTGCAATCCGTGCTTTACAAGCTGCAGGTCTTGAAGTTACTTCCATTAAAGACGTAACTCCAATTCCTCACAATGGTTGTCGCCCTCCAAAACGCCGTCGTGTATAATATATAGACGGCCGTTTTGACGGCCGTGCTATAATTAAACTAAGAACGTGTGTTATATAGGAGGATGTTCCTGATGAGCGAAGAAAAGAAACTTAAAATCGAGAAAGTGGACATTGCTGAAGGCGGTCGTTATGGTAAATTTGTATGTGAACCATTAGATCGTGGCTATGGTATCACTCTCGGTAATAGCTTGCGCAGAATTTTGCTTTCATCCTTGGATGGGGCAGCTATCACCTCTATCAAAATTGATGGGGTTCTTCATGAATTCTCTACTATTCCTGGCATCCGTGAAGATGTAACAGATATTATCCTTAACTTAAAGCAATTGTGCATCAAACTTGAAGAAGATGCAGAATGGCCATTGGAAGTTCACTTTGACTTTCAAAAGGATGGTATGTTGACAGCTGCTGATTTAGCTGAGCAACTTCCACCAGAAGTAGAAGTATTGAATCCTGAACTTGTGATTGCGACAATGGATGAAACAGCTCATTTAGTAATGGACGTAGTAATCGAACGTGGTAAAGGATATGTTCCTTCCACTAAGAATAAAAAGGATTCAGATGTTATCGGTTGCATTCCAATCGATTCCATCTTCTCCCCAATTCTTCGTGCTAAATACGAAGTGAGTGATGTTCGCGTAGGTAATGAAATGGACTTCGACAAACTTACATTAGAAGTTTGGACTGATGGTTCCATTACCGCTGCTGATGCAGTGGCAAAATCTGCTGCCATTATGATTGGTTATTTAGGGAACTTCACTAAATTAGCACACTCTACAAGTGTTGTTGAATTAGACGATCAAAATCTTGAAGGTGATGTAGTTGATCCTACTCCTCAAGATGTTCAAGAAGATGATGGCCCAGCTAAGATTTCCATTGATGAATTGGAACTCTCTGTTCGTGCTTATAATTGCTTGAAACGTGCTGGTATCAACACAATTGCAGATTTGCTAGACAAAACCATTGATGACTTAGGAAAAGTTCGCAACTTAGGTAAAAAATCTATTGATGAAATTGCTGAAAAACTTAGCAATCATCCAGGTGGATTTAATCTTAAGCAAAAAGGCGAATAAGGAGGAAGACGAATGTACAGAAAATTAGGCCGCGATAGCTCCGCTCGTAAAGCGTTGTTCCGTAGCATGTTAACATCTTTCTTCCAATATGAGCGTATCGAAACTACTGAAGCTAAAGCGAAAGAACTTCGCTCTTTAGCAGATCAAATGGTAACTTTGGCTAAACGTGGTGATCTTCATGCACGTCGCCAAGTTCTTGCATACCTCATGGATGAAAGCGTAGTAAAAAAATTGTTTGATACAATTGCTCCAAAATATGCTGACCGTCAAGGTGGTTACACTCGTGTAATCAAAACTGGTCTTCGCAAAGGTGACGCTGCACCTTGCGCTATTATTGAGTTAGTTTAATCAAACTTATACGGTGTTGTAACTTCGGTTATAGCACCGTTTTTTTATTGTCAATTTTATGGTACAATCGATTTATGTAAATATCGTTATATAGTAGCAGTTATCGTAGTAGTGAAAGTATAATTGTCAACTTTTACAAAGGCGAAATTGACTAGAAAGATACGAGGCCATTTATGAAATCAAACGAAACTATGATAGAGGTAAACCATTTAAGTCATATATATATTGATGAGAATGGTAATGACGTACGTGCTTTAGATGATGTTAATCTTAGTATACATCGAGGTGAATTTGTAGCCATTATTGGTACTAATGGTAGCGGTAAAAGTACATTAGCTAAGCATTTTAATGTTTTATTACAACCTACAGAAGGGCATATTACTGTGTGTGGTTTTGACACATTAGATAATGAACATATTTGGAATATACGTCAACATGTAGGAATGGTATTTCAAAACCCGGATAATCAAATTGTAGCAGCTGTTGTAGAAGAAGACGTAGCTTTTGGACCAGAAAACTTAGGAGTACCTAGTATTGAGATTCGTAAGCGTGTGTATGAAGCTTTAGCGTCAGTAAATATGACTGAATATGCTGAACATGGGCCACATTTATTATCGGGTGGTCAAAAGCAGCGTATAGCCATTGCTGGTGTATTGGCTATGAAGCCAGAATGTATTGTTTTAGATGAACCTACTGCTATGTTAGATCCTAAAGGACGATTAGAAGTTCTTAAAACGATTCATAAATTAAATAAAGAAGAGGGCATTACGATTGTATTAATCACTCACTTTATGGAAGAAGCCGTTACAGCGGATCGTGTTATAGTTATGAAGAATGGTGTTAAACTTCAGGAAGGAACTCCGCGTGAAATATTTACTCAAGTAGATACGCTAAAGGCATTAGGGCTTGATGTACCTGTTGCTGCTGAAGTTGCATCAAAATTAGTTCAGAAAGGTGTTGATATTTCAAAAGATATCATTACTAATGATGAGCTTGGTGACGCATTAACTACGTATTATGTAAAGGAGGCGCACTAATGTCTATTATATTAGATAATATTACGTACACCTATGGCGCAGGTACTCCTTTTGAAAAAACAGCATTGAAAGATATTTCTGTAACCATTGAAAATGGTGAGTTTCTTGGTATTATTGGACATACTGGGTCGGGGAAATCTACGTTTGTACAACATCTTAACGGTTTATTGCATCCTACAACGGGGAAAGTGATTGTTAATGGTGTCGATGTGAGTGAAAAAACAGATGAGGCCAAACAAATGCGCCATAAAGTGGGAATGGTATTTCAATACCCAGAACATCAACTGTTTGAAGAAACGATTGCTGAAGATATTGCATTTGGCCCTAAAAACTTAGGCCTTGATGAAAAAGAGGTAGATCGTCGCGTCCGTGAATCCATGGCTTTTGTAGGATTAGATTATGATACGTATGCTGAACGTTCTCCATTTCACCTATCAGGAGGACAAATGCGTCGAGTGGCCATAGCGGGTGTAGTGGCAATGGAACCTGATTTTTTAGTCCTTGATGAGCCATCGGCAGGTCTTGACCCTTTTGGCAGAGAAGAAATATTTGAAGAAATTATTAAATTACATAAGGAGAAAGAGGTAACCGTCATTTTGGTATCTCATAATATGGAAGATATTTCACGCATGGCCAATCGCTTAATTGTATTAGATAAGGGTCAGATTGTACTGGATGGTAAACCGTTAGATATCTTTAATCATCATCGTGATATATTACAACAAGTTGGTGTTGATGTACCTCCTGTATCTGTATTGATAGAATCATTACGTAATCGAGGCCTTGATGTTTCAAATGAAGTATTAACTGTAGATGATGCTGTACAAGCTATCTTAGAAGGAGGTCAACATGTTAAATAATATTACGATTGGCCAATTCTTTCCCGGTAATTCTTTGTTACATCGTATGGATCCTAGAGCAAAAATTATTGGTACTACTATATTTGTAGTTGCTATATTTTTAGCGAATACACCTTTGGCATACGGCATTGTAGCTGCATTTACAATTGGTGCAATGGTATTGTCTCGTTTGCCATTGCATCTTATGTGGAATGCTATAAAACCACTATGGATTATTATTGTCTTTACTATGGGGGTTCATATTTTTACAACTCCAGGTAATAGTATAATTTCCTATGGAATTATTAATATCACGGATAATGGTATTGCTATGGGGTTACAAATGGCGGCACGGTTAGTATTTTTAATTTTATTTTCTTCATTGCTGACCTATACGACATCACCAATACGCCTTACAGATGGCATTGAGCATTTGTTAAATCCTTTTCGTCATATTGGCGTACCCGCTCATGAACTTGCTATGATGATGACCATTGCATTGCGGTTTATTCCTACTTTATTAGATGAAACGGATCGTATTATGAAAGCCCAATCGGCTCGCGGTGCAGACTTTGTAACTGGCTCAATAATTCAAC
The DNA here is from genome assembly GCF_934230905.1 of uncultured Veillonella sp. Taxonomy (GTDB): domain Bacteria; phylum Bacillota; class Negativicutes; order Veillonellales; family Veillonellaceae; genus Veillonella. The sequence goes on along the minus strand of NZ_CAKQFJ010000027.1, from coordinate 8,933 downwards.
GTGCTAAAAATATGGTACCGCTTCTCGTTCCACTGTTTATTAGTGCGTTCCGTCGTGCAGATGAACTGGCTGTTGCTATGGAGGCTCGTTGCTATCGTGGTGGTGTTAACCGTACTCGTATGAAAGAACTTAGTATTACCTGGGTTGATTATGTAGGTGTAGGTGCAGTGCTCATTGTAACGGCTGTTCTATTAATCCTATGGTGGTTAGGATAATGCGGAATATACGATTAATCGTAGCTTATGATGGTACTGATTTAGCCGGTTATCAGAAACAGTCTGCTGATAAGGGAATTACAGTACAAGGGGCTTTGGAAAAGGCATTATCTATTATATGTGCAGAATCTATTCAAATTTATGGTGCATCTCGTACTGATGCGGGTGTACATGCTCGATTTCAAGTGTGTGCTTTCCAAACATCTGGATCGATACCCGTGGAGAATATTCCTAGGGCGACGATTGCTCATTTACCAAAAGATATTGTTGTAACAGAAGCAATTGAGATTCCTTTAGATTGGAAACCGCGTAATCATATTTTTGGAAAGGAATATATCTACTCTATTTATAATCGAGAAATTGCTGATCCTATAGGACAACGTTATTATTGGCATATAAAAAAAATGTTAAACGTTGAAGCTATGCGACAAGGCGGTAAGGCATTAGAAGGGACACATGATTTTTCTACATTAAAAGGCGCTAATACAACACCTGTAGATCCTGTAAAAACTATTTATGCTATTGGTATTGTAGAACAAAAAGGTCGGATTGATATTTCTGTTGTGGGTGATGGATTTTTATATCATATGGTTCGGAATATAGCTGGTTTATTAGTGGACATTGGGCTAGGCCGAAAATCAGTATCTCAAATCCCTGAATTATTAGCGGCAAAGGACCGTAAGCGAATTGGAAAAACCGCACCGGCACAAGGTCTCGTATTAGAGGAGATTTTTTTTACTAAGTCTAGGCTTAATGCAGTAATACAACGTATTAAAGAAGAATAAATATGAAATGTTAGATTGTAAAAGGTCTATCATACATGTTACAATTGCTCTATGAGACAGGTTTATTACTTAGCTGTAATTATATACATAGGGTAGACTCTTGTCAGCATTATAATTGTATCCTAAGGAGGGTGAATCTCTTGCAAAAACGTAAAGATTTTATCTGGAAAATGGGTGGCCAACAAGGTGAAGGTATCGAGAGCTGTGGCGAAATCATGGCTACAATCCTTGCAAAAGAAGGATATTCTTTGTACAGTCAACGTTTGTTTGCGTCCCGTATTAAAGGTGGTCATACGACCTTCGCATTACGCGTTGCATTAGAACAAGTGATGTCTATTGGTGAAGGCGTGGATTTCTTGCTTTCACTTGATCAAGAAACTGTTGATATGCATGGTGGAGAAGTGCGTGATGGTGGCTATATTATCTGTGATAGCAAGGTAAAACCAGATTTTTCAAAATTTGAAGGCTCAAAAGTTAACTGCTTATCCTTGCCAATCTCTGAAACGGCAATGAAACAAGGTTCCTTATTGATGCGTAATATTGTAGCACTTGGTATGTCCGTAGCACTTCTTGGTTTTGATACTAAGATGTTTAAAGATGCAATCGCGGCAAAATTTGCGAAAAAATCTCAAGAAATCGTAGATAAGAACTTGGCCGCTTTTGATGATGGCTATAGCCTTGTAATGGAAAAATTAGGTGATGTAGAAATTGATACATTACCAGCACCTGGTAAGAAGGATCAAATGTTCTTATTGGGTAATGAAGCATGTGCTCTTGGCGCTATTGCAGCAGGTTCCCGTTTCATGGCATCCTATCCTATTACTCCAGCATCTGAAGTAATGGAATACATGATTAAAAACATGGATAAATTAGGTGCTACTATCGTTCAAACAGAAGATGAAATCGCGGCTTGTATGACTGCTATGGGCGGTGTATATGCAGGGGTTCGTGGCTTCACATGTACTTCTGGTCCTGGTCTATCCTTGATGGCAGAATCCTTATCTATGGCATCCATGGCAGAACTTCCTATGGTTGTTATCGATGTACAACGTTCCGGCCCATCCACAGGTATGGCTACAAAGATAGAACAATCCGATATTGATGCGGCTTGCTATAACGCACATGGCGATTACTCTGGTATCGTAATTTCTCCAACATCCATTGAAGAATGTTTCTACGAAATTCAAAAAGCTTTTAACTTGGCAGAAATGTATCAATGCCCTGTTATCTTTATGCCAGATTTACAACAAGGCTTGAATAAACAATCTGTTCCTACATTTGATTTGAACCGTGTACCTATTAATCGCGGTAAAATGATGAAAGAAGCTGACCTTCCTGAGTTAGAACAACCTAAATATTTCAAACGCTTTGAATTAACAGAAGATGGTATTTCTCCACGCACAATTCCAGGTATGAAAAATGGTTTATTCCTTTCTACAGGTCTTGAACATAATGAAGAAGGTAAACCAGCAGAAGCGCCTACAATGCATGTAGCGCAAACTGATAAACGTTTCCGTAAATTGGAAACTGTAGCTGATAACTATGAACCATTCTTGAACAATGCAAAATACGATGAAGCTGATGTGCTCGTTGTAGGTATGGCTTCTAGCCGTGGTGCTATTGAAGAAGCAGTAGCTGAATTCGATCAAGAAGGGGTTAAAGTTAATCATTTACAACTTCGTTTGATTAAACCGTTCCCTGCAAAACAATTACAACCTTTCATGGATGCAGCTAAGAAAGTTGTGATTGTAGAACATAATGCGACAGGTCAATTGACTAACCTATTCAAAATCAACATGCATAAGAAATCTAAAATTTCTAGCTGCTTGAAATATGATGGTAATCCATTCACAAAATCGTATGTGAAAAATGCAATTAAGGAGGTCCTATAATATGACAACAGCTAAAGATTACAGAAATGATATTCGCCCTAACTGGTGCCCTGGTTGTGGTCATTATGGGGTGCAAGCAGCAATTACTGATGCAGTAGTGGCAAAAAATATTCCACCTGAAAAATTGGCAGTTATCTCTGGTATCGGCTGCTCTAGCCGTATCGGTGGTTACTTCTACGCATATGGCGCACATACTACTCATGGTCGTGCACTTCCTTATGCTCAAGGCGTTAAACTTGCAAATCAAGATTTAGAAGTTATTGCATGCTCTGGTGATGGTGATGCATTCGCTATCGGTATGGGGCATACTATCCATGCTTTCAAGCGTAATGTTAATATGACATATATTGTTATGGATAACCATGTTTACGGTTTGACTAAAGGTCAAGCATCCCCTCGTTCCGATATCGGCTTTGTTACAAAAACAACACCTCGTGGGGCATTTGAAACGCCATTGTCCGTGTGTGAAACTGCTATTGCAGCAGGGGCTACATTCGTAGCTCAAAGCTATATGATTAACCGCACAGAACTTGTTGATTTGATTCAACAAGCTATAGACCATGAAGGGTTCTCTTTCATTAACGTATTTAGCCCATGTGTTACATACAATAAACATAATAGCTATGATTGGTTCAAAGAACATTTGACTAGCTTACCAGAAGGCTATGATCCTACAGATCGTGCAACAGCACTTAAAACATTAGGTGAAACACAAGGGTTGGTTACAGGTCTTATCTACCAAGATACAACTAAGCCATCTTTTGAAAAAGCTATGGCCTCTGTTAATGGTGGTGTACATCCACGTCCATTGACGGAAGATGTTGTTAAACCTGATCAAGCATTATTTGATAGTCTTTGCAATCAATTTAAATAATATTGGTAAGGTATAGTAGATACTTACTATATCTTACTTATCAGAAACGTGTCACCTAATGGTGACACGTTTTATTTTTGTCCCATGTGGTTGTAGAAAGTGTTATAATAATGTCATTGTATGGTATTTTTCGTAGAGGTATTTATGAAAGCATACGAAAAGGGCATTAGTTTATCCATTTGGACACTGAGTTGGCCTATATTTATCGAAGTATTCCTGCAATTGCTCGTTGGCAATATTGATCAGCTCATGATGAGCCACTACTCGCCACAGGCGGTAGCAGCAGTAGCTAATGCAAATCAAATTTTAAATATTTTTATCATGCTCATTGTTGTTATGAGTACTGCCACGACGATTTTGATTGCCCAATATTTGGGTGCTCGAAATCAGTCGAAGTTGTCAGAGGTTTGTACAGTTAGTTTAGTGCTAAACTTTGTATTCTCCTCGGTAGCAGCAGTGTTTTTTATCACTTGTCATGAATGGATTTTTACATGGCTTGGTATACCACCGGAAACGATGGGGGATACATCGCTATATACGACCATTGTAGCGGCAGGATTACCAATACAGGCTATGTACTATGCATTGGTTGCCGTATTTAGAGGCCATTCACTGACACGGATCACCATGTATGTGGCACTCGTTATGAATATTATCCATGTAGGAACAAACTATATCCTGATTTTCGGTCATGGGCCTATACCGAGTCTTGGTGTACTAGGTGTATCTATTTCTACATGGCTTTCGAAGGTCATTGGACTTCTTATTATCGTATACCTGTTCAAGAAACTATTACAATTGAAGGTTAGCACAGTTTATTTAAGACCGTTTCCTTGGCAGACTGTTAAGTCTTTATTACATATTAGCGTGCCATCTGGTGGTGAGACCTTGAGTTATCAATTATCACAAACAACGATAATGAAGATGGTTAATATTTTGGGTCTAGCTGTTATTAATACAAAGGTCTATGTATATGTTATTGCTATGCTATGCTATGTGTATACCATAGCACTAGCTAATGCGTCCCAAGTCATTGTAGGTTTTCTTATGGGGGCTAAGCGACAAAATGAAGTTACTAATCGTGTATGGAAGTCTATGAGTTTAGCCATTGTTATTAGCGTTGGGCTTGCTACATTTTTCTATATGACTAGTGATACGATTTTATCTGTATTTACTACAGATTCTGAGATTTTATCATTAGCACATGATGTACTCTTAGTTGAAATTTTTCTTGAGTTGGGGCGTGCCGTTAATATAGTTATGGTAGGATGTTTGCAAGCTGCAGGTGATATTCGTACACCTACGCTTGTAGGTGTTTTGGGGATGTGGCTATGTGCTGTACCATTATCGTATCTATTTGGTATTTACTGGGACTGGGGCCTTGTTGGTATATGGATTGCCATGGCTCTTGATGAGATTTTACGAGGTTTATTGTTTATTTATCGTTGGCAGAGTGGAAAATGGAAAGAAAAACGCCTCGTTGAGGTGTAATGGTATAGTTGTTTTGCGTTTATATATTGGAGATATATAGTACATATGAAAGTAGGTTTATATGAGTAGAACCGTAGGTATTATTGGTCTAGGTTTGCTGGGTGGATCTTTAGCTAAGGCTTTAAAAGCGTATACAGATTATGATGTGGTAGGATATGCACGTCGACAAGAGGTATGTGACGCAGCATTACAAGATGGTGTTATATCTCAAGCTTGGACCGAAGTAGAACCTTTAATTGAGAACTCTGATATTGTTGTATTTTCATTACCTCCTGATACTAATGCACGACTCTTTACTGAAATGGCACATCTTTTTAGACCAGGTCAAGTTGTAACTGATGTATCTAGTGCAAAGGATAATTTTGTACGTGCTGTTTATGAATCAATTCCGAAGGGGACTATTTTTGTATCTGTTCATCCTATGGCAGGATCTGAAAAGGGAGGATATGAAGTATCTCATAAAAATCTTTTTAAAGGTATGGGGTGGATTGTGTTAGAGGATAAAGCATCCGATGTATACTGTGAAGAGGTAGCCCAAGAACTAGCGGATATGGGACGTGCTGTTGGTTCACGTATTGAATTTGTTGATGTATATGCTCATGATGCGTATTTGGCTATGGTAAGTCATATGCCACATCTACTAGCGGCGATTTTGACACAGGTTTCCGGAGGGGATGAACTAGGGGAACTGCGTATGAAACTATCTGCCGGTGGATTTCGTGATTGTACACGTGTAGCTGGTGGATTACCATCTATGTGGCGGGAAATTATTTATGGTAATCGTCATAATGTGCTGGCGGGCCTTGAACTGATAGAAGATGAAATTCATCGAGTTAAGGATATACTTTCACAAGAAGATGAAGGAAAAGGATTAGAAACATATTTAAATAAAAGTAGAGATATTCGTAATAAACTACCCTATTTAACGGGGCAAATTAAGAATAATTAGGAGTGATTTTATGAGTTTATTAAAAGAAACTTGCGATGCGATTCATGCGCGCAGTACCGGTATTGAACAACATATAATCAAGAATTGGAATGATGCATCTGATGCTAAGCAATATGGGCGTCTCGTGAATATGGTATCTCAATATGGAGCTGCTACGAATCAAAAACAATTAACGATTCCTAAACCATGTATGATTATTTCTTCTGCTGATCATGGCGTAGCTGATATGGGGGTTAGTGCGTACCCAAAGGAAACTACGATTGGTATGACTCAAAATTATCTGATCCCGAAGGGCGCTGGAGCAAACTCCTTGGCGAATTACTGTGGCGCACAAATGGAAGTTATTGATATGGGCGTTGATGCTGATATGAGTTGGGTTCCAGGCCTTAGAAGTCATAAGCTGGGGATGGGAACAAAAAATTTCTTAGAAGAACCTGCTATGACACGTGAACAGGCCATTGAGGGTATTGAAACAGGAATTCGTCTTGTAAAAGAGAAAATAGATGAAGGGTTTAATGTGTTTCTTGTTGGTGAGATGGGAATTTCTAATACTACCGCAAGTGCACTTATGACTGCTAAGTTTGCAGGCCTTACGGCAGAAGAAGCTACAGGGCGAGGTACCAATATTTCCGATGAGCGGCTTAAATTAAAGCAACGTATTGTGCATGATGTATTAGAAAAATATAAATATATACCAAAAGATGATGCTATTGGTATTTTAGCTGCCGTAGGTGGCTTTGAATTTACTTGTATTGTTGGGGTTATTTTAGGTGCAGCAGCTAATCACGGCCTCGTTATTATCGATGGATTTAATACATCTGCATGTGCATTAGTGGCGAAAACATTAGTCCCTCATGCGATGGATTATGTGATGGCATCTCATTTATCTGCTGAAAAGGCCGCCAAATCTTCATTAGAGAATTTAGGCCTTGAAGCTTATGTAGATTTAGGATTATGCTTGGGTGAGGCGTCTGGCGGATCAATCCAAATGGGCATGCTTGATCTTGCCGTTCATATGTATATGGCTATAACAGGAGGTAAGGCATGAGAACATTTGATATTCAACCATTAGATGCTAAAGCTATGGAAACCTGTCGGTATCGTATTGATAATTTAACAAAACCGATTTATAGTCTTGCTATGCTCGAAACAATAGCAGAACGATTTGCAGGTGTATTAGCCAATCCACAACCAAATCATTTGAAGTATGGGGTTCTCATTGTAGCTACCGATCATCTTGTAGATGGACCTCAAAATAGTGAACATGGTCATAATAGTCTAAATGCAATAAAACGATTTAATGAGGGTATGAGTGCTACGCAAGGGGCCGCATTTAAATTAAAAGCCCCGGTATATGTGGTTAATGTTGGATTGGAACAGGATACGAATCATTTAGTAAACGTTGATTCCCGTGTTATCCGTAAGGGGTCTCATTTCTTTGGCATAGAAGCATCTATTAGTGATGATGAATTGGAACAAGCGCTTGCCATGGGTTTTGGTTATGCAGATAAATTACATGAAACGGGTCTACAAGTGGTGGCGTTAGGTAATATAGGTGAACGTACGTTCCTTGATGCCTTGGTTACAACCGCAACTATAACTGGTGCCTCATATGAGTCTCTATTGGCAGAGTCTGAGTCTGGGCCTACTATTGAACAACGAGCTGCTCATATACATTCTTTCGTAGACCCTTATAATATTGCTGTTGCTGATTGGTCTTTACTTGGTGAGAGCGAACGACGTGATGCGGTATTGCATTTACTTCATGTTGCAGGTGGACTAGATATTGCTTTCTTAACAGGCTTTATTCTAGGTGTAGCTAGTCATCGTATGGCTGTAGTGTTTGATAACACTTTAACTGGTGCTGCTGTACTAGCAGCCGTAACAATGGAACCTTTGGTGAAAGACTATGTATTTTCATCGGCTGTTTATGATGATCCAATTCATAAGGAACAATGTCGTTTCTTAGGTGTAAAACCACCATTACATTATCATTTAGATATTGCTGAAGGATTAGGCTCTACAATGGGATTATCTATCATTGATGCATCTATGCATATGCTAAATGATATGAAAACATTTGTTGAAGCAGAAGTGAAAGCTGCTGAAGATGGTGCTGGTAAGGGTAGACAAGAAGATATTAAATAGATAATGATAGAGAGGACTTAGTATGATATATGTTTTGTTTACTTAATTATTAGTGAATGATATATATATATATGAAAGTCCTCTTTTATATATTTAGTAGAAATCATATAGGTTGCTATTGTATTATTTTATAGGAAATTCATTGAAAAACCATTGACACTATATGTGTAAATTGATATTATTATAAGGCAGTCAGAACTGGTCTAGTTTAGTTCTTGACTAACAGAAGATAATTATGATATAGTAATTATCGGTTCTGTATGCGGGAATAGCTCAGCGGTAGAGCACCGCCTTGCCAAGGCGGGGGTCGCGAGTTCGAATCTCGTTTCCCGCTCCAAATATTCCTCGATAGCTCAGTTGGTAGAGCAATCGGCTGTTAACCGATCGGTCGTAGGTTCGAGTCCTACTCGGGGAGCCATTTATGACTCACTAGCTCAGTTGGCAGAGCACCTGACTTTTAATCAGGGTGTCCCGCGTTCGAGTCGCGGGTGAGTCACCAACTTTGGCCCGTTGGTCAAGCGGTTAAGACACCGCCCTTTCACGGCGGTATCCCGGGTTCGATTCCCGGACGGGTCACCA
>NZ_CAKQFJ010000026.1 GCF_934230905.1 uncultured Veillonella sp. | reverse complement strand
GAACTTAAAATGGCGATGGAGCCAGTAAATTACTGGACCCATCGCCTATAAAACCAACACGTTTTGTCCTATAACCCCGTCATTAAGCGGGTTTTTGGTATAAAAAAAGAAGGCCATCCATCGGATAACCTTCTTATATGTGGCGGAGAGACAGGGATTTGAACCCTGGGTACGGTATAACCGCACACATGATTTCCAATCATGCTCCTTCAGCCGCTCGGACACCTCTCCATGTATTCTGTTGTGTAACAGGTACTTGTATAGTATATGAAAAAGTTAGATTTATGTCAAGAACAAAATAGTGGAAATATCATAGTTTCATAAGACTTTTAAAAAGCCGTCCCAAAGGACGGCTTTTTGTATGACTATTATAATACTTCTTTGATTTCTTGTGCATCGATGGATGCTTTGATATCATCTGCCATTTTTTCAATAGATGGAATATCTTCTTCTTTTAAAGAGGATTTGATATCAAGAGGTTGGGATACGATTTCCATGTCTTTGAAATCATTTTCAAAGTGAGCAACCATTGTTTTCATAGCAGCAGAAGCCCAGGAATGGTTACCAATAATGGATACTTTATGATTTTGGAAGTTAAGTGCTTTCAATTCATGAATGAAGTTTTCCATAGTAAGGTATAGGTTCAAGTTGTATGTTGGTGCAATTGTTACCAAGTTTGTATATTTCCAAGCATCAGCAATGATGTAGGAGGCATTTGTTTTGGAAACATCGTAAATTTTGATATCTGTAACACCGCGTTTAGACAATTGTTTTGCTAATTGTTGTGCGATGTCACGGGTGTTGCCGTACATGGATCCGAAAGCGATAACAACACCTTTTTTCTCAGCTGTATAGCTAGACCAATGTAAGTATTTATGCAAAATATAGTCAATTGTTTCAGGTGTACGCCAGATTGGACCGTGAAGTGGTGCAATACGTTTTATTTCGAGACCAGAAACCTTGCGGATTGCATTTTGTACTTGAGGACCGTATTTACCAACGATGTTTGTGTAGTAACGACGAGCTTCATCTTCATAAGTAGCTACGAAATCAGTTTGGTCAGCAAAGATGTTGCCATTGATGGTACCGAATGTGCCGAATGCATCGGCAGAGAATAATGTACCTGTAGATTTTTCATAGGTACAAGTTACTTCTGGCCAATGAACCATAGGCATTGTATAGGATACAAGAGTGTGTTTTCCTAGGCAAATTTCGTCGCCTTCTTTTACGGTGTAGTATTGGTCAGGTTTTGGTGTGCGATAGAATTGTTCGAACATGCGGAATGTAGTAGCATTACCAACCATCTTACAATTTGGATAGCGTTCTAAAGTTTCCAATAATGTTTGGCAATGGTCTGGTTCCATATGATTTACGATGATGTAATCAAGATCGCGACCATTTAAAAGGTGAGATAAGTTGTCAAAGTATTCTTCACGAATTTCAGAGTCAACAGCATCTACAACACAAGTTTTTTCATCATCGATGAAATAGCTATTATAGCTAACACCATTTGGAATAGGGAATAAGTTTTCAAAACGTTCTGTGGTCCAGTCATTACTACCAATCCAGTAGATATTATGGGTCATTTTTTGAGCACAATGCATAGTGATATCCTTTCCTTACACATATGTATATACATAACAAACCTCATATATACGATGATGGTTTAATTAATTATATTGACACTTTATAATACAGTTTTTTTCGAAAAAAATCAATATATCGATATATGTCAATGCGTTATAACTGTATAACTTTCACAAATTAGAGTGTATTTCGTAAAAGTTTGTAAATATAGCCCATTCCGAAGAATGGGCTATATAGATTATTTAAAGTATTTTACACCGGATGTGAAAATCGGCATTTCTAAGTTGCCTGGAATATTTTTGCTAATATCTGCACCACAACGTTCGGAGTGCGCCATTTTACCAAATACGCGACCATCAGGACTATAAATACCTTCGATGGCAGCTATGGATTGGTTAGGATTAAAGCGTCCATCCATGGATGCAATACCATCAAAATCGACATATTGTGTAGCGATTTGTCCCGTTTTATTGAACTCTAATACTTGTTGAGGAGAGGCAATAAAGCGACCTTCACCATGAGAAATTGGAACTGTATAAATTTCGCCTGCCTTAGCTTCACACATCCAAGGAGATTTTGTAGAAATAACCTTGGTATTAACCATGCGGGATACATGGCGACCGATTGTGTTGTATGTCAAGGTAGGGTGATCTGATGTTAGTGTTTCAATATGGCCACCAGGCAATAGACCTAATTTAATTAATGCTTGGAAACCGTTACAAATACCTAGAACTAGGCCGTCTTGTTTATAAAGTAGGTTTTCAAGACCTTCTGCAAGATATGGGTTGCGAAATAGGGTAGCCATAAATTTACCAGAACCATCAGGTTCATCGCCACCACTGAAACCACCAGGGAACATAAGCATTTGAGATTCTGCTAATTTAGTTTTGATTACATCAATAGATTCTTTTAATTGTTCTGGCGTTTGGTTGCGGATGAGAATGATGTCTGCAATAGCACCAGCTCGTTCAAAGGCACGAGCAGAATCGAATTCGCAGTTAGTACCTGGAAATACAGGGATAAGCACTTTTGGTTTGGCCCCTAAGGTGGTACTGCGAGGTTTTGCGTGTTGATCATGAATGTACGCCACTGCTTCACCAATACTCGATTTTGCTCGTAATGGGAAGATATCTGCTAATGGGCTTTCGTATGCTTCTTCTATTTCAGCTAGTGTTACAGATTGATCATTCCATTCAATAATAGGTTTATCTTGGGTAACTGCTATAACGCGAACATCGGATAATTCAAGCAAATGGTTAACCGCTGTAATATCCACTTCTACGATGAATGAACCGATGGCAGGTTGGAAAATTGCTCGTTCAGCATATTTGTCGAATTTAACACCAATTTTATTACCGAGAGCCATTTTGGTAACTGCTTCAGGTATGCCTCCTTCATCGATGACATAGGCAGAGTATACGCGGCCTTTTTCAATTTCCTCTTGTAAGATATCACAATTTTCTTTGAAGTGATCCCAGTCAGGTGTATCGTTGTACGTACGAGGTACATCAAAGTATACGAGTCGATGGTTAGGACCTTTTAAATCTTGGCTTACAATATTTTTAACAGGGGCCGTTACTGCAGCAAAAGATACGAGAGTAGGAGGTACTGTTAAATCTATAAATGTACCACTCATGGAATCTTTACCGCCAATGGCGCCAATTTCAAGTTCTTTTTGGGCTTTGTATGCACCTAGTAGTGCTGCTACTGGTTTACCCCAAGATTTTTTGGAGTGTAAACGTTCAAAGTATTCTTGTAAAGTAAGGTATGCATCTTGACGACGACCACCAAGTGCCACAAGTTTTGCAACGGATAATAGAACTGCATATTGTGCGCCATGGTACGGGCTCCAAGCGGATAATTCAGGTATAAAGCCATGTGTCATAATACTAGCAGTTGTTGTTTCTCCTTGAAGGACTGGTAATTTTGCCACCATACCTTGAGTAGGTGTTTTTTGATATTTACCACCAAATGGCATAAGAACTGTATTAGCACCTACTGTGCTATCAAAGCGTTCTGCAAGTCCTTGTTGAGAAGCTGTGTTTAATGTAGATATTGCTTCGAGCCATTGTTCTTTAAAATTGTCAGCACTGGCAGAACCACGGCGGAAATAAGACTTTTCAGCAGGAGCTGTAACTACGGCTTCTTGTTGTTGACTAGCCCCATTTGTATTTAAGAAATCACGACTAATATCGACAATAGTTTCTCCACGCCATGTCATGATGAGACGATTTGTATCGGTAACATCAGCAACAATAGTGCATTCAAGGTTTTCTTCATCGCAATACTTCATAAATGCATCTACATCAGCTGGTGCAATGACGCAAGCCATCCGTTCTTGAGATTCGGAAATGGCAAGTTCTGTACCATCAAGACCATCATATTTTTTAGGTACCAAATCAAGGTTAATAGTAACACCATCTGTTAGTTCGCCAATGGCTACTGAAACACCGCCAGCACCAAAGTCGTTACAACGTTTGATAAGCGTAGTTACTTCTGGACGACGGAATAGACGTTGGATTTTACGTTCTGTAAGGGCATTACCTTTTTGAACTTCTGCACCACATGTAGTTAGAGATTCTAATGTGTGTTCCTTAGAAGAACCTGTAGCACCACCGCAGCCATCACGACCTGTTTTACCACCGAGTAGTACGATGATATCACCTGGTGTTGGTACTTCACGTCGCACTTGATTGCGCGGAGCAGCACCGATAACGGCGCCAATTTCCATGCGTTTTGCCACATAACCTGGATGATAGTATTCTTTAACTTCGCCAGTAGCAAGACCGATTTGGTTACCATAGGAGGAATAACCACGTGCGGCTTCAACAGTAATTTTCTTTTGTGGTAGCTTGCCTTCTAGTGTATCGGCTAGTGGTGTACGTGGGTCTCCACTACCAGTGATGCGCATAGCTTGATACACATAAGAACGGCCACTTAGAGGATCGCGGATACAACCGCCAAGACATGTAGCAGCACCACCAAAAGGTTCGATTTCAGTTGGGTGATTGTGAGTTTCATTTTTGAATAGCAAGAGCCATTCTTCTTCTTTGCCATCTACATCAACAGGGACGATGATAGTACATGCGTTGATTTCTTCGGACTCATCAAGATTAGTAAGACCGCCTGCATGACGCAACTCTTTTACAGCTAAGGTAGCCATATCCATGAGAGAACGAGCTTTCACCTTAGTCGTATATAATAAATTGCGACCTTCCGTGTATTCTTCGAGCGCTTCTTTGATTGGTTCTGTGAAACGGCTATCTTCGATAGTAATATCCGTTAATTCTGTCATAAATGTAGTATGCCGGCAATGATCGGACCAGTACGTATCGAATAACCGTATTTCTGTAATTGTTGGATTGCGTTTTTCTACATTCTTATATTGTTGTTGAATCAATTGAAGATCTGCCAATGTCATAGCGAGTCCGTATTCGCTAATCATATGTTGTAAATTATCTTCTGTCATTTCTGTAAAACCATCAATAATGGCAACATCTTTTGGTTCTTCAAGATTTAGCGCTAATGTATCAGGTACTTCAAGGCTAGCCTCTCTGGAGTCCACCGGATTGATGTAATATTGCTTAATGGTTGCTTTTTCTTTGTCTGTGAAAGTACCCTCTATGATGAAAACGCGTGCACAACGAACAGTATGCCCTGTTGTAAGGGTGAGCATAGAGATACATTGTTCTGCACTATCAGCACGTTGGTCATATTGGCCAGGTACGTATTCGATAGCAAAGACAAAACCGTTTGTTGGAATATCTAATGTTTCTGCTACTAAATCAACAGGTGGTTCAGAAAAAATTAAATGTTTAGCTTTTTGTAATGCTTCTTCGCTAAGATTTTCAACATCGTAGCGTTCATAAATTTGTACGGCTGTAGCTGGTACATGTAATTCTTGCTGTAATGTAGCTAATACCTGTGCTGCTTCATTTGCAAAAGCATCACGTTTTCTTACAAATAGTCTTTGAATAGCCATATAGCCTCCTGTAAAATGCAGAATAAATATGTTCTGGTGTTGACAAGATAAGTATAGTCGGTCTAGACTTATAAGTAAAGATAATCTTACTTATATAAAGATTAACACTACTTATAAATATGAAGGTTTCATGAAGGTCATAAGACCAGAATTTCATGAATTATGACAAATTATCTTGTCCATATGAAAAGTAGCGTATTAATATCTTTTATTACTATAGTATTAGTATATAACAGAGGAGGATAAAATGGCAGTATCAGCAGATCTATATAGATCGTTTTTAGGAGTTGGGTTGTATTTGTCATTTTCTCGCGCTGCAAAAGAGTTAGGTGTTTCGCAGTCTGCAATCAGTCAAAGTATCAAACAGCTAGAAGGGGAATTGAAAATGCCTCTTTTTGTGCGCACTACTAAGTCTGTTGCGTTTACGCCAGAAGGTAAGGAATTATTTGATACAGTAGCCAAGGCTTTTTCCATATTAGATAATGGTATTACTCAGTTACAAGAACGGGTAAATCAAGCTTATGAAAGTTTAAATATTGCTGCTACAGACACATTATGCCGTCATTTTTTATTGCCTTATTTTCATAAATGGCAACTACAAGAGAATCAAATAGGTTTACATATTATTAATAAACCATCTCCTGACTGTGTAGAACTAGTTATTAATAAAGAAGCACAATTAGCGGTGGTAAATGACTATGAAGGCTTACGCAGCAATACGCAACTAGAGGTTACTACTTTAGCGAGTATTCAGGATATTTTTGTCGGAGGCCATGAGTATAAAGGGGCTGGATTCTTTGATCAAGGTCGCTTGCTTAGTGAGCCTATGCTGTTATTGCAAAAGGGGACTGCTAGCCGTACTTTTTTTGATGAGGTAACGCATGGCGCTTGTAGTAAACCTCGTTTTGAATTGAGTAGTGTGGATGTTCTTCTGGATTTGGTGGAAATTAATATGGGGATTGCCATGTTACCAAGTAATGTGGTTCAAGAAAAAATGCAAGAAGGTACTGTTGTGAAAATTGATACTGATATTCCTGTACCAACACGTGATATCGTACTTGTTCGTTCGCGCCTTGTACCTCAATCTGAAGGAGCATCTCGCTTTACAAGTTTATTGGCCAATCGTGAGGATAAACGCGATAAAGTTTTATAAATATGAATTAAAAACACACTTTATTCTTTTTTAAATAAAGTGTGTTTTTTTGTTGACCCTAAGTGTTGATTTACGTTAAAATTTAAAGATAGTTATGCGGAGGTAAAACGAAATGGAATTATTAAAACAACGCATTCGTGAAGAAGGTATTGTCTTAAACAATCGTGTATTAAAAGTTGATGGCTTTTTAAATCATCAAATTGATCCACACTTATTTAAAGCTATTGGTAAAGAAATTGCTAATCGTTATCGTGATGCTGGGGTTCAACGTATTGTTACTATCGAAGCATCTGGTATTGCCTTGGCATTAATGGCCGCTCTTGAATTAGATGTGCCATTAGTATTTGCACGTAAGAAAAAATCAATTTTAATGGTTGATGATGTATATCATTCTGTCGTATATTCTTATACCAAAGAAGAAAATTACGATATCACAATTTCTAAAAAGTTTTTGCCAGCAGGTGAAAAGGTTTTAATTATCGATGATTTCTTAGCATCAGGTGAAGCTGCTATGGGACTTGCTAAGCTTGTTAAAGATGCTGGCGATGAAGTGGTTGGTATGGCAATTGCTATTGAAAAATCCTTTCAACCAGGGCGTGAACGTTTGGAAAATGCTGGATTCCGTGTAGAATCATTGGTGCGCATCAAAGAATTTAAGGATAATGAATGTATTTTTATAGAAGACTAAAATTATAGATTCTTTCGGAGGAAGGTAAACGAAATGAATAAAAAAGCAGAAAAATTTGATGTGCTTGCAGCGGATATTGAAAAAGCAGGCAATAAATGGTTTACAAAAGATGTAATTAAAGGGGATGAATACAATACAGTTGTATATCATGGTCGTTTAGATATTCATGGTAATTCTTTACCTGTATTTATTGTGCTAGATAACTCTGTGTTCTCCTATATTCGTGTTGCTATTACAACTATGAGTATTACAGAGGCAGCTATTAAAAAAGTATTACCAAAATTGAATGAACTTAACCAACAATATAAGGTAACAAAATATTATGTAAATGATGAAGATAGTAACATCTATACAGATATTTCTGTACCATCTACAGAGGAAACATTTGAACCAGCTGTTTTGGTTAATCTCATGTTAGAGGTTATTAAACCTCACTTGGATGAAGTGCATCCAGATATTTTGAAAATTGTAGGTCAAGCAAAATAAGAGGTCATTATGAATCCTAAAGCATTAGCCTTTGATAAATTTATGAAGGCAGAAGAGGTTACGGCTTTTGAGCGTAAAGATTTTGAAGATGAAGATGGTACAGTTGTATATCGTTCATATATAAAATCACCGCTCTGGGATATGCCGTTGTTCGTAATCTTAGATAATAGTATTTATAGCGTTATTCGTCTTGTCCTTGGACCTGAAAAGGTTACTGCACAGAATATGACAGCTATCAATGCATTGATTAACCGTGAAAATGCAACATATAAGAATTATAAATTCTATATTGATGAACAAGATTCTACTCTATATTTAGATTGTGTTTATATGTGTGCTAATGATGAGTTTATACCAGAGTTGATGTATGCATTAATGACATCGATTGTGGATTACATTCCTGAAGCTGTAGGCGATTTAAAAAGTGCCTTTGAAAGTAATATACAATAAAATATGAATTTCTAATTTATCTTAACAGATAGTTAGTCATAATCTTTAGAAATTGTAAAAGACTCTTATACATCGGTATAGGAGTCTTTTTGGTATTGATGAGTATTAGTACATAATAATTATTATTCGTATTATTTCGACTGATTGTATATAAAAATAATATAAAGTTCGATATATATCGAACGATTATAAAAATTAATATAATTATTATTCGAAAAATGATTGACCGATAGAAAGTGGTCTGTTACAATTTAATTACAGATAAGGAGGCGTTATCATGAAGAGGCATATTACCCTAACATCCGTTACTAGTATGATGATTTTTGCTAACGCTATCAGTGTGTAAACTCGGCTTTTTTAGTCGAGTTTTTTTATTAAGGAGGAACAATGAAGGTTGGCATTATTATGGGCAGTAAATCTGACCTAGATACAATGAAAAAAGCATCTGCTATATTAGATGAATTCAACATTCCTTATGAAATGGTTATTGCCTCTGCACATCGTACGCCAGAGGCTGTTAAGTCCTTTGTGGAACGCCTAGAATCAGAAGGAGCTATCGCATTTATCGCTGGTGCCGGCGCTGCAGCACATCTACCTGGAGTGATTGCAAGTTTTACTACCGTACCTGTTATTGGTATTCCTCTTAATGCAACTGCATTGAAAGGGATTGATGCCCTTTTGGCAATTGTACAAATGCCTTCTGGTATGCCAGTAGCAACAATGGCGGTGGACGGTGCTAAAAATGCAGCATTGTTTGCAGTTCAAATTGGTGCAACTTTCAATAAAGAGCTGAAAGAAAAATATGTAACCTATCGTAAAGATATGGCGGATAAAGTTTTAGCTGATAATGCTACATTACAAGCAGAATTAAATAAATAATATTACATAGGAGGATTATTATCATGGCTAATATCGATTTGGAAAAATTAACACTTTTATACGAAGGCAAAGCAAAACAAGTGTATCAAACAGATGACAAAGAAACGTATATTGTTCATTATAAAGATGATGCCACTGCATTTAATGGTGAAAAACATGATACTATTCTTGGTAAAGGTGTATTAAATAATAAAATCTCTTCTTTCTTTTTTGAACTGTTGAAAAAAGAAGGTATACCAACACATTTTGTTCGTCGAGATGATGATCGTAATCAAACTGTATTAACATTAAAGATCGTTCCTTTAGAAGTTATCGTTCGTAATATTGCTGCTGGTTCAATGGCTAAACGTTTTGGATTAGAAGAAGGCACACCTCTTAAACATCCAATCCTTGAATTTTGCTATAAAGATGATGAATTAGGAGACCCATTTGCCAACGAATCCCAAATCACAGCTCTTGGCTGGGCAACACAAGAACAATTGGATAGAATTTCCGAAATTACTATGAAGGTAAACGATATCCTTAAAAACTTCTTGGCTACTAAGAATGTAACATTAGTCGATTTCAAACTTGAATTTGGTACACATAATGGGGAAGTATTACTTGGTGATGAAATCTCTCCTGATACATGTCGTTTCTGGGATGCTACAACAGGTGAAAAACTCGATAAAGACCGCTTCCGTCGTGACCTTGGCAATATTGAAGAAGCTTATAAAGAAATGTTATTCCGCTTAACAGGCGAACGTGCATAACCTGGGGGTTATTGATGAACTACGATCCGATTTTTGACAAATGGCATGAAGAATGTGGCGTGTTCGGTGTATTTGATCGCACTGTTGATGTTGCACGATATGTATATTGGGGATTGTTTGCCCTTCAACATCGCGGACAAGAAAGTGCGGGGATTGCTATTACTGATGGTAATGAAGTGGCACTAAAAAAAGGCATGGGTTTATTGACTGAAGCAATTAAAGAATTACCTACATTGAAAAGCCATATGGGGACTGGTCATGTGCGGTATTCTACAACAGGATCTAATAATCCACGTAATATTCAACCACTAGTCATTCATTATCAAGGTGGACAAATTGCGGTAGCTCATAATGGCAATTTGACAAATGCTTTAGAAATCCGTCGCCGACTTGAAGCAGATGGTTCCATTTTTCAAACAACTATGGATTCAGAGGTTATCGTAAATTTAATTGCTCGCTCTAAAGCTGATACACAAGAAGAACGCATTGCTGATGCAGCGCGGCAAATTGAAGGAGCGTTTTCCTTGGTCATTACTACTAATGACTCTCTTGTTGGGGTACGTGATCCGCAAGGCTTTAGACCTCTTTGTTTAGGTAAGACGGAACATGGCTATGTTTTATCTAGTGAAAGCTGTGCCTTTGATGCTATCAAAGCTGAATTTATTCGGGATATAGATCCTGGTGAAATGGTTATTATCGATGATCGTGGCGTGCGTAGTACAATGTATGCAGAACCTCAAAAAATTGATAAAAAATTATGTGTTTTTGAATATATTTATTTTGCGCGCTCTGATAGTAAAATTGATGGCCAATCTGTATATGAAACGCGACTTAATATGGGACGTGAATTATATAATGAAACTAAATATGATGCAGATATCGTTATGTCTATTCCAGACTCTGGTACGACAGCTGCTCTTGGCTATGCTCGTGCATCGGGTATCCCTTTTGCAGAGGGATTAATTAAAAATCGATACAGTGGACGTACATTTATTAAACCGAACCAAGAAGAACGAGAACTAGCAGTGCGAATGAAATTAAATGCTATGCCAAAGATTGTTGGCGGCAAGCGCATCGTTTTAATAGATGATTCTATCGTTCGTGGTACTACAAGTAGTCTTATTGTTAAAATGTTAAAAGAGGCTGGCGCCAAGGAAATTTATATGTGTGTTAGCTCGCCCGCTATTGAATATTCCTGTCATTATGGTATTGATACATCAGTTCGTAAAGAATTGATTGCGGCTACACATACAATTGAAGAAATTAGAGATTATATTAAGGCCGATAAATTGCATTATCTATCAAGAGAAGGGTTGTGCCGAGCTGTTAGCGATGTACCAGAAGAGGATTTATGTTTCGCTTGTTTCAATGGTGATTACAGGGTAGATGTGCCTACAGAGCAAGAGGAAGGGGTCAAATATGTGCTCGAATAAAACAGGATTAACTTATCGCGATGCAGGTGTAGATATCGATGCTGGCAATAAAGCTGTAGAGTTGATGAAAGAATCTGTTAAAAGAACATATACAGCAGGTGTTGTAGGTGATTTAGGTGGCTTTGGTGGTCTTTACTCCTTAGCAGGTCACTTTATGAAAGAACCGATGCTTGTATCCGGTACAGACGGAGTGGGCACCAAATTGCGCCTCGCTATCATGATGGATAAGCATGACACAATCGGCCAAGACTGTGTTGCTATGAGCGTTAATGATATTCTTGTACAAGGTGCAACACCGTTATTCTTCTTAGACTATGTAGCTGTTGGCAAACTCAATCCGGTACAAGTCGCTGATATTGTACGCGGCGTTGCTAATGCTTGTGAAGAATCTGGATGTGCTCTTCTTGGTGGGGAAACAGCTGAAATGGCTGGCTTCTATGGTGAAGGTGACTATGATGTGGCAGGTTTTGCCGTAGGTATTGTAGATCGATCTAAATTAATCACTGGTGAACATATTAAGGCTGGTGACGTTATTCTTGGCTTGCCATCTTTTGGTGTTCATTCCAATGGGTTCTCCTTGGTTCGTAAAATCATTTTCGACCATAAGGGTTTCTCTATAGATCAAGACATTCCAGAATTTGGTAAAACACTTGGTGAAGAATTATTAACACCAACACGCTTGTATCCTAAGGCCGTATTGCCTTTGATTAAAGAAAATTATATTAAAGGTATGGTTCATATCACAGGTGGCGGTTTCTATGAAAATATTCCGCGCGTACTACCTGATGGTGTCACGGCGGAGGTAGATTGTGATACATGGCCACGCCTTTCTGTGTTTACAAAATTGCAAGAATGGGGCAATGTGGATTGGCATGAAATGTACCGCACGTTCAACATGGGGATTGGTATGATTTTAATCGTTGATGTCAATGACGTAGATAAGGTAAAAGCTAATCTTGAAAGCCGAAATGAAGCGGTATATGAAATTGGTCATATTGTTTCAGGCGAAGGTCCTGTTGTCGTAAAAGGGGCTGTATTTAATGATTAATTCCCTCCCTAAAAAGCGCCTCGCTTTGTTTGCTAGCGGTAGAGGATCAAATGGAGAAGCACTTTATAAGGCGATGCAAGAAGGGCTTATCAAAGGCGAGTTTGTTATTATTATTACAGACCATGCCGATGCTGGTATTGTAGAACGCTCTAAAGACTGGGGTATTCCACTCATTGCTATTGAACGCAGTCAATTTGATTCAAAACAAGCCTTTGAACAAGCACAATTAGAGGCACTAGAGCCATATCATGTCGATGGTATTGTATTGGCAGGCTACATGCGTATTGTAGGGTCCGGCCTTATTGCTCGCTATGAACATAAGATTTTAAATATCCACCCCGCCTTGTTGCCATCTTTTCCAGGCCTTCATGGTCATCAACAGGCTATCGATGCCGGTGTAAAAATAACAGGTTGTACTGTTCATTTTGTAGATGCTGGTATGGATACAGGTCCTATCATCATGCAAAATACAGTTCCTGTATATCCAGATGATACAGAGGATACTTTGTCCGAACGATTATTGCCCGTAGAACATGCGACGTATCGTGAAGCACTTCGTTTGTTCTGTGAGGATGCATTACGTATAGAAGGACACATTGTACATTATATTTAGGAGGAACGATGATTCAAAACGCATTACTTAGTGTTTCTGATAAAACAGGTATTGTTGACTTTGCCAAAGGTCTTGTAGAGTTAGGGGTAACTATCTATTCTACAGGTGGCACGTTGAAAGCTATTACTGATGCAGGCGTTCCTGCAAAGGCTGTAGAATCTCTTACTGGTTTTCCTGAAATGATGGATGGTCGTGTAAAAACGTTACATCCAAAGGTACATGGTGGTATCTTAGCGATTCGAGATAATGCAGAGCATCAAGCTGCTATGGAAGAACATGGTATTTTGCCAATTGATTTAGTGGTTGTAAATTTATATCCATTCCGTGAAACAATTGCAAAACCAAATGTTTCCTTAGAAGACGCCATTGAAAATATCGATATTGGTGGACCAACCATGGTGCGTTCTGCGGCTAAAAATAATGCTTATGTAGGTATTGTAGTTAACCCTAATCACTATGATGAAGTTTTAGAAATGCTTAAAACGAATGGTTCATTAACTCAAGAATATCGTTTAGCATTGGCTAAAGAAGCATTTGCTCATACAGCAGCGTATGATACGGCCATTGCTAATTATATGAGCGGCGTAATTGGAGAAGGCCCTACACCTCCTGAATATTTAAGTGCTTATGAAAAGGTTATGGACCTTCGTTATGGAGAAAATCCTCATCAAAAGGCCGCTTTTTATAAAGAAATTGGTAAGGCTCACGGTATGGGGGCATTGAAACAATTACATGGTAAGGAGTTATCCTATAACAATATCGTCGATATGGAAGCGGCGTGGAATATGGTATGGGAATTTGCTGATCCTGCGGCATGTATTATTAAACATACTAATCCTTGTGGTGCCGCTACGGCAACTACATTACATGATGCATATGTCAATGCTTATGAAGCTGATTCCGTATCCGCCTTTGGTGGCATTGTAGCATTAAATCGCGAAGTTGATGTAGTTACGGCAGAAGAAATGAGTAAGATTTTCTTAGAGGTTATTATGGCGCCAGCTTTCACAAAAGAAGCCTTAGATATCTTGGAAGCAAAGAAAAATATTCGGCTCATCGAGTTATCTAAGCCAGAACATGGTCAAGTGACTGTGAAAAAGGTGTCTGGTGGTATGCTCGTACAAACTGAGGATGATATTATAGAAGATCGTGCCAATTATAAGGTTGTTACTAAGGCACAACCTACAGAAGAACAATGGAAAGCCCTTGAATTTGCATGGAAACTTGTAAAACATGTAAAATCTAATGCTATTTTAATTTCTAACGAGAAACGTACACTCGGTGTTGGCGCCGGTCAAATGAATCGCGTTGGATCTGCTAAAATCGCTCTTGAACAAGCAGGAGAGGGGGCAAAAGGGGCCGTTCTTGCATCTGATGCATTCTTCCCATTTGGCGATACCGTTGAAACGGCGGCTCAGCATGGTATAGCTGCCATTATCCAACCAGGTGGTTCTATCCGTGATGAAGAATCCATTAAGGCCGCTGATGAAGCTGGTATTGCTATGGTATTTACAGGCATTCGTCATTTTAAACATTAATTAAGTATAATGCATGTGTAACCTCAATGCTACGTTCAAACCTTGTTTGTAGGTGATGTATCAAGTGTTGAGGTTGCTGTGTTTATGATGTTTGGGAGGTAACCATGAAGGTTTGCGTAATTGGTAATGGCGGTCGCGAACATGCTATTGCGTGGCGTTTATCTATCAGTCCAAGTGTGGAGAAGGTGTATGCTATTCCTGGTAGTGCAGCTATGAAAAATTGTGCAGAATTAGTAGGCATTGATTGGGAACAAACAGATCTCCTTATTAGGTTCTTAAAAGATAATAAGATAGAACTTGTTGTTGTAGGCCCTGAAGCACCTCTTGTAGCTGGACTTACTGATGCATTAAATGAAGCGGAGATTTCTGTATTCGGACCATCTAAGGCTGCTGCTCAATTGGAAGGCTCTAAGGTTTTTGCTAAAAATCTCATGAAAAAATATAATATCCCAACTGCTACTTACGGAGTATTTTCCGATGCAGATGAAGCAAAACAATTCATTGCTGAAACCGGAGCACCTATTGTAGTAAAAGCAGATGGATTAGCGGCCGGTAAGGGGGTTGTTGTAGCTATGACTATTGACGAAGCCGATGCAGCTGTTGATGATATGCTTAGTGGCAATCGTTTTGGTGTGGCTGGTAGCACTGTTGTTATTGAGGAATTTATGGAAGGTGAAGAAGCGAGTCTTCTTGCCTTTGTGGATGGTAAAACTGTGATTCCTATGATTGCCTCTCAAGACCATAAACGTATCTTTGATGGTGATAAGGGCCCTAACACGGGGGGGATGGGAACTTATGCACCAGCACCTGTGTTAACTGATGCATTACGCAATGAAGCGATGAAGACTATTTTAGAACCTATGGTAGCAGCTATGGCAAAAGAAGGAATGCCCTATGTGGGCTGTCTCTATGCAGGCCTTATGATTACTAATGAAGGACCTAAGGTGGTAGAGTTTAATGCACGCTTTGGTGATCCAGAGACGCAAGTGGTATTGCCGTTGCTAGAAGGTGATTTAGGTCAAATTATGATGGCCTGTGCTACTGGTACATTACGGTCCAACATGGTAAAATGGAATGACTCTTCTGCTGCTTGTGTTATCCTTGCTTCAAAAGGCTATCCAGAAACTTCATCTAAAGGTGATGTTATCTTAGGTGAACTTGTACAATATGATACATCCATTATTTTCCATTCCGGAACGAAGCTAGAAGGTGACCATTATGTCACGAATGGTGGGCGTATTCTCGGTGTTGTAGGACTGGGTAAGGACTTACGGACCGCTTTAGAACGTGCCTATGAGCGCGTAGATCATATTACCTTTAAGGGTATGCAATATCGCAAGGATATTGGTGCAAAAGCTTTCAAATAATATATAATCCCCTATACTTTATGAGCTATACATAAGGTATAGGGGATTTTACACTATCTATAATTTAATATGTACCCGTGATATAATAATATCGATAAATATAGACCTACCAATACCGTTGATGTTTGGAGGTTAATAGACTCTATTTTTCTTTGTAATAGCGATATACCATTATGATTTATAATAAAGAACCGTTACAACTGAATAGTCCCATAGCCTTTTGGCTTAATTTCCCCAATGAGGAACGCGTTTTTTGGGTGGACAGGCAAAGTGATCGTATTGTTGTAGGCGCTAAACGTCTAGCCACAGTTAAAGATGATGAG
Organism: uncultured Veillonella sp.; assembly: GCF_934230905.1. GTDB lineage: Bacteria > Bacillota > Negativicutes > Veillonellales > Veillonellaceae > Veillonella. Next base: position 10,189 of record NZ_CAKQFJ010000026.1, on the reverse strand, counting down.
GACCGGCATAATTATGCATACGTATTTTATGGGGATACTTTTTTTGACACCTCAAAAGATCCTAAATGGTCGGGGATGGGGCATGAAATGATTGCGTTTACCCATTACTATATCGTAGAAAATGGGGAATCTTTTTATTTGCATGCTGGTAAAAGCCTACCTATCGTTGATTTTGATGTACCAAATGTTCGGCATACCTTTACTGAAACTAGTGATGATAAAGGAGCTTGGGACAACTTGATGAATGCTATTTCAGACGGGATTAGTCGTGGCGAGATGACAAAGGTGGTTGCATCTCGTGAGGTACAATTCACAAGTGATGCACCCTATAATGTTGCTAGTATCTTGGCGAATTTGGTTGAGAATAATCCGAACTGTTTTATCTTTGGTTATGAAAAGGATGGGCGCACCTTTGTTGGGGCTTCTCCAGAAATTTTAGTCCGTCATCGTGGTTCTGAAATTCTTAGCTATGCACTGGCTGGGACAGCGCCAAAGGACGGACCTAATGCATGGACTAAAGAACAGTTATTATCAGATGAGAAAAATCTGTTTGAACATAATATTGTTCGCGATCGTATCGTACATACAATGAGAGAGGTGACTCCAGATATTTCCGTTGGTAAAACGGAGATTATGGAGCTCGCTCATTTATATCATTTGAGAACTATTATAACAGCCCAGGATGGTACAAAGTCGCTTATTGAATGGGCCAAGTTATTACATCCTACACCGGCACTTGGCGGAGAACCAAGAGAGAAGGCATTGGCCTTATTACAACACTATGAAGCCCATGAGCGTGGTATGTATGCTGCTCCGTTTGGCTTTATGAAGGATATGGGAGATGGTATCATTGTTGTTGCTATTCGCTCTGCTCTAATTATGGATAATATTCTGTATGCATACGCTGGGTGTGGTGTAGTTGCTGATTCTGATGCGGATGAAGAATATATAGAAACGAATAATAAGATGCGTACTATACTAGATGCATTGTAAACGTTAAAGGATAGGTATGAAATTACTATATGGTAAGGTGAGTCATATATGTGTTACCTATGGTATGGAGAATTTACATGAATGAATATATCGCCTCATTAGTAGATGAGTTCGCTCAATTAGGCATCACACATGCTGTGTTTAGCCCTGGTTCTCGTTCTACAACGATGGCCATGCTATTTAGAGAACATGGTGCCTTTGAAACCTATATGAATATTGATGAGAGGTCTGCAGGGTTTATGGCTTTAGGTATCGCCAAGGGACATAGAAAACCTGTAGTCCTTGTGTGTACGTCTGGTTCAGCCGTAGCGCATTATATGCCGGCTGTGTTAGAAGCACAATATAGCGGTGTGCCATTGATTATTCTGTCTGCTGATCGACCTCATACATTGCAACATGTAGGGGCTCCACAAACAGTAGACCAACAAAAACTATTCGGAACTGCCGTTAATTATTACGAGGAATTAGCTGTGCCACAACAGGATCATTACTATACATATCCGCGCCTAGTAGCTCGTAAGGCTTATATGAAGTCTATGGATGTGAAAAGGGGCCCCGTGCATATTAATGTACCGCTCTTTGAACCATTAGTTCCAGAGTTGGATAAAAAACATTTTTCCTGTGGACAACGACCATTTTCGGTGGTTCCTGCTGTTATTCAACCAAGTGACGTGCACGCTATATATGACCTTCTTAGGGATAAAAAGGTGCTTATCTTAGCAGGGCCAAGTATGAATCTTGAGGATGCCGATGCCATTCTTGGTTTATCTAATATATTCCATGCACCAATATTAGGCGATCCATTGTCTAATATGCGCCGTGTCTACGATGAACGAGTTATTACATCTTATGATGCATTGCTTTCACAAGAGGGGTATCGAGATACATTACAACCGGATTGCATTTTACAGATTGGGCAGATGGTCGTATCTAAACGTGTTCAGCAGTGGGTGGCATCTATGCAACATACACAAATGATATCTGTTAGCCCAACAATGGACTATACGAATCCTGCAGGAAACACGACACTCTTTGTACAATCGACACCACAAGGTTTGGTTGATGCACTGAAAATGCAGGTTTTTAATCTTCATGCAATGGAAAATGAGGAATATGCAGAAGGGGCTGATGAGGAACTTGATACAGCGGATAATGGCTATCTAGCTACATGGATTCATGCAGATAGAGTAGGGCGTAAACAACTCGATACCGTAGCTATGGAACAAGAGTTATTTGAAGGATATACGATTCATCTCTTACAAGAACTATTGCCGGAACGTAGTCAGATTATGGTTGCCAATAGTATGAGCATTCGAGATATGGATTATTTCTGGTCTGGTCATCGTCATAGTGCTATTATCTATGGTAACCGTGGCGTTAACGGTATTGATGGTACCGTTTCAACGGCCCTTGGCATCGCTACAAATGGCATGCCTATCGTATTGCTTACGGGGGACTTGACCTTTTTTCACGATTTGAATGGCTTAGCCGTGGCGAAAACACATTCGTTAAATGTAACCATCATTGTTCATAATAATGATGGGGGTGGTATTTTTGAATATTTGCCTCAAAAGGGAACTCCGCATTTTGATTACTTGTTTAGTACGGCACAAGGATTAGATTACAGTGGTCTTGCCACACTGTATGGTATCGATTTTGTACGTGTTTTTAATAATGATGAATTGAAAGCTGCGTTGCAAAACTATGTAGGTACAACGGGTGTGCATGTCATTGAAATTCCAACGTCTAAAGAACGAAGCAGGGAACTACATAAGTTATATACGACAATACCTACGGGGGAGGACCGACTATGAGCCAATATGCGTGCAGTATTATAGATAACTCCATATACAATCTAGCACTTCGCATGTATATCGACCTTGGTGAGTATCGATATGGGGTGACGTTAGTTGGTGCTGGTAAATCTCTTGTGTGTTTACATGGCTTTTCTGAGTCTGGTTATACTTGGGATGGCATCGTTGTACCGGGCTATCAGCTTATCCGTATCGATACGATTGGTCACGGCGATTCAGATATACCAGAGGATGAGAGCGCCTTTTCTATTCCTTCTATGCTTAATGATTTGCATACGGTGATTTCTGCCGTGGCTGGTGAGAGCTATTCGCTTATGGGCTATTCTATGGGAGCACGATTAGCATTACTTTACGCTCTTACGTATGGTTCAGAAATTGAAAACCTTATTTTAGAGAGTGGCTCTGTTGGTATTGAATCGGATGGAGAGCGACAAGCGCGTAAAGAGTCAGATGAACAACTGGCACTAGCTATAGAAGACAATGATGGGCGTTGGTTTGCTACTAAATGGTCGGGAATCTCTATTTTTAAAAGCCAAAGCCAGCTTTCACCAATCGTACATGACAAATTGTTCCAACGACGAGCACATAATAGTCCCTATGCACTAGCGGCTACGTTGCGAGGTTCGGGGCAGGGCGTCATGCCCTATGTAGGCCATCGGTTACAAGAATTATCTATGCCATCTCTATATATTAGTGGCGCACTAGATACAAAATATACTACAATAGGAGAAGAGCGGTTTAGTAATTTACCAAACTGTGACCATGTCATCGTCAATGGGGCGGGACATAATGTACATTTAGAAAAGCCAGGCCCGTTTATGACGGCTTTAGCAGATTTTTTATATAAGGAAAGGTAACATCCATGAGCAAATTTGATTGGAAAGTATTGGATCGTAATTATGAAGATGTAATTTATGAAACCTATAATGGTATTGCAAAAATCACGATTAATCGCCCAGAAGTGCGTAATGCATTTCGCCCTAAAACTGTAATTGAGCTTATTGATGCATTTACAATTGCTCGTGATGATGCAGAAATCGGCGTTATTATCTTAACTGGCGCTAACCATGGCCAAGGTGAAGATAAAGAGGCATTCTGCTCCGGTGGTGATCAACGTGTGCGTGGCAATGGCGGTTATGTAGGTGATGATAATATTCCTCGTCTTAACGTACTTGATTTGCAACATTTAATCCGCATCATTCCAAAACCTGTTATCGCTATGGTAAATGGTTTTGCTATTGGCGGTGGTCATGTATTGCACATCGTATGTGATCTTACCATCGCTTCTGAAAATGCAAAATTCGGTCAAACAGGCCCTCGTGTAGGTTCCTTTGATGCTGGTTATGGTGCTGGTTATTTAGCACGTATGATTGGTCATAAACGTGCACGTGAAGTATGGTTCCTTTGCCGTCAATACACGGCTGCTCAAGCTTATGAAATGGGTATGGTTAACTGCGTAGTACCATTCGACAAATTAGAAGAAGAAACGGTGCAATGGTGTAATGAGATTTTGGCATTATCTCCAATGGCATTGCGCATGTTAAAAGCATCCTTCAATGCAGATACTGATGGTCTTGCAGGCTTACAACAATTTGCAGGGGATGCAACGTTGATGTACTATACAACAGATGAAGCTAAAGAAGGTCGTGATGCGTTTAAAGAAAAACGTAAACCAGACTTCAAACAATTCCCTAAATTCCCTTAATCGGAATATGGTTAATAGTTCTTATTTTATAGATTTGAATTATTTACATGATACGTGTAGTGCGCCTCTATATGAGGCGCCTTTCTTATACATGTATGTTTTATAGTTTTTATGGTTAGCTATGAGGTGAGATGATGGAATGGTTACAATACGGAAAACAGCACTATCCGAATCGCATATGTATGAATGAATATACTTATTACGATATATATAGTGCTGTTGTGTATGTGGCCACTCGGCTACAAGCAGTACAAGATAAACGCATCGCTATTATTTCGGATAATTCCGCAACAATGGCTGTATATCTCTTGGCAGCTATGTTAGTTCGTAAAGAAGTGCTTTTACTAAATGTACATCTTACAGAGAGTGAAATTGACAATCAGTTATGTCAGCTACATATTAAAACTGTATTACATAGTGCTAAAAGGCAGAAACAAGTTCCACAATCTGTAACTTCCTTTGCCTTTAAATCTATGGCAGATATATTAAATGATGCTACTGTAGATGATTGTTTTGATTGGTCTATTAATGATGATCATTCTATTGCAGCTATCATGAATACAAGTGCTACAACGGGGCACTTTAAATCAGTGCCACTTCGTTGGAGGCAAATTAAAGCTCATGTACAAGCATCACAAGAGGTGCTAGGTCGGACTGAAGAGGATAATTGGCTCATGGTGTTGCCATTGTTTCATGTAAGTGGATTATCCATCTTGATGAGATCGCTTTATAATGGTACTGCTATGACTATTATGGACTCTTATGACGAAGATCGAGTACTTCAATATATTCATGATAGTCGTATTAATATGATGTCTTTGGTACCAACCATCTTAAAAAACTTGGAGCCTCGCATTACACATCATCAATTACGCGTTATTTTATTGGGTGGCGAATTTATTCCTCGTCCTCTAGTAGATGCGTGTATTATAAAGCAGTTACCGATTTATAAGACTTATGGTATGACGGAAACTTTTAGTCAAAGTGTGACTATGCCTGTATTATCAAATTTAAATAAACTTGATTCAGTAGGTAAGCCTTTGGCAGGAATGAACGTACAGATTGTAAATCCAGATGTGGATGGAGTAGGAGAAATCCATTTAGATGGGCCCATGGTTATGAGTGGTTATATCAATCGCGAATCGATTCATGGCGATTTTAATACCGATGATATGGGCTATCTCGATGAGGATGGATTCTTATACATTTTGAACCGCCGTACAGATTTAATTATTTCTGGAGGTGAAAATATTTACCCAAAGGAAATAGAAGATCTTGTATATTCGATGGATGGTGTAAAGGAATGTGCTGTTGTTCCTGTAGCCGATATGAAATGGGGGCAGGTGCCCGCACTATTTGTTGCTTTTGATCATGTGGATACATTAGAAACTGATTTGAAGATGACTGTGCGAGACCATATTGCTAGTCAGTTAGCCAAATACAAGGTGCCTAAATATATTACGATTATGGATGCGTTGCCACGTAATGGTACAGGGAAGATTATGCGTAAATCGTTGATATCGTATCTCGATATGACTGAGTTCCATGGAGGTTCTCATGAGTGATATATTGAACTTTAAGTCTATAACAACGTATCGTGTAGCTTTACCGTTAAAGTTTGAATTTAAAACGGCTAAAGGTTCTGTTCGAGTTCGTGAAAGTATTATCATACTTATTGAGGACCAACAAGGGTATATAGGCTATGGAGAATGTGTGGCTTTCACGGATCCTTTCTATACGGCCGAGACGGTTGATTCGGCATGGCAGCAATTAGTAGATACTTATATATTAGAGTTGCGATTGATGCGGCCAAAACCATTGATGGCCTATATTCGTCAATTACAATTCTGGTTGAAACGTGATAATATGCCTATGACGATAGCGGGGCTTGAAAACGCATTGATTAACTTAGATTGCAGCCGAAAGGGTGTAAACTCCGTAGCCTATATTATGGGAGAATCATTAAAACCTACCATTTCAAATGGCATCGTCATTGGTGACGTGTCCATGGATGAACTATTGGACCTCGTGGAACAGTATGTATCCAATGGTTGTGAACGAATTAAACTTAAGGTATCGCCTCGCGATGGTTATGAACGGACAAGACTTGTGCGTGAGACCTATCCAAAACTAGCCTTATCCGTTGATGCCAATCAAAGTTACTCCTATGACCAGCTAGATATGGTGGCAGCCTATAATGATTTGAATTTGCTTTGCATAGAAGAACCTTTTAGCATAACGAATTTGGTAACATATAAGGCGTGGAAGGTATCGTTGCCTAATTGGCCTATTACGACACCTATTTGTTTAGATGAGTCTATTTTGTCTTATGATGACTTATCTTATGCTATAGAGCATAGATTAATCGATGTGCTTAATGTAAAGATAGGGCGTTTTGGTGGATTAATACAGACGCGTGCTGCTATTCTACGATGCCGAGAAGCAGGTATTCCATACTGGATTGGTAGCATGGTTGAATCAGGCATTTCTAAGATGTTACATGTTCAACTAGCAGCTTTAGGTGATACCTATATGGCAGGGGATTTATCCGATTTTAATCGCTATTTTGAACATGACCTGATCAATCCAGAAATTTTATTTACTGATGGGGCTATGCAGGTGCCTAATGGTGCTGGCCTTGGTGTTGATGTATTGGATAATCGTATTGAGGAATATACAGTGGAGAAACGAACACTATGACAATGATAGAAGCATTACAAATCGATTGTGTAGAGTTAACTGGGACTACCAGTGGGCAAGCAGTGATGCATTTAACTGGATATCATGCGCAACCACAAGGATATCTTAATGGTGGCGCCACTTTGGCTTTTGGTGAAATTGTATCAGGCCTGCTCAGCAATCAATTGATAGCAGATGATCAATTTGCTGTAGGTCAATCGGTAACTGCAAATCACATGCGTCCTATGAAAGCAGAAGGCGATTTAATTGCTGAAGGGCATTTACTATTACAAGGAAAAACATCTCACGTTTGGCGCTTTGATATGTATGATGAGCACCATCGTTTGATATCTCAAGTTACCGTAACCTGTGCGATAGTACCTAAAAATCGATAAGAAAAAAGACCTCTTTTGTATCAAATACGTTTGTAGAGGCCAATAACAGAAAAATCCTCCACCGGCCGGATCTGTCTACGCCCTTCGGGCTTCGCAGGGCCAAAGTCGAATTTTTCTGTCATTAGCCTCTATTCGTATTAAGATACATAAAGAGGTCTTTATTTTCTTGTGATTTTATAGAGTGCTTCGATATTTGGGATATCATAGATAGCCCAAGTTCCGTCTCCGATGTGTTTCATAAGTACTCGGATGGGAGTTGTTTGGTTGGTCTTGGTGTTATGAATTGTTACGGTTACAGTGGCGGTGTTTCCATCATCTTCAGAAGTAATGTTCTTGATTTCTAGATGACGTTGTTTGAATAACTCACCTCGTTGAATACGGTCAATCATAGAGAATGTATTAGATGTATCTTGTTCTTCATTTTCGTTATTTGTATCATTTGCAGATTTAAAACTATCTGGATTTTCTACATATTTACGAATTACATCATCAAGTAGCGCTGGACCAAATGTTTTAGTAGCTGCTACAGCGGCTTTACCTAATGGTGAAGATGTATCTACATAGGTGTTGCCTTCCCGAGTGACAATGTTTTTGACTAATGATGTTGTATCAATATGTTCTAACACTGTATCCGCATCTTTATTTTCTACAGCTTCACGAATAGTTTGGAATGTATAAACTGGTGTATGTGGAATATACCATAAGAAATACCATGTAGCGCTTAGTATGGCTATGATGGCAATGATGATTGTTATTGTTAAGGCTTTTGATTTCATAATATTGCTCCAATATACATAATACTTATATTCTAACACATAAACTGCTCCTTCTCTATAGTTGTCAGCTTATTATGTTACAGGTATAATAAAGTATATTCATTTTATATTCATCATTAAAATGAATATGTAAGAGAGGAGTTAAAAATGAAAGACAAATTAATACTAAAAGCTCTGGTTTGCAGTGCTTTTTTGTGCAGCGTAAGCGTGGGAACTGTGGCTGCAGCTGTGAGTGCTGGTGTAAAAGTTGGGGATACTGAACAAAGTAGCTGGATGGATCGTACGGATATCGGTATTGGGGTACAAGGAAGTCAAAAAGATGACTATCGTGATTATAAGACCGCGGTTAACCCACGTCATCTTAGCACCCCGGTATTATTTCATAGTGAGCATAGTGTTAAACAAAAAATTAAAGCACAATATTTTATAGAAACTATACAACCTGTAAAGCGTTATGACGATAAGTCTAAATCTCTATTATTCGTACAAGGACGTTTAGATGGAAATGGTGGGGATAAAATAAATACCCGAGCCTATTGGTATGGTGGTAACGGTGATAGAGCTTTACAACAACCTTATTATTATGATAAAGGTGAAACTATCGAACATGATTCTCTTGGTGTAGTTGCTAGTGTTGGTGTTGGTTATCGTCGACTTAGTGAGCATGAGCATGCTTATGTAGGTGGAAATATATTTTATGATTATGCCGTTAAGGATAAACTCTCTCGTGTTGGGGCGGGTATGGAATATGTTTCTGGTTTAAATACGATAAGTGCTAATGTGTATCATGGCTTATCAGAGAAAAAGACAGAACCATATCCTTTTTGGAATGGTCTTACTATGATACCTGGAGCAGATTTATTTCATGATACAATGCCAGGTGATCCATTAGCGGATACACCTAATGGAATGCTTCGATATCGATATGCCTATGAACATGTTTTAGATGGTTTTGATATACGATATACCCGAGATTATAAGAATGCTCGTTGGGTTTCCACCTATATAGATGCATATCAATGGAAAACAAAAAGTCCAAGCGAGCATCCTGAAAATATGTACTATATTAATCAACATAAGTGGAATTCTATACATGGTGTTAAAGTTGGGGCTAAATTGAATGTAACGCCACACATCGCTGTTGACTTAGGATTTAACAAGAGTAATATTACTTCTGTGGAACCTTATGTATCTGTAATGTATACATTAGGTAAATCTAGATATGCATACTTTGGCGGGAAGCATAGTGAAGATACTATAACTACAGCTCGCTCTAAAATGCTCAATAAGGTTAAACGTAGCGATATGGTTGTTGAGTCCTATTGGGAACAAAACTATCGTGAACATTCATGGGATCATGTATAAGTATATAACAATGGTTTTGATACCATAATAAATAACTTCATATAGCATATTTTAATTGGCACCTAGTTTTCTTAAAAAGGCTTAGGTGCCAGTCTTATTCCTATCATTTGAGGTATAATCTTAAGTATATTCAAGTATACTGAATATAAATGGCTATTATATACGATTTTTGATGTATATTTCTTATTTCTATATATTTTGGAAAAATTCATTTAAAAATTAGAAAAAAGTACTTGCATTATATTAGTGGCTCATGTTAATATATACGAGTAGTCAACGAGAGTTGATACGCGGCCCCGTGGTGTAGCGGTTAACATGTCGCCCTGTCACGGCGAAGATCGTCAGTTCAAATCTGATCGGGGTCGCCATTTTTTTTTACAAAAAACATGCCTCGGTAGCTCAGTCGGTAGAGCAACGGACTGAAAATCCGTGTGTCGACAGTTCGATTCTGTCCTGAGGCAC
>NZ_CAKQFJ010000025.1 GCF_934230905.1 uncultured Veillonella sp. | reverse complement strand
TTAGAGGTCCATGTTATTGCCAGTGGTAGCAAGGGCAATTGTACAGTTATAAAAAAAGGAAATTCTGTTATATTGCATGATGTAGGAATTAGTTGCCGGCGTATTGTTAATGGACTAAAAGAATTGCATATAGATATGAACCAGGTGGAGGGAATATTTATTAGCCATGAGCATACCGACCATATTGCAGGGCTACAACAATTACTCAAACGTTTTGATATTCCTGTGTATACGAAGCAAGGAACGTGGCGTGAAATTCAAGATAAATTAATTGTGCCTAAACACCAGCTGGTGGAATTGACGAAAGGAAGCCTATCTTTGGGGAGTCTTACGGTAGAGCCATTTAGCGTGAGTCATGATGCAGCAGATCCTATAGGCATTAATGTGTTTGCCGATAAAGATAAAGCTACGATTGTGACTGATACAGGTGTAATTACTGATGAAATATTACATCGATTAGATGACACTTCGTTGTTAGTCTTAGAGGCAAATTATGATCCCCACATGTTGCGGTATGGTCCCTATCAGCCGTTTCTAAAACAACGTGTTGCCAGTGATGAAGGTCATTTAAGCAATGAAATGGCTGCACAAGCGTTACTTATGATGAAACGACCTGATTTTATGCAGATTATTCTGGCCCATCGCTCTGAAAATAATAATAACACTGTCCTCGTAACACAAACGATTGGAAAAATGCTTGTTGATGGTGGCGTGAAAATTGGACCGGAAATGAAATTGCAGCATGGACAACCTAATGAAATAGTGTCTATTCGGTCTGTTCATAAGGTATAGAGGTACATATAATATGAAGTTTCATGTAGTTTGTATTGGTAAGTTAAAAGAATCTTATCTTCGAGAAGGAGTAGCTGAATTTATAAAACGTATGCGTCCTTACGGAGGAATCACGATTACTGAATTAAATGAAAGTAAAATAGGAGATAAGCCTAGCGATGCGGAGCGTAAACAGGTTGTCAAAGAAGAGGGGCAACGCTTGCTAAAGGTGGTTCCCAAGTCGGCCTATACTGTGTTATTAGACGTATATGGTAAAACGATGTCTTCTGAAACTATGGCCTCTATGATATCCAAGTTAGAGGTGGATGGTATTAGTGATATGGCATTTATTATTGGCGGTGCATTTGGTGTTAGTGATGAGCTGCGACAATCTGTAAAATACAAGTTATCCTTTAGTCCTATGACTTTTACACATCAAATGGTCCGGCTTTTGCTTGTAGAACAAATTTATCGCAGTGTTAAAATTAATCGAAATGAACCATACCATTGGTAATATAACTTATTTATATTATTTATATACGAAATTAGAAAAAAGGAGTTTTCATATCTAAGGTCGAATAGTATAATAAAGAGTAAGGTTATATGAAGGAGGAATTCACTATGAAAATCCAAGACGTAATGAATAAATATCCTGTTACAGTTGGTAAAGACGCTCCTATTTCTGACGTAGCAGATTTATTGGTTAAATATAATTTAACAGCTGTATCTGTAGTTGATGAAAATAATAAACTATTAGGCATTATTTCTGAAGGCGATTTATTGTATAAAAAGGTGCGCCCTCATGTTCCTCATTATGTAAACGTATTAGGAGCAAGCATTTATTATAATGGTATTGGTGAATACAATGCGCAATTTAAAAAGTTATTAGCGTCTCATGTTCATGAATTAATGACTAGTGATGTGATTACGACGACACCTGATAAAGATGTAGAAGAAATCGTATCTGTTATGCTTGATCAACATTTAAAGAATATTCCTGTTGTTGATAAAGAGTACCGTTTAATTGGTATTTTATCCCGTCGTGATATTATAAAATTAATCGCAAAAGATAATTGATTTGTTAATACAAATAATGTTAAACAGCCACTCTCCTGGGGTGGCTGTTTCCTTATTATGCTAAGAATTGCATTGAATTTTCATTTATGATATTATAAGGAGTGCATAATATACTACAGAAATTTGGGCGTCTGCCCTTCAAGGAGGACATATTTTAATGAAAGCAACTGTAAATCCTGTTGATCAACACGTAGTAACTTTAACTATTGAAGTACCTGCTGCAGAAGTAGATAAAGGTATCAAACAAGCGGTAAAACGCATTGCAAATCAAGTTAACATTCCTGGCTTCCGTAAAGGCCATGCACCTCGTCGTGTATTGGAAATGAACTTTGGTAAAGAAGCTATCTTGGAAGAAGCATTTGATGTATTGGCTAGCCAAAACTATAGTGCAGCTCTTCGTGAAAATGATATTGTTCCTGTATCTGATCCTGAAACAGAACGCGTACAATTCGAAGAAGGTAAAGACTTAATCTTCAAAGTAACTGTAACAAAACGCCCTGAAGTTAAACTTGGCGATTACAAAGGCTTAGAAGCAAAAAAACAAGATGCTACTGTAACTGATGAACAAATTGAAGAACAATTGAACAACATCCGTGAACAACAAGCAAAAATGGTTGTTGCTGAAGAAGGCGCTAAAATTCAAAAAGATGACTTTGCAGTAATCGACTTTGCTGGTTCTGTTGATGGCAAACCTTTTGACGGTGGTGAAGGTAAATCCTATCCATTACAAATTGGTTCTGGTAGCTTCATCCCAGGTTTTGAAGATCAATTAATCGGTGCAAAAGCTGGTGATGATGTTACTGTAAAAGTAACATTCCCAGAAGACTACTTCGTAGCTGAATTAGCTGGTAAAGAAGCAGAATTCAAAACTCATATTCATGACATTAAACGTAAGGAATTGCCTGAATTAAACGACGAGTTCGCAAAAGAAGCAAGTTCTTATGAAACGATTGAAGAATTGAAAAAAGATCTTCGCACTAAAATGGAAGAAGAAGCTTCTCATCGTGCAATTGATACTTATAATGCTGACTTAATTCAAGCGGCTGTTAAGAATGCAACTGTAGATATTCCAGAAGTAATGATTGAAGATCGTGTAGAACAAATGATTCAAGAATTGGCTATGAACATGGAAGGTCGTGGCTTGAAACTTGATGACTACTTGAAATTCTCCAATAAAACTATCGAAGATTTACGCACTGAGTACAAAGATTCCGCAGCTGAAAATGTGCGTGCTGATTTAGTATTAGACGCAGTTGCAACTGCTGAAGGTATCGAAGTAACTCCTGATGATATGAACCGTGAAATCTTCATTATGGCTCAAAACTTTGGAGCAGATCCTAAAGAAGTTTGGGATATTATTGCTAAAGAAGGTCGTGTAGCTATGTTGGCAGGCTCTGTAGCTCGCAAAAAAGCAGCTCGATTCATCATCGATAATGCAAAAGGTGCAGAAGCAGCAGAATAATGCTTGCTCACTAGGTACATGAAAAGGTGATTATATGTATGTACCAATCGTAGTTGAACAAGGCGAACGTGGTGAACGTTCGTATGATATTTACTCTCGCTTATTAAAGGATCGCATTATCTTCTTGGGTGGACCTATTGATGATAATGTTGCAAATGCGGTGATTGCTCAAATGCTTTTCTTAGAAGCAGAGGATCCAGATAAAGATATTCATCTATATATTAATAGCCCTGGTGGTGTTGTTACTGCTGGTATGGCTATTTATGATACGATGCAATATATTAAACCAGATGTATCTACTATTTGTGTAGGTTCCGCAGCAAGTATGGGGGCTGTATTACTAACAGCTGGTGCAAAGGGGAAACGTTTTGCATTACCTCATGCACGCGTTATGATTCACCAACCATTGGGTGGTGTACAAGGTCAAGCATCTGAAATCGAAATCCATGCCCGTGAAATTCTTCGTATGCGTGAAGAATTAAATGGTATCCTAGCAGCTCGTAGTGGACAAGATATTGAAGTGGTAGCTCGCGATACTGATCGTGATAACTTCATGAGTGCCAAAGATGCCGTTGAATACGGTTTGATTGACGAGGTGTTAACTCGAGATACTCTAGAAAGCAAGTAATGGAGGCACTCATTGGCAAAAGATAAAGATACTATGCGTTGTAGCTTTTGCGGACGCACAAGTGATGAAGTAAGAAAACTCGTTGCTGGTCCTAATGTGTATATCTGCGATGAATGTGTAGAAGTTTGTGAACGCATCATTGAAGATGAACTTGGTGATATCGGTACTGAGGATTTTAAATTAAAAGAATTGCCAACACCAAAAGAAATAAAAGCTCATCTTGATCAATATGTTATTGGTCAAGATGATGCTAAAGTTTCCCTTGCGGTGGCAGTATATAATCACTACAAACGTCTACAAACAGATAATGTGGTAGATGATGTAGAACTACAAAAGTCCAATGTTTTATTTATTGGGCCTACAGGTAGTGGTAAAACATTATTGGCTCAAACATTGGCAAAAATGTTAGAGGTTCCATTTGCAATAGCAGATGCAACAAGCTTAACGGAAGCTGGCTATGTAGGGGAAGACGTAGAGAATATTCTATTGAAGCTCATTCAAGCTGCTGATTATGATATTGAGCGGGCTGAACGCGGTATTATTTATATTGATGAAATTGATAAGATTGCCCGTAAGTCTGAAAACCCTTCCATTACACGTGATGTGTCTGGGGAAGGTGTGCAACAAGCACTTTTAAAAATATTAGAAGGTACTGTTGCTTCCGTACCACCTCAAGGTGGTCGTAAGCATCCTAACCAAGAAATGTTACAAATTGATACTACGAATATTTTATTTATTTGTGGTGGTGCGTTTGATGGTATGGATAAGGTAATCACAAAACGTACCGCTAAGAAAACATTAGGTTTTGGTGCAGATGTACAACGTGCTGAAGAACGTGATGTGTCTGCGATTCTTAAAGAAGTTGTACCTGAAGATTTATTAAAATTTGGATTGATTCCTGAATTTATTGGTCGTTTGCCAGTTATGGTGACATTGGACTTGTTAGATCGGGATGCATTAGTTCAAATTCTTACAAAACCAAAAAATGCATTGACGAAGCAATATGAAAAAATTCTATCCCTTGATGGTGTGGAATTAACATTTGATAATGATGCATTGGAAGAAATCGCTGATGAAGCATTACAGCGTAAAACTGGTGCTCGTGGTTTGCGTGCCATTATTGAGAAAGTAATGAAGTATGTTATGTATGAAGTTCCATCCATGGATGATGTGGCAAAATGCATAGTTACCAGAGAAGCCGTCAAGGGCACAGGTGAACCTATACTCAAAAATGAGGCAGACAAAGAAATCCAGCTGAAATCGTAATTCGAAGAAACTCATTTCTGTGTAGGAATGAGTTTCTTTTCATAATATAAATCCTTGGAGGACATATGAATTTACTCGAAGTAGGTATTCCTACTGTTCCGCTTAGAGGAATGGTTGTATATCCGAATATCGTGATTCACCTCGATATCGGTCGAGACAAATCCATTAAAGCGGTAGAAGCCGCAATGAATGAAGATCGCATTATGGCAGTAGTATCTCAAAAAGATGACTCTGTAGATGCCCCTACCGTTCATGATTTAGCCCAAATGGGTACACTTGTAAAAATTAAACAGATGTTGCGCTTACCAGGTGGTATTGTTCGTGTTCTCGTTGAAGGAATTACTCGTATTCGTGTCATGAATATTACAAGCATGGATCCTTACTATGTAGGGGACTATGAACGTGTAGCATCTATTTTTGAAGATGATGTAGAACTTGAAGCCTATCGTCGTTTAGTACAGTCTAAATTTAATGAATGGTCTGATGAAGCTAAAACAATTACTGAAGAGGGCGTTACACGTGTTATGGAACTACGTGACCCTTGTGAATTAGCCGATCAAGTAGCATTTATGTTACCTGTAAATAATGCAAAACGACAAGAATTATTAGAAGAATTATCTGTTGCAAAGCGATTAAATATGATTGTAGGTATTCTTAATATGGAATTACAAATTTCTGATTTGGAAAATTCCATTAATAATCAAGTGCGCCAAGCGATGGAAAAAACACAAAAAGAATATTTCTTGCGTGAGAAGATTCGCATTATTCATGATGAGTTAGGCGATAAAGGTGATCCAGAAGAAGAAGCCGATGAATTAAGAGAACAGCTAAAAGCTCTCAATTTGAGCGAAGATGTTCATAATCGTATTGATAAAGAAATTTCTCGTTATAGCCGCATGCCACAAATGATGCCAGAAGCGACTATTCTCAGAAATTATCTTGACTGGGTATTAAGTTTACCTTGGAATGATGTTTCTGATGATCGTCTAGATATAAATGAAGCTAAAGACATCTTAGAGGCTGATCATTATGGCTTAGAAAAGGTTAAGAAACGTATTTTAGAATTTTTGGCAGTTCGCAAATTGACTGGTAAAAATAGCGGATCTATCCTTTGCTTAGTAGGCCCTCCTGGTGTTGGTAAAACATCATTAGCTTCATCCATTGCTAAAGCAATGAATCGTAAATTTGTACGCGCATCCTTAGGTGGCGTTCGCGATGAAGCTGAAATTCGCGGTCATCGTCGTACCTATATTGGGGCATTGCCAGGTCGTATGATTCAGGGGATTAAAAATGCGGGCACACGTAATCCTGTATTTTTGCTTGATGAAATCGATAAATTGGCATCTGATTATAAAGGTGACCCATCTTCTGCATTATTAGAAGTATTGGATCCAGAACAAAATAGTACATTTAGCGATCATTTTATTGAAATCCCATTTGATTTTTCTGATGTATTTTGGATTACTACAGCTAATGTGGCATCTAATATTCCCGGCCCATTGTTAGATCGTATGGAAATTATTGAACTTTCTAGTTATATGGAAGATGAAAAATTAGAAATTGCTAAACGCTATTTAGCACCTAAACAAATTGAGAAGAATGGTTTGAAAGATAATAAAATTAAATTATCAGATGCTGTGTTAAAGAAAGTTGTTTCTGAATATACTCGTGAAGCAGGCGTTCGTACATTGGAAAAAACTATTGCAAAAGTATGTCGGAAAATGGCTTACCAAGTGGTAGAACAAGGTATTGAAACACCGAAAGTTTCTGTAAAGAATTTACATGAATACTTAGGAGCGCCTATTTTTGTTGATCAAGAGCGGGAAAAGAAACCTCAAGTTGGTTATGTTAATGGACTTGCTTGGACCTCCGTAGGTGGTGTAGTATTGCCCTGTGAAGCTACAACAATGGCGGGAACGGGTAAATTGGCTTTAACTGGTAGCCTTGGTAAAGTGATGCAAGAGTCTGGCCATGCAGCGATGAGTTATATTCGTCATAATTCAAAATCCTTGAAAATTGAAGAAGAGTTCTATAAAAAGTTAGATATTCACGTTCATCTTCCAGAAGGGGCGACACCTAAAGATGGCCCTTCTGCAGGTATTACTATGACTTTGGCCATGGTATCTGCTTTGACAGGACGTAAGGTTCGTGCTGATCTTGCTATGACCGGTGAAATTACATTACGAGGTCGCGTGTTACCAATTGGTGGTCTTAAAGAAAAATTATTGGCAGCATTGTCATATGGTGTAAAAGAAGTTTTCATTCCGAAAGGTAATGAGAAAGATATTCCTGAATTGCCAGATAGTGTAAAAGAAGGTCTTATCATTACACCTGTTAAGACAATGGATGAAGTTTTAGCGAAGGCACTTGTATAATGCAAAAGAAAAAGAAATCCACAAAACATATGGGGCCAAAATCACAATATACAAGAAAAGAAATTAAGGGGCCTCGCATTATAGCAGCAAAATATAATACATCTTGTGTAAAAGCGGATCAATATCCTGAAGGGGATACGGTAGAAGTAGCCTTTTTAGGACGCTCTAATGTGGGCAAATCCTCATTGATTAATTCTTTGTGTAATTATCGTGGCCTTGCTCTTGTGAGTGGACAGCCAGGGAAAACAAAGACGATAAACTATTTTGATATTGAATCAAAAGAGGATATTAGTGAAACTGAAGAACGTCGGTATCACTGGTTCTTAGTTGATTTGCCTGGATATGGTTTTGCAAAAACAAATAAAGATAATCGCAATATGTGGTCATCATTTATATCTGATTATATATTGCATTCTGAACGGTTAATGTTATTATGCTTGCTTATCGATGGGCGTCATCCAGAGATGCCTATCGACAAAGTAGCATTTGATTGGCTCGTTGAGGCTGGTGTGCCTCTTCAAATCGTGGTGACGAAAGTGGATAAGCTTAATGCTAAAGAAAAATCAGTAAATTTAGCAAAAATTAAGGGCATGTATCCAACGGATTCTCCACCGATTATGTATAGCTCATTAAAACATACTGGCCGTGAGCTGTTACAGCAACGAATTAACAAAGTATTAGTAGGGGAGGAAGCATGAGTAATTCAGACCAATTAGAGATGATGGAACGCATCGCTCTTGATTTAGAGGGTGTTGAACGTGCTCTTGCATCATCCTTTAATACAGGCTCTGAAGATTTTAATGAATTGATTAGACCTTTATCTGAAGCTGGCGGAAAGCGGTTGCGGGCACAATTATGCTTGCTTATTGCTAATGCTGGTACATCAGTAAAGACTGAGCGCATTAAAATTGCAGAAGCTGTTGAGATGCTACATCTAGCGACGTTGATTCATGATGATGTACTAGATCAAGCGGAAATACGTCGTGGTGAAGACACAATTCACAAACATAAAGGAAATAAGGTTGCTATTCTAAGTGGTGATTATCTATTTGCAAAGGCATTCCGTATTGTATCAGAAATGCCACATATGGAATATTTAAAGATTTTTTCCCATATTATTACCTGCCTTGTAGAAGGCGAGTTTATGCAAATGGAAGACGTGTATCGCATTGATCAAGGCATAGATCGATATATGATAAAAACGCAAAAGAAAACAGCTGACTTTATGGAAGGTTGTATGGAATTAGGTGGCCTATTAGGACACTGGTCTAGTGAAGAGATTATACACTTAAAACGGTATGGTCATGCATTGGGAATGGCATTTCAAATTACCGATGATATTATGGATTATCGAGAAACTTCAGATACGACAGGTAAGCCTGTAGGTAATGATCTTCGTGAGGGCTTGTTAACATATCCTTTGCTTAGTATTGTTAATGAACAAAATCAAAACCAGTTATTGCAAGATATTAAAAATCTTAATGATGGTGGTAATGAACAAGATATTATCAATTATGTTATTGCTCAAGGTGGTATCGATAATACATTACGTGTAGCACAACAGTATTGTGATGATGCGTTAGCTGCATTACAAGCTATACGTGATTTTGATGGTAAAGAATTTTTAGTATTAGCTGTTCAAAACTTGGCAGATAGAAAGGTATAATATGGAGGCCTTCGAACCAAAAGATTTCGAATATCCCATAAAAAAACCTTCATTTGATAGCGTAGTTCGACAAAAGCGTCGGGAGCAAGCACAGAAATTAGAACAAGAGAAATATGCTGTTGTTCATACTGAAGATGAAGAGGATGCTCTAGAACCGTTATATACGGAGATGGAACAAAAGATGATGGATGAAGCTGCGAATTTATCATTAGTAGGTCATTTATCTGAACTTCGTCGACGTATTATAATTATGGTTGTTGCTATTATTATAGGAACCGGTATTGCTTATTATTATGTAGATGTTTTATTAGATATTTTATTGGCCCCTGCTGGCAAATTGTATTATATGCGTCCTACGGAAGCCTTTTTTACGTATATGAAGGTATCGATTGTAGGCGGTATAATTTTAGCATCACCGATCATACTGCATCAAATATGGCTTTTTGTAAAACCAGCGTTGACAGTTCGTGAAAAGCACTTATCAAATTGGATTTTACCAGTAGCTTTTTTGTTGTTTGTTATCGGTATTTTGTTTTCCTATATATTAGTGTTGCCTGCTGCTGTTAAATTCTTTATGGGCTTTGCCACTGATGAATTGCAACCGATGTTTTCCATTGGTCAATATATGGATTTTGTATTGGCCTTTGTATTGCCATTTGGCTTTATATTTGAACTACCACTGATTATTATCATTATGGGATATTTTAATCTAATTACATCCCAATTTTTAAAGAAGAAACGTAAAATATTTATTTTGCTTTCTTTTATTATAGGTGCAGTAATTTCACCTACACCGGATATGTTTTCACAATCCATGATTGCATTACCGATGATATTATTATATGAAACTAGCCTCTTTGTGTTAGCTAAAGTGATGAAACGATAAGTACTTACTTTCAGGAGGAACGATGAAAACCTACGAAAATTTAACCACCTATAATCCTGGTGAAATCGAAAGTAAATGGTATTCCTATTGGGAAAACCAAGGTTACTTTCATGAAGAAGTAGACACTGAAAAGGAACCATTTAGCATTGTATTGCCACCTCCAAATGTAACCGGTATGTTACATATGGGACATGCACTAGATAATACATTACAAGACATCTTGATTCGTTTTAAACGCATGCAAGGCTATAATGTATTGTGGATGCCTGGTACAGACCATGCTGGTATTGCTACGCAAATCAAGGTCGAAGAAATGCTTGCGAAAGAAGAGGGCAAGTCTCGCTATGATTTAGGTCGTGAAAAATTCGTAGAACGTGTTTGGAAATGGAAGAAAGAATATGGCGATACCATTGTTAAACAGATTCGTAGTTTAGGTGCATCTTGTGACTGGAGTCGTGAACGTTTTACCTTGGATGAAGGATACTATCATGCAGTGCGGGAAGTATTTGTAAGCTTTTATGAAAAAGGGTTGATTTATCGCGGTGAACGTATCATTAATTGGTGTCCACGCTGTACAACAGCTTTGTCTGATGTAGAGGTAGAACATGAAGATGAACATGGTCATTTATGGTATATTAAATACCCTGTAAAAGGTGAAGAAGGTCGCTTTGTGATTGTTGCTACAACACGTCCTGAAACTATGTTCGGCGACGTAGCGGTAGCTGTAAATCCTGAAGACGACCGTTATAAAGATTTAATTGGTAAAACATTAATTTTGCCATTTGTTAATCGTGAAATTCCTGTTATTGCTGATGATTATGTAGATGCAAGTTTTGGTACAGGGTGCGTGAAAATCACACCAGCTCATGATCCTAATGACTTTGAAATGGGCCAACGTCATAACTTAGAATCCATCGTTGTTATGAACAATGATGCGACAATGAACGAAGGTGCTGGTAAATTTAACGGTATGACGCGTGAAGAAGCGCGTAAACAAGTCGTAGCGGAACTTGACGAATTAGGCTTACTTGAAAAAATCGAAGATCATGATCATGCTGTTGGTCATTGTTCTCGTTGTAAAACAATTATCGAGCCAATGGTTTCTAAACAATGGTTTGTCGATATGAAACCTCTTGCTGAACCAGCATTGAAGGTTGTAAAAGAGGGTGATGTGCAATTCGTTCCTGAACGTTTTACTAAAACCTATGTAAACTGGCTCGAAAATATTAGAGACTGGACTATTTCTCGTCAATTATGGTGGGGTCATCGTATTCCTGCTTGGTATTGTGATGATTGTGGTGAAACAATCGTTAGCCGTGAAGATATTACGGAATGTCCTCATTGTCATGGTCATGTTACACAAGATCCTGATGTGCTTGATACATGGTTTAGTTCTGGTTTATGGCCATTTGCTACTATGGGCTGGCCTAAAGAAACAGCAGAACTTAAACAATGGTATCCAACTAGCGTACTTGTAACAGGTTATGATATTATCTTCTTCTGGGTTGCTCGTATGATTTTCATGGCTCTTGAGTTTGAACATGAAATTCCGTTTAAACATGTATTTATTCATGGTCTTGTACGCGATAGCCAAGGTCGTAAAATGAGTAAGTCTTTGGGCAATGGTATTAATCCATTAGATGTAATCAGTGAGTATGGTGCCGATGCATTGCGCTTTACACTCGTAACTGGTAATACACCGGGCAATGATATGCGTTTCTACATGGAACGGGTGGAAGCAAACCGCAACTTTGCAAATAAAATTTGGAACGCTTCTAAATTCGTTCTCATGAATTTGACAAATTATGATGAAAGCTTTGTTCCTACTGAGGCTGATTTAACATTGGCTGATAAATGGATTGTCGAAAAATACAATGAAACTGTAGCAAGCATTACTGCAAATCTTGATAAATTTGAGCTTGGTGAAGCGGCTAGTTCCGTATATGACTTCATTTGGAATACGTATTGTGATTGGTACATTGAACTTGCTAAACCTCGTTTATATAGCGATGCTAATGAACGCGATCGTCGTACTGTACAATATCTGCTTGTAACAATCTTGCGTCATATGCTTGAATTGTTGCATCCATTTATGCCATTCGTTACAGAACACATTTGGCAACACTTGCCTCATGAAGGTGAAAGCATTGTTATTGCTAAATGGCCAGAAGCGTTAGCTTTCACAAATCTTACAGAGGCTGCACGCCAAATGGAAGTTATGATGGAGGCTATTAAAGGTATCCGTAATATGCGCGCTGAAATGAATGTACCTTTGGGCAAAAAAGCAGAAGTTATCGTAGCACCGACTGATGCGTCTATTGCTGAGGCCGTTGCAGATCATAGCGATTATTTTGTAACACTTGCATGGGCTGAAAAGGTAACTATTCTAGGTGCTGATGATCCAAAACCTGAAAATGCAACTGTTACTGTTGTAAATGGTATGGAAGTATACCTCCTTTTGAAGGATCTTATCGATGCAGATAAAGAAAAAGAACGTATCGAAAAAGAAAAGGGACAAATGCAAAAAGAAATTGCACGTTTGGAAGGTAAATTGAGTAATCAAGGATTCCTTGCAAAAGCACCAGAAGCAGTTGTAGCAAAAGAAAAAGAAAAACTAGAAGAATATAAACAAAAACAACAAGCGTTGTTAGAACGTGAAGAATTCTTAAAAACCTTATAGGAGGTTTATATGACATACGAAGAAGCCTTAACGTATTTAGAAGACACTTCATCCTTTGGCATAAAACCGGGATTAGATCGTATTCGTGCATTATTGCAGGCGTTGGGGAATCCTGAACGAGATTATAAAATCATTCATGTTACGGGAACGAATGGTAAAGGTTCTGTAACAACCTATATTTCGTATGCTCTGTTTACCAGTGGATTACGGGTGGGGCGATTTACATCGCCTCACCTTGAATCATATACGGAGCGTATAGAAATTAATGATGTTCAAATTAGTAAAGATGCTTTTGGCAAGTTAATCGATTGTGTTCGACAAGGCGTAGATAAGATCATTGCGGATGGGGTGGAGCCACCTACACAATTTGAAATTTTAACGGCTGCAGCATTTTTATTCTTTAAAGAGCAAGGAGTCGACTACGCTGTTGTAGAAGCTGGCTTGGGTGGATTATTGGATTCAACGAATGTTGTGACACCAGTGGTTTCCGTTATTACTAATGTTACCCTTGATCATCAAGCGTATTGTGGCAATACGGTTGAGGAGATTGCTAAACATAAGGCAGGAATTATAAAAGAAGGAGTACCTGTTGTAACGGCAGCTCAAGAAGGTCCATTAAAGGTTATTGAGGAAACGGCTGAAGAAAAACATGCATCATTGTATGTGTTTAACAAAAAATTCGGTATTGATAGTCGTAGTGTAGTGCCAGGCGGACAATTGATTACGGTCAGTGCTATTGGTGCGCCACCTGCTATGTTATTTACAACGATGGCCGGTATTCATCAATCCGTAAACTTGGCTTGTGCATTACAAGCTGTACGACTAGTTATGGAAAATGATGATGCTATTAGCGAAGAAACAATGCGCGAAGGCTTTGCTCGTGCTACTTGGGCGGGGCGTTTTGAAATAAAAAAAGCGTTGGATCGAACATTCATATTTGATGGTGCCCACAATGCAGCAGGTGCAGAATCTTTCGGCATGACCTACCATGAATTGTTTGGGGATACTCCAAAAACAATGGTGATGGCTATTTTGTCTGATAAGGATGAAATGGGGATTATTCGCGAAGTTGTAAAACCAAAAGATACAGTAATTGCAGTGGCTGCACCAACACCACGTACAGAGGTGCCGGAAAAATTGGTAGATACTATACGCCAATGTGTAAAAGGTGTAGTGGCACAGACTGAGGATTCTGTGAGCCGTGCTCTTGATTTAGCATTACAATCGACACAAGATGGAGATATCATTGTTGTGTGTGGATCTTTATATATTCTTGGCGAAGCTCGCGGTTGGTTAAATAACCGTATGAGACACTAGGTAATTAGTATGGAACACTCATTATTTCCAACAGAAACAAAATTAAAGTTTTATATTGAACGACTCATTTATGGTGTGGTTATAGCGATGCCTTTGCAACCTATGGTAGGGGATGTACTATTGTGGATTGCAATAGGGCTTGCTTTGGTTGATTTAGTGAGGCGCCGTAGCCTAAGTTTACCTTCGGGGTGGCTGTCTTGGACCGTTATGTTTTTTGTGCTGTGGACCGGAATATCTGCTACATTATCTAATAATGCACAATGGGCTTTGACTAGTTGGTTTTATCAGATTGTAGCCGGTAGTGGTATATATTATTTAGTGCGTACCTATATTAGTACACCAAAACAATGGCGTTATTTTCTTCAATGTACATTGGGAACGGCGATTCTTGTTTGTTGTATTGGTGCTTATGAATATATTTTTATTCCTAATCATCATATAAAGGAATGGGTTGATGCCATCCAATTTCCCAAATTAATGCGACGCATGTCGTCGACGTTGACGAATCCCAATTTATTGGGTGCTTATTTGTTGATGATTCTTAGTGTAGTAATTAGTTATCTATTGGTTTACTGGAAGGGCTTAACCGATAAAATCCTATCGGAGGAATATAAGAAACAAATCTACATGATGATTCCCATAGCATTAATACTTTTTGTTACCATGCTATTAACGTATTCACGTGGTATATGGATCAGTTTTGGTGCCATGATTATTTACTGGGGAATTTTTGTAGAACGTCGTCTATTATTATCCTTGTTAGCAATCCCTATTATTCTATATTTTTATGATGGAGAGATTGCTACTCGTCTTTGGTCTATATTCCAAGGTCATGACACATCAGCTGATTTACGATGGGCTTTGTGGGATAGCACAATGTACATTGTTCGTGAAAATCCTGTGTGGGGCATTGGGTGGAATACATTTTATTTAGTGTATCCAGAATATAATTATTATATTCAAGGTCCTAATATATTGATGTATCACGCTCATAATTTATACCTTAATATGTTAGCTGAAATAGGCATACCAGGACTTATCTCATTTATAACTGTATTATTAGGTCATGTGGTTACCTCTATACGTCTAAAAGGGGATGTGTTCCGTAAAGCAGCATCGATTGGTGTTGGTGCGTTAGCAGTAGGTGTGCTTGTTAGTGGGGTATCTGATTTTGAATTGTATAGTCATCAAGTAACCATTACTTTTTGGTTGTTACTTGGTTGGGTTGGCGCATTTGTGAAAGCTCAACAAAATCAAGTTAAAATCAATCATAATTAAAACGCATTGAAAAAGTTGCAGATGTTACGTGCTTTATAAGTCAAAATTAAATAGGAGTGAATTGAAAAGAATCTATATACTGTATAGGATTTATTCGATTCACTCTTTTTTTATCTATATATATGAAATAACAATATTACATGTAAAATTCCTATAAGTTATAACGATGTGAATTAAATTTATCTAAAAAATAAAAAATCAATGACTTTTAGTCATAATACCCTATAAATGTGTGATAAAAAATACATTTTATGCATATAAGTTGACAATGCTATTGTAAAAGCATACGATGAAAGTGGTTTAAGGAACGATTTAGACCAAGAAATTGATCAACTGTCGTTTAACAAGGTGATTTTAAGGAGATGGTACGATGATAGACATCAAAGATCGCGTTAAAAATGCGGCCCTCCAAGGCAAAATTGTCTCAGCTTATGAAGCAGCTCAATTGATTAACCATAATGATAAGGTTGGTATTTCCGGCTTTACTCCATCTGGTTATGCAAAAGCTGTACCATTGGCTTTGGCTGAAAGAATGGAAAAAGAATCATTTAAAATTGATTTATGGACAGGTGCATCCGTTGGTGATGAAGCCGACGGTGCATTGACACGTGCAAATGGCATTAACCGCCGTTTCCCTTATCAAACTAATAAGGATACACGTAAAGCATTAAATAGCGGCGACATTAAATATGTTGATATGCATTTAAGTACAATGGCACAAAATGTGCGCTATGGTTTCTTCGGTAATTTAGACGTAGCAATTATAGAAGTTTGCCAAATCAATGAAGATGGCTCTTTAGTGCCTACAACATCTGTTGGCAACTCTCCAACATTTGTTAGCCAAGCAAAAAAAGTAATAGTAGAAGTTAATGTTTCTCAACCATTATCTTTGGTTGGTATGCATGACATCTATGAACCACTTGATCCACCACATCGTAAACCAATTCCATTGGAAACTGCTGGTGATCGTATTGGTACTGATGCAATTCCTTGTGACCCAGAAAAAATTGTTGCAGTAGTTCCTTGTGATGTTCCTGATACTACAAGACCTTTAGCACCTATCGATGATGATGCGAAAGCAATGAGTCAACACCTTATCAAATTCTTTGAACAAGAAATTGCAGAAGGTCGTTTACCTAAAAACTTGCTTCCATTACAATCTGGCGTAGGTTCTGTAGCAAATGCAGTAATCAGTGGCTTGGCGCAAGGCCCATTCACTGATTTATCTATTTATACAGAAGTAATTCAAGATGGTATGTTTGACTTAATTGATGCAGGTAAAGTAACTGTATGTTCTGGTACTGCATTGAGTCCTTCTCCAGATGGGTTGAAACGTTTCTATAACAATATCGATGAATATCGCAAAAAGATTATTCTTCGTCCACAAGAAATTTCTAACAACCCTGGTATTGCTCGTCGTATCGGTGTCATTGCCATGAATACCGCTATCGAATTTGATATTTTTGGCAATGTAAACTCTACTCATATTATGGGTAGTAAAATGATGAATGGTATTGGTGGATCTGGTGATTTTGCACGTAGTGCATATCTCACTATTTTCTGTACTAATTCCGTTGCTAAAGGTGGCGACATTAGTTCTATTGTTCCATATGTATCTCATGTGGATCATCCAGAACATGACACTATGATTTTCTGTACAGAACAAGGTGTTGCTGACTGCCGTGGTTTGAGCCCAGTGGAAAGAGCTCGTTTAATCATTGAAAAATGTGCTCACCCAGACTACAAACCTATGTTAACTGAATACCTCGAAAAAGCAATCGCTGCAACAAAGAATGCCCATACACCTATGTTGCTTGACGAAGCTCTTTCTTGGCATAAACGCTTCACAGAAACTGGAAGCATGAAAAAATAACCTGTTTTTTTAGGAGGATGATGAAAACATGGCTTACGAAAACCTTAAAGCCCAAATTGCTGAGTACAATAAACTTTGTGACGAAAAGTGTGTAAAAACTCCAGAACGTCAAAACTTGAAATACAACCGTGTATATACACCAGTTGATATTGAAGGTTTTGATTATGAACGTGATTTGGGTATGCCTGGTGAATATCCATATACTCGTGGCGTACAACCTACAATGTACCGTGGTCGTTTCTGGACTATGCGTATGTATGCTGGTTTCGCAACTGCTGAAGAATCTAACAAACGTTACCGTTACCTTATCGAATCCGGTGCAACTGGTCTTTCCTGTGCATTCGACTTACCTACACAAATCGGTTATGACTCTGATGATGTTATGGCTGAAGGCGAAGTTGGTAAAGTAGGTGTAGCAATTGACTCCTTAGCAGATATGGAAATCTTGTTCGACGGCATCGACCTTGGCAAAGTATCTACATCTATGACAATCAACGCTCCAGCATCCGTTTTGTTGGCAATGTATATCGCAGTAGCTGAAAAACAAGGTGTACCTTCCACAGAATTGAAAGGTACAATTCAAAATGATATTTTGAAAGAATATGCAGCTCGTGGTACATACATTTTCCCTCCAAAACCATCCATGCGTTTGATTACTAATATCTTTGAATATTGTTCTCAAAACGTTCCTAAATGGAATACAATCTCCATTTCCGGTTACCATATCCGTGAAGCAGGTTCCACAGCAGCACAAGAAATCGCATTTACAATTGCTGATGGTATCGCATACGTAGAAGCAGCTTTGAAAGCTGGTCTTGATGTTGATACATTCGCTGGCCGTCTTTCCTTCTTCTGGAACGCTCATAACAATGTACTTGAAGAAGTTGCTAAATTCCGCGCATCCCGTCGTTTATGGGCAACTATCATGAAAGAACGTTTTGGTGCTAAAAAACCAAAATCCATGATGCTTCGTGTACATACTCAAACAGCTGGTTCCATGTTGACTGCACAACAAGTTGATAACAACATCGTTCGTGTTGCTCTTCAAACTGCAGCTGCTGTAATGGGCGGTACTCAATCCTTACATACAAACTCCCGTGACGAAGCGTTAGCTCTTCCTACAGAAGCATCTGTACAAGTAGCTCTTCGTACACAACAAATCGTGGCTTACGAATCTGGTTTAGCTGACGTAGTTGACCCATTGGGTGGTTCTTACTATGTAGAAGCTATGACTAACGCTATCTATGACGAAGCTATGGCTTACATCAAAAAAATTGATGAAATGGGTGGCGCTGTAGTAGCAATCGAAAAAGGCTACATCCAAAAAGAAATTCAAGAATCCGCTTATAAATGGCAAATGGAAGTTGAATCTGGCTTACGTACAATCGTTGGCGTAAACAAATTCCAAGTTGAAGAAGAAGCTCCAAAAGACTTGCTTCGCGTAGACGCTTCCGTTGGTGTTAACCAATCCAAGAAAACTCAAGCAGTTCGTGCTAATCGCGATCAAGCAGCAGTTGACAAAGCTTTGGCTGATTTGAAAGCTGGTGCAGCTGACGAATCCGTTAACTTGATGCCATTAATTCTTGCAGCAGTTAAAACATATGCTACTTTGGGTGAAATTTGTAATGTATTGCGCGAAGTATTCGGTGAATACCAAGCTCATTCTACATTATAATATCGGCTGATTTCGGAGGTAATAAATCATGGCAGAAAAACGTATTAGAGTAATCGTAGCAAAACCAGGTCTTGATGGTCATGACCGTGGTGCAAAAGTTGTAGCACGCGCACTTCGCGATGCTGGTTTCGAAGTAATTTACACAGGTCTTCGTCAAACTCCAGAACAAATCGTAGAAGCAGCACTTTCTGAAGACGTTAATGTAGTTGCATTATCCCTTCTTTCCGGCGCTCACAACACATTGTTCCCTAAAATTGTTGAACTTTTGAAAGAAAAAGGCATGGGCGATGTATTAGTAATCGGCGGTGGCGTTATTCCTGACGCTGATATCCCTGGTTTGAAAAAGGCTGGTGTAGCAGCTGTATTTACACCTGGTACTCCAACTGGTGATATCGTTGACTTCATTAAGGAAAACGTAAAATAATTTATTGGGCAAGAGAGGGGCTTTACTGGAATAGTGGGCTCCCCTCTATTCCCATATTCTAAGATAGGTGGTGAGGCGAATGGATTTAGTTAAAGGCCTCTTTGAAGGTTCAAGACTAGCCTTAGCACGGTCCATCACAGCTGTAGAAAACGAGTATGATAATGCCATTGATATAATGAAGGCAATTTATCCTAAAACAGGACGAGCTCGTATTCTTGGTATAACTGGGGCCCCTGGTGCTGGTAAAAGTACTTTGACAGATAAGGTTGTTAAACATTATCTAGATCAAGGTAAAAAAATTGGCATCGTTGCCATCGACCCAACTAGCCCATTTTCTGGTGGTGCTATCTTGGGGGACCGTATTAGAATGAATGATTTGACATTAAATGAGAATGTATTCATTCGAAGCATGGGTACACGCGGAAGTCTTGGTGGCTTGTCCAAAAAGACTGCTGACGTTGTAAAATTGATGGATGCCTTTGGTATGGATTTAGTTATTATTGAGACCGTAGGTGTAGGTCAATCTGAAGTTGACATTGTAAAAAATGCTGATACAACTTTGGTTGTTTTAGTTCCTGGTCTTGGTGATGATATCCAAGCTATAAAGGCAGGTATTCTTGAAATAGGCGATGTATTTGCTATCAATAAAGCTGACCGAGATGGTTGTGATCGTTTGAATGTTGAAATTGAAATGATGCTTGACCTTGATTCTCGTGAAGTAAAATGGCGCCCACCAATTAAGCGCACAATTGCTAGTAAAGATCAAGGTGTAGATGAACTTATCGAATCCTTAGACGAACATTTTGAGTATCTTGAAGATTCTGGTGAATTGGAAACTCGTCGGGCAGAACGTACTCGTGATGAAATCATCGCAATGATTAACGAACAAATTGGTCGTTATGTAGCTGATACAATCATTACAAGCGACGAATTTAATAGCCAAGTGGCAGCTGTAAATGAACGTGAAAATGATCCATATACAGTTGTTAATGGCGTAATGACAAGCGTGCTAAAATAGACGGCGACTATTTAGCATTAGAGATTTAGCCTTATAAAGGAGATAATCGAAATGGCTTTTAAAGTATTACAAGTGGATCACATCGGTATTGGTGTTAATGATTTAGCAGCAACTAAAGATTTTTATAAAAATGCTTTAGGTATTCAACATCTTCCAGAAGATGAAGTAGTAGAAGAACAAAAAGTAAAAGTATCTTTCTTCCCATGCGGCGATGCTGAATTAGAATTCTTGGAAACTACTACTCCAGATGGCCCTATCGGTAAATTTATCGAAAAAAATGGTGGTCGTGATGGTATCCAACACGTTGCATTACGTGTAGATAATATTGAAAATGCTATTGCTGATCTTATGGCAAAAGGTATTCGTATGATTGACGAAAAACCTCGTTATGGTGCAGGCGGTTCCTCTATTGCATTCGTTCATCCTAAAGCAACAGGTGGCGTATTACTTGAACTTTGTCAACGAATGAAATAATATATTTAATATAATAAGTTTTTTATGGAGGTGCTGACATGCAAACAGTGCAAGAAAAAATTGAGTTGTTGCACGAAAAACTAGCAAAAGTTAAAGCTGGTGGCGGTGAAAAACGCGTTGAGAAACAACATTCTCAAGGTAAAATGACTGCTCGTGAACGTTTGGCTAAATTATTCGATGATAACTCTTTTGTAGAACTTGATCAATTTGTAAAACATCGCTGTGTTAATTTTGGTCAAGACAAAAAAGAATTACCAGGTGAAGGTGTAGTTACTGGTTATGGTACTATTGATGGTCGCTTGGTATATGCATTCGCACAAGATTTCACTGTAGAAGGTGGTTCCCTTGGTGAAATGCATGCTGCTAAAATTGTTAAAGTACAACGTTTAGCAATGAAAATGGGTTCTCCTATTATTGGTATCAATGATTCCGGCGGGGCTCGTATTCAAGAAGCTGTAGATGCTCTTGCTGGTTACGGTAAAATTTTCTTTGAAAATACTAATGCATCTGGTGTTGTTCCTCAAATTTCCGTAATCATGGGACCTTGTGCAGGTGGTGCTGTATATTCTCCAGCATTAACTGACTTTATCTACATGGTTAAAAATACTTCTCAAATGTTCATCACTGGCCCTGCAGTTATTAAATCTGTAACTGGTGAAGAAGTAACAGCAGAAGATCTTGGCGGTGCTATGGCACATAACTCTGTATCTGGTGTTGCACATTTTGCAGCTGAAGATGAAGATGATTGCATCGCTCAAATTCGTTACTTGCTAGGTTTCTTACCTTCTAATAATATGGAAGATGCTCCATTGGTAGATACAGGTGATGATCCAACTCGTGAAGATGAAGAATTGAACAGCTTGTTGCCTGATAACAGCAATATGCCATATGACATGAAAGATGTTATTGCAGCTACTGTAGATAATGGCGAGTACTATGAAGTACAACCTTTCTTTGCTACAAATATCATTACTTGCTTTGCACGTTTTGATGGCCAATCCGTTGGTATTATTGCTAACCAACCTAAAGTAATGGCTGGTTGCTTGGATATTAACGCATCTGATAAATCTTCTCGTTTCATTCGTTTCTGTGATGCTTTCAATATTCCAATCGTTAACTTCGTTGACGTTCCTGGTTTCTTGCCTGGCACAAATCAAGAATGGGGCGGTATCATTCGTCATGGTGCTAAGATGTTATATGCTTACTCTGAAGCAACAGTACCAAAAATTACTGTTATCACTCGTAAAGCATATGGTGGTTCTTACCTAGCTATGTGTTCCCAAGATTTGGGTGCTGATCAAGTATATGCTTGGCCAACATCTGAAATTGCCGTAATGGGTCCTGCTGGTGCGGCTAATATTATCTTTAAGAAAGACGAAGATAAAGATGCTAAAACAGCTAAATACGTAGAAGAATTTGCAACTCCATATAAAGCTGCAGAACGTGGCTTCGTAGATGTTGTAATTGAACCAAAACAAACTCGTCCAGCTGTTATCAATGCGTTAGCTATGCTTGCAAGCAAACGTGAAAACCGTGCTCCAAAGAAACATGGTAATATTCCATTATAATTCGATTCGGTAATCATAGCATCGAATTTGGGAGATACCTTTCTTTACTTATTTTTTAGAAAGGGGAATAATTATGGAAGGACAAGCCGTTACTACGAATCCCTGGTTAATTATGGCCATTAATATGACAGTTGTATTTGTTGTGTTGATTCTTTTAGGTATTTTAATGACCATTGTTCATTTAATTGACCCTACGAAAAAGAAAAAAGAAGAACCAGCAAGTGCTTCTGTTACAACTCCCGCGGCTACTCCTGTAGATGCACCTAGTGCATTTGCTCAACACGAGGATGAAGTAGTAGCAGCTATCGTAGGTGCCATTGTGGCGATGGGGTATTCATCTGAACAAATTGCATCTATTCGACCTACAGCAACCAGTGCTAAATGGCGCTTGGAAGGTCGTTTAAGCGGTAGAGGTTAATAAGTATTTTAGGAGGCATTTGTCATGAGCAATGCTAAAAAAGCTAACGGTAAAGCTCCATCTAAAGATGTAGTAGCAGTAATCGTTGGTGCATTAGCGGCAATGGGTTATTCCGCTGATCAAATCGCGCATATCCGTCCAATTGTAAGTCATAATTGGAAAATGGAAGGTCGCTTACGCGGTAATCGATAAGATTAACGCTTTTAGGTAATCAATAGGATTATCCAAATTATATGTGTAAATAAAATTAATTGATTGTGTAGATATACACATTTGGAGGAATTTAAAATGAAAAAATTCAACGTTACAGTAAATGGCACAGCATATGATGTAGAAGTTAATGAAGTAAAAGCAGCAGCTCCTAAAGCTGCTCCTAAAGCTGCTGCAGCTCCAGCTCCTAAAGCTGCTCCTGCACCAGCTCCAGCTCCTAAAGCAGCTGCAGCTCCAGTTCCAGCAGGTGCTGAAACTGTAAAAGCTCCAATGCCTGGTAAAATCTTATCTGTAGCAGTATCCGCTGGCCAAGCAGTTAAAAAAGGCGAAACTTTGTTGATTCTTGAAGCTATGAAAATGCAAAATGAAATCGCAGCTCCACATGATGCTGTAGTTGCAGACGTTCGCGTTGCTGCAAACCAAACTGTATCCACTGGCGATGACATGATTGTTCTTGGCTAATCCCAAGTATTGCCTTATGACGCGGCTGTGCCGCGTCATATAACAACTCTATATTTGTGAAAGGGGAACGCATATGGATGCTTTTGCTGTTGCGATTCAATCTGTTATAACTGATAGTGGATTTATCGCATTTACAACAGGCAATGCTATTATGATTCTTGTAGGTTTGCTCCTATTGTATTTAGCATTTGCTAGAGAGTTTGAACCATTATTGTTGGGTCCGATTGCGTTTGGTTGTGTACTTGCTAATATCCCTCGTAACGGTTTTGAAGAAGGCGTTATGGCGCTTATTAGTGCGGGTATCTCTCAAGAAATCTTCCCACCTCTAATTTTCCTTGGTGTAGGTGCAATGACTGACTTTGGTCCGCTTATTGCTAACCCTAAAACATTGTTGTTAGGTGCTGCTGCACAGATTGGCGTTTTCGTTGCATTAGGTGGTGCAATGATGTTGGGCTTTACGGCTCAAGAAGCGGCTGCTATCGGTATTATCGGTGGTGCAGATGGTCCTACATCTATCTACTTAGCTACTAAGCTAGCTCCTCATTTGTTAGGTGCTATCGCGGTTGCTGCATATTCTTATATGTCTTTAGTACCGTTGATTCAACCACCTGTTATGAAATTATTTACTACACAAAAAGAACGTGAAGTTGTAATGGAACAGTTGCGCGAAGTAACACGTTTTGAAAGAATTGTATTCCCTATCGTAGCAACAATCTTTATTTCTTTGTTGTTACCTTCTATTACTTCTCTTTTAGGGATGTTAATGTTAGGTAATTTATTCCGTGAATCTGGCGTAACTGATCGTTTGTCTGATACATCTCAAAATGCATTAATCAATACTGTTACTATTTTCTTAGCAACTGGTACTGGTTTAACTATGAGTGCAGAACATTTCTTAAGTACAGAAACTATTCTAATCATTGGTTTAGGTTTAGTTGCATTTATTGGTGGTACAGCCGGTGGTGTACTATTTGGTAAATTAATGTACTTAGTTGATGGTAAAACAAATCCACTTATTGGTTCTGCTGGTGTTTCAGCAGTTCCAATGGCAGCTCGTGTATCTCAAGTAGTAGGTGCGAAAGCTAATCCGGCTAACTTTTTGCTCATGCATGCTATGGGCCCAAATGTAGCTGGCGTTATTGGTACAGCAGTAGCAGCAGGTACTATGCTTGCTATGTTGTCTAATCACTAATAGTTTAATAATTATTCACTAGGGTGTACCTTTTAGGTACACCTATTGGTGAATAAAAAATTCCTTAAATAGTATGGTATCATACTAGAAAAGGAATATTGGCAATAAATGCTTTTTCAGATCGGTTTATGTGAGAAACAAGAGTTTCACTAGATAACCTTTTAGTGCTTTTAATATAGTAGAGGTGGTCATCTTGTTATCAATAGAATTAAAAATACTGATTTGTTTTGTGTGGGCATTTATTGTTTTTTTTATTGCTGCACTGATTCTTGGTGTTGAACGCAAATCACAATGGTTTCAAAGAAGAACTAAATATTCTTGGTTTAATCGCCGAGGTTTTTTAGGTGAAACATTACTTTTTGGATACCCTAAAACTAAAGAGGGATATGGGGTTACTTTTATTATGGCAGGTGCTATTAGCATTGTGTGCTATATTGTATACCTTATATAACTACAATCAGTGCATTTCTCTGAAGGGAGATGATGATGTATGGGTGCTGCAGAACAAACCTTAATCGTCCTTGCAGTCATGGCTGTTTTATTTGTTACGGAAATTATTCCTTTAGCTATTACTTCTTTAGGCGGTGCTATTGCTCTTGGTCTTATGGGGATTATTACTCCTAAGGTTGTATTCTCTGGTTTATCTGATAGTACAGTTGTATTGTTTGCCGGCATGTTCGTTGTTGGTGCTGCGTTGTTTTATACAGGTTTAGCCCAAAAAATTGGTGAAACCGTAGTTTCCCATGCAGGTACTAGTGAAAATGGTTTGATGCTTGCAATTATGCTTGTTACAGCCACTATGTCTGCATTCTTATCTAACACGGGTACAACTGCTGCATTACTTCCTGTAGTTGTTGGCATTTGTGCTGTTGCTAAGATTCCTGCATCGCGCCAATTGATGCCTTTAGCATTTGCTGCAGGTATAGGTGGTATTATTACAATGGTTGGTACACCTCCTAATATTATTGTAAGTGGTACATTAACTAAATTTGGTGAACAACCATTTGGTTTCTTTGAATTTGCATGGATTGGTATTCCTTTAACTATCGCTACTATTGTATTTATGATGTTGATTGGTAAACATTTACTTCCTAAACATGAGATTACAGATGCTGGCGATGTTGAACAAGAAGTAGCTTCTGAAGATATTTCTAACGATCCTAAGAAACAAATATACTCTGGTCTTATTCTTTTAGGTGTTATTATTGTTATGATTTTAGGGGATCCTCTAAAATCACATTTTGGTATTGATTTACCATTAAGCATGGTTGCAGTTATCGGTGCAATGCTTTGTGTATTAACTGGTTGCTTGAATGAAAAACAAGCTTACACATCTATTGACTGGGTAACAATTTTCTTATTTGCTGGTATGATGCCAGTGGCAACTGCACTTGATCAATCTGGTGCAGGCAAAATGATTGCCAATGCTGTTATCAGTGTTATGGGGGATAATCCTAGTCCTTATTTTGCAACTGCAGTATTATTTATTTTGTCTTGTGTTATGACTCAGTTCATGTCTAATACTGCATCTTGTGCATTATTGGCTCCTATTGGTATCTCCATTGCTCAAGGTATGCATGCTGACCCTCATGCTGTATTGATGGCTATCGGCGTTGCTGCATCTTGTGCTTTTGGTACACCTGTAGGCACACCTCCAAATACGTTAGTACTTGGTCCTGGCCAATACAAATTTACAGATTATGTAAAGGCTGGTGTTCCATTGATTTTAGTTTGCTTCGTAGTAAGCTTGCTTATTATTCCAATAGTATGGCCATTCTTCCCTGGTAAATAATAGGAAAAAGGTTACTCTACTATATAGCACAAAAGAGGTCGAATCAAATGATTCGACCTCTTTTTTATATGATAATAAATATTGATAATAGAATTCCTAGTACATTACTACGTATTTTAATTAAAATGATAATTGG
>NZ_CAKQFJ010000024.1 GCF_934230905.1 uncultured Veillonella sp. | reverse complement strand
GTGATTTGCATAACTATGACAAATTATCTTTCAATGATTGGGATTAAAGTACCAACACGTTTTGTCCTATAACCCTATAATGTCCATAGAGTAAAATGGAAATTTAATGAAGTTTATAGATTGGGGATTAGTATTGATGGTTATTGAGATTACAAAAAAGCACATTATTACAGTAGTAGCTTGTTTAGCGGTTGGTATAAGTATTGGTGTGGGGACTGTTATGTTAGTTAATCATGAGTCACCAAATACGAATCAAACGGAGGCAACGAGTACACCTGCAAAACCTAGGGAGACTCCAAAACAGGAAACACCAACATCGGCCAATCAAGCGTCTACCAATTCGATGGATCTATCGACATATCGAAATGCGCGATTTGGATTCTCCGTTCGTTATCCTAGTACGTGGGTAAAAGGTGATGAACCGACTAATGGTGATGGTTGTATTATTTCTCCTCAAGATGGAACTATTGAAGTGACTGTATCTGGTTCAAATAATACACTTAATGAAACAACGCAAAGAGCTTATTATCGAACTCTTAACATAGCTAAACAACGTGGGATACCTGGATTTCATACGATAAGTGATGAGTGGTACGTTGTAACGTATACAGATGGAACATTCATTTATTATGTGAAAGGCTTTGTTGGTGCCGGTTCTGAAAATACATTGCATATCAAGTATTTACGGTCGAAGAAAGATCAATATCAAGATATAGTCCAACAATTAGAAAATGGTTTTAATCATGGGAATTTAGATACAGGTCACTAATTGGCCTTATAATTAGAGACTTTATTGTATGATTAAGCCGTAAGTTTGTTGAAATAATTGCCGATAAATCAGTTATTATTTCATTAAGGAATTTCTTACAGAACCTAATATGATATATATTGTAAAATTAGGGGACTTAATTTATAAATGGACTATATTTTGTATTACAGATTATTTTTAATGGGTGTTAAAGTTGCTTAGATTCTTTTATATAAATCTGAATTAAAATATGATGATGATTTATAGAATTTCATATTATATGCTAAATAAAATGCCATTTCACCTGCAGGAATTTCAATCATGTATTTATCAATTTTGTATCCATATGGATTCATATAATTCCAGGTGTTTTTGCTATCAGAGTATAGGTACATTGATTTCGTATTCCAATTATAACGAAATTTATCAGTTTGAACTCTAGATATTATTGTATCTCCATCATAAGCATGTGGAACATCTACTACATTTACTGCGATTATATATTGAGGAGGTGCATATTGTTGTACTACTAAAGAGCTTTTATCTAAGTAGTAACCAGTACCTCTAAACGTTGCTATCAATATAAAATTAGGATCGCCATTTAAATGTTCTTGGTAATCAGCATTAGCTGTATTAAATCCACCAAATAGAAAATAACAAAAAGCCATTACTAATAATAACCATTTTTTCATAGAGAACCTCCTTGAAAAATTCATGAAAAATTCATTAATAATATTATTTAATATTTGGCTTATAATAGCAATTAAATGATTATAAATATGTTTAAGGATTTATGAATAAACCCATTATGTAGATTAGCATTTGAATAATACGAATATTTTAGGATTATCTTGATAGATACATAATCATCAGATTTTTATATATAATGTATAATAGAGTTTAATAAGTTCATATGTTATTGGGTGGTTAGTACCGACGATAATGAAGCTTATAATGCAAAAGAGATAAAATAAGTAAAGGTATTCGTATTGATAAAAAAGGTATTTATATGATTAAGAGAATATGTTTAATAGGTCTTTGTTCGTTGGGCCTTATGGCGACAGCACATGGTGTGAATATAGACATTCCTGGCGGGGATGCTATGGTACCAGATGCTGCTTATGAAAGCTATTCTTATAATAGTACTGATATGGATCTTGTAGAGGCTCAGTTTAGACGTCGTTCAGGTCCTGTTGTAGCACAGACTGTAAAAAATGGCCGTAGGACCGTAGAGCAAGCCAAGGCATATATGGAGGGAACTGCTAAGTATTTAAAACGCCAAGCAAATCAGAGTACGGTGTTTATCTTTGATAATGATACACAGCATATTCGTTTTTCTATGCCTTATCCAAGTTTAGAAAGTAAGGTGAGCAATGACGGTACTAATCCAGTTGCTAATGTAGTAAATGAAGGCCATCAATATTATATTAAAAGCATGAATGCAGATATCGTAGTAGATGTAGATGATAAGACTACATATACAGATCGTGCTTTCACATATAAAACGATAAAAAATGGTCAATGGCAGCAGAAGTATGGCATTATGACAACTATCCCTGGAAAGGAGGGAAAAACCGAGCCTCGTACGCGTACGGGTGTTGAGTTTTCCTTGCCTAGTGATACGAACCATGTCTATCATGTTACTATCATAAACCGTGGCAATGGCAATCCAGATCATATTAGGTATGCAGAAGCGGCTTTGGCGAATTATGTGATTCCATCGGTAGAGGATACAAAAGCTATAGACCGCTATAGCACTGTTAAAACATGGGGGAACTTTGCATATCGTGTATTTAAGAATAGTGAGCGAAAAGCTGATTATGAACCGACCTCCTATGGTGAGGAAACGCATGTGTATGAAGGTGGCGGTATAGTGCAGCTAGTTAAGCGACGTCCGATTCTTCCAAATGATAAAACATATTTTTATGCAGGTGCTTTTTCTACGATGGATACGGTGAGCCGAAAATATCCATATTCAGTTAATGATAATGCTACTATTTGGAATAATGGCGTGCCTGCTTTCAGTGGTAGTGTAAAATTTGATAATGGTAGTAATTATACCTATTTCACAATCCATGATGATACATACGTGTACAGTATTGAAGTTGTTTATAAAGCTGATAAGGTGAAGAAATCTTACCATGATATTCGTAGTATGGTAGAGATGGCAACACTGATTAACCATCCCCATAAGCAAGCGTTCCCTGTTTTGAAATATCTTGACGAAGCGAATGTTTTTAAGTTACCCTAAGGCTTAATTAATAGTTTTATCTCTATGAAAGGAGACTTGTATGTCTAAAAAGAAGATTATTATTGCCGTACTTGTAGCCATTGTGGCTATTGCTCTAGGTTGGTATTTCTTGTATTTCACAAAAACACCAGTCTATTCCTTGAATCTTGCCCGTGAAGCTGTAGAAAAACATGATGTGAATGCTTTCAAAAAACATGTAGATATGGATGCCATTATTGGTTCAGGCTATGATGATCTTGTGGCTATAGAAATGGAAGATCCTAGTATTAAGAATAACCCATTTAAGGAGCTTGCGGAGGTGATGTTCCAAGGTTTGAAACCTAAGATTGTTCCTATTTTAAGCAATGAAATTTACAGCGCTATTGCAAAGCAACCTGAAAATACGGAACAAAATGCGAAGGAAAAACAAGCTGCTGACGAAATGAAAGAAAAAACTGGTATTAAAGATCTTGAGTTCAAAAGCATTGGTTCTGCCACTGTTGATGGTAATAGCGCTGTTGTGCCTGTTACATTTAATTCCAAAGAACTTAACCAAGACGTAACATTTAACCTTGCTATGAAAAAACTTGATGATGGCACATGGCAAGCCGTTAAAATTAATAATTTTAAGGACTTCCTTTCTCTTGTAGAACAACATGAGAAACAAGGTAAAGGAAAGTCAAAATAGAAAAACAAAAGCGAATAGGCTAACGAGATTTATTTATGACGCTGATTGCTATTACATCTATTATAGTTACAGTGCCTAAGAATCATCAAAATTAAATCATTCATACCTAATAAAAAGTATAACTTTCACCGTCAGGTTATCCATGACGATGAGAGTTATACTTTTTTGTTTAGTAATCGCAGAATGGGGTTTAGTGATAGGTTGCTACTTCCGGGAATACCACATGTTCTTGGAGTTTAAATTCCGGATTATTCGTAGAATCAAAGAATTCTATCATATTTCGTAATTTTTGGACTTCGTTAGCACTTAAAAATTTTGGATAAAAGATGGTATAGATAAAATGATAGGTACCATCATAGGATTCAAAGTTTAGGATGTGATTATCCCTATACGGTTCATAGCTGTGTATGGATAGCCCAGGAATATTATTATTCCATACAACCGAGTAATTTATATAATCTGGTGTTGGGTGGTAACGGTAAATATCCCAAAACGTATGTAACTCTCTATTAAAATTGTAATGACCATCAGTAATAAAAGTATGGACATACGGATTCTTAGCAAGCTCCGTAGTAGAAACAGAAAAAATTATGGATCCTTTTTTGTAATGTCTAATATCTTGATAGGTACCCTTGCTTTCACCATCGAATATGGCATCCTTAGGTACGCGATACTGTATGCCATTTAGATTTTCTATGCGTGAATATTGATTCAACTCATTGAGATTTTTCACCGATGGAAGCACGTAATTGGCGAGTAGATTGTCAGTAGGCACCTTATTCAACACCGGTTTATTATCGAAATAGGCGATACCTGCGTGATATAGAGGATACCGTATGGCAAAGCCCATATATTTAAAGTTGATGGTATCCACGGTCATCGTCGTTTTTTGGCCATTTTTGAGGTAAGGCATTTTCATGCTGTCCCAAGTACTATAGGTAACGGTAGGGTATGAAAATACAGTTGCCTTTATATCAGAAATATGTTTCGATGGATTGCGTTTGGCCTTATCTTGCAAGAACTGGCGGACATCCTTATCCGTTAATTTCTCATAATTGATCTTGGTATCGCGCCAATTATGGTTAGGATAATAACCGTAGTCGACCTCTAGATTGAGGCTACCGTTATCAGTTATAACGCGATAATCCTCTATGGTGCGATCTGGATTTTTATACCGGCCAATATTATATTCGCTTTTTATGCCTGCTACGGGGAATGAAAGACGGATTTGGCTGTATCGATTGTGAACGGAAATAACCGTATTGTGGTAATGCTCTCCGCGATATATAGAGGCCTCCTTTGCATAGGCTAGTTCGTTTCTACTAATACCGTTGGCTTTATCGGTGCTCTTTAACGTTTCTACATAATTGGCCACATCCTGTTCAATGGCTTGGTTTGTGGCTTGATAATTTATATACGCATCTTTTGGAATTTTCGCATCCGCACCAGGAATGTTGACGTCGATGGCCTCTACTGGTGATAGTACAGTGCTCATGATGACAGCACCCACTATGAGTGGTAATTTTAGCATAATAGCTTCTCCTGCTTACATGCTCCTTTTTATAGGAGCTATATCAATACATAGACTCTTTTTGTTAAGTATAATTATATAATATTCCTATGTTTTAAACAGTAATGAGTTCCTATAGCTCTATGCACTAAATTTTACACATCTACTCATTTATACTAAAGGTGTAAACAGTGTTAGCTTTCATCAAGATTAGTAAGGTAAAAGGGGGATGTCCTATGAATCAAGGTTTAGTGCGCCAAATTAATGATATCGTTAGACCCTATCGAAAAGCGCGGATGGGTCTGCTCATTGTGATTAGCAATCCTGTTGGCCAAAGTGGTCCGACGCCACGGTTGGCATGGCAGTATATGGTTGGCCGAAAT
This sequence comes from uncultured Veillonella sp., assembly GCF_934230905.1. Lineage (GTDB taxonomy): Bacteria > Bacillota > Negativicutes > Veillonellales > Veillonellaceae > Veillonella. The sequence goes on along the minus strand of NZ_CAKQFJ010000024.1, from coordinate 21,595 downwards.
TGGTATAAGCATACGATTCATGGCACGGCATCCGTGAATGGTGTACATGGACAGCAGCCGGTGGAAATGACCTTGTTTGCATGGCCTGAAAATCGGATTGCGGATTGGCACAGCGTGGGCGGTTGGTATACGCAGCGGTATGGGTATCCTTGCGTGCTCTGCGTGTCGCCTACGGGGCACACCAAGATGCTTCGTTATGATCATGGCAAAATGCGGTATGGCGATGACTTAGGGGACTGGGATCCTCATCAGATTGAGGTCTATGGTAGCACTGTTTTAGGTGAAAGCTATGCTTGTACGGGCATTGACGCTGATTATCGGCGTATGCAATTTCCTGAGTTTAATCGTCAAGATGGCATTCATTTTGGTGCTTTATCTGATTATATTGGCAGTGAATATATTTTACTATTCCCCAAAAGGCGTATTAGTTTAGTACGTAGAGGAATATGGCGCCATTCGATTGAAGATCTCGCCAATATATGTAATGTACCCTTTGATGTAGTGGAGCAAACTTATCTCGATACGCCTGATGACCCAACGGAATATAAGGAAACCTTTTATGCTCTGTATGTGCGAAAATCAAGATTACAAGAAGTATTTGGCGTTTTTAAACGAACCCTTATGTCTAGAGCCATTACTTGGATGCTTTGTATCACACCAAGAGGGTATATGTATTATATTTCCCCATGTACAAATAGTGATACAGGGCTAACAACCAGCAGCACCCTACCTAACATTGCATATGACCCACACGCCGATGAATTTTTGGCCCTTCTCGCTAAAGATAGATGGGAATTGCGTGGTAACTATGGACTGTTTTCACTTGATACATACAAATCATTTATGGAAACACAAGATTGCTACATCAAAACGATTTTGCCAGACCCGGAATTTACCTATTGCGCTCCGTCAGTCATGACCGTCATAACAGGGCACAATATCATTCAGAACTTACTGAAAACACCATGTGTATGGGCATAAAAAAGAGCTATCTTAGATTTTCTAAGATAGCTCTTATTTGTCTAGCAATAGCAAAATAGCCCTCCGTTACCGCTTGGTAGCTAGGTAAAACGAAAAGGCCATTTCTACAAATTCGTATTGTTTCGAGATGAGCCCGACGTTTCGACTCGTCTGACTATCTTTTTATATTATAGATAGAATTGTATATATCGTCAAATACGAATAAACCATAAAACAATAGGCACAATGCTTCTTAGCATAGTATACTTATACTAAGAAGGTTGTGCCTTTTTCGTTAGGGTTGTTATATTGTTATATCATATAGTTTTTGAGCGTTAGATATTTGTGAATATGTGTAAATCAATTATAAAAATAGTTTTAGGTGTAGTTGTAAAGCTATTGCTCTTATTAATTTGGTGTACTTCCATATATGTTTTTTGTGGCTTAATTTATGATCGTTATGTGTTGGAACTATACCCATTAGGTGATAAAGTTCTAGTACTGATTCTTATGTTTGGTAACATATGGATTATACCTTGGCTGATGGTGTGGTGTAAAAAACTGCATCCATTTTTATCTAAACCTAAAATATATTATGCCTATAAATCTTGGATAGCAGAAAAAAGAGAGGCTTCTTTTGCTTTTAAATCTTTATTCTTTATTATTGAATTAATATTGAAAGCCTATGGTATATTGTGGAGCACTCTTTTGGTTGTTATATTCGCCCTAATTCTTACACCCTTATTATTACAACTTAGGAAACTCCTTTCTTGGATATTGGGGTGGGGTTAATTTGAGAATTTTCCTAGTTTTATAGGTTTTTATCGTTTATATAGCTTGAGAGATTAGGAGAGAATAATGAGAACAAAATGTATAGTACTTAGTGTAGCTACGGCGTTATTACTGGCGGGCAATGTAAGCTCCATTGCAGATGCTAGTTGGGTTAGTAAAGCCATGGATCGTTTAGAAACGAGTAATGCTAAGCTTTCACCTAGTTGGCCAAAGGCAGAGCAATACCGTCATTATCGACCAGGGCAGGCTATAGGTGCTTATTTGCCGGCTGAAGATATGAAGATTGCTGGTGTTGCCTTGGGAACGTCCTTTGATGCGGTAAAAGCTAGCTTAGGTCAGCCGACTAGTGAAAAACGTGATGAGCTTACCTATGGAGGCATTAAATTTGGACATTCCTTGATGCAAGATAGCAGACCTATCGTATGGTATATAACCGTAAGTAATCGCGATGCTGTAACTACTCGAGGCATTGCCGTTGGCGACACCTTGAAAAAGGTTATGGACGTCTATGGGCGCCCTGACTTTATCGACTTTAATAACCGGTGGTTCTATGGATATCTTAGATATAATAGCGATAACATTCGCGGTATATTTTTTGAACATAATGGTAGCAAGGTGACGAAGATTATCGTAAGTGATAATTAAGTGATTTTTTATAAGAGGTGGTGACTATTAGTGTCATAGGCAGGTAGTGTAATAACCCTTGTAGAAGATTTTTATAGAATATATTATCGTGTTCTCATTTTTTTGTTTATATCTTCAGAATAAGTAGTTATATTGAATTATACCTGTATAACAGGTATAATAAAGGAGACGTATTCTATGATTATTGGATTTAAGGATAAGGAAACTAGTCTTAGGATAAATAATCAGTATAGGATTTGCTTTCAAGTAAAAGATATAAATTGTTTTTATAATGTTGAAATTGTGGATTACCATTAAAGAGGTTATACTTATGAAAAATTATATTCCTACTCCAACAATTAGTGAGATATTGAAAGAAGAATTTATAAAGCCGTTTGGTCTAACAGCTTATCGACTTGCCAAAGATATTAAAGTGCCTGTATCTAGAATTCAAGAGATTTTACAAGATAAGCGTAGAATTACGGCGGATACGGATTTACGACTTTGTAAATATTTTGGTATGTCTAATGGATTTTTTTTGAGAGTTCAAATGGACCTTGATTTGCGTAAAGCTCAAACAAATAGTCGTTTACTCGAAGCGTTACAGTCAATACAACAATGTACCGCTATCCCTACGGACGATATATAAAACAATAAATTGAAATTAATCGATATATCTGCTACACTATATATAAATGAATAATGATTCTTAGTGTTATATGTAGATAAAGGAGTTCCTATGTTATTTGTAGAATATCCCAAATGCACAACGTGCAAAAAAGCAAAGAAGTTTTTAGATGATCATCATATTGAGTACACAGACCGTGATATTAAATCTGAAAATCCTACAGCTGAAGAAATTGCTGCTTGGTACCCTCAATCAGGTAAGGATTTGAAAGCATTCTTTAATACGTCTGGATTGATTTATCGTGAACAACAATTAAAGGATAAGTTGCCAGGTCTTAGCGAAGAGGAAAAACTCGCTTTATTAGCATCTAATGGTATGCTCGTAAAGCGTCCAATCTTGGTATTAGAGGATAAGGTATTAGTTGGATTTAAAGAAAAAGAGTGGATTGAAGCGCTTAATCTGTAATTGGTAGATTGATCCGTAAACTTAAATCAGGTGTCTAATCAATAAACTAAAATCATGAGCCTAATCTATAAACGGCTGTAACGGCATGCACAGTGAACGCATATTGTTACAGCCGTTTTTTGACAGTATATACCTTTTTTCGGTATACTAATATATATTTCATTAGTTTTTCATTAATGAATTGTGAGCGTTAGATATGAGAGAGTGTATATGCGATTTTTAGTGTGTGTGTTGTGTGGGATGTTACTAGCTCCGACGGTGTGGGCCAGTGATGTGGCATCTTCTGCGACGAAGAGACAAGTGAATACGGAGGCGTTTCATATTTCACCAGCCTATTTACCTGATCATCAGATTGGTAAAAGTGGTCCATTGGTGATGGATACCACAGAGCGTAAGACCACGCATTATTCTAGTGTTGATGCCGTCAATTCTGCTATTAATGTGGCGGTTGTGTCCAACCTTAACGATGATATGCATACTCATGGTAAAGCTTGGATGAAACGAACCACGGTAGCCTTTAGCTTTCAGAAACACTGGAAGCCTTTGTATAGTGCGGAAACGGTGCAGCCTATAGGTCATTATGACGATCGGTCCCGCCAAGTTTGGTTTACCCAAGGATCCGTAGCGCGTGCTGCAGATATTGGTACAACTTTAAATAGCGGTTTAGGCTATCGCCGCATCAGTAGAGATGAACGTCATTTGCATGGTGTCAACGTGTTTTATGATCATCGTTTCACTCATCATCATGGTCGCGTTGGCATTGGTTATGAGTATATGTCTGGTGAAAGCGAACTGCGATTAAATTATTATCGTGGTACAGTAGGAGATCGTTTGATAGACAATGCGACCGTACAAAGTGTGACTAACGGTTATACCTTAGAATATGGTAAAACCTTTAAGAATGCTCGGTGGGCTCGTGTGTATGGCGAAGCGTACCATTGGAATTTAAAACGTGAGGCGGATAAGAATGGATTCCGTATGGGAACAGAGTTACAATTGACTCCGCACATATCCATTGATATAGGCTATAATAAACCTGAACGTGCTTCCGGTAGTGGTTATGGTAAAATCATGTTCCACTTGGCTGGCGCAGATATAGCTTGGTATGGTGGTAAACATAAACTTGATACTGAATCTACAGTGCGTTCTAAAATGCTTGAAAAAGTAAGACGAGATAATACGGTTACTGTAGAGTAATAAAATGGAACTGTTTTGTAGCAGTTCCATTTTTAAATTAGTCTATATTAGGATTGTTAAAAAATTCTCTAAGTATGTAATAATAAAAAATATGTTATAATTAATTTACTATTTATAGATTTAGAGAGAGAAGTTTATTATGGACGTTACGAAGCCCCTATTATGGCTATTAGAACCGTATATCGTATACAAAGCCTATTTGTGGGGGCTTCAATTTTATTCGCATCCTATCACTTGGGAAGGTGAGCTTGATTGGTTTTCTTTAACCTTAAGTGCGTTGCTCGCCATTGATGCGATTGTATTACCACTATTACTGCTATATTTACCTGTGTGTAATCCGGACAAGGCCGTGCCACGATGGATTATGAGAATCATCAATTCGTTAGATCGATTTGTGGCATGGATTGAAAGCAAGCAGCTTGGCCCTATATGGATGAACATCATTGGCGCTTTATGGGCCTTTTTTATATACCTCGTGCCAGTTTATATTGGCGGACAACTAGCTATGGCCGTTGTTGTAGCTCTTATTTATGACGTACTGCTATGGGCTACTATGCAGGTATAATATGTATTTGATAGAAATGAAAACTTTCATAAAAATCTAATATAGAAAATAGCGACTAGTTACTTATATTATTAAGTAACTAGTCGCTATTTTTATGTCCCTCAATGGTTAGTGGCTCCCGAATTGGCGGAGCTAACATATATTTCTTCTTGAAAATATACCCCATAGGGTATATAGTGTAGATGATAGATATACCCCTATAGGTATAAATAAAAATGAGATAAACATACCAACGGGTATGAAAAAAGGTAGGTATATACATTTTCATAGGAGGTACATATGGTAACGTGGAAGGAAGCAAAAGAGTGGATCATCAATCATAGCGAACAAGTTACATTAGCTATCGGTGGCATTGGTGTAGTATTGAGTTTGGCGGGTATACGATTTGGATTACCCTTTGATTTAGCGTGGTTAGCTATTATTTTCAATGGATTACCTATCGTATGGGGCGCAGCAGAGGCGATGTATAAGGAATTTGACGTAAAAGCAGATTTGCTTGTGTCCTTAGCCCTTATTGCGGCTGTTATTATTGGAGAATATTTTGCAGCTGCAGAAATTGCTTTCATCATGCAACTCGGTGCCATGCTCGAAGATTTTACTGTATCCAAAGCACAAGCAGGCATTGAACGTCTTGTTAAATTAACGCCTACAACGGCGCGTGTTGTTCGTAATGATACAGAACATAGCATTCCTGCTGATATGGTTACAGTCGGTGATATGATTCGCGTGTTGCCTGGTGAAATCATTCCTGTGGATGGTACAATTCGCATGGGTACTACATCTGTGAATCAATCTGTTATGACTGGAGAATCTATGCCGGTAGACAAACATGTAGGTGATGATGTATTTTCTGGTACAATCAACCAATTCGGTGCATTCGACATGATGGCTACAAAGGCTGGGGAAGATAGCTCCATTCAACGTATGATTAAGCTCGTAAAGGAAACGGATCCAGGCAATGCCAAAATCGTAAGCCTTGCAGATCGCTGGGCTACCTGGATTGTAGTGATGGCCCTTCTTACAGCCGTTGGTACATATCTTGTAACCGGTGAAATGATCCGCGCTGTGACGATTCTCGTTGTGTTCTGTCCTTGTGCATTGGTACTTGCTACACCTGCTGCTATTATGGCGGCGATTTCCAATGCTAGTAAACACGGTTTCCTCGTACGCCGTGGTCACATTATGGAGGAATTAGCTAAGGTTGATACGATTACATTCGATAAAACAGGGACGTTGACACATGGTCGCCCTCAAGTAACGGCTGTGATGTCTATTGGCTCTATGACAGACGATGCGCTATATCATCTAGTGGCTTCTGTAGAGCAAAAATCTGAGCACCCATTGGGTAAGGCTATTGTGTCTGATTACACAACTCATTATGAAGCTCCATTAGCTGCTGTTGAGGATGTTACGATTGTTCCTGGTAAGGGGATTGAGGCGTCTGTAAATGGGGACATACGCACTCGCATTCTTGTTGGTAATACGGCAATGATGAATGTGTCTGATGTGAATATTCCTGATTCTGTGAAAGCTGATGCTGCATCCTATTTAGGTCGTGGTGCATCTATTATGTATGTGGCTATTAATAATGTGTTAGAAGGTTTTATTGCTTTGGCCGATTGTGTTCGTTCTGAAAGCCGCCATGTAGTGGATGATTTATATAGTCTTAATGTAACACCTGTGTTGCTTACTGGTGACCATGGCACAACGGCACAACACATTGCAAAACGACTTAATATGAGTCATGTCATAGCCGACTGCTTGCCAGAAGACAAGATGAATACTGTATCGACATTACAACAACAAGGCCATGTGGTAGCCATGGTTGGCGATGGTGTGAATGATGCACCAGCCCTCAAAAAAGCGGATGTTGGTATTGCTATGGGAGGGATGGGTAGCGATATTGCTGTAGAAGCCTCTGATATTGTTCTAGTTAATGATACAATTTCTGAAATGCCACATATGGTGGCTTTATCTAAACATATGATGCGCACGATAAAGATTAATTTAAGCTTTGCTCTTATTCTTAATGGTATTGCCATTATCTTGGCCATGATAGGAACGCTTTCACCTGTATGGGGAGCCCTCGTACATAACGGAGGTAGTCTGCTCGTAGTGCTTAATTCTGCATTATTACTGTCTTGGAACTATAAATCTAATTCGGTTGAAGACAGAAATTCATATATAGGTAAACTTGTAAAAAATAATTAATTCATAGTAGAATACTTTCATAAGGAGGCTTATTATGAATACCTTAGAATGCATTAAAACACGTCATAGTACGCGTAAATTTAAATCTGAACCGGTGGCGCAAGAATTGCTCGACACTGTGATTGACGCAGGACGCCGTGCACCAACAGGAGGGAATTTGCAGCCCCTTCATTTTATGGTGATTACTAATCAAGAGGTGTTGAAAGAACTAGTTACCATCGTTCAAGAAGAATATGGTCAAACAGAAGTAACCGAACAAACACCACCATATATGGTGAATATTATTAAGATGTCCAAAGAAGGTAAATTTGTATTCCATTACAATGCACCAGCGCTCATCGTATTGGCACATAAACCTGTGTTAGCTAACAATTTCTCTGATGCGGCATGTGCTATGGAAAATATGATGCTTGCCTGCAACGAACTAGACTTAGGATCTTGCTGGGTGAACCAATTGCGTCATCTACAAGACAACGAACGCTTAATCAAACGCCTTCGGGAACTCGGCATGGGCAATGATGAAAAAGTATACGCTAGCCTTGCTATAGGCTATCCAGATCTACCAAATGGATTAAACCGCAGAGAACTCGACATCAAAGGAAATCCTGTAACCTATATTGACTAATAACTAAATATCCAAGGGTCGCTTATGCGACCCTTTTTTCTAATTTTTATAAATTCTTAATGGGTTCTAATGTAAAATGCTATATTGCTATTAGCTAACTATAGATTAGTATGGTGAAGGTGTGGGGGTTCTGAAGCCGACTTTGGCCCTGCGAAGCCCGCAGGGCGGAGACAGACCCTTCTTTTTTGAAATCTTTATAAATTCTTACAGTACTTATTGTGTGGAATAGATGAGGGGAAAAATGACTTCGGGCTCCGCTTGCGCAGTAGCGTGTCATTTTTCCCCTCATCTATGAAACTGTAAATTGCTGAAGAATTTACAAAGATGTATTGACCGCTTACTGGAAAATTGTGTACAATTAATTTAGATTAACATAGTGTGTGTAATGGAGGGCTGGTTTTAATGGCAAAAATAGGTACTTTGGCAGGTTATAAGCGTGTCGCAGAAATTCCAGAAGACGATTATTTATTATTAGAAAATCAAATGGGTTTTCCTTTGTATGTTGTGGCAAAGGAAGTTGTAAATGCATATCGTCCATATTTAGAACCATTGAATTTGACATATACTCAATACATTGTCATGATGGCATTGTGGGAATATGGTGAACTATCTGTTAAAGAGTTAGGTCAAGTGTTGCGTCTTGATTCTGGTACATTGACACCATTGTTGAAAAAATTAGAATTAAAAGGTTTCTTAAAACGTAAACGCAGCCATAGCGATGAACGTGTTGTCATGGTAATTCTTACAGAAGCAGGTCATGCGGTTCGTGGAGAAGCTATAAAAGTACCTAAAAAATTAGTGGCTTCAGCACGGGAGGTTTTTTCTGTGCAAGAAGCAGCTGAATTAAGATCGTTGCTTAATAAACTATTAGATGCTATTGATGTATCCCATGGTGTAGTTAATCCTGAAGATATTAAGCGCTAGACACACTATTCGATACGTAAGTACTAATCCGTTATAATGTTTAGTTGCTAATACGTAAGCCGTAGTAAGTATATTATGTATTGTTTATATATGGTATAATTTAAGTAATTCTTTGTGTTATTGGGGCAATGAGAGTGGCCCCTGTCTTACCGTTTAGGGTGGAGGAGAATATTATGAATAAGAAACTTGTTACCACATTTGCTCTTGCAGCAACATTACTCGTTGGTTCCGTAGCAAGTGCTGCTAACTGGAACGGCTTGGCAAATTATCCAGAAGTACCAAACAGTGCTAATGGTACTGAAACGTATTATTTCGACAAAGCATCTCAATTTAACTTGATTGATGGTAGCCGCAACTACGTATTCGGTATTAATGTAGTTAATATGCATAACAACCAATACGGCGAAGCTACATTGTTTAAATATATTGTTCATCCTAGCTTGCATACCGTATATCGTTTTGCTCAAGATGGTCAAGTATATCAAATTAATCCTGGCACAAACGAATTTAATATGTTCAAGGCTGCTTGGAAAGAAGTATATGGTACAGATTTTGCATTCCCTGATGTAAATGCAGTTCCTGCAACTGTAAACGTTCATGCATAATAATTAAATACTTATACTTGTACGTATGATGGTGAAAGTTCTTATTAGGGGCTTTCACCATTGTTGTATATACATGGATCTATAGTAGGTTTATGTATATGGTAGAATTGTAATAGATGATATTAGGTGAAAGTCCATTCATGGTTTTAGGAGGTAACGATGGCGAAATCTGAATTTGCGCAAGCGTATACGGAACGCATGTTTCCTGATATTGCATCGCCAGCAGGTTATATAGACCCTGAGTTTGAAGATTTATTTGAAAATTTTGCCTTTCACGAGGTTATTATTGAAGATGGTTGTAATGTAGCAGCACATAGTCGTTTTTTGGCTATTTTAGCGACTTTAGTTGGTGCTGGTGCTACAGAAGAGTACTCATTGATGATGCCAGCCGCTTTGAATTTTGGCGTTATTCCTGATGAAATTGTTGAGCTCATTTATCAAGCGGTACCGTATCTTGGAATTGGTCGCGTTCGTCCATTCTTTAAGATTACCAATAAAATTCTTGATTATCGAGACGAAGAAATTCAAAATCCACATCGTAGCACGATTACAAGCGAAAATCGTTTTGAAAAGGGCATTGAAAAGCAAGTGGAAATTTGGGGTGAAGGCATGAAAGACTTTTACCAATCGGGTCCACAAGATATGCGTCACATTAATAAATGGTTATCTAATATGTTTGGTGATTATTATACTCGCAAGGGGCTTAGTACTAAGCAACGTGAGTTGATTACGTTCTGTTTCCTTATGGCTCAAGGCGGTTGTGAAGCACAACTCAAGGCGCATGTCATTGGTAATTTGAATGTAGGAAATGATCGGAAGTTTTTGATTAGTATTGCGTCTCAATGTGTGCCATATATTGGATATCCACGCGTGTTAAATGCATTTACTTGCATTAATGAAGGCGTTTCCGAATGGGAATCCAATCAATAGAGTATAAGGAGTGTTATGATTCTTTCTGGATTAAGTTTGATTATGATTATTGCGTCAATCCCGGCGCTGATTATTGCTGCTGCTGGGCATGAATATGCCCATGCTAAGGCGGCTGATTTATTGGGTGATCCTACACCTCGTATGATGGGGCGTCTTACGATGAACCCTTTTGTACACCTTGATCTCGTTGGTTCGTTAGCCTTTATCCTTGGTGGATTTGGCTGGGCGAAACCAGTGGTTGTCAATCCTACTCATTTTAAGGACCCTCGAACTGATGATATGATTGTATCAATAGCAGGCCCTATGGCGAATCTATTGATGGCTTTTATCGGTTATATTGTTATGCGATCTCTTGAGTTCTTACACTTATTACATGATGAGTCATCGTTGTATCTCGTACTGTTTCTTATTGTTGTATATAACATTAACTTTGCCATACTCAATTTGATGCCTGTACCACCACTCGATGGTAGTCATATTGTGATGAATTGTTTGCCCTTTAAATGGCAAATCCATATAGCACAATTTAGTATGGTATCTTTGATCATTCTCATTGTTATCTTGAATTCGCCTATTGCTTCGCACATCTTTGTGCCATTGCAACAATCGATTCTTAGGGGATTTGAAAGTATCGTTAATTTAGTTCTGTAATAGAATATATGAGCGTGTATTGACAATACCCCTCCTGAAAGTGGACCGGCTACTACACAACTGTAGCTGTTATAGTCATTTTCAGGAGGGGTATTTTGCATATACTTATTAAATTTTTCCTTGCTCTTTCAATTCTGCTAGTAATTTTACGATACGAGGACCACAACCTTTGCCACCGCAGGCACCTGTGCCTGCTCTGGTTGCCTCTTTTACTGCAGGAAATGTATGAGCACCATTAAAAATGGCCTCTTTAATTGTTTTTCGTGTAATGCTTCGGCATGTACACACCTTTGTTAATTTGTCCAGAATCGCTTCTGGTACTTGGTTATTTTCAAATTCCATATATTCCTCTTGGACTCACACGAGTCATTATATACTAAATTACATCGAAACTTTACGATATAGTTAAGTATAGCATAGATAGGGTCAATTTGTTAAGTACATATAATATGGCCTAAGATGATATACTATAAGCGATATAAATTATATTTGGAGGTTACTATGTTACGACGTATCTTAGCAGCGACCATGATTGGTGCATTGGCACTGACAGCAGGCTGCGCTTTACATAACCCGTTTGCTCACAAGTCCGAGCCTGTTACGTATGAATCGGTAGTGCAAAGTGAGCTTTCACCAGAAGAAAAGGTGGACAAATTAGTGGCGAATATGTCCGATGCGGATAAGGTAGGCCAATTGTTGATGATTGGTATTCAGGGCAAGACGCTTAATGATGATGCGAAATTTATGCTTAACGAATATCGGGTGGGTGGCATTATCCTATTTGACCGTAATATGGAGAATAAGGAACAAGTAAAAACGCTCATTACCGATATTAATAAGACAAGTAAAAGTGCAGGCCTTACACCGTTGTTCATCGGTATCGACCAAGAGGGCGGTGCCGTGGCACGCATGGAGGACAAGTTGATTAAGGTGCCCCCTGCAGAAGAGCTAGGGCAAGGTTCTGTTGACCATGCGGTTGATTTAGCTAAACAAGTGGGGACTGAGTTAAAAGGGCTCGGTTTTAACATTAATTTTGCACCTGATGCGGATTTAGGATTAACCTATGGCCGGTCATACAGTACCAATCCTGACCAAGTTGTGAAATTTGCTAGTGCCGTCGGCAAAGCATATGATGAATCTGGCCTATGGTATTCGTATAAGCATTTCCCTGGCATTGGCAAAACCGATGTGGATTTACATGCGGATACTAGTGTGGTACCGATATCTAAAGATACGTTGTTAGCTGAAGATACGAAGGTATTTGCAGACCTCATTAAACAGTCTAAACCAAATACATATGCCATCATGGTATCTCATGCGATGTATCTGCAAATTGACCTAGATCATCCATCTAGCCTGTCTAAGAAAATCATTACTGATTGGCTTCGCAAGGATATGGGGTATAATGGTGTTGTTGTTACCGATGATATGGATATGGGGGCCCTCGCTAAGCACTATACCTTTGGCGATATGGCTGTTCAATCCATTCAAGCGGGCAGTGATATCTTGCTTGTATGCCATGAATATGAACATATGCAAGACGCTTACAATGGTCTTATGAAAGCCGTTAAAGACGGCACTATCTCAAAAGAACGTCTCGATGAATCGGTAAAACGTATATTGCTTATGAAGATGAGCCGAGGCATGTAAATACAAGTAAGGAACGGCACGTATACTAGTTATAAATATACTAATATATAGCTAGCGAAAGTGCGTTCCATAAGGAGGAGAATGCATGAAACTATGGAAAATAAATAAACGCAGCTCTACCTTAGCGGATATGTCTATGAATCGTGTATTATTATCTGAACTAATTGCTAAAGGTGCATTAGTAGGTATTATTGCAGGTTTTTTTGGAGCTGCTTATCGATATTTAATTCTCGAGTCTGAGCATATTAGATGGCATTTGATGGGGGATATTTCTCTAGAATGGGCTATAGGGTGGCTCATTGCTATGGTAGTATTTGCTTTTGCTGTTGATCGATTATTAACATGGGCCCCTTTATCTGGCGGTTCTGGTATTCCGCAAATTGAAGGGGAAATGCTTGGCTTATTTGATATGAAGCCATATCGCACACTGATATCTAAGATGATTGGTGGTGTATTAACTGGTTTTGCAGGGTTTTCTGTAGGTCGTGAAGGCCCGGCCGTACAAATCGGGGGCTCTGCTGGTAAAATCGTGTCCTACTGGATGAATTCTGGCTTACGTGAACAGCGTATCCTCACATCGGCAGGTGCTGGTGCTGGCTTGACGGCTGCCTTCAGTGCGCCTGTATCTGGAGCCATGTTCGTCTTTGAAGAGGTGCACAAGAGCTTTTATCCCTATCTTGTTATTCCTACTTTCGTGGCCACACTTATCTCTAACTATATTACGGTGACTATCTTTGGGCTTACGCCAGCATTGGGTTTTTCTGTAACTACTGGTATGCCTCTCGATTACTTCCCCGTGCTTCTTGGTGTTGGTATTCTGATGGGCCTTTGCGGCGTATTGTTTTGTCGCATGATATTTGCTTTTAAGCGCTTTTTTGATTGGCTTAAGTGTTCTCGTTTTCTAAAACTCGCCCTTACTTTCATTACTGTAGCCGTTATCGGATTTGATTCACAGCTATTATTGGGTGGTGGCAATGATTTAGTGGGGCAGCTTGCTTTTCAATCTCATGGCGTCATTCTTCTCGGTGGTATTGTAATCGGTAAAATTTTGCTCACCACCTTTTGTTATGGTAGTGGCGCTCAGGGCGGGATATTCTTGCCGATGCTCGTTATTGGTGCATCAGCCGGTGCATTTTGTGAAAGTTTGTTTTCGTCTGTAGGCTTAATATCTCCTGATTTTGTTCCACAATTTGTCATTTGTGCTATGGGCGGCATGCTGGCAGCGGCTATGCGAACCCCTATTTTAGCCATTTTATTGGTTCTTGAAATGACGAATAGTTTCTCTAATATTTACGCTATTGGTATCGTTACCATCGTGGCATATTTAGTAGCCGAATTATTAAAAGAACCACCTGTTTACGATTCCTTATTACAAGCGATGACTGGTCAAAGCAACTTAGAAAATGTACAAACATTCTTCCAAACTAAGGTTCCTGTGGTCGCATCATATGTTCATACACAATTACAAGACCTTGCGTTACCAGAAGGAACGTTGATCGTTAGTATTCGTCGTCATGGTACATACATCGTGCCATTGGGGGACGTAAAACTAGAACCGGGTGATGAGTTGCAAGTATCGTGTGAACGAGGGCGGCTAAAAGCAGCTAAATCGTATTTCCAATCTAATTAATTTAACTATGGGGGACGCGAGGAACCTCTAAAGAAATCTCCACCGGCCGGGTCTGACTTCGGCCTACGGCCTTCGCAGGGCCAAAGTCGATTCCTTCAGAGGTCCCTCGCGTTTTCTATTTAGATGTTTATAGATTGGAAATATGATTGTATCTGCATTACCACGAGTTGTAATGGGAAAGGGCCAAAGTCGGTTTTTTAGTAGGACCTCAGTCCTTTCGCAGAACCACATAGATTGGAAATACAATGAATCGTTTAATTTGAGATTACTGATGTTTTATTATCTAAAGTTAACATGATAGAGTTAAACTCTTTTTTGTTGTTTGTTATAGTTTAGATAAATCTTCTTTTTCAATCTAGGTTGAACTGAATTAGAAGATGCGAGAACCCTCTGAAGAAATCGACTTTGGCCCTGCGGAGCCCGAAGGGCGTAGTCAGACCCGGCCGGTGGAGATTTCTTTAGAGGGTTCTCGCATTCCTAAGTATGTAAGTTTAATTGGATTGAGAAGAAGATTTCGCTGCGCCTGAGTATTTCTGTTATACTTAAGGTATGTAATACAGGAGGTGTTGTTATGAAGAGGTATTCTTTCCCTTATGATTATAAAAGTGTAGATGTGTCTATTGATGAGCGGTTTGTGCAGGGGGTTCTGGAGTCTAATGCGGCAGCGTATCAGGCTGAGATGAGTCCAGCTGAGCTTGTTGAGGATGCCCTTGATCATCCGATTCATAGTCCGTCTCTAGAGTCATTGGTTGCAGGAAAGCGTAATATGGTTATTATTACGAGTGATCATACGCGTCCTATGCCTAGTAAGGTGACGTTACCAATTTTGCTTCGTCGTATTCGTGCGGTGAATCCGACGATTGATATTACGATTTTGATTGCTACTGGATTTCACAGGGCTATGACTCATGAGGAGATGGTGCATCGGTTCGGCGAGGATCTTGTGAATCATGAGAAGTTCATTAATCACGATTCCGAGGATGCTGAAAATATGGTGGAAATCGGGACGTTGCCATCTGGTGGCAAGTGTGTTATTAATCGCTTAGCAGTGGAAACAGAATTACTTATCGCCGAAGGTCTGATTAACCCTCATTTCTTTGCAGGTTTTTCTGGTGGCCGTAAATCCGTGTTGCCTGGCGTAGCTTCTAAGGTGACGGTGTTGGCCAATCATTGTGCTGAATTTATTGAAAGCGAACATTCCCGAACTGGTAAAATTGATGAAAATCCAATTCATAAGGATATGTTGTACGCTGCACGAAAAGCGAATTTGCAATTTATCTTAAATGTTATCATCGATAGCAAAAAGGAAATCATCAAGGCAGTAGCTGGTGATTGTGTAGATGCACACAAGGAAGGATATGAGTTTATTCGTTCCTTATCTTCTGTGAAAGCCATACCTGCCGATATCGTTATCACAAGTAATGGTGGATATCCATCTGACCAAAACTTATATCAATCCGTAAAGGGGATGACGGCTGGCGAAGCCTCTTGTAAGGATGGAGGTGTGATTATCATCGCTGCATCCTGCAAGGAAGGCCATGGGGGACAAGCCTTATATGAGGCTTTCAAAAATATGGAAAGTCCTCAACAAATTTTGAATGATATTCACGGTGTACCGCGCAATGAAACAAAGCCATATCAATGGAAAATTCAAATTTTGGCGCGTATCTTACATCACTATAAGGTGATTGTTGTTACCCAAGATTGTGATCATCAAATTATCCGTGATATGCATATGACACCTGCTTCTACATTGGATGAAGCATTGAGCGTTGCCCGTGGCATGATGGGAGAGGATGCATCGATTACTATAATCCCTAATGGATCCACAGTGATTGTAGAATAGTTACGTCTATTGTATTTGTACAATGGCAAGTCCTTTACGTGGTAGTGTAGGAGTGTGATTATGTCTGATAATATAGTTTTGTTTTATTTATTTTTTATTATAGTTGGTTTTTTTACCGCCATGTTCGGTACGATAATTGGCGCAGGTGGAGGTCTTGTATTCGTACCATTATTTATGTATTGGTTCCCAGAATGGTCCCCGTCTATGATTGTGGGAACATCACTATTTTCTGTTATGTGTAATGCCATCTCTGGGTCATTAGCATATTTACGTCAGAAGAAGGTATACGTTAGTGCTGCACTTATATTTAGTATCTCTACATTCCCAGGTGCTATTTTAGGTGCTCGTATGTCTGGATGGTTCACTGGTAATGGATTTATGTTCGCTTTTGGCTGTTTTATGCTATGTGCGTCATTCTTGATTGGTTTTAAGAACTTTGGTAAAAAAGGTGAACGTAAGGAAGAATCTTTGACTAAAGATCAAGTGACGTACAATAAACCAATCGGCATTGCCATTAGTGTTATTGTTGGTTTCATCTCTAGTATTTTCGGCATCGGTGGCGGCCTAGTACATGTGCCTGCTCTGATTTATATCATGGGATTTCCCACACATTTAGCAACGGCTACTAGTCATGCTATTTTGGCGGTGTCGACTGCCGTTGGTGTTATTACACATCTTATAGAGAATCATATTGTCTTTGGCATTGCTATTCCGGCTAGTATTGGTGCCATATTTGGGGCTCAAGTAGGTGCTCAGATTTCCAAACGTCTTAAGGCTAAGGCTATTTTAGCGCTCATGAGTATTGGCGTATTTGCATTGGCTGTCAAATTGATAATTGGCTCGGGTGTGTTGCTTTAAAGTCTATTCCTAAAATGCATAACTAATTCATATTGATAATTCTTAATGTGTACAATACGGAATACTTATAAAGTCTGCATAAGTATTCACATTTTGCTGTCGGTTTGTAATAGTGACATACAGCGGTTAATCCTTATGAATATGCATATTGATAGGGACTACCTATATGGTCTTTAATGCGTGATTACTATATATTTTTATTGATGTATATTTCTAGTACATGGATTTGATTTTCTAGTAGATGAAATTAATTTTCAACTAAAATACGTTTTATATTGTGTATCTATAGAATTTATATTCTGTATACAATTTATGCATAATGGTAGCGAGCGAAATGAGAACGGCGTATACTAGTTATAAACGAAAATTTTCCTAAGGATAGGATTGGAGGCCATTCAAGTGAGTACATTACTTAAAGATTATGATCGCTTTGCCAAAGAAGCAAAGGCGATTTGTAAAGATCGTGTTTATACAGATAATCTACGCCGTTATGCGTATGGTGTAGATGCATCTTGCTATAGCTATTTACCAAAAGTAGTTGTAAAAGCAGCAAGTGAATCTGAAGTACGTCATCTTATTCGTTTGTGTCATCAATGTGGCACACCATTTACTTTCCGTGCAGCAGGCTCCTCTTTGTCTGGACAATGTTCTAGCGAAGATGTGCTTATCGTATGTAATGATGGCTTTAAGAAAATGGAAGTCATCGACGACGGTAAAGCGTTACGTTGTGAATGTGGTGTTATCGGTTCTGATGCTAATGAGTTGTTGAAACCATATAATCGTAAAATTGGTCCAGACCCTGCAACACTTGCTACAGCATTAGTTGGTGGTATTTTGAACAATAACTCCTCTGGTATGTGCTGTGGTACTGCACAAAACTCTTATAAAACAATTCGCTCTATTCGTGTTGTTTTATTAGATGGTTCCATTTTGGATACATCCGATAAGAAGAGCATTGATCAATTCCTCAAAGAAAAACCTCAAATGGTAGAAGATATTTTACAATTACGTAAAGAAATCTTGGCTGATGAAGAATTGACTCATTTGATTCATCATAAATACAAAATTAAAAATACTACAGGCTACGGTTTGAACTCCCTTGTAGACTTCGAAGATATCATCGATATCATTAACCACTTGTTTATCGGTTCCGAAGGCACATTGGGTTTCGTATCTGAAATCGTATATAACACAGTTGAAGACGTACCTCATAAAGGTTGCGGTCTTATGTTCTTCAGCACATTAAATGATGCTTCTCTTGCGGTTGTAGCATTAGCTAATATGGGCCGTGAAAAAGTTGTTGCTGCTGAAATGATGGATTATCAATCTCTTAAAGCAGTTCAAACTCTTGAAAACGTTCCTGATTTCGTTCGTGAAGTACCAGAAGGTACAAGTGCTATCTTGTTCCAAACTGAAAGTTATTCCAAAGAAACTGTAGATGAAAACTTGGCTTTCATTAAAGAACAATTAAAAGATATTCCAACAGCAATTCCAAGTCTTTATTCTCAAGACCCTAAAGAATATGATTCTTGGTGGGCTATTCGTAAAGGTATCTTGCCAATCGTTGGTGGTCAACGTAGAAAAGGTACAACTGTTATCACAGAAGACGTTTGCTTCCAAATCGAAGACTTCACTAAGGGCATTGAAATGCTTACTGAATTATTCCATAAATACGATTTCGTAGATGGTGGTGTTATTTTCGGTCATGCATTGTCCGGTAACGTTCACTTTAACATTACGCCTGACTTCAACGACCCTAAAGATACTAAAAACTTTGGTGATTTGGTAAAAGAAATGTCCGAACGCGTATCTGGTTTCGGTGGTTCTTTGAAAGCCGAACATGGTACAGGTCGTATGGTGGCACCTTTCATTGAAATGGAATGGGGCCGCAAAGCTTACGAAATTAACCGTCGCATCAAAGCTATCTTTGACCCTACTCGCATCTTGAACCCTGATGTTATGATTACTGATGATCCAGATGTGTACAAGAAAAATCTTAAAGCACAATGTGTTATCGATGATGCTTTCACAATTTGTATGGAATGTGGTTTCTGTGAAAAGAATTGCCCAAGCCGTAACTTAACATTAACTCCACGTCAACGTATTGCCTTGTTGCGCGAAACTAAACGCCTTGAAAATGAAGGTAATTTTGCTCTTGCTAACGAGCTTAAAAAAGGTTACGAATATTTCGGTGTTGAAACTTGTGCTGCTTGTTCCATGTGTAAAGGTCTTTGCCCACTTAGTATCGATACTGCACAAATCGCATTGTCCATGCGCCGCATCGATCCTCCAGCACCTGGTTTGGCTAAGAAAATTTACGATAATTTCTCCAGTACTCTTGAAATGTGCCGTGCCGGCGTAAGCCTTGAAGGCATTGCAGGTTCTATTATCACACAAAAAGCAATTTCCAAAATCACTGAAGGGTTACATGGCGTAACTGGCGTGACACCTTATGTACCTAAAACAACACCTAAGGCTAACCGCTATAAATTGAAAAACCGCATTAAACCTACTAACTTTGAAAAGGTTGTATACTTCAGTACTTGTGCGAACCGTGCGTTCCGTCAAAATCAAGGTTATGATGATCAACGTAGCTTGCAACAAGTTGTTGAAAGCCTCTGCAATAAGGCTCAAATCGATGTGATTTATCCTGAACACATCGAAAACCTCTGCTGTGGTTTGAGTTTTGAAAACTATGATGATGTACATGAACGCGCTGTAAAAGATTTACACGATGCATTGATGAAAGCATCTCAAAATGGTAAATACCCAATTGTTATTGATCATAGTGCTTGCTTCAACCATGCGTTCAAACATATGCCAGACTTAGAAATTAATGATATTTCTGAATTCTTATGCAAATATGTAGTACCTCGTCTTGATATTACAAAATGTGATGAACGTGTTATTGTTCATAAACAATGTAAAATTAAAGTATTGGGTAAATCTCAATATATTGAAGACTTGGCACGTCTATGCTCTGACCATGTATTCAATATTAAGTCTTTCGCATGCGATGGCTTTGCTGGTCAAAAAGGTTTCTTCACACCAGAACTTAACAAAGCAGCTACAAAAGACCTTGCTAGTGAAGTTGCCGAATATGGTGCTACACTTGGCGTAAGCTCCAGTTCTACATGTGAAATTGGTCTTGGTGAAAACGGCGGCATCCCATTCGTAAGCGTTGCATACTTGTTGGATCGTTGCTCGAAAGCTAAAAAATAGGACTAACAAGTAGTTTCTATATAACGAAACACTAACTACATAATGAAAAAGGACGAGTTGCGGCTCGTCCTTTTTTTGTATATAGTTTTAGTATAATTATGATAGTAATACATGATGTATTAATTGGCTAATCGAAAGGTACTGTATGAAATATATTCTATTATGTTTTTGTTTGTTTAGCCTATTAGGTTGTGGTACAGAGACTAAGACTCAGCAAGATGCTAAACCTACAACAACAGCTAACGAACAGGCTAAAACAAATCAAAGTCAAGATTCTCACATAATTGCAGCTAAGCAGGCTTTATCCTCTGGTGATTATGTCAAAACAATCGAGGAGGCGACAGCTTCTATTAAGAATAATCCTAATAATGCCGAAGCCTATTCTATCCGTGGGTTTGCAACAGCGCTCAATGGCGATACCGCTAAAGGTTTAGTTGATACGAAAAAGGCCTATGATTTAGATCCTAATAATGTAGCGAATTACTACAATATGGCTATGGTCTATAAGTTACAAGGTCAATTACAAGAGTCTAAACAATGGTTTGAAAAGGTATTAGAAAAGGACCCTAGTAATACCTGGTCTGTGTATGGTATTGCTACCATTTATGCAGATCAAGGGGATGATACTAGAGCCCTTGATTGGCTTGAAAAAGCTATTAATATTGATCCCTCTGTAAAGGCTGTTGCTGCTGAACAAGATCATTTTGAACGGTTTCACAATAATGAACGCTTTAAGCAACTTGTGGAAAGTAAATGATGAGTATTAGTTTATAGCGTTTTTTCTACTAATGCTTCTTGTAGAATTTGGGAGAAATTGATACCTTTCGCTAGCGCTCTATCGTTTAGCCATGCAGGAATGGTTAAGGTTTTCTTTATAGACTTACTATTTTTAGCTAAATCAATATCTGTTTGCACTAATGTAGGATATGTGGTATCCGTACAAGATAAGTTGCGAATAGATGTAGGAGTTGGTAAACTTTCCCCGTCCTCTAAGGCACCTAAAATATATAGCTCCATTGCTTCTTGTGCATTAGTTACAAGCTCTGTTAGCGTTGAGCCAGTACTGCTAGTATATTCTAAGTCTGGAAACTCAGCCCAGAAACCATCAGCATCGTCATGGATTATAGCAGGGTATATAAATTTCATAGGTCCTCCTTATTTAAGTCCTGTTCATTTCAAAATAGTATTTAATAAACCTGTAGGTACATCTTT
>NZ_CAKQFJ010000023.1 GCF_934230905.1 uncultured Veillonella sp. | reverse complement strand
TGCATTTATTTTAGGGCAATAAAAAAATAACCATAAGAGACAAAACCCTTATGGTTATTACATTTCTTTGGTGATCCAGGAGGGATTCGAACCCCCGACCCACGGCTTAGAAGGCCGTTGCTCTATCCAACTGAGCTACTGAACCATGTGGATTACCTTTATATGTAATTATCTATTATAGTATAAATTATGTAGCATGTATCGTCAACTAATGACGTTATTTTTCGTTCACCCTAAAAAAGGCAAAAAAAAAATGGAGCGGGTGAAGGGAATCGAACCCTCGCGACCAGCTTGGAAGGCTGGGGCTCTACCATTGAGCTACACCCGCAAATAAAAATGGTCGGAGCAGCAGGATTCGAACCTGCGACCCCCTGGTCCCAAGCCAGGTGCGCTACCAAACTGCGCTATGCCCCGTCATTTATTACTTTGCCATTATAGCAAACCCGGTAGTTGATGTCAACCACTACTTTTGCTGAGTTTTACTCAGTTAAGAGTACCGCTCTGCAACGAAAATTATTATATCATTATACAATTTTTCTGACAAGTAATTTTTTATAACTTCATTAAAACTTTAAAAAACATGCATCCCGTAGGATGCATGTACATAGTTATATTCTTATATAGATCAAATTAGCCTTCGTAGCTACCGTTTTCAACCGCTTCAGGATTACTTGCAATGCCTTGCTTTACAGCAACTTCAGCAACGGCTTTTGCAACTGCTGGTGCCACGCGAGGGTCAAATACAGATGGCATTACGTTTTCTTCATTCAATTCGCTATCAGGAATTAAATGTGCTAATGCTTCAGCAGCGGCCAATTTCATTTCATCAGTGATTTTGGATGCACGAACATCAATAGCACCACGGAATATACCAGGGAATACGGCTACGTTATTAATTTGGTTAGGAGCATCAGAACGTCCTGTACCAGCCACACGAATACCAGCAGCTTTCATATCAGTGTATGTTGCTTCTGGATTAGGGTTCGCCATTGCGAATACGATAGCATCATCAGCTAAGCTTTCCAAAATTTCTTTTGTGAAAGCGCCTGCTGCGGATACGCCAAGAAGGATATCAGCACCTTTAGCATTTTCGGCCAAGTTACCATGTTTTTCTTCAAGGCCGAGCAAGTCGATTAATTCTGCTTGCAAGGAATCAAGGCGTTTGTAGTCTTTGTGCAATACGCCAGAGGATACCAATACTGTAATATCACGAGCGCCTGCAAGATATAGCAAACGTGCAATATTGGCACCAGCGGCACCAGCACCATTTACAACGATTTTCGCTGTAGCTAAATCTTTTTTAACTAAACGAAGAGCACCTTTAATGCCAGCTAAACATGCAATAGCTGTACCATGTTGATCATCATGGAATACAGGAATTTCCAATTCTTCTTTCAAACGATTTTCAATTTCGTAACATTTAGGGGAAGAAATATCTTCCAAGTTGATGCCAGCAAAGTTTTTTTGCAATAATTTTACAGTGTTAATCAATGTGTCAGCATCTTTAGTATCTACTACCAATGGAATGCAATCTACATCGCCAAATTTTTTGAACAATAAGGATTTACCTTCCATTACAGGCAATGCAGCAGCAGCACCAATATCACCAAGACCGAGTACACGAGTACCGTCGGACACAACGGCAACCATGTTGGAACGGCATGTTAATTCGAAAGATTCTGCTTCATTATCTTTAATACGCAAGCATGGTTCAGCTACACCTGGTGTGTAAGCAACTGACAAGTCATGAGCATCTTTTAATTCATATTTAGTTCCTACTGTAAGGAAACCTTTTAATTCACGTTTTTTTTGTACTGCTAATTCACGTACGTCCATACTATTTCTCCTTTGTGGATAACAACGCACACACTATTTGGTATTAATTATTAATACCCCTTACACAGTTATTATACAGAATTAAAAGTAATATTACAAGATTTTTCGATATAGTTTTTCGAAAATTTTAGAATTAATTACGCTTTCACTGATGGCAAGTTACGTCCATAGAAAATTTCTGTCATTTCTTGTTTCAATTGGTGCTTAATTTGTTTGATTTCTCGTTCACTTAACTCAGCTTCGGTAATGCCAAACAAGTAATTATCCAAATCGAATTCTTTCAGCATCATCTTAGTATGGAAAATATTTTCTTGATATACATTAACGTCAATCATATTATATAAATTCCGTGTTTTCGCATTAATGTAATTTTGAATGGAGTTAATACGATGATCAATATAAATTTTCTTACCAGACACATCACGTGTAAAGCCACGTACGTGATAATCTAAGGTCAAGATATCTGAATCAAAGCTATTAATCAAATAATTAAGTGCTTTAAGTGGAGAAATCTGGCCACATGTAGATACCTCAATATCCGCACGGAATGTACTAACACCTTTGTGTGGATGGCTTTCAGGATAGGTATGAACGGTTAAGTGAGATTTATCTAGATGCATAACTACATCTTCTTTTTCAATTTCTTCTTCAGAAATCAAAATGGTAACCGACGCACCTTGTGGATCATAATCTTGTTTTGCAACGTTCAAAATATTAGCGCCAATGATATGGCTAACTTCCGTTAAAATAGATGTTAAACGATCAGCGTTGTATACTTCATCAATATATTGAATATACTGCTTCTTCTCTTCCTCTGTACGAGTATAACAAATATCATAAATATTAAAACTCAACGTCTTCGTGAGATTATTAAAACCATATAACTTCATTTTAGGCTTTGCTTTAACTGGTGTATCCATGATATGCCATAACCCTTTCCATGCATAGACTTACTATTTTTTTTGTGAAAGCAAACCAATACGCGTCTTTCACTAATATATTATATAATATCTCGTTTATAGATAAACTCTATATCAAAAATACCATCCTCATAGGTCACGATAGCAAAGGTACCACCCGACTTATCCCGAGGTAGCGCAATACTACCAGGATTGACAAAAAGAGTATCCCCTAACAGCTTAGATTCGTGAAAATGACTATGTCCCGCTACAATAAGTCGAGCCCCCATAGCATTACCGATCTGTACTAGTTCTTGTGTTCGTTTATCATATGATACCTCATGACCATGTGTCATGTAAATATACGTATCCTCTAAGGGAATCAATTGTTCCTTAGGTTCTAACGGTTGCACACGATCATTATTTCCACGCACAGCATATACAGGCACATCTGTGCGCGTCTGCATATATCGTGCATCGTCACCATAATCTCCAGCATGCAACCACATGTCGATGTCTTGGTCCACCGTTGCTTCCAGCACGAGATCAATGGTATCTAAATAACCATGTGTATCACTAATAATACCTATCCGTTTCATTTATCCACCTTTGCAACCAATTGTTGCAACGCCTTACCTCGATGACTGATAGACTCTTTTGTATCCATATCAAGTTCTGCCATCGTTTTACCAAATTGAGGTACAAAGAAGTATGGATCGTAGCCAAACCCATTTGTACCTACAGGTGTATCTTGAATTTCACCATCACAAGAGGCTTCAGCTGTTACATGAGATCCATCTGGCTGAACTAACGCTAGAGCACATACATAGTGAGCTGTACGATTTGTTTTACCTTGTAATTCACGAATTAATTTTTCATTATTAGCCGCATCATCACCATGTATTCCTGCATAACGTGCAGAGTATACACCTGGGGCTCCCTCAAGAGCATCAACAGTAAGGCCAGAATCGTCAGCTAAACAAGGCAATCCCGTTTTTCCACTATAATAGTTTGCTTTAAGGAGCGCATTTTCCATAAATGTTGCCCCTGTTTCCTCCGGTTCCGGAACATCTACGATTTCTTTCACAGGCACACAGGTAATGTTCATATGAGAAAAAGCACGTTCAAATTCACGTATTTTCCCCTTGTTCCCTGTTGCTAATACAATGCGTTCCATATTAGTTTACTCCTTCAGAGTCGACAGTAGGAGCCACTGGATACACCTTACCAATTTTATCCGCCACAGCACCTAATACATCTCGTTGCACGGCCATTAATTCATCGGTAGCAGATTCTGCCAAGTCTAACAACTGATTAAGTTCACTACGACTAAACGTACCATGTTCACCTGTGCCTTGTACCTCTATAAGATTACCCGCACCAGTGCGGACCACATTCATATCAACTACAGCAGCACTATCTTCCTCATAACAAAGGTCTGTAATAGGACCATCTGAACCAATGCCTACGGAAATAGCCGCACAAAAATCGGTAATTGGGAATTTACCAAAGCCACCAAATGTATAATCGATAGCATCTACAAGAGCCACAAATGCACCTGTAATGGATGCTGTACGCGTACCACCATCGGCTTGGATAACATCACAGTCTACGGTGATAGAACGTTCACCTAATGCTTTAAGGTCTACAACAGCACGCAATGCGCGACCAATTAATCGTTGAATTTCAACAGTACGACCTGTTTGTTTTCCCCGTGCGGCTTCACGACTCACACGTGTTTTAGTAGAACGTGGCAACAGAGAATATTCTGCCGTAACCCAACCTTGACCAGACCCTTTTAACCAACGCGGTACATTTTCTTCTATGGTAGCAGTACAAATAACCTTAGTTTTACCACACTCAATAAGTACTGAGCCCTCCGCATATTCTGTAAAATGTCTAGTTATTTTAATAGGCCTTAACTGACCGGCTGTTCTATTATCGCTACGCATCATAATGCCTCCCTTATCATCACAGTATGTATTTTTATCGTTTAGCACGATATATAAGCTAAATTAATACAGTAGGAACGCCCCTTTTATAAAGGGGCGTTTCATAATTGATTTTATTATAACACGAAATGTCGAGTATATTCGATATATAGGCCGTACTAATTTAAAATAGACCATCAACTAATTACCTTATAATTCCGTTTGTCCATCACCCAATGGATCCACTACAACATAGCGTTGTAATCCACCTCGTTGTTGTGCTTGTCGTGCTTCTATAAAAGCATCTTTTCTCGTAGCATCATCAGCTTGCCACGGAATAAACATAGCATATACGCTTTGTTTAGCATACGGCCCATAATTACCATAAGATTCAATACTATGCCAACCAACCTTATTATCATAAAGACGTACTGTTTCACGACGTTGTTCTTGAACTCCGGACTCATCATAATATACAGAATAGTCTCGAACCCATCTATCCGTATGACCCAGTAACTCATCACGAGCAATTTCATCACGCTGTGCCCATTGTTTCTCCCATTTCAAGATGAGATTGTCTATATATCTTGTTACATCAGCTGTTTGATGTTGCTCTGTATAATTGGGTTCAATAACGCGACTGTAATCCAAACCAGCCATCGATAGAATAATACCTGTATTCACATACGGCAACGCTTCCTGTACCGAATAACCACCTTCAAGGACTGCAATATCCGCCTGTAACAAATCAACTAATTCTGCATAGCCCTTAGCTGTAACATTCATATTAGCTAACGGATCAGAGAAGTGATTATCCTGTCCAGCTGAATTAATAACAATATCCGGTTTAAATTCATGCAGTATCGGTAACACGAGTTCGCGCATTACCTTTAATAAACCTTCATCACCCGTGCCAGGTGGCAATGGAATATCAATATTGGCGCCTATAGCTTGAGGTCCACCAAATTCATCCATAAAACCAGTTCCCGGATATAAGGTACGACCATCTTGGTGAAAGCTTATATACAATGTATCTGGATCATGATAGAACACATCTTGTGAACCATCCCCATGATGTACGTCGGTATCAACAATTGCAACGCGTTTCACACCATAAGTTTGTCGTATGTGTTGTATCATAACGGCTTCGATATTAATGGTACAGAATCCCCGAATCCCATGAACCATGGCCATCGCATGATGTCCTGGTGGTCTAACGAGAGCAAAGGCTCGATCCACTTCTCCTCGTAGCACCGCATCAGCTGCAGCAATCGCTCCTCCTGCGGACACGCGATGTGCATCGGTCACCCATGATTGTAAATCAGGGGCCCCAACATGAACTCGTTCTATGACATCCCAATCAGCTACAATTGGATTATACTCTCTAATATTAGGCACATCGAGTAAACCTTCTTCTACAATTTGATCACGCGTATAGAGTAACCGCTCTTGCCGTTCTGGATGGGTAGCGGAAATTTTCCAATCAAAGGCAGGAAAAAATACAAGACCTAATGAAGGATGTTCGATTGTACTAGCCGACACGATTCCACGTCTTACACGGTAACTGTCCTTATGATTCCACATAACTGCTCACCCCCGCTTGTAATTGCACTTTCACAGTTATAATGCGTTCCATTGATTGCCATCCATCTACTACTGGAAAATCTTCTACACTAATGGTTTCAATGTTAGCCCTTTCATCTAGAGAGACTATCTTTTGTTCTTGAGCAGCCTCACGCAATAATTGATAGGCCACCTCTTCCACCGCTTGAGCAGAACGCAAACTGCTACTTCTATCCTGAATACCTAATTCTGGTACTACCATGGTACGTCGTTTTGTATCTACATGAACCGTAATCGCCATCGTATGGTTAGCCACACCAGCACCAATAGCATTCGCCACGGCTGCATCAACTGGTATATGAACCGGTAAGCCTAATTGATCACCAATAATAGGTCCTAAGCTTGATGCCGTACCACCAACAATGACAAGTTGTGCGGGCACAAACGGGTCTGGATGCACTATATCAGCTACTACATAAATAGGTCGTTTATTTTCTTTTGCCACTACCGTATCAATACCTTGTTGTACTACACGAACTGCTTCATTTACGATACACTGAGCCATATTTCGAGCATCAACGGTCGTATCAATCCGTGCGATGGCATCGTACGCCTTCTGTTCATCACCGTAATGAGCCTTACCAAGTACGATAAGGGCATCTCCTAGTGTAGGTATAATGCCACCAAGTGCCACAGATGGGCCGAGTCGTTCAGGACCAACTGTAAGATTTCCATGTGCATAACGCACCACCGATTCACCGCCAATACCAACAGAGGTTACCGCAAAAGAGCGTACAGCACTCGGATAGTTTCGAATGGATACCCCCTCTTTAGTCATGAGTGGCTTTCCCTGTTTCCACAAAGAAATATCCGTTGTAGTTCCACCGATATCAAGAGCTATAGTATGGCTTTCCTTAGCACTACGCAAGGCTTCCAATCCAAGTACTGTTGCCGCAGGGCCTGTAAATACGGTTTCTACTGGAGTCGATTCCACAGTATCAATCGGTAGCGAACCACCATCAGCTTTCAAAATATATACTGGTGCCGAAATGTGATAGGTTTCTAATGCATGATAAACGGCATTCTTAAATTCCTTGAATACAGAAGCAACAGCACTATTAAAATACGCACTAATTGTGCGACGTGGAAAATTAAGATTACCACTCAACGCACTGCCTGTAGAAATCGTATCATACATATCACCTAAAGCATGTGCAATATCTAGTTCTTCCTTAGGATTACGGACGCCAAATTTAGCAGATACCGCCGCCAAATCAGTACCACTCCTAGATTTCACCATCTCTGCTATATGATTAACATCCTCTAATTTCGTCGATTCTACCACAATCCCTCGATGGTCCGTATAGCCTTTAAGATACACAGGTCTTACAGGAAATATATCGTCTACATTACGTCCTGGCCCCGCTATAACATAAAGATCTACCGGTTGCTCTTTATGCTCTACAATTGTATTCGTAACAACAGTTGTGGACAACGTTACTTGCTCAATTACCTTTGGATCTATGTCGGTCATCACCGCACCTAATGCATCGGTGATACCCTTCATAAGATTGTCCTTTGTAGTCCGCCTTTTAGCTGACGAAACTATAGTGCCATCATCTATAATAACAGCATCAGTAAAGGTACCGCCTACATCTATACCTAATAACATACTGACCTCCTATAAACATAAAAGAGACCGCCGGAGCAGTCTCTCATTACTAATCTCTAGACTTACCAGTTCTGCACCGGAAATATCGAGAATATATTATTTTGCTGCCGAAACGGAAGCGTAATTTTTAATGATAACGATTGGTGTCATTTGGCTATCATTACCAAATGGGTTATCAATCAATAATTTAGCAATTTTCTTCGCATCAATACCACGGCTTGTGCCGAGAATAGCAGAGCGTTTCAAGTCATTTACATCCGCTACAACAGCGCCATAGCAACCTGTGCGTTGAACGATTTTTTCAGCCACCTTATCTGGATCTTTTGGACCAAATACAATATGTTTATCGAATGGAGGCATTGTACCTGTTACATCATCAGTTAACGATGCAGCACGAGCAATCGCGTAGAACACACCCGGTTTACGGAAAATTTTAGCAATAGCACCTAAGAAAAACGCACCTAATACCTTCCATTTACCATCTAAATTCATGGCAGATTGCATACCATAGATAGACGCCATAGAACCATCTGGATGAATAAAACGATTAATCATGCGCGCTTGCCAGCACACATTAAGTTCTTCTGGGCGTGTAAAACGACCTTGTGTAATAGCTACAACAGATTCTGCTACGCATACAATGTCTTCAGGTCCAATATTATGACCACCAAATTCAACGATAGCATCAACGATGTCATCATTATCTGTAAGAATACGTGTAGGAACACATACTAATTCTAATTCTGCCATTGTTATGCCTCCTTAGTGTACTAATGCTGCTTGAACTTCTTCGGCAGTCAAACGAATACGTTGTTTATCAATATGATAATCTGTACGACCTACAATTTGGTAGTAAATGTCGATATCCATATATGGGAAACCCTTAATATCTTCACGAATGTTACCATTTCTACCAGTTAAGGTAACATAAATTCGTACGGTACCACCCTTGCGAGGTTTAATAATAATGGATTCAAAATATCCATCGTGACGTGGACGATCGATATCCATTGCCCAAGCATCGACTTTCACACCATCAAAATGTTCTTCTGGAAGCAATGTACGAGGAAATAAATCCATGATTGTACCAAGTTGGCGACCTTTGTTTACGAATGGTACATCACAGAATAATGTCATGGAACTCATATTCATATCCGCCAATTGAAAACTTGTTTTTCGCTTTGGTAACAAAATGACACGTTCGTTACCTTGTTTCAATACAAATAAACGGAACAATAAATATAAAACAGCTATGATAACCGCGATGGCAACTATCACATTTAGTATGTCATAAAACCACATATGAATTCTCCTTTATAATGTAATCAACTCTACTGAAAAATCATCCGTATTTAAAAATTGGGCACTCAAATCAGCCCCCAATACAATATCCTTTGTAAAATACAAGGTACTATGCCCTCGCTCTGTAGAGGGATTACGTAAATGATTGCTATCCAATGTACGCTTTACAAGATCACTGGTCTCATAAGCAGGATCAATATAGCGAATACGGCTACCTGATAACTCTTGTAGGACAGGACTAACGAACGGAAAATGAGTACATCCCAATACTACTACATCTATATCCCGCTCCAACATAGGGGCTAAATATTCCTTAGCAGCATTACGAACAGCATCATCGTATAAATGACCTTGTTCTATTAATCCTGCTAGTTCCGGACAAGGTTGTTCCCAAACAAAGACTTCATGATCAATATCCATAGCCACATATTTATGAATATGACTATTTACAGTAGCTACCGTTGCCATTATACCAATAGTATTACTATTACTTTCACGAATAGCTGTCTTAACGCCTTGAGACACACCAATAACTGGTACATTCACGCGGCTACGGACCTCATCAAGGGCCACTACGGTAAAAGTATTACACGCAATAACCATTAGCTTTACAGGCACTTGATGCAATGTTTCCGCAATACGACACGCAATCTCTGTAATTTCTTCAGCAGGTCGGTTGCCAACAGGATTATTCGCATTATCCCCTATGTAAATGAAATTTTCATTGGGAAACTGTTCCTGCAATACTTTTAAAACAGATAGACCACCCACACCTGAGTCAAAAACCCCGATAGGCAGTCGTTGTGTATCTATATTAGTCATGAGGCATCTCCTCAACAGCACTTACAATAGGTTG
Source organism: uncultured Veillonella sp. (assembly GCF_934230905.1). Classification (GTDB taxonomy): domain Bacteria; phylum Bacillota; class Negativicutes; order Veillonellales; family Veillonellaceae; genus Veillonella. Next base: position 18,143 of record NZ_CAKQFJ010000023.1, on the reverse strand, counting down.
AAAAAAGCGATCCTCTAATCGTATGATTTTTCCAGACGATTTAGACATAAAAGCATTCTTAGTCTCTCCCGTCGCCAATAAAGCACCATCACTTGCACGTCGCATACAGTATTTAAATACCATCTGAGCACGGGTCATTTTAACTAAATAAGTTTCTATATGAATCGTATCATCAAACCGAGCAGGTTCCTTATACTCACACGATACATTCATGATTGGAAATACTATATCTTCGTTCATCATATCCCATAAGGTCACACCGATATGACGAAGAAATTCAATACGCGCCATTTCAAACCACCGAAAATGATTACTGTGGTGAGCAATCCCCATCATATCGGTTTCATAGAAACGGACGTTAATTGTCGCTGTATACATTTATTCATCCTTCTTATTACAATACAAATTCAATTGTATATCTATTAACAAAGGGTGTCAAATAAACAAAGGCAGTCCAATCAATAACAATGATTAAACTGCCTTTTTATGTACTTGTTAATTGCCAAAAGGGAATAACTTTTTCGCTTGTTCTTCGTGGGATGTTTTAATATAGCGATTGGCAATTTTAAAAGCAACACCAAGGACAGCTACATCATCTACCCAGCCAAGGCCTGCAATCGTATCAGGAATAATATCAATTGGTAGGATAAGATACCCTAAGGCGCCGGCTAAAATAGCCTTTACATATGTGGGTGTATCTTGATCTCGCAAACACAAGAATAACACCACTGCTTTTTGTACAAAGGCAAGTTTTTTACCATATCGAGTAGCAAACGCTAAAAAGCGTGACTCGCTAAAATACTTGCCATATTTAATAATCTTTAATGGATTCATACTAATCCTTCTAACTATTTACGGAAACCATTAATTGTAGTTTTTGTTGTTTCTTTAACTGTTTCAACTGCTTGAAACGCTGTATCTTTTGCATTTCCAACTGCTTGAGCTGCAGTAGTTTTTGCATTTTCAACAGCCACTTGAGTTGTTGCTTTTGCTATTTCTACCCCACCCTTAGCTAATTCTTTTGCAGTATCCAATGTTTCTTTTGCCACATCAATTTTTTCTTTTGCTGCATCAGTTACCTTTGCTACTGCTTCTGCTGCATTATCATGCAACTGGTACTTTGTTTCTGTGTTCCATTTATCAATGGCAGGAGCTACTTTATCAGCATACACTTGTTCTAATTGTTCTTTTGCAAGACCTGTTTCATTAGCAATACCTGCCCATACATCGCGTTGACATTGAGTAAAAGGAATACTTGCTGCTGCATCACGAACAATTTCGCTAGCAATGGCTTTACCATTTTCATAAAATTCTGCAATCATAGGTTTATAACGTTCAATATCAGATGGCATACCATCTTCAATCCAAATGTGAGCCACTTTACCAATAGCATATGTTAAACCAACCGCTACAGGTACACGTACTGCTTTCAAAGGTACTAACAAAGAAATCGCAGCAGTAGCCACGGCAGTGCTCAAGCCACCTACTAAACCTACAATAGCACCTGTTTGTAATTCAACATCATATAAGTGGGCAATACGAGTCACCATGTATGTTGCATTAGTGCATAGTGCAACATTGCTAAATTTAGGGGATAAAGCCAATACGGCAGCACGACCAGCGCCCCAGAAAATAAACTGTTCCACTTGATAATTTAAATCTTGACCACCATCGCTAAGCGGCTCAACTCTAACGCCATTATATTCTGCCATAATCGTTCTCCTTTTTCTCCGGATTCCACTTGTGAATGTATGTATCGTTCATTAGTATTATTATACCATTCTCAATGTAGAATTGAAATGAATAATATATATTTTACCCTATATAAACGGGTGTATTATGCTTATTAGTAATAGATAATGTTCTATCCACTACCAACTAGTAAGGCCACCATCAATAGTCCAAGCAGCTCCCGTAACAAACGACGCCTTTGAGCTAATTAAAAAGGCAATGACTTCACCAATCTCATGCGGTTTAGCAATGCGTCCCAATGGATAATGTTGCCCCATTTCTTCTTTTGCTTGTTCCGCATCTTGATGGGATTGAGCAATTTGCTTATCTACTAGCGATGTATCTACATCACCTGGGCACACACAGTTTACGCGCACCTCATGAGGCGCCATTTCTAAAGACAATGATTTTGTAAAACTTACGATGGCCCCTTTTGAGGCACCATATACAGAGCACGCTACATTTCCTTGTAAACCTGCATCACTCGATACAGTAACAATACTCCCCTTCACTTGACGTAAATATGGCAATGCAGCTTGGCACAAAAATACAGTACCTTTAACATTTGTACCGAACATTTCATCGAAGGCAGATTCAGATACATCTGATAATAATTCTTCCTCATAATACCCAGCCGCTGTTACTAAGGCTGAAATACTACCAAAATAATTAACAGTTTCTTTTACAATATGCTGACACTCACTAACAATGGATACATCTCCCTTAACATAATGCACCTTTGATGAATAACGGCGTAATTTCATCTTCGCCTTTTGTCCCTCTTGTTCATTGCGACCATTAATGACAACACACCAACCATCTTGCAATAACAACTTAGCTGTGGCAAATCCAATACCTGATGTGCCCCCACTGATCAAGGCCACTTGAACATCACTCTTATGAGGCATACTCACACCTCCTATAACGTAGAAATATAATCATATACTAATTTTAATAACATAACTGTCGTAACCGACAAAAATACAACACGTACTAAGGATGATCCTTTAGCGATTGCTAAATGAGATCCTAAATAAGCACCAATAACTTGGCCTACTGCAGCAGCAAGGCCATACATTATATTGACATATCCTAAATATAAAAACACTAATAAGGATGCTAAATTACTGACAAAATTCAAAATTTTAGCATTAGCTGAGGCATGCAGAAAATCAAATCCCGTAAAGACAAATCCCATAATGAGAAATGTACCGGTACCAGGCCCAATAAACCCATCATAAACACCGATACCTAGTGCAAAAGCCATACAAATATATAATGTGCGCCCCATTACTTGAGAGGTCCGATTCACTTCGCCCCAGTTTTTCTTAAACACCACAAATAATGTAACAGCCACAAGCAATACAATGATAATCGGTTTAACATATAGCGGAGGTAGCGATACAACAGCCATTGTACCAAGCATCGAGCCAATAAATGTAAAAGGCAATAATTTACGAACTAAACCAAAATCAACCATATTATTTCGTAAAAAAGTAATTGATGCACTGCCTGCACCAAAGATGCTAGACATTTTATTACTACCTAATGCCATACTAGGTGGTAAATTGGTTAGTAACATGGCTGGTACCGAAATCAATCCACCACCGCCCACTATAGAGTCAACAAAACCGGCAAATGCCCCTGCTACTCCAAGTAGTATAAGTATTATCATATCATAAGGCAATCCGGTTATTGAGATAAGCCAGTCCATATACGCCTCCCATATCTCACACATTACATGTATAGTATCATTTTACCATTCGTGTAGGTAAAAACAATAGTGCTAAAGACAAAACAACGGTGACCATCAGCCACCGTTGTAAGAATTTGTTCTATTACGAATATATTAAATTTATTTTGCGTCTGCTAATCGATCTAATACTACTGTATAACCATCGGCCCCATACACAAGACATCGTTTCACACGACTAATGGTAGCTGTACTAGCACCCGTTTCTTCAACAATTGTTTCATAACTATCACCAGCACGTAGCATCTTAGCCACTTGTAACCGTTGTGATAACGCTTTTAGTTCGTTAACAGTACAAATATCCTCAAAAAATGCATAGCATTCTTCTACATTTTGAAGTTGTAATATACCTTCAAAAAGCTCGTCATGTTGAGCACTTCTCAATTTTTCATTGACGCTCATAACGCCTCCTACTTCTTATTCATTGCTTTAGACAAGCCATCGCCAATCATTTGGATAACTTGAACCATAATGATAAGAATAATGATTGTAGCGAGCATAATATCCCCTTGGAAACGTTGGTAACCATAGCGAATAGCAATATCACCAAGGCCACCACCACCGATAGCACCAGCCATAGCGGAATAGCCAATCAAATTAACGATAAGCACAGTGACATTATCAATCAGCGTTGGTAAAGCTTCTGGCAATAAAACTTTACGGATAATTTGGAATGGGCTTGCCCCCATCGATTGAGCTGCTTCAATAACACCAAATTGAATATCCTTAATAGATGTTTCAACTAAACGTGCCAAAAATGGAATAGCCGCTAACGTCAAAGGTACACAAGCTGCTGTAGTACCAATGGAAGTTCCAACAACCATACGCGTAAACGGAATGATAGCTACCATTAAGATGATAAATGGAATAGAACGTGTGGCATTAACAATGGCACCAAGAACTTTATTAAGTGCGGTATTCTCTAAAATATGCCCTTTAGATGTTACCACCAATACAACACCGAGTGGAATACCAATAATCATTGCCATGATTGTAGAAATAACAGTCATTTGCAATGTATCTAAGGTACCGGTTAGCAATAATTTAACGACTTGCTCTGACATAACCGATCACCTCGCTTTCAATTGGTAATGTTCTAATGTAATCTAGACCCTCTTTAGCTTTCATTGGATCGCCATTTAAAACAACGATGAGGCGACCGACACTAGTATTTTGAATATAGTCAATCCCACCAAATAAGATACTTACATCTAGGTCGAAACGACGAACCAAACCTGCTACAACAGGCTCATCGGTAGCTTGTCCTGTAAATTTTAATTTTACAAGTGGTGACGTACCTGCAATCCAATCATCATATAATTCAAGATGCTCGAGGGCTTCTTGTGGTAGGTTATCACTTACTACAGAACCAACAAAATCTTTTGTTGTCGGTTTCTTCGGATTTGTAAATACCTCAACAGTACTACCTTCTTCTAAGATGACGCCCCCCTCAATAACTGCCACGCGATCACAAATCTCACGAATAACATGCATTTCATGGGTAATGAGCACAATGGTAAGTCCCATTCGTTCATTGATATCTTTCAATAATTTTAAGATAGATTCTGTCGTTTGTGGATCCAATGCAGATGTGGCTTCATCGCATAACAATACCTTAGGATTAGATGCTAATGCACGAGCAATACCAACGCGTTGCTTTTGACCACCAGATAATTGAGACGGGTAATTATTTACCCGTTCAGATAAACCTACGATATCAAGAATCGGTGTGATTCGTTCCTTGATTTCTGATTTGCTCAACCCTTGCAATTCCAATGGAAACGCCACATTGTCATAAACAGTGCGTGATGATAAAAGATTAAAATGTTGGAAAATCATACCAATGTGTTTACGTGCTTTACGCAATTCACTAGCACTCAATTTCGTCAAATCTGTGCCGTCTACGATAACAGAACCCGATGTAGGGGCTTCCAGCATATTGATGCAACGAATCAATGTAGATTTACCAGCCCCTGATTGACCGATAATGCCGTAGATTTGCCCCTTCTCAATAGTGAGGCTAATATCCTTCAGCGCTTCTACACGATTAGCACCTTCATAGACCTTGCTAATGTGTTCTAATGTAATCAAAATATGTCCTTTCTTTATGAAAGCTCCCCTTAGTAGCCACTATAGTTACAGAATACCAATATCTATAGTCAAACTAGATTAAGCTAAGCCTTCTTCCATTAATTTCTCTAGACCATGACGTAATTTCATAGTCACTGTACCTGGTTTTCCATCAGCTACAGGATTTCTGTCGAGTTTGATAATCGGAATAACGCCACCAATTGTATCGGTAAAGAATAGTTCATCTGCGTCATCAACAAAAGCGCGATCAAATTCTTTTTCAATAGCAGTAACGCCCAAAGATGGTGCCACCCGAGTAATAATCATTTGGCGTGTAATACCTTTTAAAATATGATTATCCGCTGGATGTGTATACAGAATGCCATCTTTTACGGCAAATACATTTGATGTAGCCCCTTCGGTACAAATGCCATCACGGAAGAACATTGCTGTATAAGCAAATTTCTTTTCCGCCTTAGTTTGAGCCAAAATATTAGGAATCAAATTCGTAGTTTTAATATCTACATGGTCCCACCGTTCATCAGGCAACGCTATGGCCTTAACACCAGTTTCCACCTTATTCACCTCATCCATATCAAGAGCGTGAATAGACATGAGCATTTGTGGCTCTAATTTAGACCGGTCATATGCATGATGACGTGGCGCTACACCACGAGAAATTTGTAAATAAATATACCCCTCTTTGATTTCACTTTGTTCAATCAAAATTTCGTGAAGTTCTGTTAAATCATCAGGTGTCATTTTTACAGGAATATCCATTTCACGCATGGATCGATATAGACGATCTTGATGATAGGATAATGCAAAACAACGACCCTTTGTAACACGTACAACTTCATATACAGAATCACCAAATAAGTAACCGCGGTCATCAATACTAATAACCTTTGCACCGGGTTCAACAAATTCACCGTTAAAATATGTTAATTCTTGCATAAGAGCACCTCATTTTCCTTGTTGTAACTCTAATCAGTATGATTGTATTATAGCACAATCACCTATCAATTTTCACACTTTACACTGTGAAAGTTTTCATTTTAGTCATGAAAAAATCCGCTCCATACCGATAACTATAAGTTATGGTAAGAGCGGATTATACTCTAATGATTTATATCGCTGACCTAATGAGCCACTATCCATTAACTAATTACCAAGAATATATTTTCGAATTGGTTTTGGTATTTGCTTTAACCCTACTGTAGTTAAATAAGATAGTCCTACAGCCATCACATACAGCAATACTACATGAGGCACTGTAAATAACAAATTGTACTTAGCCATTATACCGGTCATAATCAACAACCAAAACGGATGCGCTAAGTAAATACCGTATGAGGTATCCCCAATTTGTGACCAGAATGCCTCCATCGTATTGTTGAGGGGCATCACTTGGAATAGAAATAAGCTAAACAATGTACCCAATGCCGTATAGAATACACCCATTGGACTCAACTGATGTACCGTGTAAATCGCTTCGAGCACCGTATAATGCCATACGTCCATTACATAATAATAAGCACCTAACATGGAAAGGACAGATAGAATAGCACAAACAGCCAAAATATATCGATATCGCCACATATACTCTTTTACCTGTTCATATCTCTCAGCTACTACAGCGCCAAAGAGGAATATCCATATATAATGAATCACCCAATAGTTAAGGCGCATATCAAAAAGATATTTTATAGCCGGAGAGTCGCTAAAGTTCTGCGTGACCCATGCCCCCAATCGATAGGAAGATATAAAATCAACACCTAATTGAATGATAAATAAGCTAAGGAGCCAAGGGATGGGCGCTTTCAAAATCAATCGTACCATCATACGCCATACAGGCATCATCACATAGAACCACACTAATATAACCATGAAATATAAATGGTACATGCTGTTACCAAATAAAAGATTCACGACTAATAGCCCTGGGTGAAGATTTCCAAAATTGTGCGCCGTTGTCCCCGTATAGACAAGATAAAACAGGGACCACACAATGTACGGATAAAACACCACTTGAAAGCGTCGTTTCATAAAATCCTTGTAGCTAAATGAATCATGTACCGATGTATGGTAAAACAGACCAAACGCTGACAAAAAGAAGAATGCGGGCACTGCAAAGCGAGATAAGATTTCCAATACGCTAATAAGTTGTAAATTAACAAATGGATTTTGTAATGCGTAAGAACCAACATGAATACCAATAACTCCAAGCATACAAAGACCACGCATATAGGTTATTTCAGGCAAAAACGATCGTTTCATAGGCGCCTATTGTTGTGGCACAATGGCCGGTGTAGGAACAATACGAGGTGAAGTCGCCGCTTGATGTACTACCGTTGTCGCAGTTACAGCTGGTGTAGCCTGAGTCGTTGTAGTTGGCGCAGCAGCTGGAGCTGGTTGCGATTGGCCATTAGCTTGTGCAGCCGCAGCTGCTGCAGCTTCGGCCTGTCTCTTCGCCTCTTCTTCACGTTGCATACGAATTTCTTTTTGAAGTGGTACTACTGGTTTATCATAAACGGTAATATCCGTTTCAAACAAACGGCCCCATGGGAATGTAGCCTTAACGGTACGTGGATCTATCTTCAAATAAGTTTCACTGAAATCTTGTACACGTTCTTGTAAATACTCTTCTAATTTTGAATTCAAATCACCAGAGTAGCGTACATTGTCGGTACGAATGGAATCTTGCATACGATAAATGTCTTTGCGGATATTGGCTTGGTATGCCCAATTATCTAAGTATTGTTGTGTCAACATATCTCGATGACCTTCTGGAGACATAGATTGTAACAATAAGCCTTGTGCAATAGCATACCCTACCGTGTTACTAGCTGTATTCCAACCATTGTAAGCACCGATTTTATAGAGTAAATCGCGTTTGTATAAAGCACCTAACAAGGTATTATCAGAGCCGTTATTATATGCAATATCAGCAATACTTACATTTACACCTTGCTCTGTAGCTTGTTGAATACGATCTACAAAGGCATTCGTAGCTTGTGAAATCATTGGGAAATTACCAAAGGTTTCGGACTCAGATGTGCTTGTCGAAAGAGGTGTATTAACAGCGAGAAGGACAGTTGGTTTTCCAGCTGTTGTCATAGTGCCACCTACAGCCTCTACGTGTTCCGCAATCGTCTTATCAATGGTTTGATCTTCGTAACCTGGCAAGGTTTTACCAGCACCACCGAGCGGATAAATCACGGAGAACGTCGGTTTTTCTGCACTACCATCCGTACGAGAACGAGCCATTAACAACAAACCAAGTTGATCTGCCCCAGGGAAGCTACCATATTGGGTACGTGGAATGCCTTTGGAGTACTGATTTAAATAACGCCCTTCCAAAGCGGATTGAGATAATTGAGATGTGTCATCATGCCCCAATGCAAAGTATGAAAATACACCATTACGAGCTTCATCAATCAAATCCTTGTTTACTTGCATATTTTTTTGACGGCGAGAGAACCAATCTTGTAAATATTCAATTGGCACAGAAGCTTGCAAGCTCATCAATTTTTGCGTTTCTGCTTGTGTTAATGTGCCCTCATCCAATTTATCTTGTAATGCAGCAATTTGGAATATAGTTGGACCATAGTCTGCATAGTAGGATGGTTCAGTGCCACCTCCACTAGCGCGCGGAGAACGCATGACAGTACCAAAACCATAAATGCGTGTATTTTTATGATTGGCCTTAAGAGATTCAATACGTTTCAATCGACTTTCCAATGTACTCAATGGCAAATTATGCTTACGCGAATCTACAAGACCACCATAGATTAAGGTATCTGTACTTAATACCATAACATCAGCTCTACCTGCATTTTGTTCTACCCAATTCCAAATTTGATCGGCTTGGCCTTTATAGGTTTTACCAGAAATCAAATTTTGTGGTGGTGTTAATACCGTCATACCTGCAGCCTTAGCAGTATCAACTGTATATTGTAAACTTACAGGGCGATCATCTTGCGGAACATATAATACAGTTTCCGCATCAACTTGAATGGATGTACCTGTAGCAATAGCCGTAACCATTAAAGCTACCTTCAACCATTTTTTAGACATACGTTAAACTCCTTCATTAAGTACGAACGTGCGTACCATTTCACAATTATTGCAAGGGATACAATCATTTTAAAAAGTAACTAATATTACAATTATATCACTTAGTCATAATTTGGCAAATATATCGCATAAAACCAATTTATCATCTGACGCGCGGTAAACTCCAGTGATATTTAATCGCTAGTAAGCGAATGACGAGAACGATAGTGAAAGCACCATATACGGCCTGCCCCATCCAATCGCTAATGACTAAAAGATAATATGCTATACCTCCAATAATACTAGGCAATGCATATACGTCTTCTTTCAGTACAGAAGGCACTCGCTGTGCCAACATATCGCGTAAAATACCACCACCTACAGCAGTAATCGTACCTAATAAAACAATAAATATAGGCAATTCTGGATATAATGTATACCCAGCGGAAGCACCAGTTACAGTAAAGGATGCCAAGCCTAGAGCATCAGCAAACAAATAGCTAGCACGACTACGAGGTCCCATTATGTTACGATGATAGCGACTATTATAAATCACAAATACGATGAACGTTACCACAAGAACAACGATAACGTACACTACATTACGAAGTGAGTTTGGCGGGAAATAACCTAATAGTACATCACGAATCACACCACCCCCAATAGCGGTAGCCAATGCAAGTACTGCCATGCCAAAAATATCCATCTTACGTGACACCCCTACGAGGGCCCCTGATACGGCAAATGCGACGGTGCCAATCATATCAAACATATACCAAATAATATCCATACAAGCCTCACACAAACAACTGATATAACGATTAAATCTATTCGCAAAAATATGACTAAATATGATAGACTCTATGTAAGATATTATACATTAAGAGGTGCGATAATGACAAAAGACCATATACTATCACCCGAACTAAATACGATGGACGAACATAGTCGTGACGAATACTTTATGAAACTTGCCATCGAAGAAGGAAAAAAGGCTTATGCCCTTGGCGAGATTCCAATTGGTGCTATTTTAGTCCACAATAATCAAATCATTTCACGTCACCATAACCGCCGGGAACTCGATCATGATGCAACAGCTCACGCCGAGGTGCTCGTTATTCGTGAAGCGTGTAATAGCCTAAATCGCTGGCGGTTGACTGGATGCACCCTGTATGTTACGATAGAGCCGTGTCCAATGTGCGCAGGAGCCATTATTAACAGCCGTATTGACCGCGTTGTATATGGTGCTAGCGACTACAAAGGAGGCGCTGTAGAATCACTGTTTAATGTATTATCTCATCCGGGATTAAATCATGAACCACAATTACAAGCAGGCATCCTCGCTGATGAATGTAGCCAATTGATGAAAGATTTTTTTAAAGAGCGTCGTAAAGCACGGAGGAGTACCCAAGAGGCTGAAGGGTCCGCACTCGAAATGCGGTAGGTCGGGCAACCGGCGCGGGGGTTCAAATCCCTCCTCCTCTGCCATTCTTTTGAATAACAATAGAGATACAATAGATAAACCTAGATACATCCAATACGGATGTTATCTAGGTTTTATTTTTCAAAGAGGTCTACTATGCAAAAATATTATCCCTATCTCATTACGCTGAGTCACATGATTAACGACGCGTGCCAAAGTGTATTACCTGCATTATTACCACTGTTTATCTATACATATGGGCTGTCCTTGGAGCAAGCGGGTTTTCTTATCTTAGCGAATACAGCATTATCGTCATTACTCCAGCCATTGCTAGGGTATATTTCAGACAAGCTCAATCAACCACGCCTCATCGCGGCAGGCACTCTATTATCCGCATGTAGTATGGGGATGATGGGTTTTGTTTCATCTTATGAAAGTCTCCTTGTATGCGCTACATTAGCAGGTGTAGGCTCTTCCATATTCCATCCTGAAGGAGCAAAAATTATGAATCGCCTCGGAGGTGGAAAAAAAGGGAAGGCTATGGGAACCTTTGCCATCGGCGGTAGTTCAGGTTTTGCTTTTGGCCCTCTATTTGCAGGTGCCATCGCCTATACAGTAGGTGCACATGGTCTAGCAGCTTTCACAGTAGTCGGCATTATTATATCTACCATTCTATTCATGCTCATGCCTCGTATCGTAGCTCATGCACGGACTATCGATCAAGCCGTTGCCACTGAAAATTCTACGGTAACCGCTAAACCACTCAAAAATTATTGGAAATATTTTGGTATATTATTCATTATCATCTTAAGCCAATCAGTTAATTTCCGTGTTATTAATGCGTTTATCCCTATCTTCTGGACCCATGAACTAGGTACTAGTCCAGAACAAGGTAGTTTTGCATTAACCATATTTTTTAGTATCGGTATCTTTATGACCTATATTGGTGGATTATTAGGCGACAAATACGGCCCTATCAACATCATTAGACTCTCCCTACTAATTTGGTTGCCAGCCATGTTCCTATTAACTCAAGTACCTCAGTTTTCCATATCCATTATGATGCCACTAGCCTATTTAATTTTGCTTATGATTGGTGCTGCAAAAGCCATCAGTTACAGCCCTGTGATTGTACTGGGACAAACATACCTAGCTAAAAGTATAGGATTTGCCTCCGGTATAACCCTCGGTGTAAGTCAAACAATCGGTGGTATCATCGCACCAATTGTAGGAAATTTAGCAGATACCTACTCTCTACCTTTAGCCATGATGACACTGGTCCCATTCCTAATTGTGGGGCTAGGCGCTTCATTGCTATTAAAGGATCCTAAAAAATTACAATAATATTAGAAAAACAGCGTTATGACCAAGCTAGTCATAACGCTGTTTTCTTATTTCTAGGACAAAATATTGTCCACATATAGAACCAATTAATGTTTTAACATTTCATTCAAAATAACCACATCGGTTTCTTTCATGCCTTGTGCAACGACACCGATACTTTTGATCGTATCATCAACAGAGTGTGCCACAAGGCCATCACCCTTTTGATAGCTTTTATTAAGACGAGCTTGTTTATAGCCCATAAAAGCGCCATCTAAAGAGATGGCAATTTTACCAGCACAAGATGGTTTCGCCCCATCACATACGATACCAGATAGACTAACAAGACCATTTACAAGTGTATCTTCGATAATATCTTTGCTATCACCTTTCAAAAAGGCTATACCAGCCACACTTACAATACCAGCTGACACAACGCCACAGTATGCAGAAAGTTTACCAATGCCGGATTTAACATACAGTGTTAACAAATTAGCAAATACAAGAGCACGATATAGGTCATCATCACTTTTACCCAGTTCTTCCGCCGTTGTAATAATCGGCATGGATACGGTCAAGCCTTGATTACCAGAACCAGAGCAGATAACAACAGGTAACGGACACCCACTCATACGCGCATCAGATCCAGCTGCAGCACGAGCTTTACACTTAGTTTCCAAAGATGGTATCTCGTCATCGAGAAGTAATAATCGACCAATATTGGCTCCATAATCATTGGACAAGCCTTCATTAGAAATAGCCGTATTGTATTCTACCTGTTGTTTAATACTAGGTAAAATACCGGAAATATCCCCTGTTTTTGCAAATTCGTAAATGCTATCAAACGTCATTGGATATGTACTGTTTTCAGCCTGACGAATATCGCTAACTGTTTCATCCACTATTTCATCGTCTACAGATACATAAGTAATATTTGTGTGTGCATGTTCTATACGCACTACTGCTCTATGTTCATCTGTTGTTGCAGTAATTTCAATATAGAGATTATCTACACCTTCCGCTAGTTCTACAGTGCAAAAGCCGGAATCTAATAACATACCTAACCACTTACGATCTTCATCAGTAGCAGACTCAAGTACCTCTAGTTCTCGTTCAGGATGACCTACAATAGCACCCAGTATAGCTGCCGCCGCCAATCCTTTGCGACCACCAGAGTTAGGAATAACCACGGATTTTACATTCTTTATAATATTCGCACTGCATCGTGCATAAATATGATTTGGAAACTCATCCAATACGGATGCCGCCTTAGCAGCTGCATAAGCCAACGCAATTGGCTCTGTACATCCAAAAGCGGGGCGCATCTCTTTCTGTAATAATGAAATATAATCCATATTATACTTCCGCAATAATTTCCACTTCTACTGCTACGCCCAATGGAAGATCTTTTACAGCCACGCAAGAGCGAGCTGGTTTAGATGTGAAATACTTTGCATATACTTCGTTAAATGGTTTGAAGTCATTGATATCAGCTAAGAAGCAAGTTGTTTTAATAACCTTAGAGAAATCAGAACCAGCTTCTGCTAATACAGCTTCAATATTTTTACATACTTGTTCCGTTTGTGCTTCAATACCACCTTCTACTACAGAACCTGTAGCAGGATTAATCGCTACTTGACCAGAGGCAAACAAAAAACCACCGGAAACCTTAGCTTGGGAATATGGGCCTACTGCTGCAGGCGCTTTATCTGTGTGAATTGTTTTCATAATATGACTCCTTTAAACAATACATATATTATTTATTTAAATTATATATTACTATCTAAATTATATATTACTATCTAAATTATACATTAATATCGATTTTTTTCAATGTTATTTAATTGAACTAAAAGCTTCCGTGAAGATTGGCATAAAATATTGACGTTGTACATCGCTAGTTAATGCCAAGAATGCTGTTGGTTTTTGTGGATTCATCACGAGAGCAACCTTCACATAATAAGGAAATTTAATACCTCCTGCGTCAACTAATACACGCGAGCCCACTGTATATGTTTGATACTTAGTGTGATTCATTTTTTCCATCAATTCTGTATTTTCTACAGTAATTGTAGTAGGTGTTTTACTATCACTAACAAACCCAACAGCAGCACTGTAATCTTTACCAGCACTTACATATATAGAACCAGGAATATTTTTATCTGGCAATGTAAATGTTTTAGATTCTTTTGGTAACAGATTATTAACCGTAGTCAACATGAGCTGCTCTGTAATCGGATCCAATTCACCGTTATTGAGTATCGCTAATACAGGAAGGACAGACGTATTAGCCTTAGGATTATCAAACAAAGCATTAGCCGCCGTTTTTAGATCTACAGCCACCAATAATGCATCTTTTTGACCAGTTTTATCCTCTCCTTGTAATTGATACACATCATAAGAAATACCCATTTGGTTTAATGCAGACAATGCTTCATCATTACTTTGACGTGTACTTTTTTTCGTAGTTGGTTTCGCATTATCCTTGATAAGCAAATCCTTAATAATGTCCACAGAATCTGTATTAGATGCGGTTGCCACCGTAACGGCATTAGGAACAGACATTGTCCCTGCTAATGTTTTTACATCCTTTGCGCCCGCAAAACTAGTCACAGCACCCACTAAACATGCTGCTAATACAAGAGTTTTTAAAGGTTTCATTATTTATTTCCTCCCTTTAGGCTTTTTAACCTATATATGGATTCTAATTGTCCTGTCCAGTAATCACGACTTGTATCTTCGGTGGCTAAAATTTGTAGTGTAAGCCCTTCATTTTGTGGTATGTCATACATAGTTAAGGCACCTGGCAATACAAAGCCATCATAACGTAAGCTGCCGCGCATATTCATACTTGCCATAGTACCAAATTTAGATGTATACGGTTTAGATGATATTTCTGTGGCATCCAAGGTAAAGTTAGGAATGACTTTCTTAAAAAGATCTACCCCCTCTTGAATGCTTTCCCTATCCCTTTGTGATAATGATGCATCTTGCATAGTACTTTGTTGTATTGTTTTAATCATATCCCGATGCATGGTAGCATTTAGGTTTGCAATTTGAGGTTCTAACATCTTGCGATCAAGCGTAACTATGGCCATTTTAGAAATAAATGCCTCTGCATTAGATTTTGTGTAAGGCTCGCTAACAGATTGTGCTTTCACTTGTTTATCAGCCATTGCTGCATTAACAATTTGAGTAGTTATACGATTAAGATAATTAATCGCCTCTTTATTTATATTATACGTAAGCAGCCACCCCGTATGGTGACCTAATGCACTATCGCCAGACAATTGATATAAACTATATCCGTCTACAACAGTACCTTTAAATTCTTCTTTTACTATTGGATAGGATGTTTTTATACGGTCATTCATAGATTTTACAACTCGTTCATTAGCAGTTTGAATCACCTTATTTTGTTCCATTGTTCTGAAAGTAGGATTCGTTGGAATCGTGTCTATAGCTGTTGCATGTACACCATTATCAGTGGTAGCGTACTGACCATAACCTAAATCAATTGTATCGGCACAAGCCACAGCTGCCATACCTGCGGTTAAACAAGTAGCACACGCTAGTGTCATTACCTTTTTACTCCACGCCTTCATAGTCTCACCTCGTGAACATATAATCACTATAATTATATTGATAACTTTAATTTAAGAATTTTAAATATACATATAATATTATACTATATGATTATACCTACATGATAGGGCTCTAAAATTTACATTTCCCCTAATGTACTATACAATACTTAGTGATAAGAAAACGTATTTTTAGCAGAAAGGAGCTGGCATTTCGCCACACTATCATGATACAAGAATTAATTCCACTTACTAGGCCTCGCACATTGGCCGCTGCACTAGGGCCAACCATCTTAGGCGCCGCATTTAGTTATTACGCTTTTGGTGCACTTCATGGCACAGGGCTCGCTATATTCCATACAATTCTTATTTTTTTGGCTGTCGTATCGGCTCAAATCATCGCCAATTTATGGAATGAATTGAAAGATTTTAAATCCGGCCTTGATGCAGGACAAAAAATTGGTAACGCCGGATCCCTTACACGTGGTGCAATAACGCCGAAACTCATCTCCACCATGATTAAGGTTCTTATGATTGTACCTATCATTATCGGCCTATACCTATCATCCACCATTACATGGTGGTACATTCCAGCCGGTATTATCTGTATTTTAATTAGTTTTTTGTATTCAGGTGGCCCAAAGCCGATTTCCCGCACACCATTTGGGGAAATCTCATCCGGCATCGCCATGGGTTTCGCCATCGTCCTCATTACAGGCTATGCGTGGACTCGTGAGCTTTCATTAGCATTCTTAATTCCTGCCCTCCCAGCCACATTATTGGTGGGCTCCATTATGCTTACCAACAATATTCGAGATATTCGAAACGATGAAAAACACGGTCGTCACACATTACCAATTATATTAGGCCGAGACCGCGCCATCAGCCTTATGAGCATCGCCTATATCTTTAACTTTATCTGGATTGGTGCATGGATCTATTTGAAAGTTTTACCAATTCCAGCATTACTCACATTAATAGCCATTATTCCAGCATTTAAAACCATCAAAACATTCTACACTCAGGTTGACGAAATCAAATTAGATAAAGCCATGGGTACTACCGCTGGTGCTGCTATATTATACCAATTACTATTAGGTATAGGGCTCATTATAGGTAAGTAAAAAAAGAAGATAAGCCATCCTAAATTACGACTTTGACCCTGCGGAGGCTGAAGGCCGGAGACAGACCCGGCCGGTGGAGTTATTTAGGGTGGCTTATCTTTTACATTTACGTATAATGAGCCCTATAACTTTTAGTTATGGATAACAACTTATAATACATAGTTGCGAAATAGGAAATAATTTAGTACTATAAACTTATTGAATTGCATTTAATTTTCTCGAAAAAGGAGAGTGTTTGTATGAACAAATTTTTAGCATTAGCGGCTACTGTTGTTCTAGGTGGTGCGCTATTAATTGCAGGTTGCGGTAACGATACTAATAAGGCAGCTAGCAGCGGTGATAAACAAGTTTTAAAAATTGGGGCTACTGCAGTACCACACGCTGAAATTCTAGAGCAAGTAAAACCAATCTTAGCAAAAGATAATATTGATTTACAAATCACTGAATTCACTGATTATAATACACCTAACCTTGCATTGGGTGATAAAGAAATCGATGCGAACTTCTTCCAACATACTCCATACATGGATGAATTCGCAAAAGCTCATAACCTTCCTCTAGTATCTGCTGGTGGTGTTCATCTCGAACCAATGGGTCTATATTCCCGTCAAATCAAAGATTTAAAAGATCTTCCTAAGGGTGCTAAAATTGCTATTCCTAATGACCCTACAAATGGTGGTCGTGCATTATTGTTATTACAAAAAGCAGGTCTTATCACATTAAAAGATTCTAACAATATCTTATCTACAGTACAAGATATCGCTTCTAACCCTAATGATTACCAATTTGTAGAATTAGAAGCAGCTCAAGTGCCTCGTTCCATCGACGACGTTGCACTAGCAGCTATCAACACAAACTTTGCATTGAACGCAGGTCTTAACCCTGGTAAAGATGCATTGTTCATCGAATCTAATGATTCCCCTTACGTAAATATCGTAACTGTTCTTAAAGGCAATGAAAACGACCCTCGTATCAAAAAATTGATGGAAGCTCTTCATAGCCCTGAAATCAAAAAATTCATTCAAGATAAATACCAAGGTGCAATTGTTCCTGCATTCTAACTAAAAAAGCTAGCC
>NZ_CAKQFJ010000022.1 GCF_934230905.1 uncultured Veillonella sp. | reverse complement strand
GCCTTGGTAGAATAACTCAATAGCTTTCTTTTTAAATTCATAATTATATCTCATGAAAATACCCCCTTTACTGGTTGCCCAGTAAAGGGGGTACATATCATTAAAGCAGCTTTTTATTTTGCAATTCACAGCCTAAATCAGACGGTACTGGTGCAGTAACTACAATCTCTTCGGATTGTCCATAAGGCACAAATGATAAAGCATAAGCATGTAAAGCTTGTCGTGTATAAGGCTTGCTTCGCATACCATACATAGCATCACCAATAATAGGATGACCTATATAGGCCATATGAACACGAATTTGATGTGTCCGACCTGTTAACAATGTAAACTCTAGCAAAGAATCTGTAGCATTGTGTTCAATCACACGATACTCTGTAATGGCATCTTGGCCAAATTCATCGATACAGCGGCGATTATCAAATACAGGATCAACACCAATAGGCTGATTCACTATACCATCAGATGTTACAACGCCTTCTACCAGCCCACGATAAATACGGTGAATATGGCCTTCTTGTAACTGTTTAGTATAATACTGTTCTGACTCACGAGTTTTACCAAACATAATAACACCGCTAGTATCCCTATCCAAGCGGTGAACAGGGCGAATTTTATGAACTTCACCGCGTTTAGCATAATAACCTGCTACAAAATTACTCAATGTATGGTGTTTTGTTTGCCCCGCTGGATGCACTAACATAAATGGAGGTTTATATACAACAAGGGTATGTGCGTCTTCATAGAGAACCTCCATAGGCCCTTTTTCGACTTCTACTCCATAATCCTTATCCTGTGGCAATTCAAGTGTTATGACGTCACCTTTTCTGATCATTCGTTTTGAATGCGCAATTCGACTATTCACTTTCACGCGTTTCTTTCGAAATATCATCTGTAAATTTCGAGAAGATAGTGAAAACCGTTCTTTTACATAAGCAGATACTGTTGTATCGACCTCTTCTTTTACTGTATATGTTTTCCAGCTCATATTACCACCATTCGTTGATATATGTATTTTGCTTAGGATATACCATATCTAGATAATCAATCCAGTGTGAGTCCCCTTGTAATTTACCTTCAAATACAAGATCGTTAGCTGAAACTGCACCCATTAATAAAGCTGCAAGGCCACCAATATCAACGGTAATATCTATTTCATCTTCATTTGAATCAGAAACACGTTTAACAACTGGCAAACTACCATCGCCTAAGGTGAGTGCGAATACACCCGTATTCCAATCACATAAAGTATCTGTCACTTTAATAGTTAGTGTAATAGGCATCACGACTGCTTCTGGATTAATCGGTACCGTAGTCAATGCGGTTTCTACATCTACAATACGTGCCATCATATAAGGCATCGTTGTATGACCAGTTTTTCCATCAGGAACAAATCTATAACCCGTATCATGTAAACCTTCATTCCAGCGAATGCTTTCACCTTGAGAGCGATGATTATAAAAATAATTAAGTAAACCACGTTGAGCACGTCGCGTTGTATATACAAATTCAGTAACCGGGATTTCAGGAGCCCCTAAACGATATACGGCGTAGCCTTCAATGTGACCTTCATCATTTTTTACGACCGCAATATTTACACCTTCAGCAAAGAAGCTACCTAATAGACGTTTCCATTCCTTCTCGCCCCGTTCTGCATAGCCACATAAGCCCTTCGTATAGGCTTTGTAAACAGGATCAATCAATGTCCATTGCTCTACATCATTTAACAGACCAAAAGATAGTGTTTTATCCGTTAAAGGGCGTAAATTTTCTAGTGGCATCGTCTGTACCCATTGATGAGCATATAAATCCCAACCATATTGCTGATAAAACCCTGCCTTTGATGGCATCAAAATAGTAATACCTTGACCACGACGGCGCAACTCCTCTAAAGAGTGCAACAATAACGCGCCCCCCACACCGCCACGACGTGCGGCTGGATGAGTGGCTACACCGACCATGTAACTTGTAGGCAAGATAGCACCACGCACATTAATATTGTATTGGCGCAAATGAACCGTCGAAAGCAATTGCCCATCTTGAATACCTACAACAGTATTTTCCGGTTCATAACAGTTAGAAAAATAATACTGAAAGAACGGATCTTCTTTTGGTTCAAAGCAATACGCCCAAAGCGCTTCTACTTGTGGTGTATCTTGTGGTGTAGCAATTTTAAAATCCATACAATTTCCTTTCTATCCTAAACAGCTTTAGCGCTATATATTTCATATAGTAGAATATATTTCACATACTCTACCTTTATTATAACTGAAAAGAGTGGCACCATACAGTACCACTCTCATATTCAATATTAAGTTGACCTAATTATTTACCACCGGTTGCATTATCTGCTTCATTAGCATATACAGCATCATATTTTTCTGCGAAATGGTCCGGATTATAGGATTCTTTTGCTTGACGAAGTCCAGGTAACCCCATGTCTTCTTCTCGGTTAATAAATTCCACATCGCTAAATTCATGGCGAATAAATTCATTGTTAATGGCTTGATATAAACCACGAATATCCGGATTAGCCTTTTCAATGTGAATCAAAGCCATTTTATCATTCATCAATTCACCAATGCTGAAAGCCTCTACGCGACCAAACAACTTAATAGCGCCGCCTTTTAACCCCAATACATCCCAATGATCAAAGAGTAAATTAATCGCCACTAATTCATCTTCAATACCTTCTTCATGATGAGTTTCCACCCAAGACGCTGCTGTTTCACGGCACAAAGGGATAAGATCTTCGGTAATAGGCACATATTCATAATTAGAATATTGCATGCGGAATTGATTTAAATGATTTTTCTTTTGACGAAATTTCTTACCCGATAAATTGATAAGATCTTCAGATTTATAAATATATTCGTAATTATCACGATCTGGTGTGAATACATAACGGCCAGGACACAATTCCTCCATCCGTTCTTTCACGACTTTACTAACACCTTTAAAAATAAATGGCAAGTTATTTTCTACAAACCATTCTTTCGCACGCAACAAGCCATCTAGAAACTTCGCATCTTTACCAGCAAATGGAGGCAATAGGAATGGTTCGCGCTTACCGCCACCTTGGATGTACAACACGCCGTTTTCTTCAGCCCAACGGATACCATAAGCCTCCTGCCACATATACAATGTAGTAAAGCAATTATCCGATGCTTCGTAATGATGTTGTTCAAAATATGTATCGATTAAGGACTTATCTCCTAATTCAAAGCGTTTAAATTCTAAAATAATAATCTCCTCCTATCAAATCTTAAGATAGATGATATAAAACTATATGCAAGATATAGTTGTTATTTAACCTTTACCTTTTCACCTAATTCAAAGGTTCCCTTTGTAGTAATAACTTGTTCACCTTCATTAAGTCCTGTCATAATAGACACAACACCATCCTGTTCATCGCCTACTTCAACAACACGTACATCTACCGTATTATCAGGTGTCAATACATATACATATTTTCCATCTTGATTTTCACGTATTGCTGATGTAGGAACAACAAGCATCTTAGCTTGTGCACTAGACTCAATAGTTAAACTATAAAATTCACCAGCCTTAATACTGCCCTTTTCATTGTTAAAAGTAGCCTTAACTAATACACTCGGTACATTTTCAGGCTGATTTGTATCTATATAAGTTAATTCACCTGGTATATCGGAATCATCTACATGTAAAGATACCTTAATACTTGGTTTCGTCGCTGGGCTAGCTAATTTCATAGCCGCATCACGAGGAATACTCAACGATGCTACCATAGGCGTTTCTTGTTGTATTAACATAAATGGTCGGTCTGCAATCGACATTTGTCGATCTTCATTATAAATAGCAGTGACTACCCCCGAAATAGGAGCCGTAATATTAGCAGCAGCTATCTGAGCAGATACTTGTGCAATTTGTGCCTCTATGGCTGCAACACTAGCACCATTTCCACCACCGCCGCCACCACCAGTTGTGGTTGTCACAGTTTGAGGTCGAGACCGTTCTAGAATACGATTATATTCCTTTTCTGTAATATTACCAGCTTCACGCATCTGACGAGCGCTTTCAAGCTGAGCACTACTAACTGTAGGCGCCGTTGTTGTCGTCGTCGTTGTTTCTACAGGGGGCGTATACGATTGTGCCGCACTAAGTTGTCCTTGTAAAGACGCTAATTGTTGTTGCAATGTAGACGTATCAATCGTCGCAACTACTTGACCTTGCGTAACCTTATCGCCAACCTTCACAGCATACGTAGCTGCACCTGATACGGTTGGCGTAATAGTGGCCTTATTAAGAGCTGTTACATTGGCTTCATTGTGAATCTGTAAAGGCATATCTTTATAAGTAACATCGACGACGGATACCGTAGATGTACCGCAACCTGCAATCACATATACAACAATCCCCAACAGGGCCATTACAACACCGAGTCGAAATTTGTTCATACTTTCACCTTATCTCTATCCATTGTATTGATATTTATCAATACCTTAGTATATCACAAAATCAATAAGAATTGTATGAAAGCTAATTCCCTATATTATTAGATATTACTAGGCGTAAATAATATCTGATATAATATTTGTAAACAAGTATACATATGGAGGTTTCTCATGGAAGAACGTATGGATTTCAGAATTTTAAATAATGGTAGTTTTATACCATCCATAGGATTCGGCACCTATAAAACAGGAACGCCGGATGAAACAGAACAATCTGTAGCCAGTGCTTTGCGCGCAGGATATCGTTTACTCGATACAGCTGCCTACTATGGCAACGAAGAATCCGTTAGCAAAGGTATCCACGCATCTGGCATTAAACGTACAGACATTATCGTTACTACAAAAATTTGGCATACTGATGCAGGCTACGATAATACGATGCGTGCCGTTGAAAGTTCGTTAAAAAAATTAGACACCAATTACATTGATATTATGCTCATACATCAACCCCTAGGTGATTACTACGGTTCTTGGCGCGCTATGGAAGAGTTATATGACCAAAACGTACTGCGCGGTTTAGGCCTTTCTAACTTCTACGAAGATCGCTTAATCGACTTACTATACCACTGTAATGTAAAACCTATAGTCAATCAAATTGAATGTCATCCATTCAACCAACGTCAAGCCCTCATTCAATTAATGAGAAAACATCAAGTTGTAGGCATGGCATGGTCTCCATTTACTCGTGATCGCCAACCTATATTTGACCATCCCATCATCAAAAGCTTAGCTGAAAAATATGGGAAAACAAAGCATCAAATCATCTTGCGTTGGCATATCCAACGTGGCATAATTCCATTACCAAAAGCAACCAGCCTGGAGCATATGCAATCCAATTTTGACGTCTTTGATTTTAAACTATCCATTACAGATATGGATCTCATGGAGCTATTAGATCAAAGAGCGTTTTTGGAAAATCATCATACTGCTGCGGGGCTTGAGCGGATTTTACAACTAAAATAGTTATAGTTTATGAATCCTCGCATTCTTATCTCTAGCAACATACATAAATGAAATATCCCCTTCGTCAAGCCTCCACCGGCCGGGTCTGACTTCGCCCTACGGGCTTCGCAGGGCCAAAGTCGTTTGACGAAGGGGATATTTCATTAACATAATACTCTCAGCATAATAAGAATACAAGGATTCATGTTTACTCTAACTAATTTTATAAATTAAAATCCGCTCAAATCCAGTAATCAGTCTATCCTCTTTTCCAAAAACGCTCTTTGATCTAGAGAAATATTAAATATTTTGTACGATAAGCATATACACTATAGTTCCAATTCCAATAGACATGAACATATTCCGTTTCCATAAGTGCATTCCAACTGTCACTAATAGCGCTATAAGTTCGGGTACTCCATAAGGGTAAGAAAATACAATCGTATCTTTGAAAGTATATACAACAAGCATTCCCATGACAGCTGCCGGCAAAGCTTTACCTAAGTACTGTACAAAATCTGGAGCCTTTTTACCTGGAGGGAAAATGAGAAAAGCAGAGAAACGCGTTAGCAATGTGGCTGCTACGACAACAGCAACTGTAAGGACCATTTCAAAGCTAGTCAAGATGTACACCTCCCCATTTATACGCAATATAACATACTATAAGCATTCCGACCATAGAAGCAAGCATAAATAAGGATTTTCCCGTTAATAGAAGCATTACTAGGGCTACAACGGCTCCAATAGCACCAAAACCTCGAATATTATTACTTTTAGCATTAAATAACATTTCAAGGAATATAACAATAAATAAGCCAGGTAGTACAAAGCCAATACCACGCAAATCTACAGATGCTAATAAATCGCCGAACAAGCCCCCTACAAAGGTGCTCAGCACCCAAAAGGCGTAATTAAGCCATGATACATGGAAGTAGAACCATTTTTCGTCTACATCATCGGGCAACTTCGTAGATACATTGATTGCAAAGCTTTCGTCACACATCCATGCAACGGTAGGAAACCACTTCCAACCCATATTTACATATCGTTGTAGTACAGATAAACCATAAAAGAAATGGCGACCATTAACAAACAAAGTCAGCATGAAAGCATTCACTGGATCAAAGCCTGCCATTAACAGCCCAATAGTTATGAACTCCATAGATCCTGCAAAAATTGTACACGCTAAAACAGGAGCGGTCCACCAAGGTAACCCCTGACTGGTAGCATACAAACCAAACCCTAATCCAAGGAAGAACAAACTAAGCCCCATGGGAATCATAATAGGAAGTGCAACAGAAAATGCACTTCTATTTTTTATTTCATTGATAGGGAACGCCTCCTTTCCATATCATACAAGTTCAAACTGTTAATCCCCTTGATTATAAGGCACGTGTTAAAATTTTGCGAACTACTTCTGGTGTAATATCACCTTTTTCACCAAGTTGTGTCATACCATGGACTTCTAATTGTTTCACAATTTTATCAACTGCGTCAGCGCCAAGACCATAGTCTTTCAAATGCGTAGATACACCAAGGGACTCGAAGAATTCACGCGTCTTAGCGATAGCCTTGTCCGCTTTCTCTTCTTTTGAACCTTCCGTAATGTGCCATACGCGTGTAGCATATTGTGCTAATTTTTCAAGCTTATCTGCTTTTTTTACTTCTAGCAATGCAGGCAATACAATAGCCAATGTAATACCATGATCAAGATGGTATGCAGCAGTCAACTCATGACCGATAAGATGAGTCGCCCAGTCTTGTGGCACGCCTGCACCGATTAAGCCATTTAATGCCAAGGTAGAGGCCCATACATGATTAGCACGAATATCGTAGTTTTCTGGGTTTTCTACTGTTTCTTTACCGATTTCAATCATAGTCTTCAAAATACCTTCACTGAAACGATCTTGAATACGGCCTTCCACTGGATATGTTAAATATTGCTCTGTCGTATGTACAAAGGTATCGATTACGCCGTTCTTAACTTGCTTTTCAGGCAATGTAAAAGTTAATGTTGGATCCAACATAGAAAACTTAGGGAATACTAGACTACTAAACACAGGGAACTTGCCATCACCATAAGTAATAACTGCACCATTGTTCATTTCAGAACCAGTCGCAGGTAGCGTCATAACCGTACCAAATGGTAATGGATTTGGTACCATTTCTACAGGAACCTCTGGCACACCAGCTTTCATTACATCGATAACAGGGCCATCATAAGTTGCACCCATAACAATGAGTTTTGTCGCATCTACAACAGAACCACCACCTACAGCCAGTACAAAATCAATATCATGTTCCTTAATAAAAGTTACCGCACGTTCACACGTTTCAAGAGATGGATTTGGCTCAATACCTCCAAATTGTTCCACCTTGCGATTACCAAGTGCCGCTACTACACGGTCAATAAGTCCACTGCGCACAGCGGAACCACCACCATACGTAATCAGTACCTTTGCATCTTTTGGCACTAATGCATCTAACTCAGCCAACCTTTCTTTACCAAATACAATATGGGTAGGATTATAAAAATCAAAATTAAACATAAACCCTCCTAGGTATAATGATTTCATTTTCAGATTTTAATTGTGTAAAATATATCAATTATTATATCATATTTCGATATTTTTAAATATATTTTATATGTCATAGTTTTAGTCTATAGATAACCCACATAATTTACTCTATATACAAAATCCCATTTACATGATAGGATATATGCATTATATGTATATAGAAAGGGATATTCACATGAAATTAAAGAAATTTATCGCCCCTCTTCTCGTTGGCGTTCTTGCATTCGCCATCGCAGGATGTGGCAACAATACACAATCTACGGAAACACCAAAAGAAATTAAAATTGGTGCCACTGCAGGCCCACACGCACAAGTAGCCGATGCAGTAGCCAAAGAAGCCCAAAAGCAAGGTATTAACCTTAAAGTTGTTGAGTTTTCTGATTATGTAACACCAGATAAAGCGTTAGCTGATGGAGATATCCAACTCAATGCATACCAACATGTCCCATTTATGGAAAACTTTAATAAACAAAATGGTTCTAACCTTGTAGCTATAGGCAAAACAATCTTGATGCCTATGGGATTATACAGCAATTCTATCCACAGCGCACAAGATGTACCGAATGGCGCTATTGTAGCAATTCCTAATGATCCAACTAATGGTGGCCGTGGTCTTGCTTTATTAGCTAAAGCTGGTCTCATTACATTGAAAGATGGCGTTGGTTTCAAAGCAACGGTTGCAGATATTACATCCAATCCTAAAAACCTACAAATTCAAGAGCTAGAAGCAGCGCAATTACCTCGTAGTCTAGATGATGTAACTGTAGCAGCCATTCCTATGAACTATGTTCAAAGTGCAGGTCTTAATGTAGAAAAACAAGGATTTTTCTTAGAGCCAAAAGATGAACCATTAGCTGTTATGGTGCTTGCAGTACGCAGCCAAGATAAAGATAACGAAACATACAAAAAAATTGCTGATATCTATAAATCTGAAGTCATCAAACAATTTATTGATGAAACATTTAAAGGCTCTATTACATCAGCCAATTAATATACAAAAATCTCCATTCTATGTAGGATGGAGATTTTTTAATTATAATCATACATATAAAATAAAACAACGCCCTACACATATAGAGCGTTGTGCATAATAGCATATTAATCTTCTTCGTCAAAAGTAACATCTAAGGGGTGACGTTCCACAATATTGCGATATCTCACTTTAGGATACCCCATCAATAAACCACCAGCAATCAGTTTATCATCTGGCACGCCTAATAATTTTAATAATGGTTCATATTCCGCTTCGCCAGCATGTTCAAAAAATCCAGCCCAGCAAGTTCCAAGACCTACTGTCGGTGCATATAACTCTGCATAAGAAAGGCAAGAATGACCGGAATCATGGGTACGATGAATATCTTTTTTCGATCCAATAGCAACTACAAGTGCTGGTGCATCACGTAAAATATATTCTTTTCCCTTATCAACCTCAGCTTGTGCTGCCCGCGCATAAAGACGCATAATTGGAACTGTTTTAGCCGCTAAATGCATCCACTCTAATACAAGGTCAGCAATTTTACGTAATGTTGCCTTATTACGAATTACAATATATGAAATGCCTTGCGTATTTGTCGCAGTTGGCGCCATGCGAGCCACATTCAATACTTTGCGAATTAATTCAGCAGGAACGGGTTTATTTTGATAATTACGAATAGAACGACGACTACGTAAAAATAGTTCTGCTTGTTCTGGTGTAAATTTTGTTTCTTTTGTAATATCCACTTGTTCAGCACGCGGTGTTAGGTCGCTATCTAAAGCAAGCGTAGGGCATATTGCAACACAATGACCACAGGAAATACAACCACCCTTACCTGTTACAGGACCATCATCACTCATAACAAGTAGGCCTGTTGGACAATCGGCTACGCATAGACCACAACGAGTACAGACTTCTGTATTCACGGTAAATAACATAGTAATGAACCTCCAAACACATACTATAGAGCCTATTATACCATATAAAATCAATTCATAGGATAATAAAAAAATATAACACATATGTCTATGAGTTAATCTTTCCCCATAAACATATGTGTTATATGGCCATATGAGGCTTTATTACACGACTTTATACAAAAATAAAATTATTCCATTCTATACAAAAGAAAAACATTTTTATTCATAGGACTTAATCAAATCCATATATTGAGCCTTATGTGTTAGTCGCCAAGATCCAAAATCCGCTTCTGGCGCTTCATTAAGAATATTGGCTAAAGCTTCTATAAATGCTGGAATCTTCGCAGCTACAATATTTCCTGCCATTCTGCCAAAACTTTCAGAGCCCATATGCTCTGAACCGCCATCTACAATGATAAAAGATACCTGTGGTTTCTTATCAACAAGTTTAACAGCGCCATGAAATCCAATTTCACCAATTTGATGTGTTCCACAGGAATGAGGACAACCGGAAATATGTAATCGAGGTAGTTTTTTTGTATCTACCCCATTCACCTCAAGGTGATCAAAAATTGCTTTTAGCAAGCCATTAGAATCTTGCATTCCAATTTGACAAACCGTAGAACCAACGCAAGATACAGAGCGGCGAAAATCATCTGTAGCACTATCTTCTGTTAATTTAGCTATTGTTCTTGCCTCGTCGGCAGTTAAATTAATAAAATATAAGGCTTCATCTGGTGCAATACGAGCCTCTACTTGATCTAATGTTACGGCATAATCTAATGCAGCTAAGAGATGTTCTATATTTGCATCACCGCCTACTGGATGGTATTCCACATAATAAAGACCTTCTTGCTTTTGACGATGAATTCGGTGATTTACCACTGCATCATCACGTTTTCCTGTTTTCGTAACTTCATAGGCATAATCAGCAGGGTTAATAGTCAACGACTCTACGGCTTTAACCGTGGTTAATGTTTCTTCATAAGTCTTAATAAAAGATTCTGCTCCACCCATCTCTGCTGGCATATAACGAGTACGTGCTTTACCACGATTTTTAAAATTACCATGATTAGCAAAGACTAGAAGCATTGCTTTCACATGATACAAAACATCCTCTGGTCGCACATCATGAGCTACCGGTATACCCATGCGAGGATTCGGGCCAATACCCCCACAAGCATATACGTCAAACGTATTATATTTTGTTAAATTGAAACCAAGATCCTTAAATGTAGCATGCGGTGTACTATCAAAGCCATTATCAATTCCCATTTTAAATTTACGAGGAATTTTAATATAAAACATTTGCTCCATAAGGAATTCACTAATTGCTGTTGCATACGGCGTTATATCAAATGTTTCTCGTGGATCAATACCACGTAAAATACTAGCTACGACATTAGGACTATCACCACCAGCACCACGATTATAAATACCATGGTCATAACATTCTTTAAAAAGTTGTAAAATAGTTTCTCCATCAAGGCCATGCATTTGTAAACATTGTCCTGTCGTGAAATGAACATGTGTAAGATTGTACTTACGAATGGTATCTGCTAAAAACTCCATTTGTTCTTTTTGGATACGACCACAATTAAAACGCCAACGACTCATGCCTGTATTAGCACCACGTTCTGCATAGCTCCCATATGCACCGGACTGGCCCTTATAATCCGCAATAGACATCTCTTTCTTATAAAACTTGCGTGTCATATCTTCAAACTTTGGATAATCTGCAATTAAACGTTCTTTTACTTCTTCTGTAATCATAGTACTACCCCTTGGCTTATATTTATTAAGCATACATAGAAACTTTTATAATACCATTATACGCTTATAGAATAGTAGAAAACGTATCCATAGTCACAAACAGGTATATCAATAACTATACATTATTATTACAATATGTAATAATAATTATTTTCGATTTTATAGTTAACGTATGATTGATACAAAACCTTATTCATATAATAAATTATGTTTAGATGCTTCATTCAAACACAAAATATATTTACAACAATATATAAAAAAAAGCAGCAGATTTAATATCTGCTGCTTTCACAATCAATAGGATTATTTAACTATTATGCCTCACCCTGTGTAGGATTATTATAAGCATCTTTATCTATGGTACCCATAATTTTATCTACCACAAGTGCATTTGTTAAGGAACCGGATACATTCAAACATGTACGGCCCATATCAATCAATGGGTCAATCGCAAGAATTGGACTGATGGATGTAAAGTATGCACCAAGGCCTGTACCACTAAGAGATACGGATGCAGCCATTGTTGCTGTACCAGGAACACCAGCAATACCTACGGAGCCAATAGCAATAACGATAACGCTCATGATATACATTGTCAAATCAAACGGAATCCCTGCTACATTAGAAATATATACCACTACAAGAGCGGGGAATACACCGGCACAACCTTGCATGCCCGCTGTAGTACCAAAGGATGCCACTGTATTGGCAGTTGTTGCATTAACACCGAGACGTTTAGTCAATGTTTCTACAGTTAATGGCAATACCCCCATAGAGGAACGAGATGTAAACGCCAACAAAAGTGGAGCTTTCGCTTTTTTGAAATAGGTAATTGGATTATAACCAAAGCTAGCAATTAAAATAGCTTGAACTACAAACATAACCAAAAGACCTACGTAAAGTAATACAACGAAAAGACCCATATCAAGAATAGCTTGTAACCCACGTGTTGCTAATGTAGATGCTAACAAGGCAACCACACCATACGGCATAAGACCTATAATAAAATCAGCGACCCAAGAAATCAATTGATGTAATTCATCAAATAGCTTAGTGAAAATTTCCATACTATTTGTGCCCGTTTGTTTCAACAGACGAGCTACGCTGCCTAGGATAATAGCGAACACTACGATGCCAATAACATTGGTTTCAGCAGCAGCTTGAATAGGGTTACTTGGAATCAATGCACGGAATGTATCTACCATTGGTTTGATTTCACGAATTTTTTTACCGGATTCTACAATATCAAATCCTTGCCCTAAACCAAACGCATTACCTAGGATAAGGCCTACGATAGCGGCTACAGCCACCATACCTAAATTTGTAGACACCATAGCTACCACTAATTTTTTTAGGTTAGCACCAGCCTCCATGTGTAAAATAACATGCACAATGGAGATAAATACGATAGGAATAACAAGCATACGAATCAAATCAATGAAACCGCCCCCAACAAGAGAGAACCACTTCGTACTTTCCTTGATGTAAACAACCTTAGATGGATCATCAGGGAAACCTGCAATAATTTGAATGATTATGCCTAGTACGGCACCAACAATAGTGCCAATAATAACAAGATTACCAAAGGATATCCCCTTACGTTGCAATACATAAATACCGATTAAAGCTAGTACAAATACTGCAATAATACCGATACTTAATGAATTACTTAACATGAGGTAATCTGTAAAGAATGGAATATTCATAATACACCTCGTTAATTCATATTAAAATAATAGGTTATAAATCCAGTATATCATATATCGAAAATTTTACAAGTACTAGATTAAAATTTTTACAAATTGATGTATACCTATTTTGCAAACGCTATGAACATACAAATAGGCGCCCTTCCATCAGAAGGACGCCTTTAAAATTTTTAATCTTACTAGTCTTTAGTATTAGAATTATCTATTAACTAAAACATAAGTTACTTGAATAGGACCATGAGCACCATCTACAGTAACAAGCTCGATATCAGCTGTACGAGACGGACCAGAAATCAAACAAATATTTGTAGGGAAATTAGCTGGATCGTTATGGTAACGTTCCGCTAAGTGTTCCATTGTTTGTGTCATACGTGGGTTGATTGTATCAGTATACAACACAGCAATATGTGTTGTAGGCAACAAACTAATAGCACGACCAGATTCTTCGCCAGATGCTTGTACTACAGTAGCCGTTTCAGCAATACCGCAGTATGGGAATGTAATACCAATATCTGCATTTGCCGTATTAGAGATACATTCTTCACGACCTTTAGATGCATCCCATTGGAAGTATGTACGAGTTCCACCATTGTTAGCAGCATCTTGTTCGAATAATTCTTTCAATTTATATTCTTCTACTTCAGGGGAGCTTGGGAATACAATTTTACCATTGCCCCAATCTTCAATTGCAGCTAAAATTGTTTCGCCTAATTTATCAGGTGTCGTTTCAACGAATTTTGTACCAACACGTTGACATTGTTCCTTAAACATTGTCAAAATTTGATCTTCATTCAATTCTTTGAACATAGTTTCCTGAGGACCATGGCTATAATCAAACGCCGGTACAGATGTAGGCACTTGATCACGGCCTAATGCACGAGATAAACGTGCAACAAATTGATTACGTTTAACTTCATCCATTATTTTTTCTCCTTTTTCTTGTTCTTTTCATGTTCAGCATATAAATCACGGAATTTCTTGAATTTCAAGGAACCCAATTCTTTGGACTTAGTCCAACCGTTCATAACTGGAACAGCTTGAGTCCATTCAGGCATATTACCTTCTTTATTACTAATTAAGTTCATGCCAATAGCACCTGCTTTTGTACCAAGGTCAAACAATGTAGAGTTACCAAACATCTTAGCCGCTGCAGTGAAGATAGCTTCTTCAGCTTTTGGACGAGTTTTTTCAATATCAGCCATAATATGACGGTGTTCCATCAACAATGTATGCAATGGAATAGCTACTGGGCAGTTTTCTGTACATGCACCGCACAATGTGGAAGCATATGGAAGATCGCCTGCCACTTCGTAACCTTTGAACAATGGAGTCAATACAGCACCCATTGGGCCTGGATATACGGAACCATAACCGTGACCAGAAATGTGACGATATACAGGACAGATATTCATACATGCACCACAACGGATACAACGAAGCATTTCTTGGAATGTACCACCCAAGATACCAGAACGACCATTGTCAATGATGATGATATGAGTTTCTTCAGGACCATCAGCTTCACCAGCACGACCAGGACCAGTCATCATAGAGAAGTAGTTAGAAATTTTAGAACCAACGGCGGAACGGTTCAACATTTCCATCATAACGTCAAGAGCCTTAAAGTCTGGAACAATACGTTCAGTACCCAAGAAAATCAATTGAGTCTTAGGAATGGAGCTAGCCATACGACCGTTACCTTCGTTGGAAACGATTGTGCAAGTACCGGATTCAGCAACCGCAAAGTTACAACCGTTAACGCCTACATCAGCTTTTAAGAAGCGTTCACGTACATAACCACGCACGAAGTGAGTCATTTCTGTAGGGTTTTCAGTACCAGTGTAACCTAATTTTTCAGCAAAGATTTCGCGGATTTTGTTACGTTCAAAGTGAAGACCAGGTACAACGATGTGAGATGGTGGACTCACTGCTGTTTGCAAAATGAATTCCGCCAAATCAGTTTCGTTTACTTCGATACCAGCTTCTTCAAGAACTTCGTTCAAACCAATTTCTTCAGTTAAGATAGTTTTTGATTTAACGATCATTTTAGCTTCGCGTTCACGAAGAATATCTAAAGCGATTTTAGTCGCTTCTTTATCATCAAATGCGAAATGAACTTTAGAACCAGCTTTTTCAGCATTTTCAGCAAATTGGTTTACATAGTAATCCAAATGGTTAAGCACATGATCACGAATTTCAGCTGCTTCAGCGCGGAAATCTAACCATTCAGGAACATCCGCAACCACTGTATTACGTTTATCATAAAACACGTCTTGTGCTTTCTTGATAGCTGCAACTTTGAAATCATCAGCCAAACATTCTTTTATACGTGTTTTATAGGGGCGATTGTCATATATAAGTGCCATGTCGTCTCCTCCTTAACGGCAGTTTAAGATTTCAGCAATATGCATTACTTTGATACGGCGATCAATTTCGCCTTCTTTATGAAGACGGTCAAGCATACCAGCAATATTCATCAAGCACGCTTGGTCAGAACCAGAAATTACGTTAGCACCAGTGCTAGCAATTTCCAATGCTTTTTCGCGTGTCATTACTTCGCTGATTTCTGGGTTTTTAACGGAGAATGTACCGCCGAAACCACAACAACGATCTGCACGAGGTAATTCAATCAATTGAATGTCTTTTACATTGCGAAGGAGTTTGAAAGGAGGTTCTTTTACCCCCATCAAGCGAGTTACGTGGCAAGAAGTATGGTATGTAACCGTTTCATTAAAACGTGCACCCACGTCTTCTACCCCCAACACATCAGTAATGAACTCAGTGAATTCATAAATTTTTCCGCTCAATTTTTCTGCTCGTTGTTGCCATTCTGGTTGACCTTCCAAGAAATGTTGGTATTCGTCACGAATAGCAAAAGCACAAGAGCCAGACATGCTAACTACATAGTCAGCGTTTTCGAAGCATTCGATTGTATTCTTAATAGCATCCATAGCGGCATCGTTGTAACCGGAGTTAGTGAACATTTGTCCACAGCATACTTGTTTCTTAGGCACTACAAGGTCGCAACCTAATCTTTCAAGTACTTCTACACCAGCCATGCCAACATGAGGGTAGAACATATCAATCAAACACTGTTGGAAAAGATGAA
Source organism: uncultured Veillonella sp. (assembly GCF_934230905.1). GTDB lineage: Bacteria > Bacillota > Negativicutes > Veillonellales > Veillonellaceae > Veillonella. The sequence continues at coordinate 17,389 of NZ_CAKQFJ010000022.1, read as the reverse complement.
TTTTCATATTTTCGTCCTCAACTTTTCTAGTACTTAACTCAAAAAAATTTTTGATATGTATTCATTTAGGCCTATAAGATAGTACAAACTATCAACCTAAAAAATAAATTGACGATCTTTAAAGTGTTATATTTAAAGAGCATTTCTATATAATTATAAATAAGGGGACTATAAATGTCCAAACAATTGCTATATTCGTATGTAAGCTTGTATAAATCATACTGTTATGACTAAAAGTAATACTCAAAATTGATTTTTATCACACACTTTTATTGTTTATCACTTTTTTCTATAACTCACGCATTTTCTTTATCGAGAACGCCTATCAAATAAATTAATTTTAGATTTTACTTTTTCCAATTCTCAGTTATGTTAAGAAAACAGGAACTTTTACTATTATTCATCTAAATTTTATTCTTATATATTACATTTTCTTATAGTAGTGGTTATTTCATAAAAGTGCTATAATTTATGTATATAAACATAATTCGAAAGGAGCTTTCTCATGAAACTCAATAAATTGTCCTTATCCCTAGCAATTACATTGGCGCTAGGATCTACATTCGGCATGGCTCATGCAGAAACTACAACAACGACGAAAACAGCAGTTGTAACAAATGCTAAAACAGCTACACACGCTACAACTGCGACTAAAACAACTCACGCAAAAGCAACAACTGTAAAAACTGATTCCACAGCGACTTCTAAAACTACAGCAACACCAGCTGCTAAACATGCAACAACAGATAAATCTACAACGGCTGCAAAGGCAACAAACCAAAAATCCGAGGCACCGGCTAAGGTTAAAGAAACCTTACCTTCAGGTGTATATCCAGATACAAAGGATAATTGGGCTCGTGATGCTATCCAAGCTATGACAGAAGCCGGCTACTTATCCGGTTATGCAGATAACACATTCCGCCCTAGTAAGAGTATCACTCGCGAACAGGCAGCTGCCATTTACGGAAAAGTTTTGCAACATAATATGAACGAACAAGAACTGGCTGATTTAATAACAAAAGAAAACGGCGTTTCTTATTCTGATGTTGAAAGCGACCGTTGGTCCAACACAGCTATTAAATTAGTGAGTGCTGCTGGTGTTATGGATGGTACAACCAAAACTACATTCGGTCCTGCTAAAGCAATGGATCGAGAAGCATTCGTTGCTTCTGCAGCTAATTTGGTAAAGAAAATCAAACCTAATGCACCTGTAAAAGCTGAAAAGGTTACTTTCAAAGACAGTGCTAGCATTTCCAAAGCATATGTAGCTGATATTGAATATATGGCACAACGTGGTTATGTAGCCTCCGGTGCAACAACAGATTTTAATCCAACACAACCTGTTACACGTGCGCAAGCCGCAACAATCTTGAACCGCATCTTAAATGGAGAAACAGCCCCTACTTCTAACAAGGCTACTACTATTAAAGAAGATGTAAAGCAAGATGCCTCAAAAGCTGAAAATAAAACTAAAGCCGTAGAAAAAGAAGTCGCTAAAGACGTAAAGACAGATGCTAAAAAAGTAGACACTACTGCAAAAACAGATGCAAAAAAAGCTGATACTGAGGCTAAAGCAGATGCTAAAAAAGTAGAAAAAGAAGCTAAACCAAAAAAAGCTGACAAAGTGTCCGAATCTAAAGAACAATCACCACGCATTGTACGTCCAGTACGTCGTAGTACGTTAAAACCTCTAGAACCAAAACAACAAGAAACGTTAGAAAATAATGTATTCACTCAACTTAACAAAACATATAAAACACCAGAAGCATTCCAAGACTATGGTGTTATGTATTGGAGAGATAACCAATTACATGTAGCATTAAAATCTAATGCTGATTTAGATACAGTAAAAGCTAACTTGGCAAGCCAAGGCAATGCTACAATTAATAACTATGTAGTTGTTGAACCATCCCAATACAGTCAAACTGAATACGATGTTATCGAATCTAACTTCCGTAACTACTATAGCAAAAACGAAAAGGGTGGCAATATCATTGCTGTATTCCCAGATGTTGAAAACAATCAACTATATGCTGTAGTTAGCACTGCAAGCAAAGAAACACAACAAGGTATTTCCAAAGTATTTGGATCCAAGGTTAAAATGACTGTAAAACGCTAACAGCAACGAGATAAAATTTTAATATATTTATGTACCAATACAACTATAAAAACAGCGTTTTCTAACGCTGTTTTTGGTATATTCACAACATGATTAGGAAGGATATGTATGCAACAGTTAACAACACACACATTACGGGCTCTCATCCTGTCCGCTTTACTTACTACATCCGGCATGGCGTTGGCTGCAACACCAACCAGTGTTTCCACTGCGAACACAATGCCACACAATGCAACAACTAATGCAACGCAACCAAGTGTAAACACAACTACAACACCACAAGTTACTGCTAGAACAAATAATACCGTGGTCAACCAACAGTTACGTACTGGTGTTGTTACCTCACCAAAAAACATACAAGATGTGCGACCTTACATTTTTTCTGATGTACCAAGTGACTTTTGGGCTGCTAAATCCATTAGTGCAGTAGCCAAGGCAAAATTGATGAAGGGTTATGCTGATGGTACATTCCGCCCTAATCAACCAATGACACGTGAAGAAGTGGCTTCTTTATTTAACAATATTACCGATGATGGTGAAGCTGCATTTATTTCTAGTCATTTTAAAGATATCACCTCTGATCGTTGGTCTGCACTAGCTATTGAATCAGTAGCTCGAAAAAATATTATCTCTGGCTATGGTGATGAAACCTATAAACCAGAAAAATTTATGTCTCGCCAAGAATTTGCTGTTGTAGCAGATAACTATTTACATTATTTAGGTTATACAACTGATGACCCAACTGTACTGGATCAAGTGGCCTACGGCGATCAAAAATTTGTAGCTCCTTGGGCACAAGATGCAGTTCGTGAACTAGGCTACTTAGGATTTACCAATTACGCACCAGGTACGATGTTTAACCCTGAAAAATACGTAACTCGTGCCGAAGCAGCTGAAATTTCCTATCGCATGACACAAACACCTCAAGCATTAGCATTTCATAATGCCCTCTACCGCCAACAAGTAGAACGAAAAACAGCATCTATCATTAGTCATGCCCTTCACTTTGGCCAAGATTTTACACAATTCAGAAATGCTGGTGCTCTTTTCTGGAAAGAAGGTAAGTTGCACGTTACAGTAGTAGATAAAAAGCAATTTGATGCAGTGAATACCGCTTTATCTGAGGCCCATGATCCACAACTTAATATGGCATTAATTGTAGGCCAAGGTAAATTAACACAAGCTCAATTAGAAGATTTCCAATCTGATGCATTAGCCATGTATCAAAGCAAAGAACCTAAAGGTAAAATCATTAGTATTCTACCAAATGATGATGCATCTGTTTTAATTATCACCGCTGATTCTGTACAAGATGGAACAGTAAAAGCATTTAAAAAGAAATTTGGTAAAAAGGTAATTGTTCAAACACCGCCTGAGGAAAAGCCATCTACAACAATACAATTTCCATTACCATTAAAACCAACTAAATAATCCGTTAGATAGAAAATCCCCTCCGCTTATTTGCGGAGGGGATTTCTATTAAGTATTAAGTTCTATACCACATAAAACAGTCTGTTTAACCCTTTTTTGGTGCTATGCACCTTGTATTGTTAACAATACAAATACATATAGTTAGTTTTGTTAGTTTTGTTAATTTTGTTATTTAGTTACATCATTTTGACGATCGCGCAAATTACCAACTGGTACATATACGGTACCAGCACTATGGTTTGTATCCACATCTTGTTGAAGAATCATCACTACAGAATAATCTTCAGTTGTGTAGAACTCAGATGGCATCTTATCAAATGTAGCATTCGTACCAACTGCATCTTTCACTTGTTGATTATTATTAATAGCATTAACAAGTTCCTTCTTATTCAAACCACCAAGATCATACAAGGATAATTGACGACCCGTTGTAGTATTGAACGTAAAGCCTTTTACATAATTGACACCATTTGCATCACCATCACGCATTGTATAGGTATGAATTAAAACGCTAAAGATACCATTTTTATCTGTTTTTACATCATAATACATGATGACATTTGTTTTATTGGATTCTTTTTCGTTTACTTTTTGAGTGTCATTTTGAACCTTAGAAACGTATTTTTTAATCGTTGTATTAATAGCTTTTTCAACGATAGGGCTAACAGATTTAACCTCTGGGAATACGAGATTCAAATGATCTGTAGTTGCATCTACAGGAGATACACCTACCTCTTTACGATCCATATAGCGATCTGCATTGGGTGCTACTACTTCAATAGTACCACGGTCAGTTTTATTCGCTACAGAACGCATTTTTTTATTTTGTTCTGGCGTAGCTGTACTAGAAAGACGATATGTCACATCGTAACGATTATTCTGTGCTACTACTGCACCAGTATCCTTTGTGACAGGAATCGTTTCACTAGCGGCGGCCATAGATGTGAGTGGCAATGCGGCTGCCATCATGATGAGAACAGTCTGTTTTAATTTCATGGTTAACCTCTTACTTTGCTTGTTCTTGCTCTGCCTTCATAGCAAGAGCTTCTGCTTTATCAAATTTGTGAGTTACAACACGACGAATTAGATAGAATGCAGCGAAAATGAAAGCAAGTAGACCTAACCAACCAGCTGTACTTTCAAATTCAGGACCTACTAATTGAAGTGGAGATTCTCCACCACCAGTTGTAACTGACAATACAATAATAACAGCTATGATTACACCAATCAAGCTTTCACCAACAATCAAACCGGACGCAAACAAAACGCCACGACGATTAGATTGTTCTACATCGTATTCAGCTAATTCTCCAGCACGCATTTTAGCACGAGCAAGGAGATAACGACCTACGAAATAGCTCATGAAAGAACCAACAATTAAAGGCACTTCCAATGTTGGAGGTAAATAGATACCCATACCAACAGCCAATGGAGGCAATGTTAAGGAAGCAGTTGTACTCTTAAGAATCAAGTTAACAATGATAGCTACTACACCAACACAAACACCAATCAAGATATAATTCCAATCCATACTAGAATCGAAAATACCTTGAGCAATTGTAGTCATCAATGTTGCTTGTGGAGCAGATAATGCTGCATTAGGATCCATTTCAGCACGAGGTAACGCACCGGTGAAACCATATGCTTGATATAACAAGTTAAGAACTGGAGCAATCGCAACAGCACCGGCTACGGAACCGAGTAACAATGCAATTTGTTGACGCCAAGGTGTAGCACCAACGAGTTGACCAGTTTTCAAATCTTGTAAGTTATCGTTAGAAATAGATGCAATAGCAATAACTACGGATGTCATGAAGATAGCCATAGCTGTAGCAAATTGAACACCTGCTTCTGTAGCGAACAAATTATTTTCAGAAGCGATGAAATAAACCACTAAAGAAGAAATAATTGTTGCTAAGATACCAATACCAGAGATTGGAGATGCAGATGTACCGATAAGGCCTGCCATGTAACCACATGCAGCGGCTACAAAGAAACCAATTAACAAAGCTACAATAACACCTACTATGACAAGAGTCCACATCAAGCCTGCACTAATAGGTACAGCGGATACGAAGTCCCAGAACGTAATTACCAAACCAATAAGGATAATGGCGAGCACGATCAATACAGACTTTGTACTCATATCAGTGTCCATACGATGAGTTTGGCGTTCAGCAGCACTACTATTCATAGATTTAACAGAAATTTTCATGCCTTCAATAATAGGTTTGATTAAGGTAATCAATGTCCAAATGGCTGCGATACCAATAGCACCAGCACCGATAAAACGAACTTTTGATTTCCAAACGGCCATAGCAAATTTAGCAGTAGCACCGCCATCTGGTGCAAGCATGTTAGTTAAGTATGGTACAAAACCAGCCCATGCAATAAGAACACCTACTAGGATAGCGATACCAGAAGCGATACCGATAAGATAACCAGCACCTAACAACGCTGTAGAAAAGCCTAAAGGAATTTGAGTAATCCCTTTACTACCTACAGGAAGCCAGAAACTCATGCTGTCACCAAGAACTTTAAAGCCGTTAGCACAAAGGCTAATAATACCAGCTATAGCACCACCAGATACGATATCTTTCATACCAGAACCAGATTGAGCTACATCACCACTATGAGATCCAACCTTCAAAATTTCGGCTGCCGCACGACCTTCAGGATATGGTAGGTCACTATTCACTACCATAGCACGACGCAATGGAATGGTAAATAATACACCAAGAGAACCACCGCATGCACAGATTAGAAATGTTTGCCAGAAAGGAAAACCTTGCCAATAACCAAGCATTAAAAGACCTGGCAAAATAAAAATAATTGCAGATAAGGTACCAGCTGCAGATGCTTGCGTTTGTACCATATTGTTTTCAAGAACATTAGAATCCTTGAAGAAACGTAAGATTGCCATTGAAATAATGGCCGCCGGGATGGATGACGAGAATGTCAACCCGACCTTCAAACCTAAGTATACGTTAGATGCCGTAAATATTAAGGTAATTAATGCCCCTAATACCATCCCACGCAACGTAAGTTCCGGCAAGTGAAGGTCATGGCTCATAAAATCGTGTTTCATAAGTACTTACCTCCTCTTATAAATTATAAAACTAACTATAAGCTATATTCATTTTATCGTGTTAAAGCAATGTTGACAATAAAATACTATGTATAAAGGTAATTATACCCCGTTAATTATATCTAATTGTTATTTATTATCATTTTCTATTATATTTTTCCGTTTTTCTGTATATAATAAAGAGGAACCGACGATAAGGTCGGCATGTCTTTTAAGGAGGTTGTAAACATTATGGAAACAAGAATTGAATATGATTCAATGGGACCAGTCGAAGTCGACGCTAAACGAATTTACGGACCTCAAACGCAACGCTCGTTCAATAACTTTAAGATCGGTGACCACCGCATCCCTATTGAACAAATCAAAGCGCTTGCGCTTGTCAAAAAAGCATGTGCTTTAACCAATGCAAAATGTGGCGCAGTAACTGAGGAAAAAGCGAAACTCATCGCTCAAGTAGTAGATGAAATCGTGGACGGCAAATGGGATGATGAATTCCCATTAACCGTATTCCAAACAGGTTCTGGCACACAAACAAACATGAATGTGAACGAGGTAATCGCTCACCGGGCTAAACAGTTAGATGAAAACAACCCGCTCCATCCTAACGACGATGTAAACCGCGGCCAAAGTACAAACGATACATTCCCAACAGCAATGCATATCTGCGGGTACTTTGAAATTACAAAACGCGTAATTCCTGCATTGGACGGCCTTATTAAATCCTTCGAAAAATTGCAAGAAAAAGGTAAAGGCTTGCAAAAGGTTGGTCGTACGCACCTACAAGATGCTACGTTCATCATGGTAGACCAAGAAATTAGCGCCTTTGTAGATGGCCTAAAAACGGCAAAAACTATGCTCCTTCAAAACGCTGATTACCTACTCGACGTTGCCCTTGGCGGTACTGCCGTTGGTACAGGTGTGAACACACCTAAGGGATATCTAGACGTTATGGAAACTGTATTGCCAGAGGTAACAGGCGCTCCATTCCGCGTTAAGAATAACAAATTCCAAGGCCTATCCCTCAAAGATGCTTTCATGATGGCTCATGGCGCCCTTAATACATTGGCTACTACATTATTCAAAATCGCGAACGATGTCCGTTTCTTAGGCTCTGGTCCTCGCTGTGGCTATGGCGAATGGCATCTACCTGAAAACGAACCAGGCTCGTCCATCATGCCAGGTAAGGTTAATCCTACGCAATGTGAAGCCCTTGCTATGGTATGTGCCCAAGTATTCGGCATCAACACAACCATGACACTTTGTGCAGGCAGCGGTGCGTTCCAATTGAACGTGTACATGCCTATCATGATCTATGATTTTGTTGAAAGCTGTCGTCTCCTCGCAGATGCGATGAATTCCTTCACTACACACTGCATCGACGGTGTAGAATTTGTACCGGAAAAGCTTAAATTCTTCGTAGAACAATCACTTATGATTGCTACCTCCTTAACACCATACATCGGCTACGACAAGAGTGCTAAGGTCGTAAAAGAAGCGTACAAACGCGGTTGCTCTATCAAAGAAATCATCTTGGAAGAAAAACTCATGACCGAAGACGAATTTGCCGAAGCAGTTCGCATGAAATAGAACCGCTCGCATCTCTTTAACATATCTATAACATCCTCTTATACCTCAAATGAACGGAATATAAAAGGACGCTATAGTTCTAAATCCTTCAGTATATACTACTGAAGATTAGACTATAGCGTCCTATTTAGTTCTAATATCTTATAAGTTTTATAGCTATTAATATAGCAAAGCCACTGCCTAAGCTACACCGTCGAAAAACGTTATAACCGTAATTTCTCGTGGACAATTAATTCGAATAGGGAACCAGTGTCCAGATCCATTATTTACGTAACATACGCTATTTTTCTCTGTATAGCGTCCTTTTACATATGGTGTACCAATCGGTACCCAAGGCATGCCAAAGAGGATAATTTGTCCACCATGGGTATGCCCGGACAAGGTTAATGGCACATTGCGTTCGATAGCTTCATCAAAGAATTCTGGATGGTGAGCCAACAAAATAACAAAGGCATTATTAGGGATTCCAGACAAGGCCTTATCAATCATGGCTTCACGGTTTTCTCTACGCCGTTCATTGTCATAGGATACGCCAGCAATATAGACAGGTTGTTTACCACCCATGATTTGGATGTTGTCATTAATCAGTACGTTTAATGGCGTTTTTGTTTTAATATCATCGACGATTTTATTGACATCATGATGGAATTCATGATTACCAAGGATATAGTCTACACCATCTGGAATTTGTTTTGCAAATACCTTTAAGCGATCACAGACTTCAGGTAACCATTGTATCTTATCGATAAGATCACCGGTAATGACAACGCGATTTGGGTGTTCTAATAGTGCTAATCGCAAAATTTCGTCAAAGTCATCTAGGTCGATGCTTGGCCCAATATGGATATCACTGAGTTGCACAATCTTGTAATCTGCAAGTCCTGGCGGTAGATTAGTATAACCAAAGCTTTCATGGGTCACAACGATTTCTCGTTGACCTTCATAGGCAGCATAGCCAGCACCACCCATAGCAGCCAAAGGTACAAGAGTGCCTACGGTTCTAAAGAAGGCACGGCGACCTCTCCGCTCTTCGACGGGAACCTTATGGGAGATGCGGTTTACCAGTGCATAGAGTAAGGCCAATACAATGAAAACTGGTATACACAAGAATATGGCGAATACTATGCCATAGCTTTCCGTTCTAAATAGGTTAAGCCATTCGTACCAGGGTGTTCCGTATAGGTTAACTTGGTATAGAAAATAATACCGCACCGCGCAAAACCAACCAGCGACTACCAAAATATAGGCTAGCCACGCAGGCCATAGTTTTTTCGGTTTCCATAAATACAGGTACAATCCCCAAAAGCCTAAAAAGGCTATGGCTAGCACCACGAGAAACACAATATTTATAATTAATTGCATATACGCTCCTAACTGTATATCAAGTAATAGCTAATACATTGAGACAAAATCAGTTTTAGTCTCATTAATTTATTCTATAATAGGACATAATTCTGTCAATTTACCATGAGGTCCCGCCCAAGCATAATCGGCGAATTCCTCCCGTTTGATGAGCATCCAATCTTTCGGTAATTGCTTTTGTATCGCTTCGATTGATGTATGGGCTCCTTCATACTGCAAATCGCCTCGAAAGGCCTTCATAAACCATTTGCGATGTGAAAATATATGAGTTAATTCTTTCACAATAACCGGTTGCAAGGATAGTCCAAATCCCAACATTCCTACAAGTTCAGTCAAACCAGACTCTGCCGCATCATAGGAATCAGCATTTTCTACAGAGGGAAATTCCCACATAGAACGCAAGAGGCCTCGATTAGGGCGTTTATGTAGTAAATAATAGTCACCATAACTAAGGATACCAACAAAGACAGGCACATCAACAACCTTCGTTTTCTTGATACGCACAGGCAATTGATCCATTACATTATGTTGGTACGCATGACACATATTGACAATAGGACACTCACCACAGCGTGGCATCTTAGGAATACATACGGCTGAACCAAAATCCATCAAGGCTTGGTTAAAATCGCCTGGTCTATCATGAGGCAATGTATCCTCTACGATAGCAGTTATGGCCTTCTTGCCCTTTGTGCTCAAAATATCATCGAATATGCCGTACAAACGGGCATAGATACGCAACACATTACCATCAACGGCCACCTCTGGCTCGCCATAGGCCATGGATAGCACAGCGCCAGCCGTATAAGAACCAACGCCCTTCAAAGACTCCATATCCTTGCGATTATGAGGAACCACACCGCCGTAATTCTTCACCACATCTTGCACACCAAGGCGTAAATTACGAGCACGGCTATAATAGCCAAGACCTTGCCAAGCATGCACTACTTCATCTTCGGAGGCCTTTGCCAAATCCTCTAATGTAGGAAACAAACGCATCCAGTTGTCATAATAGGGCTTCATCGCCTCAATGCGGGTCTGTTGGCTCATTACCTCAGATACCCACACCTTATAAGGGTCACCGCAGTCACGCCACGGCAAATCCCGTTTATTTACATCATACCACGCCAACAACTGCGGCACCCACTTTGGGTTCTTCATCTCTTTCATAGTTCCTCAATATAGGTATATGTGAAAGCACATCCTATACTTTCACTATACTCTATTCATTAATATATAAATCAATGCGCGCTAACAGTTCACTTTCCATGACTGTGTCGACCTCTGTTAAACGCATGTTCTCTACATGACTGTTATCTGGGCCAAATCGGATAGGTCCCTTTAGCAACTTCCCCTCTAATAGCATAGGAAGCCACGTACGGTCCCCTTCCCACATATGCTCATAAGGCACATCGGCCAATGCAAACCAATGTGGTTCCATCTCGTCTGATTCAATAGGCTTTACATCGGTAACACGCACAAAATATACATAGCCCACATGGGTTAGACTTTCATCATAAGGGAACTGAAAGTCAAAAAGGGCTACGCACTCTAAATCATCGGCATTAACAAGAATGCCCGATTCCTCATATAGTTCACGAACGGCGCATTGGCGAAAGCTTTCACCAGCATTGATTTTACCACCAAAGCCATTATATTTATCGGCACCAAAGCCACGTTTCTTACGACCTAGCAAAATTCTGTGTTGTTCATCTATGGGAAATACCAAGGTTGTAGGTTTCATAAGACCTCCTATAATTTGGTAAAGATTATTAATATATTATACCATTATTTCATGTGTAATACCGTCATTTATGGTATGATTAAAAGTATGAAAGAGAAAGGAGGCGCACCATGAACGAACCACTTATTTTTGACATTGCTTTAGGCCGTACAAAACCAGTAAATATGCGTGACAATAGTGTGCGCTGTCCATTCTGCGACCGGTCAAAGTTAACAGATATTTTAGCGCAAGATGGTCATATCATATGGCTCATGAACAAATACCCTGTTTTGCAGAACACGTGGCCTACGGTTATCGTCGAAACAGAAGGCGACCAAGGTGAATTATCTACCTTATCTGTTGATGATGCAACACGTATTATTCAATTCGGATTAGATAGATGGCACGAAACGATTTCTACAAAAGAGTTTAAATCTGTTCTCTTCTTTAAAAACCACGGTCCCATGTCTGGCGGTTCCATTCGCCATCCACACAGCCAAATTATAGGCTTACGCAATTACGATTACCACGAAGATATTACGGTTAAAAACATGGAAGGTTGGCTATTGCACGAAGATCAAGACGTCCGTATTACCTTATCTAAACACCCCATCATTGGTTTTTTTGAATATAATTTACGATATAAACCTGATGCGCCGGTCCGTTCCATCGCCATGCGTCTACAACAAACCATACGCTATGTGTTAGATAGCTTGTCCAAATTTTCTCAATCGTACAACTATTTCTTCTATCAACTAGAAGATGGTTACGAATATATTAAGGTAGTTCCTCGCTACATTACAACACCCCTCTATGTGGGCTATAAAATTCCACAAACATGCAATGATGAACGAGCTGCAAAAATTTTACACAATATTACACCCTATTTTGCATTAAAATAAGAATCCTCTGCTACAAGCTCTGTAGATTAGAGGGCTCTAGTAAGGATATATATGAATATTTACGCCATTGGAGACCTTCATCTATCGGGTAATCCGCCTACGAAGCCAATGAATATTTTTGGCCCCCACTGGGACAATCATTGGCAACGTATAAAAGAACATTGGCTGTCCACCGTCACCGATGAGGACATCATCTTTCTTGTAGGTGATATGAGCTGGGCTTTACGCCTCAATGACGCACTATACGACCTCAACGAAATCGCCAGCCTTCCAGGTCAAAAATTTATGATTCGTGGCAATCACGATTATTGGTGGTCATCGGCAAATAAAATGAAACAAGCCATGGGCGATAGTATTAACTTTATACAAGGTCATGGTACAGCCCGCATCATTAATCTCAATACAAATGAGGACTCTAATGATGATGCTGAAAATAGTAAACATACTCAAGGTGAAAGTCAGCTTATCTTGGCCTTTGGCGGTACACGAGGATATATTTGCCCTGATGATGCTAACTTTAAACCGGATACGGATCAATCTATCTATGACAGAGAAATTATGCGTACCGAAGCGGCATTACAAGAAATGGAGCACGCTATCCAAGCGTTGCAAAAGGAACATGCTAAAACAGAGAATACCAGTGAACCACCACCTATAACGCGCATTCTATTGTTACATTATCCACCATTCAATGAAAATAACGCCCCATCAGGCTTTACAGACCTTATGGAGCGCTATCATGTAGATATATGTATATTTGGCCATTTACATGACCAGATTTCATTCAAACGGATTCCTTCAACATTTGGAACCACTAAATTAGAACTTGTCTCTGCAGACTATGCAGAATTTAAGATACAAAAAATACTATAATTGAATTCCTATGATGCATAACTGACATACTATTCAAATGTGCATCATACATTTATAAAGGAGCATTATGAGTCGCATCCATAAAGAGCATTTACAAGCAGGCTATATCTTTGGCGATACAATCAATCAAGAATATATCTATTTGCCATCCGGCGAGGTGGGCACAGACCATCCGTTAGCAGTTCTCGAAACGCCTACAAAACGTGAGGACCTTACATTGGACGAAGCGGTTCATATGATTGATACGCTAACATTAAAACGGTGTAGCCACCCTACATTAGGTAAAAAATCATTTTAGTAGTAAAAGGGCTACAATCATGGGGCTGTAACAGGATCCGGTTTTATCGCATTCTAGTTGCAGCCCCTTAATCATGCCTATCCGGCGTACAACTAAATATTAGGATGACACCATAACGGTATCGCTTCCGACATTTAGCCAGTTAAAAAATATATTTGGCAGTTGAGAATAAAACACGTTTACACAAAATTATGGCTACTACTCATCATTAAATATTTATCATAAAACGAATTTAACTCCTTGTCTTGGAAAATTAGTTTTTATATTTTTTAATCTAAGATATTGTTCATAGTCTCTATCCGACAAAGCTATTGATTCTATAGATGCAATAGTAATTAAATCTCCATAAAATTCTCGCTTTAACTTCATATAGAACTCAAAATCAATTTGATTATCTACATAAACTTTTATATTATTACTAGATTGATCAATAACCAAAAATAAACCCGTTCTATAAGCGTAAATAATATTATCTATTATTACCATTGACTGTCCATTAGTAATCAAGTGATAAGGAGTCTTTTGATCACTAATCACATTATATTGTCCATCAATAACAAACCGGTATGTATAATATTCATACCCAGACCAGCCTATTAAGGGAAGGATTAATAAAAGCCCAATGCCTATATATCCTAGGACAACGTTTGTAATAACTTTAAATATAGTGATTACAATCTCAAAAAAAATTTTTATATAATATATAATTCTATCCATATATACTCACACTAAAATCTACCGTATACACATAAGGTTTTAACAATCCACATCGTTGTAACTCATAAGCAGATGTTGCAATTAAATTTCCAATACCGCTAGACCCAGCATTATTAAAATCATAATTATCAATACCATATCCGCTTGCACTCACTGAACCATCATAGTTATGAGATATATTCGCAACTAACTTAATGCGACCAAAGGCATAATGATTTCCACCATCATCTGTATCAACACTTATATAAAAAGGGCGAGTTGTTCCAACGGGAATACTTTTACCAGCCTTATATAATTCGGATCTAGTATTATAATCATTCGATAGCCGTTGAGACGCTAAAGAACCTTCATAAAAATGCGTATCCCCGGCCCCTGTGAGAGCTTGTTCAAGTAATATTCCTGCCAACCTATATTCTTCAGTTACCTTTGCAGACTCTATCCCTAATTTTGCAGCATAATAAACTGGAGCGTTACTAGTTATAGCCTCAGTTTTATATTCAGGACCATAAACATCCTCACTGTAAATATCAAACTCTTGACCTTCTTGTTCCTCAGCTATTTTTTGCTGAGCGGCATTGGCAGCATCATCAAATGTCGCAAACATACCTTCTGAATTATCACCATTTTTCTGATCATTAAATTTAGTACCAAGTACAGATACAGCACCACCACTTGTAGAGGGTTTCCCCAAAACTTTATTAACCACTACACCTAAAGCGGCACTTAATATTTGTGCTTGATCCGGATGCTTTTTTCCCACCTTATCAATAATCTTTTTAATAGCTAACTCATTAATCCCTGCCGCCATAGCACCAGATCCATTTGGATTACCTGCCAATTGCGCAGTAATCTCACCTATTGCAGCATGCAAAGCTACTTTTTCTGGACCGCCTTCTTTCCAATGATATTTATCACTTAAACGATGTACTTCTTCGAATGCATTCTTAGCAAATAAACGTGCTAGTTCCTGACGTTCTTCAATTTTCTTTTTATCAAATATCTTATCTAGTTGATGCAATGTATTTTCGGTATTGGTATTAATTGTCTTAGTATCAATTTGTTTACCATCTACAGTTAGTATACCATCAGAAATAGCAGATTGAGTAGTCGAACTTGCTTTACCTTTAGAGCCTAAGCCTAAATTTGGAACTAGACCGATATTATTATAGATCTTATCATAGCCTTTTTTATCATTGGTCTTCATCTCTTCAAGTTTCTTTTTACTACCATAGTAGTTATAGCCAATCCCATTGTTGCTATATGTATACTCGGCTTCGTTTTGGATATCTTTCATCTTAAGAGATTTGGTAGTCAATGTATTCTTAGCTTTTGGAGCTTCACTTTTAATAACGGCACCTTCTAATGTAGTACCATTCCCTACATGAATATCATAGCCATCTTCGCCAGCAAAAATACCGGCTTGATGAGTCACGCTTTTCCATTTACTATCAATGCGTCCTACACTAGCACTTATACTACCAGTTGGATCCTTGAAATTAGGTTTAGAGGAAACAGAGAAGCCAGCAGACTTACTGTGTTCTTTAAAGTTATCTACATCTTGTAAGCTTTGCATATGTAAATCTCGACCTGTATCAACTTCAACTTTCTTACCAGATACAGTAGAACCAATAATAGTAGTATCTCGCTTTGCTTTAAGTTGTGCTAATTGTGCGGCTTTAATCGTCGTTGGTACATAGTTTTCTTGATGGATATCGCCATTTTGACGAGCCATATTGCCACTTGCATTAATGTCGAGAAGACCACCACCAGTCAAACTAATGCCAGCACCTACGCTCCAACCAGAACTTTTATAGGTATTCTTAACATCTACAGTATTTTTGCCCGCTGCAAGGTTGATATCACTAGCACTATCTAATACTAGTTTTTTTGCTTGTACTGTTTCACCAGTTAAACCAATACCACTTTGCTGAGCATCACGAGCCTTGATTTGTACTTCACTATCACTAACAAGAGTACCACCTTGATATGTATTTGTATCTACTACTTGTCCTTGCTTCCTTGACGTGCTACCAATGCTCACAGACAAATTAATAGCATCGTCAATATTTTTTTGACCGCGTCGGGAATGATTTTTTGTGTCTTTTAATACTTTACCATCAGGATCACGAAGTTTGACGCCCTTAACCGCTTTATCTACCGCCGCATAGCCATCTTGCAATTGTTGACGTGCTTCATTGAGTTCAAGTGCAGCTAAACGCTTATCATCACGGCTACCCGCTTGTTTTATAGTACGAGTTGCATTAGTAAGCGTATCAACCACTGCACCACCCAAGGATACGGTAAGCCCCGTCTTCTTATAGCGTTCATCGTGACTCATGTGATTATGGTTTACATTACCATCTAATATAACCGCAGATCCATCTAACACAGCGCCTTCTTTAGCAACAATATCTGCGCTTGTAATGTGAACTCTATCATTCGCTTTGACGGTAACATTACCTTTCGTGCTGGCAATTGTATTTCGTACAGTAGTTTCTTCATGGTTAGTTTCATCTATATTGTGTTTCTCTTTACCTATAGTAAAGCCTATTCCTGTACTACCAAGCAAACCAGATTTCTTATGACGATATACACTGGTACCATCTGTAATCGCTTTATCTGCACCAAGATCTACCTTACCACCAGCGGTAACAGATACGGCATTCTCACCTATAATTTGAGCAGATTGACCGGTTACATCTTGAGCACTTGTAAGCTGTATATCTTTACCACTTACTGTAGAGCCTGTTACAACTGTAGTAGTTGCATCATCAACAGCATTGGTACTTTCACGTTTGACAAAGCTTTTCTTTTTATCTAGATACACATGATTGACTGTACTATTTGCCTTCGCCGTATTTAATTCAACCGTATCACCAGATACTTTCACTGTGTCTGCCGCTAATAGTTGACTGCCTTCAAGTTGTACAGCATCAGAGGCTACAACAGAAATGTTCTTACCTTCAATGCTACTACCAACAGATGATTGAGCTTTAACAAGGTCATGAGACTCCGTCGTTTGAGAATGTCCACCGCCAGATTTGCCCTTGTCAAAACGATGTTCTTCCAGTTCATGTGTAGCATTCATGGCTTTCATCGTTACATTATGGCCAGCCGCTACATGCGTATTTACATCAGAAGTAATAATGCCCGCCGCCATAGATATATCTCGGCCTGCAACTACTGTTGTTTCACCAGCACCACCAATACGACCTTGATCTACACCGGTCATCGTTTCACGTCGATTATTTCGACTATCCCACTCAACTTTGCTATTAGCTGCCTCATA
>NZ_CAKQFJ010000021.1 GCF_934230905.1 uncultured Veillonella sp. | reverse complement strand
AAGCTATTGGTTGATCATATAAAATCAACTAATAGCTTTTCTAGTGTAAGGGGCTGTTTTGTTACAGCCCCTTTATTGAGGTTGTCTGTACATACAGTTAGGAAGAACTACACTTGCAGTATCACATATCTGTATTTAAAATATTATTTTATCTAAACTTATAGAAATTAGATAGATTCAACGTGGCGTTGGAAGAAAGCTTGTGGGTGAGCACATACTGGGCAAACTTTAGGAGCTTCATCACCAACGTGGATATAACCGCAATTAGCGCAAATCCATGCTACTGGTTGATCGTTATGGAATACTTTGTTACCAGAAACGCGAGCTGCTAATGCAAGGTAACGAGCTTCATGGCGAGCTTCGATTTTACCAACTTCGCGCATTTTGAAAGCGATAGCAGTGAAACCTTCTTTTTCTGCTTCATCAGCGAAATCTTTGTACATTGTAGTATGTTCGTAGTTTTCACCAGCTGCTGCATCGCGAAGGTTAGCTTCGATATCAGCGGAAATATCACCGCCATGAAGAGCTTTGAACCATACTTTAGCATGAGCAGATTCGTTGTGAGCTGTTTCTTCGAAATAATCAGCGATTTCGTTCATACCAGCTTTGCGAGCTGCTGCTGCATAATATGTATATTTTTGGAATGCTTGGGATTCACCAGCAAATGCTGTTTGAAGATTTTTTTCAGTGTTAGAACCTTTTAATTCTGCCATTTTAATACTCCTTTGTACTTACATATAATTCTTAAATTCTTACTTATGATATATATTCATAACCACTTGGTTGTGAAGACACTATTAGGTAACTCACTTGAGTTTAAATTATACAAAACTTATTTGTAGCATGATTAGATAGACACTTGTCTATAGTTAAAAAAGCACTTGCTTATCTACTAAATGAGTACTTACCGGTGCTTGTGAAGAGGCACTTGCCTGGTTAGTTACACCACAATGTTTTTGATTCGTATACTTAACGAATAATCATTGTTGACTATATTGTAACATAGTAAATGAGAAATGCAAGTGTTTTTATTAAATTTATTTCGAAAATTTTCTAAATGATAGAAATTATCAATGCAGTAAATATGCGGTTTTTAAAAGAGCGGTAGGTATAGACTTTATCAAAATTGGAAACATTGATAATGAGAGTGAGAATTAAGTGGAAAATCATTATTATTTATGTAGGACAGTCTTATTGGTAATTATTTTAATTTTTTACTATATATAATTAGAGAACCTATATTTTTATTTGTATTAGATTTTAGATTTTCGATATAATAGGTACATAAATGATAGAGTAACTATAAGGAGGCGCTATGGCGTTTGTTAGATATTATGTTGGCGATGTAGTACAAATGAAAAAATCCCATCCTTGTGGTAGTGATGAGTGGGAGGTTAAACGCATTGGTACTGATTTCCTTATCGTATGTAAAGGATGTGGTCATCAATTGTTGATGCCTAGACCTAAATTTGAAAAGGCGGCAAAGAGACTTATATCTAGGCTACCTGACAATGTAGCAATAGAAAATAAATAGTTCCAAGTTCTATAAAAGAGATAAAAATATTGTATTAGGAGATATACATATGGTAAGACTTACTGATTATGTTACAAGTGGGGGCTGTGCATGTAAAATTGGCCCGCATATATTGGAACGTGTATTAAAGGCCGTTACTCCTGTTACAAATGACCATGTTCTAGCGGATATGACCAATGCTGATGATGCAGGTATATATAAAATTTCAGAGCAAATAGCCCTCGTACAAACATTAGATTTTTTTACACCTGTTGTGAATGATTCCACTTTATTTGGTAAGATTGCAGCTGCAAATGCTTTGAGTGATGTATATGCGATGGGGGGGACGCCACTAACTGCAATGAATATTGTTGGTTTTCCGGTTCCTTTAGTCGAACAAGGTGTATTAACAGATGTACTCAATGGGGCTGCCTCTATTGTGTCCGAAGCTGGTGCAGTTATTGTAGGGGGGCATAGTATTGAAAATAAGGAACCTATATTTGGTATGTCTGTAACTGGTCAAGTTAATCCCAATAGAATTTGGAAGAATAAAGGCGCCCTAGTGGGTGATGTATTAGTATTAACGAAATGTATCGGTACAGGTATTATGAATAATGCGTTGAAAGCGGGTTTATTTCCTGATGCTACTGCGCAAGCGGTTGCTAGCATGAGTACATTGAACCGGGTGGCTGCTGAAGTAGCTCATAATTTTAGAATTCATGCTTGTACAGATGTGACAGGCTTTAGTTTAATGGGCCATGCTGTAGAGATGGCGAGTGCTTCTGCAGTAACGATTCATATTAAGGCATATGATATTCCACTTTTTGAAGAGGTTATTGAGGCAGCTCAAATGGGATTAGTACCAGCGGCATCATATGGTAATCGTAAGGCCATAACAGATGTACAGGTTGATGTAAATTTAGATGCGGTGTGGACAGATATTCTATTTGATCCACAAACATCAGGTGGACTTTTATTCTCTGTGCCTGCCACAGAGGGGCCTGATTTGGTGAAAGCATTACATGATGCGGGGATTGAATGTGCTACTATTATCGGTGCTGTTGAAAGCTTTAGTGGATTGGCGGTGCGCGTAACAGAATAAAAAATGAGAGTCATGAAAGATAAGTTTTATTTAATATGTTTATAGTAGTGGCCGTTGAGCCTTTCACAACTTATATAATTCTGTAGAGGTGTATGATGAGCAATACAAATGAGTTAACTGTAGATGTACGTGGTAGCCTATGCCCAAAACCGGTTATTGAAACTAAGAAGGTAAGTGATAATAACCCTAGTGCAATTATTACGACCATAGTAGATAATGAAGTTAGTCGTGATAATGTAGAAAAATTTGCTAGATCACGTGGTTATGGTGTAGTAATTCGACAAGATGGTAAGGATTTTTACCTTACCATGACGCCTAATGCAGAAGCGGTGTCATCTGTTCATTGTGAGCCGATGAACTATGGAAAGCGTGTTATTCTGATGACAAAGGATTATTTAGGTGAAGGTAGCGAAGAGCTAGGTCGTAATTTAATGAAAACCTTTTGGGTGTGTATGGTTGAAGCTGATGTAAAGCCTTCTAAGATTTACTTTATCAATAGTAGCGTTAAAATGGTAACTAACGATTCGGTGCATTTGGAAGCTATTAAAAAGTTAGCTAATGCAGGTGTTGAAATAGCAGCATGTGGTATTTGTCTTGATTATTATGGTATTAAAGATCAAATTGGTGTTGGCTCTATTACTAATATGTATGCCATTACAGATGCAATTGTAGGGGAAAACCTTGTTAAATTATAATGTATCATATGTGAATAGATTTTGATTAGTTATAATATAAAAAGGAGGTGAGGCCTTTGTGTATGGATAATAAAAAGCTGTTAATTGTTTTTACATCTTATTATTTTGGTGATAAAGCAGATAAGGTGCTAACGGAATTAGAAGTGCCTCATCAATTAATGGCCACACCTCCAGAACTTGATGATATGTGCGGCTTATCGATTCGAATAGAAGTGAGTGATGCTAATCTAGTTCAGCGTATTTTGAAAGAGTATAAGATTAGCACATCTGGTCTATTTTGGTATGAAAAAGGTAAAGAAGTTATACAATCATCGATTTAGACATTTTTTTAATATAATTTTTATAATGAAAGGTAAACATTTAATGAGTAAGTATGAAATAGAAACTATAAAATTAACAGCCCCAAAATTAGATCGTAAAGATTTAGAATATGCTATGACCTATCGGTATGCATGTAAGAAATTTGATAGCACTAAAAAGATTTCTGATGAAGATTGGAATGCTATCTTGCAGGCGGCACGTTTGTCTCCTACGTCTTTAGGTTTTGAAGCATATCAGTTGTTAGTCATTCAAAATCCAGAGATTCGCGAAAAGATGAAAGCTTACGGCTGGGGCATTTTGGCTGGTTTGGAAGCGAGTCATCTTGTAGTATTCTTAACGCGTAAAAAGGCAGATTTAGAATTTGATTCTCCTTATGTACGATATATTCAAGAAGAGGTTAAACAATTACCTGCTGAAGTAGATGCTATTTATAAAGATAAATATGCTCAGTTTACTACGGAAGACTATAAAACATTTGAGTCTGAACGTGCTGCTTTTGATTGGTCCTCTAAACAAGCGTATATCGTTATGGCGAATATGATGACCATGGCTGCTTACGAAGGTCTTGACTCTTGTGCGTTGGAAGGCTTCAACCAAGACAAGATGACAACATTCTTAGGCGATGAATTAGGTCTTTTTGATACGAAGCACTTTGGCATTGCTGTAATGGCTGCTTTTGGTTACCGTGATGAAGAACCACATCGCAATAAAACGCGTCGTACAATGGATGAAATTGTAAAGGTTGTTAAATAGAATATATCTAATATTAACCTTATTAAAACCCCTCTTGTATAATTGCAAGAGGGGCTCTTTTTATGGTGCTTTGAAAATATTAATTTGTATTATACGTTAAAACGGAAGTGTGTTACATCGCCATCTTTCATAACGTAGTCTTTACCTTCTAATCGGACAAGCCCTTTTTCTTTGGCTGCGTTTTGACTGCCGCAAGCTTGTAAGTCATCAAAGGATACGATTTCGGCACGGATAAAGCCTTTTTCGATATCAGAGTGAATCTTACCTGCTGCTTGAGGTGCTTTAGTACCATTCACAATTGTCCAAGCACGAGCTTCCATTTCACCAGCTGTGAAATAGTTGATAAGACCTAATAGTGAATAACTTGCTTTAATAAGTTTTGTTAAGCCAGATTCTTCAAGTCCGAGATCTTCAAGGAATGCAGCAGATTCTTCATCGGATAATTCAGCAATTTCAGATTCGATACGAGCGGAAACAACAACGATACCAGCACCTTCATTATTGGCGTATTCTTCAACGCGTTTTACATATTCGTTGGAAGAGTAATCAGATACTTCATCTTCAGAAATATTAGCTACATAAAGGGAAGGCTTCGCAGTAAGTAATGTTAATTCTTTAATCATTTCTAGTTCTTCTTCGTCAAGACCTTGTCCGCGAACTGGTTTAGCTTCGCCAAGGCCTTCGATGATGCGTTCTAGTAATGGTAATTCGGCACGCGCATCTTTGTCGCCAGATTTAGCAATTTTTTCGATACGTTGTTTGCGTTTTTCAACTGACTCAAGGTCAGCAAGGCATAATTCTGTATTGATGATTTCAATGTCTCGAATTGGATCGATAGAGCCTGCAACGTGTGTGATATTAGGGTCATCAAAACAACGAATGACTTGTGCAATTGCATCTACTTGACGGATGTGACTAAGAAATTTATTGCCTAAGCCTTCGCCTTTGGAAGCACCTTCAACGAGTCCTGCAATATCTACAAAGCGCATAGCAGCTGGTAGAATACGTTTTGAACCAAACATTTCAGCTAATATAGCTAAACGATTATCTGGAACGTCAACAACACCTACATTTGGCTCGATTGTACAGAAAGGATAGTTCGCAGCTTCAGCACCTGCTTTTGTAATGGCGTTGAATAATGTACTTTTCCCAACGTTTGGAAGGCCTACTATGCCTACTTCTAAATTTGTGCTCATGGTACCACCTTTTATTAATTTCATTGATTTCGTTCGTGTTGAAAGTTTTCGTAAAACTCTACTAATTAAATATTATATCATATGTGGGATGTAACTTTACAATACAATACTTAAATGTATATTTAAAATAAATTTTTTTTGTATATAGTGTATTTTTTGCATAAAAGGTTTATAATGTCATTATGGGTTTTAAATATTTATATCAGATAAATTTGTTATGTAATTAATAGAAATTAATTGATATATATTGAATTAGATAATTATCTATAAAAATATTTGATAACTAAATTCATGAAATGTGAAGTGTGTAACTAGATAAATTAAAGGTCTGAATGCTGAATAAAGTGTGTATAACACATTTTGGCAAGAAAGGATATGATTATGTTTTCTAAACTTTTTGATAGCTTTTTAGTACACTATTTGGAACGATTCAATGATCATTGCTTTGTTGTAAAAGTTGGTGATAACGAATATACAATTGGTGAAGGTAATCCAGAATTTACGATTATTGTAAATAGAGATATACCTAAAAAGGATGTATTGGTATCAGCTGAACTTGCACTTGGCGAAGCGTACATGCGTAAAGACATAGAAATTGAAGGTGATTTATTCAAAGCTCTTTGTGTCGTTTTAGGCCATGTTAATAAAGATTCTATTAATAAAAAAGTTCTTAGTTCGCTCTTTAATGTAGGGCTAAAAAAGAAAGATCAAAAGAAACAAGTATCTTCTCACTATGATTTAGGTAATGATTTTTATAGTTTATGGCTTGATAAGACTATGAGTTATTCTTGTGCATACTTTAAACATGAAGATGATAGTCTTGAAGATGCACAATATCAAAAGGTACATCATATTCTTGATAAATTACACTTAAAAGAAGGTATGACACTTCTTGATATTGGTTGTGGTTGGGGATTTCTTCTTATTGAAGCAGCTAGAAAATATGGTGTTAAAGGCTATGGTTGTACATTGTCTGAAGAACAGTGGAAAAAAGGGCAAGAACGAATTAAAGAGTTTGGTCTTGAAGGTCAAGTTGAGATTGATCTTATAGATTATCGTGACGTGGCTGCTTCTGGACGTCAGTTTGATCGTATGGTTAGCGTAGGCATGTTAGAGCATGTTGGACGGGCTAATTTCCCTTTATATATGGAAGATGCGTCAGCCATGCTTAAAGATGGTGGGTTGTTCCTGCTCCATTATATTAGTGACCCTTCCGAAAAAGAAACAAGTGCTTGGATTCGTAAATACATCTTCCCAGGTGGATGCTTGCCTTCCCTTCGAGAAATGATTGGATTTGCTTATGAGTATGACATGGATGTACTTGATGTTGAAAATTTACGTTTGCATTATTATAAAACATTAATGCATTGGTATAATAATTTCCAAGGTGTTCGTGATCAAGTAGAAAAGGTACGCGGAACTGAGTTTGTGCGCATGTGGGATTTGTATCTCTGTGGTTGTGCTGCAGGTTTCTATATTGGTAATATGGATTTACATCAAATTCTTATGACAAAAGGTATAAATAACGATTTACCATTAACTCGTTGGTATTAAGCAATAGGTGTTTAGCGGTTAGTAATAGAGGGTCATCTTAAAGATGGCCCTTTTTATATGTAAGAATATAATATGGTAAGGTGTAAGAATGTAAAAAAGAGGATAACCGTAGTTATCCTCTTTAAATATGTTTTGAATTATAGTGAGTGAGCTCGTAATTCTTCGGCAGAATGTGTAGAAATCCAAGCTGGTGGAATATCAAATACAGTGTAGCAACCTGTGCCGCCGTGTTTAGCAAGACGGTAAATACCACGTGCATAAGCAACGAGTGCAGAACCAGTAAATTCAGGGTTAGAGTCAAGTTTTAAGGAATACTCAACAACATGACGTGTGCCATCTGTGCTTTCACCAGAACGAAGAACAAAACCACCATGTGGAATACCTTTGTGGTTACGATCAAGTTCTTCTTGAGAAATGAAGTTAACTACAGTTTCATAACCTACAAAGTAGTTTTCCATAGTTTTGATTTCGTTTTCGATTTTTGCTTTGTCCGCATCAGGAGCTGCTACGACGTAGCATTCGCGAAGGTGACCTTTATAGCCATCAACATCAGGAGTTTCACCATTGCGGATTGCTTCAAGGTATTGTTCTTTAGGAACAGTGTATTGACGAGCGTCAAGAACGCCGTCGATGCGGCGGATAGCATCGGAGTGACCTTGAGAAACGCCACGGCCCCAGAATGTGTAAGATTTGCCATGAGGCAAGATGCTTTCAGCGTATACACGTTGTAAAGAGAACATGCCTGGGTCCCAACCACAAGAAATCAAAGTAGCAGTTTTTGCTTCTTTTGCCACTTTATCTACATTAGCAAAATGTTCAGGAATACGTGCGTGTGTATCGAAAGAGTCGATGCAATTAAAGTATTTTGTTACCATTGGAGTTTGTTCGATAAGGTCAGTTGCGGAACCGCCACAAAGAACCATAACATCGATTTTACCTTTAAAATTAGGTAAATCCTCCATAGTATATGTAGGAACACCAGAAACAGTTTCTAGACCTTTGCGGCGAGAGAATACGCCAACAAGTTCCATATCTGGTTGTAATTTTACAGATGCTTCTACGCCACGGCCTAAGTTGCCATAGCCTACGATACCAATACGAATGTTGCTCATATTAGCCTCCTATATAATTATAAAATGTAGTGTAATAACTAATATATTTATTATAGCATATAACTTACTTTTTATAGAATATTCTATAGAGTTTCTGAATTAAATTCATATCGATACATTGCGTATAGTTATTTACATAAAAGAAAATGTCATATGTACAAAAATTGACACATATACCCCTGATGTAGATACAATAGATATATACAAATTTATTGTGTGTAGTTTGAGGAGGTTACGAGATGAGAAAAACGATAAACCTTGCTGTTATCGCCGCTTTGATTATCACTGGTGCTAGTGCAGAGGTCATGGTGTCGGCCACTACAGTTGAAAGCCATACGGACGGAAAATCTATTGGCTTGAATTTGTGGGGGAAAAATAAACATTATACTGATGATTTGACGGTTAATGTATCTGGTCTTGGCGTAAATGGTACAAAATATCATAACAATGTTACGGGGATTTATGCTCTTGATGGTACACAGGTAGCCATTGATAAAAATGTGAATGTAATAGTTAAAAATCCAGCACCTGCGGAAAGTGGAGAGAAGCGTAGACCAGATTTGGCACATTATTACATGAGCGGTATTTATGCTGGTTATGGTGGCGTTACAAATGATGGTAATAATGATGATACGCGTGTTACCGTACAAGGTAATGCCAAAGTAGATGCTGTTGGTGTTGGTTTACAAGCTAATAAGGATGGCTATATCCGTATTCTTGGCGGTGCAGATGTGAAAACATATCCGTTAACCACATCTGATACGTATTCTGCACTTTCAGAGGAAGGCTTTGTCTATGTAAATACAGGAATGGATGGATTACAACCAGGTGCTAAGGCCGTTAACATGTATGGCAATATTGGTTTTATCAATAAAAACTATGGTATTGATAAAAATCCACATAAGCATGGGTCAGAAATTTCGTTGGGGTTAACGACACCAAGTTCTAAGTTAGTAGGTGGTGTCCTCAATGAATTTGATGAAAGTAACAATAATCCTTATCATGGAGGCTTGAGATTATACTTACAAAATGGTGCTACATGGCGTAATGAATGGTTAGGTGCAGAACGTGTATATCCAACACAAGGTCGCCCAGATAATGCTAATTATTTATATACAGGTAGTAAGGTAGAGCACTTTATAGGTGGTGCCACTGAAGGTAGCCGTGGTATTATTCAAGCCGTAGATGCACGTCCTATTACGATTAATAATTATGCTGGTCATACAGCTATTGATTATGAAAAAGGTGCACCTGCTGCAGAAAACGGAAAAGGGGAAGTGGTTATCAACCATGCTGACCCTGGCTCTTCTGTTACATTGCGTAGTTCCGTAGATGCTTTGAAAGAACATGCTAATGCCGAAATTCCAGGATTAGCAGAAAATCAATTTGTGAAGAAAATAGTCTACAATGGATATACGAAGGGTGAGCGAAACCTTGGTGTTAATGTGCATTTAGAAACAGGTGTGATTAGTCCTACATTAAATGCCAAACTTAGCCCGGATGATTTTGATACAGATGGACGTGCTGTGGTGTCTAATAAAACCGTATTATCCACTAGTGAAAGTGAAATTGTCTCTGGTGTTAAGAGTGCATTAGCATCTTCTGTTATGCAAATGAGAGCTGATACAAATGATTTGCAACGCCGCCTAGGTGATGTTCGTATGAATGCTGACAATCAAGGCGTATGGGGGAAATATATTGGTGGTAAATCTAAAATTACAGATTCTGCCTATGTAAATCAAACTTATAATATGGCGCAAGTTGGCTATGATACGAAACGAGGAAACTGGATTATAGGTGGTGCCTTCTTGTATGGCACAAACAACAGTGATTATGCGTTGGGTTCCGGTTCTGGTAAAACTGCTGGATTAGCACTCTATGGTGCTAAACAATTTAATGATGGTCGTTATTTAGATATCATTGCTAAAGGCAATCGTTTGAAAAATGATTTTACCGTTCGTAATAGTTTAGGTACAACATTAAGTGGAGATTATCATAATACAGGGACCTCCTTGAGCCTTGAATATGGCAAGCGTATTAAGAGAGAAAATGGTTTCTATATTGATCCAAGTGCAGAATTGATTCTTAGTCGCTTGTCTGGTGAAAGCTTTGATGCTCGTACGAATACTGGTAGCATTGTTCATATTAATTCTGATGCGGTTAACTCCGCTATAGGCCGTTTAGGCATTGGTATCGGTAAGGAAGCTAAGAATAGTAATGTTTTCCTTAAAGCTGCATTAGCTCATGAATTCTCTGGTAAGATGAAAGCAACGTATAGCATGGTCGGTGAACCAACAACTAATAGTGTAGTAGATTTAAAAGATACTTGGCTTGATCTTGAACTCGGCGGTTCTTGGAGATTCCGTCCAAATACATATGTATATGGAACGTTTACGAAAAATTTTGGCGGTACTGTTGATACATCCTATCGTGTAGATGCTGGAATCCGTCATAGTTTTTAGTTAAATTGAATATGTAGAATTTATAATTAAATAGGCGTAGAAAAGACCGGTCATAGCAATTTTCGGATTGATAGTTGCTATAACCGGTCTTTGTGTGTTTATGTTAATTCTTATTATAAACAGAATGTCTATAAATTTGTATTAGAATTGTAACGTTTTGATGCGTTCTACAGCACGGATTGTATTTTCACGGCTGCCGAATGCAGTTAAACGAAGATACCCTTCGCCATGTGGACCAAAACCAGATCCTGGTGTAGATACGATTTGTACCTTTTCAAGAAGAAGATCGAATAATTCCCAGCTTGTCATGCTGCCAGGTGTTTTTAACCAAATGTAAGGTGCATCAGTGCCACCGTATACAGTAAGGCCGATGGATTCGAGACCTTCTTTAATGATACGTGCATTTTCTTTATAGTAAGCGATGTTTGCGCGAGTTTGCTCACGGCCTTCTTTGGAATATACCGCTTCAGCACCACGTTGAACGATGTAAGGTACACCGTTGAATTTAGTGCATTGACGACGGTTCCACATAGGATTCAAAGGTTGACGTTCGCCAGATTTAGTTTTGCCTGTTACTTCTTTTGGTACTACTGCGTAGGCACAACGTGTACCTGTAAAACCAGCAGTTTTAGAGAAGGAACGGAATTCAATAGCTACTTCGCGAGCACCTTCGATTTCGTAGATAGATTTTACAGTGTCTTCTGTGCTGATGAAAGCTTCGTAAGCAGAGTCGAACATTAAGATAGCGTCGTTTTCTTTGCACCATTTAATCCATTCAGCTAAGCGTGCACGACTGAGTACTGTGCCTGTAGGATTGTTTGGAGAGCAAAGATATACGATGTCTACACGTTCAGAAGGAAATTCTGGAGAAAAATTATTTTCTGCAAATGTAGGAAGGTATACAACCTTTTCAAACATACCATCAACGGCTTGGCCTGTACGACCACCCATAACGTTGGAATCAAGGTATACAGGGTATACGGGATCAGTGATAGCGATGATATTATCTTCGCTGAATAATTCTTGGATATTACCAACGTCGGATTTTGCACCGTCAGAAACGAATACTTCGTCCATGCCGATTTCAATGCCGTATGGTTTGTAATCGCCTTCGATGATTGCTTTGCGAAGGAAATCATAACCTTGTTCAGGACCATAACCGCGGAACGTTTCGGCTTTGCCCATTTCTTGAACAGCCTTAGTCATAGCATCTACAATAGCAGGTACTAAAGGCAATGTAACATCGCCGATACCAAGACGGATGATGTCTGCATCTGGATGTGCTGCTTGATAATCCGCTACTTTTTTAGCAATGTTAGCAAATAAATAAGAACCTTGTAGGTTTAAATAGTTTTCATTAATATTAGCCATGATGACTCCTTTTACAATTAGAATTCTCTATATATAGTAAAATATATAAGGGTTTGGTGCAAGGGGTTTCTATAGAATTTTTTATATAATATATTATTGCTGATAATAAGTTTTTATTATATAAGACCTATTTTAGAAAAACTTTCTATGTTGTATAATAAATAAAAGAAGAGTTATCGACATGTGGTTGTGTTAGGTCTATCTTAATAAGAATATGTTTCTAGGGCTTAATGTATTGGTGTTTTGGACACTAGTTACGTTAGGCTTTTTTTGTTACTCTATTTAAACTACGCATAACGAGGTGATATATGCCTACAATTAGTAATAAAAGTTGGCTGTTTATAGCCATATTAAGTGCACTCATGGCATGTACATCCTTATCGACAGATATTTATTTGCCTGCCATGCCAACTATAGGGCGAGACCTTCATGGTGATGCGGAGTTAACCTTAACGGGATTTCTTGTAGGGTTTGCATTTGCGCAATTATTTTGGGGTGCCATTAGTGATAAGATTGGGCGTAAAATTCCATTGTTAATTGGTATGGTGATATTTATTGTTGGTTCTGTAGGCTGTGCTATATCTACATCTATGTATGAATTGTTAGCATGGCGTGTGTTTCAGGCCTTTGGAGCCTGTGTGGGGCCTATGTTATCACGTGCTATGATACGAGATTTGTATGGTCGTACTGAGGCGGCTAAGATGTTATCTACCTTGGCTATTGTTATGGCTATAGCACCTATTGCAGGCCCAATGATGGGTGGTCATTTGCTACTATGGTATTCGTGGCATAGTATATTTTGGTTGCTTGTTATAATTGCAGCAATTATGTTTATAGGAATTTTGGTGTTGCCTGAAACGCATCCAAAAGAAAAACGCAGTACACGTTCTATGGTGGCGACATACCAAAACTATTGGATTTTGTTACAAAACAAAGGCTTTATGAAATATACCCTTTGTGTCACATGCTTTTATATTTCTATATATGCATTTCTAACAGCATCACCATATGTGTATATAGATGTTTTTCAGGTACCAACAGAATATTATGGTTATTTGTTTTGTCTTAATATTATTGGTGTTATGATTCTCAGTGCTATAAATCGTCGCATTGTAAGTGCTATACGATTAGATAAATTATTGCGATATGCATCATTGTTTTCTGCGATTGCTGTAGTTGTTGTTATGATTTTGATGATGGCTGGATATACATCGTTACTACTCATAGTGGTAGGCTGTTTTTTGTTTTTCTCTATGAATGGTGTCATTGCAGCGGTTACCAATGCATTGGCATTGGAACGGGCTGGTAAGATGGCTGGCTCTGGAGCGGCGTTGCTAGGGGCGATGCAATATGGTAGTGGGATTATATCATCGTTGATCCTTACATTTTTGCCTCATGATAGTGCAATTCCTATGATGTCAGTTATTATGGTATTTGTTGTTATCTGTGCTGTTATTGCCTATCCAGAGGATGAACAATATTATCATATATAATGCTATGAAAGTAAGTACTATCTAAGAGCTACTTGCTTTCATCATTAATTTAGGTTATAATAGTAAAGCTTATTAATGGTAAGCACTTCCTACCCCTATGTGTCGATAGGGGCATTAGTCCGAAAGAGGAGGTGATTTTGTATGAACAAATACGAAGTCATGGTTATTGTGAAACCAGCTGAAGAAGAAGCAACTAACGCTGTCATTGAAAAAGTGGAAGCTTTAATTGCTCGTGTAGGCGGCACAGTAGAAAAGGTAGATCGTTGGGGCAAGCGTCGTCTTGCTTACGCAGTGAAAAAATTCACTGACGGTTTCTACGTATTGGTTAATTTCGAAGCTGATCCAGCTGAAATTAAAGAAATCGACCGTGTGTTGAAAATCAACGATGATGTCTTAAGACACCTGATTGTTAAACACGATGCATAATTAAAGCCTGGAGGAGAAAAGATGAACTCTGTACAAATTCTAGGTAATTTAGCTCGTGATCCTGAAGTACGTTTTACTAAAACTGGTAGAGCAGTGGCAACTTTCACAGTAGCTGCTACAAATACTTATATTGACTCTACAACCAATGAAACGAAAGAACAAACTGCTTTCATTAATTGTGTTGCATGGGGCAAACTTGGTGAAGCGGCAGGTAATCTTCGTAAAGGTAGTCGCTGCTTTGTAGAAGGTCGCTTGCAAACTCGTTCCTACGAGACTCAGGATGGTCAAAAACGTTACGTTACTGAAGTGGTAGCGAACTTTGTGGGCCAATCCCTTGATATGAATACTAATTCTTTCGATGGTGGGTCCAATTTTGATAGTTTCAGTACAGGCGGCGATGACGAAAACATCCCGTTCTAGTGTCCGAGACTCCTACTAATTCGAAAAGGAGGATTCGCAATGAGAAGAGATAGAGGCAGAAAGCCAAGAAGAAAAGTATGCGTTTTCTGTGCAGACCATATCGATCAAATCGACTATAAAGACGTTGCTAAACTTCGTCGTTTCACGACTGAACGCGGCAAAATCTTACCTCGTCGTATTTCCGGTACTTGCGCAAAACATCAACGCAAATTGACTACATCTATCAAACGTGCACGTGCAATCGCTTTATTGCCATTCACTGCTGAATAATTGATGAATCAAGGTGGTACAGCCTTTTGGTTGTGCCACCTTTTTGCTATATAAAGAGCTGGTTCTGTATGGACTGGCTCTTTTTCTTAGATTATAGTATATGTTAGTAGTAATATGTAATTAAAAGAAAGGCAATCTTATGGATTTAATTAATATAAAATCTCCAGCCGATTTAAAAGGCTTATCTATTTCTGAATTGACAGACTTAACAGTACAAGCACGTCGAGCCCTTATGGCAAAGGTATCTGAACAGGGCGGTCATGTTGGCCCTCCTATGGGTGCAGCAGAAATGATTATGGCCTTGCACTATGTATTTAACTCACCTGTAGATAAGATTGTATATGATGTATCTCATCAGTCCTATGTGCATAAAATGGTGACAGGGCGTGCATTGGCGTTCCTTGACCATGATCATTATGATGATGTGACAGGCTATACAGATCCAACTGAAAGTGAACATGACTTCTTTAATATTGGGCATACATCTACATCTATTTCTTTGGCATCTGGCTTAGCAACGGCTCGTAATTTAAAGGGAGACCCTGAAAATATTATCGCTATTATTGGCGATGGTTCTTTGTCTGGTGGTGAAGCCTTTGAAGGGCTTGATTATGCAGCTACATTAGACAGTAATATAATTATCATTGTCAACGACAATGACCAATCCATTGCAGAAAATCATGGTGGTTTATACCGTGGTCTTCGAGAATTACGTGAAACTAATGGTGAAAGTTCCAATAATATTTTCAAGGCTCTTGGCTTAGACTATCGTTTTGTTGCAAAGGGTAATGATTTAGAAACATTAATTGATGTGTTTAAGGATGTAAAAGATATTGATCACCCAATTGTGTTACATATCGTTACTCAAAAAGGCAAGGGCTATACCCTTGCAGAGCAAAATAAAGAGAAGTTCCACTGGACTATGCCATTTGACATAGAAACAGGTAAGCTAAAAGCGGCAGATAAAGGTCCAACGTATGTTGGTACGATTGCGAACTATTTGATGGAGCAAATCAAAGTAGATCCAACAGTGGTAGCTATTTGTGCAGGTACACCAGGTGGCTTTGGATTTAATTCCGAATGGCGCAAAGCGGCAGGCAAACAATATATTGATGTAGGCATTGCAGAAGAGCATGCTATTGCAATGAGTTCTGGTATTGCTAAAAATGGCGGTAAACCAGTATTTAATGTGTATAGTACATTTTTACAACGTACCTATGACCAATTAGTACAAGATCTTTGCGTCAATAATAATAGTGCTGTTATTATTAATCACCAGGCCTCCGTATATGGCATGAACGATGTCACTCATTTGGGGTTCTTTGATATACCAATGCTTACAAGCATTCCTAATTTGGTTTATTTAGCACCTACCAATAATGAAGAACTATTGGCTATGACGAAATATGCCGTACATCAACACGAGCACCCTGTAGCAATTCGCGTACCTGTAGGTAAATTTATATCTACTGGTGTACCGGATACGACTGACTATAGCATTTTACATAAATCTGAGGTGACTCATCATGGTGAACACATTGCTTTATTAGGCCTTGGTAACTTTTACCATCTAGCGAACCAAGTAGCTGATGAATTGGCTAAAGATGGTATCGATGCAACGGTAGTAAATCCTAAATTTGCCTCTGGTATAGACGAAGCATTACTTGATTCTTTAAAGGCGAATCATTCTGTTGTATTTACATTGGAAGATGGTGTTGTTGAAGGTGGTTGGGGACAACGTGTGGCTAGTTTCTATGGGCCATCCACTATGCGTGTTAAAAACTATGGCATTGCTAAAGAATTTCATGATAGATATGATGCGACCAAGTTGCTACGGGAGAATGGTGTTTCTGTAGATCAAATTGTATCTGATGTAAAAGCATTGTTAAGTTAAGATGGTTCTCAAATATAACCTATATAAATATCATTTGTAAATAAAATAGAAAGTAGTAGTTTTTGTTAGTTGGCATAAAAACTACTACTTTTTCACATGTGCATATGAGTTATAAATACTATTTATAAATAAAATATTTTAAATTTTTTTATTAATATGACTATAAATAATGGATGAAGTAGTATATAATAACAATAGATTGACTCATTTTGATGTATAGTGAAGTTTCGATTAGTTTATAAATTCTATATAAGCTAAATAGAATGTAAACGTGCTTTTGTTGGTATATAGAGGGAGATTTGGAAATATTGAAAAAGGTTTTTACTTTGGCAGTGGCGTTGGCTATGGTCGGCAGTGGTTATCTGTGTGAGATAAATGGTGCTGCAGAACCTGTAACCAAGAAGGCACCTTCTATTTCGGAATTTAATATATATGTACCAAAAGAGCTAAATGAACGTCAAAAGGATCTTGTTGAAATAGGACGTTATACAGCCAGTGGGGATTTAGGTTCATTAAAAGAAACAATTATTTCCGCTATTGAGCGTGGTACTTTGACACCTCAAGAGGTGAGTATTGCCATTCGTCAATTATATTCGGCAGCTGGTTTAAAGCAAATGAATGCAGCCCTTGCTACATTTGAACAACTTCGTGAAGAACGCCCTGAGTTTGGTGTAGATTATGATAAATTGGTACCTAAACGAGTGGGGTTGAGTGCCTTGTTAGGCAATGGTTCTAATAGTAGTAATATGGCTGCTAAGATTAAGGCCGATGAGGCTTCAACCGCAGTAAAATATAATACTTTTCGTATTAAGAAACCAAAGCCACAAAATAGAAATAGATCTCGCTTAGGTAAACTTGATCGTGAACTTGTAGCGGCGGCAGCGTTAGGTACTCGCGTTGGTAAATCGAATGCGGTATTTGCTTCATCTAAGAAAAGCTTAACAGAGCTTGGTTTAAGCCCACAACAAATTGAATACTTAGAAAATATGTTATCTAATTAATAGAAAGCTCATGTTCTTTTATAAAGACATGGGCTTTTTCATATTACTAATTGACGTAAAGGAAAAGCTTTCTCTATAATAATAAGGATAGGTAACAATTAGTTATGTAATATAAAACTTTAGAAATATAAGGAGTAATGATGCGTCTTCGTAGAAAACCATGGATTGATGAGGCAATTCATGAGTATGATTCACATATTATTTTGTCTGGGCAAGAGGATTATAAAGGTAAATGGAGAGAGACTTTTTCACATCCAGAACGACCTTTATACATGGAGCTTGGTACAGGTAAAGGTCGATTTATTTCAGGTATGTCTGAAGCGTATCCTGATGCAAATTTTGTAGGATTTGAGGTTCAAATCGGTGTTATTTATTATGCGGCACAAAAGATTTTTGAAGCACAACGGGATAACGCAAAGGTATCTTTATTCGATATTGCTGGTATTGAAGAAATTGTAGCACCTGGAGAAGTAGATCGTTTCTATATCAATTTTTGTGACCCATGGCCTAAAGCAAAGCATGCTAAACGGCGATTAACATACCACACATTCCTTGATCGATATGCGCGTTTACTAAAAGATAATGGCGAGGTGCATTTCAAGACAGATAATGAAGGTTTGTTTATGTTTTCTCTAGAGGAATTTAAAAACTGTGGGTGGGAACTTAAAAATGTAACCTATGATTTACATAGTACAGATTTACCAAATGTAAAGACGGAATATGAAGAGAAATTTAGTGCTAAAGGACAACCTATTTTCCGATTAGAAGCAGTGAAACCAGCTGTTACTAAGGAGGCGTAATATGTTGCAAAAAGGGGATAAGGAAGGACACTTTTGGGAGAAAGTGTTTAAAAATGACTTACAAGGCATGCTATTACCTATAGTCCTAATGGCATTGATAGGTAGCATTAATATTTTTAGTGCTACCTATATTGGGTCTATTACAACCGATGATGGATTGTGGGGATATGCACCAAAACACTTATTATTTTTGTTAGTATCAGCTATATTAGGTGTGTTCTTATATCGATTTGATTATCGGCGCTTACAGAATGTTAAATTACTTACCTGGGTTATGGGATTGACAGCCGTAACTTTAGTAGCCATATATCTTGTCGGTGTAGAGGTTAATGGTGCACGTCGTTGGATTCCATTAGGACCATTTTCATTGCAACCATCGGAATTTGCAAAGCTAGCTGCATTATTATGGACGGCTGCCAAATTGGCGGATAAACCATGGACAAAACCAAGATTTAAATCTATGTTTAAACCTAAAAAGGGCATGGATCAGAAAGAAGTAGCATTAGGGTATATTTTTGAACGTGTGAAATATATGGGATATATGCTACTTTGGCCAATCGTATTTGCAGTGCTTACTATTAAACAGCCAGATATGGGGACAGCCGTATTAATTATTGGATTTTCTTATCTGTTAATATTTTTATCTGGCTTTGAAAAAAGTGTATTTGGTTTATCTTTAGTAGCGGCGGTTCTTGCTGGTATTTATGCTGCTCGTAGTAGTTCGTACCGGTGGGAACGGGTAGTATCTTGGTTTGATCCATGGTCTTATGCACAGGACAAAGGCTATCAAACTGTACAAGGTTTGTTGGCTGTAGGTTCTGGTGGGTTCTTTGGACAAGGATTCATGAATGGTACGTCAAAATATTTTTATCTACCAGAAGCTCATACGGATTTTGCGTTCGCTGTTTGGGCGCAGGAAATGGGTTTTTTAGGTGGCATTGCTGTTGTATTCTTGATGGCAACGTTTACATTTTTTGGATTCCGTATCGCCAATAGGGCTCGTGATGCCTTTGGTAGATGGCTAGCTATTGGTATTACGATTCTCATCAGTGGTCAAGCTTTCTTTAACATTGCCATGGTTTGTGGCATGTTGCCTGTAACAGGTGTACCATTGCCTTTTGTTAGCTATGGTGGTTCCTCTTTGATGATGAACTGTATGGCTATTGGTATTTTAGCAAGTATAGCTAGACGTAGTGTAGAAGGTGTTAAACCAGTAGGAACAAAGGATACGTTACCTTCTTTACGAGAAGAAACAAGAAGCCGTTTTAAACCGAGTAAGTCAGTTGAACCTGAGTTGCCAGGTCGATTTGTTCCACCAGATAAACGATAATATGATATGTGTTGTGTATATGAGGGAAAACAATGAACGATTTTATTGATATTCAAGAGCGCCCATCGTTGGGTAAATTATTGCCACTTAGCTTTCAACATTTATTTGCTATGTTTGGCTCTACTGTACTTGTACCATATTTGCTGAAAGTCGATCCAGCAACGGCCCTATTTATGAATGGTATTGGTACTTTGCTGTATATTCTTGTATGTAAAGGAAAGATTCCTGCGTACTTAGGGTCTAGTTTTGCTTTTATTGCTCCTGTAGGCGCAGTATTGGCAGCTGGTCTTGGTTATGAAGCTGCGAAGGGTGCCTTTGTTGTGTTTGGCTTATCCTTTGTGATTTTGTCATTTTTAGTTCGCTATATAGGCATTGGATGGATTGATAAATTATTCCCACCGGCGGCTATGGGGGCAATTGTTGCTATTATTGGTCTTGAATTAGCACCGGTTGCAATGGGAATGTCTGGACTTATTGGTGATCAAAATCTAGGGATGACGCATGAACAAGCTATCATCGTTTCCATGTTTTCCTTGATTGTTACCTTGTTAGGAACTGTTGTGTTCCGGGGATTCCTTGCTGTCATTCCTGTGCTTATTGGTGTAGTGGCAGGGTACATTCTATCCGCCATTATGGGGGTTGTCGATTTTTCAGGTGTTGAAGCGGCACCTTGGTTCTCCTTGCCACAGTTCTATGGCATGCCTGTATTTGATATCAATGCCATTATTATGATTATGCCAGCACTCTTTGTAGTATTTGCTGAGCACGTAGGTCACTTAGTTGTAACGAGCAACATTGTATCAAAAGACTTGATGAAAGAACCAGGTTTACAACGTTCCTTGCTAGGTGATGGCCTTGCGAATATCCTTTCTGGTTTCTTCGGTGCTACACCAAATACGACATACGGTGAAAATATCGGTGTCCTCGCTATTACTCGTTGCTTTAGCGTATGGGTAATTGGTGGTGCTGCAGTTCTTGCGATGATTATCTCCTTTGTAGGTAAAGTAGCAGCTCTTATTCATGCTATTCCAGTTCCAGTTATGGGTGGTGTATCCATTCTCTTATTCGGTATCATTGCAGCATCCGGTTTGCGCATGCTTGTAGAACGCAAGGTAGATTATACAAACCCTGTTAATATGATCTTAACATCTGTTATCCTTGTTGTAGGTCTTAGCGGTGCAGAACTTGCTGTAGGTCCTGTTGTATTGAAAGGCATGGGTCTTGCTACTGTAGTAGGCATGGCTATGAGTATTATCTTATTAATCCTTCAAAAAACAGGCGTTGGTAATGACCAATTGAAAAAAACAGAAGTATAATTCAAGTTGCTGTGAGGCTACCATATAAATCATTGCGTTTATAAGCACAATTTGTTTTTACTCCTTATAATAAACGACTACTAGATCAGATGTATATCTGTGAAAGTAGTCGTTTTTAGTTTAGGAAAAACTATGAAAATTATTATGGGATAGAAGTGGAGAGATAAAAAGCTATAAGCGTTACTTACATTTATTAAAAAAGACTTGACATAATTCGTTTACATTTGTAAACGACGAGGAGGAAAGGAAAATGAGCACAATAGAACTTAATACTTATATCACAGATGCTGAATGGGAAGTCATGCGTGTAGTTTGGGCAAATGATCGAGTAACTAGTAAAAAAGTCATTTCCGTATTGCAAGAAAAAATGGGCTGGACACAATCCACTATCAAAACGATCTTAGGTCGATTAGTTGGAAAAGGCGTACTAAATACAGAGCAAGAAGGTAGAAATTTTATTTACACTGCCAATATTGAAGAGAAAGAAGCTGTAAGGGATTATGTAGAAGATATTTTTAACCGTATTTGCAATAAGAAAGTCGGAAATGTAATAGGAAGCATCATTGAAGATCATGTTTTAAGCTTCGATGATATAGATCGACTAGAAAAAATATTAGAGATGAAAAAATCTTTCGCAGTAGAAGAAGTGAATTGCAATTGTCCAAAAGGACAATGCAAATGTCATTTACATCATCATTAAGCATAAGGAGGAATTTAAAATGAATAATGACAACAGATATTCGTCCCATAATCACCATGATTATGACGACATAGATAAGTTAAACCACGAGCATGGAATCACAGATGAACATGGAGACCATAAGGATCAACATCACGACCATCATGCTAGTCATGACCACAGTGGGCACCATAAGGATCAACATCACGACCATCATGCTGGTCATGACCACAATGGGCACGGAGGGCATGACCACCATCATCACGGAAGCTTTAAGGAACTTTTCTTAAAGTCATTGCCACTAGGAATCATTATTATGCTCTTATCCCCTATGTATGGATTTGAGCTACCATTCCAGTTTACTTTTCCATATTCTGATATTGTAGTAGCTATTTTATCTACTATATTAATTATTTATGGTGGACGTCCATTCTATCAAGGCGCAGTTGACGAATTTAAACAAAAAGAACCTGGAATGATGACTCTAGTTTCTTTAGGTTTAAGTGCTTCATATTTATACAGTATTTATGCTGTGATCATCACCTACGTAACGGGTGAACATGTGATGGACTTTTTCTTTGAATTTGCTTCATTACTATTAATCATGTTATTAGGTCACTGGATTGAGATGAAAGCTATTGGAGAAGCAGGAGACGCACAAGCAGCATTGGCTAAGTTAGTGCCGAAAGATGCTCACGTTGTATTAGAAGATGATTCAATTGAAACACGACCAGTTGCTGACTTAAAGATAGGTGATTTAATTCGTGTTCAAGCCGGAGAAAATGTGCCAGCAGACGGGATTATCGAGCGTGGCGAATCACGTTTAAATGAAGCTCTTCTAACTGGGGAGTCAAAAGCAGTAAAAAAAGGCCCTGGCGATGAAGTAATCGGAGGCTCAACAAATGGAGAAGGGGTACTTTATATTAAAGTGCTTGAGACAGGTGATCAATCCTTCATCTCTCAAGTTCAGAATTTAATCAGCCAAGCTCAAAGTCAGCCTTCCAGAGCAGAAAATATTGCTCAAAAGGTTGCAGGATGGCTCTTCTATATTGCGGTTATTGTCGCACTAATAGCTTTTGTAGTGTGGATGATTATTGGAGATATCCCAACGGCAGTTACCTTTACTATCGCGACCTTAGTTATAGCTTGTCCACATGCATTAGGTCTGGCTATTCCATTGGTCACCGCCCGTAGCACAAGCTTAGGAGCCAGTCGTGGGTTACTGGTGAAAGACCGCCAAGCCTTAGAAATAGCTCAAGATGCAGATGTGATAATTTTAGATAAAACAGGTACTTTAACAACTGGTGAGTTTAAAGTATTAGACGTTGAACTTTTTAGTAACAAATATAAGAAAGAGGAAATCATTGCCTTATTGGCAGGTATTGAAGGAGGATCTAGTCACCCAATTGCTCAATCAATTATAAGTTTCGCCGAGCAGCAAAATATACGTCCAGCATCTTTTGATTCTATTGATGTGATTTCCGGTGCTGGAGTAGAGGGTAAAGCAGGCGGGCACCGTTACCAATTAATCAGTCAAAAAGCCTACGGACGTAATCTGGATATTGATATTCCAAAAGGAGCAACTCTCAGTGTCTTAGTAGAAAACGATGATGCTATTGGTGCTGTAGCTTTAGGGGATGAATTAAAACCAACGAGCAAAGAGTTAATTAAAGTTCTTAAAAAGAACAATATTCAACCAATTATGGCAACAGGTGATAATGAAAAAGCAGCTCAAGGCGCGGCAGAATATTTAGAGATTGAATATAGATCAAATCAATCTCCACAAGACAAATATGAGTTAGTAAAAACACTTAAAGAAGAAGGAAAAAAAGTTATCATGGTAGGTGACGGTATCAATGATGCTCCTTCTCTTGCCTTGGC
The DNA here is from genome assembly GCF_934230905.1 of uncultured Veillonella sp. Lineage (GTDB taxonomy): Bacteria > Bacillota > Negativicutes > Veillonellales > Veillonellaceae > Veillonella. The sequence goes on along the minus strand of NZ_CAKQFJ010000021.1, from coordinate 10,692 downwards.
AGATGTTGGAATAGCGATCGGTGCAGGAACTCAAGTGGCGTTGGATTCAGCTGATGTCATCTTGACTCAATCTGATCCAGGAGATATTGGATCATTTATTGAATTAGCACACAAAACAACTCGTAAAATGAAACAAAATCTCTTTTGGGGAGCCGGTTATAACTTTATAGCTATCCCTCTAGCTGCGGGAATTTTGGCTCCTATTGGTATCACATTAAGCCCTGCATTAGGAGCAGTCCTAATGTCTGTGTCAACAGTCATCGTCGCCATTAATGCTATTTTATTAAGTTTAGATCCAAAAAATAACGGTTAACAGATCGAATTCATATTGCAGTTAAAATCTTTATAAATTATTTTTAATATTGTATAATGGGTATATAAGTTGTATAAAATTAATTATAGAGAGGAGGGCCTATGGAGTTTTTAATTTGGATGGCTATAGGGATCGCCCTGATGGCGGTAGAACTCGTTGTACCGGGCGGTATTTTAGGGCTCATCGGTTATTGTGTTTTCCTATGGGGTGTTTTCGAAGCACTTGGGGAAGGTACTATGGCGCTATATGCTGTACTAGGATTAACAGCCTTGTTAATTATCTTTATCATCGTGTTCTTTAATCACTTTGAAAAGACTTGGATAGGCAAATTGTTTACCTTAGGGCAACGATCTACGACAAAAGCTGGCTATGTATCTAATGATGTATTAGATGGCTTAGTTGGTAAAGAGGGGGTAGCTCATACTACACTGCGCCCTGCAGGTATCGCAGAAATTGATGGTAATTTGGTAGATGTTGTAACCGAAGGGGACTTCATCGATGCCGGTTCACCGATTGTGGTACTGCGTGTTGTAGGCGGCCGCAATATTGTTAGAAAGCGCGACTAAGCTTTCACCACATCGTCGTTTATAATGGAGGTTATTATGGATGTAGGTATTTTAATTTTGATTCCCATTCTACTGATTGGGATTATGGTGTTCTTGTATGTTGTGCCATTAGGCCTTTGGATATCTGCTCTTGCAGCAGGCGTTAATGTTGGTATCTTTACACTCGTGGGTATGCGCTTGCGCCGTGTAAATCCATCCCAAATCGTAATGCCTTTGATCAAAGCTAATAAAGCGGGCCTTGATGTTAATGTAAATCAGCTAGAAGCTCATTACCTTGCAGGTGGTGACGTTGACCGCGTCGTAGATGCGTTGATCGCCGCTGAGCGCGCATCTATTCCTTTGACATTTGAACGTTCTGCAGCTATCGACCTTGCAGGTCGCGATGTATTGGAAGCGGTACAAATGTCTGTTAATCCTAAAGTGATTGAAACACCAATTATCTCTGCAGTAGCGAAAAACGGTATCGAACTCAAGGTTCGTGCTCGTGTAACTGTACGTGCTAATATTGATCGCCTCGTTGGTGGTGCTGGCGAAGCTACTATTATCGCCCGTGTTGGTGAAGGTATTGTAACAACTGTAGGTTCCTCTGAAGAGCACACAGATGTATTAGAAAATCCAGATCACATCTCTCGTACTGTATTGGGTAAAGGTCTTGATGCGGGTACTGCATTCGAAATCTTGTCCATCGATATTGCTGACGTAGACGTAGGACGTAACATCGGTGCTCAATTGCAAACTGATCAAGCGGAAGCGGATAAGAAAATCGCTCAAGCTCGTGCGGAAGAACGCCGTGCCATGGCGGTTGCTACAGAACAAGAAATGCGTGCTAAAACACAAGATATGCAAGCTAAGGTTGTAGAAGCACAAGCTGAAGTTCCAAAAGCATTAGCGGAAGCTTTCAGAAGTGGTAATCTTGGTGTTATGGATTATTATAATATGAATAATATTATTGCAGATACCAAAATGCGTGAAAATTTAGCAGATGGTGAATAGGAGTAGCTATGGACTCTATATTCTCTACAGTACTATCGATTTTTCAGCAAAACCCTATAATTGTTTTAGTAATTGTGGGATATATTGTGTTCTCTTTTTTGAAAAGTTCTAAAAATGATGAGGCTGATGAGCATACGGATTCAGGTTCTGAAAAGACCTGGGAGGATATGGAACGTGAATATGGTATTTCTATAGAACGTAAAATTGATGAACCTTCGGTTGATGATGTATCTGATCATAATGATGGTTATCGGTTACCTGATTCTAAGATGTCTTATAAGCAATCTACAGAAAAACCCAAAAAAGAGCAACTTAAAAAACAAGATGAACATAAGTTATCTACTAGCAAAGCGGTTGCAGTATCCTCTTTAATTGAGCGTCTAGCAGAAGTTAAGCTCCAAAAAACAATGGAGGAAGGTAAGAGCCTTTCTAATGCCATAAGTGCTCATACGAATCCTGCAATGAAGAAGGCTTGTAAGTCACGTCATGATATAAAAGGAGGTATGAAATGGGCTTTTATCTTCGAAAAACCAAAAGCATTGCGGCATAGAGCTCGATAAGGATTAAGTTCTTGATGAAGACAAGGGTTCCTAATGGTCACGGAAGTGACTATTAGGAACCCTTTTTCTATTGCAAAGGGGATAATTCAACTTTCATAATAAAATAGGTGGTAAAGTCGTATGTGATTTGTCCGAACTATATGAAAGGAGAGACTATATGTATCGTAATGTACGAAATATTCCCAAAGAGCTATTAGAAAATTTATATAGTAAAGAAAAATGGACTTTACGGGATATAGCTGATTATATTGGTTGTAGTGTGGATACAATTGTAAGACGTATGAAACTGTATAAGATTCCACGTCGTGAAACGCGTAAGGATGTTAATTGTGCTACGTTAATGTCTTTGTATGAAGGAAATCATATAAGTATTGAAAAATTAGCACGTCGTTTTAATGTATCTACAGCGACAATATCTAATCGGTTACATGAGTATGGACTACTTTGTACGAACCAACACTCTATACATAGTGTAGAACCGGACCGAATTAAAAAGGCTTATGAAAGTGGTAATAGTACAACTCATATTGCGAATATGATGGGCCTTTCAAGATGGAAGGTATTACATATTTTGCACCATATGGGTGTTCCTATCCGAGGAGGAAGACGGAAAGTGATGCCCGTAGATGAAATGAGTTATCTTTATACCTATCATGGATTGAGTACAAAAGATATAGGTGTTGCTTATGGACTACAAGCCAATACTGTGGCATTATATTTGAGAGAATCGGGTATTACATTACGAGGGAAGCGTTTGGAAGTAGACACCCATGTGATTAATCAATTACGTATGAACGGATTGTCAATTGCAGAGATTGCTCGTCAACTTGAATGTTCTACATCGGTTATAAGGAGTCGGTTAAAGCACCAATAATCGTAATATACTAACGAGTATGGTAGAACACATCAATAAAGCTTAAATCATTTGGTATAGTAATTTGTAGGTAATTACTATATACTTAAATTTATATAATGATGGGAGGTTTATTATGTTCGAATATTTAACATTATTATTACCATTTTTGCTTTTAGGCTTTATTGCTTCTGGCCTTTCTAGAGTCTCTGGTGTAGCATTGTCCATGATTATCGTTCCGACTTTATTGATTTGGGGTGCTACGCCATTGGATGTTGTTGCATTTATGCTTCTCTTTGTGGTGTACAATAATTTTACATCCGAAACACAAGATGTACGCCTTGATTATAAGGATTTAGTATTATTTCCTAAATGGCGTTTGTTGATTCCTATAGTATTGACAATCATCGGAATTTTTATTAATCCTGCTATTGGTATTGCTATATTTATGGCTTGCTTTGTATTGGAATTGCTGGCTACTGTATATAAACGTATTCCAGAACGGGAACGACCTGCGGTTCATCGCGTAATTGTACTTTCTATTCTCAGTGCTATTGTAACGTCTATAGGCGCTTATGTAGGTCCTACTATTAGTGGGGATTATTATTTTGGTTTAGCTGGGGTAGCAATCTTGGCTATTACTGCCTTCGCTTGGTATGCAGGCCGCAATCGACATGCGTTTAAAGGTATTTGGGAATTTATTTGGGTTGATTTTGGTCTTTTGCTAGGCTTGTTTGGTATTGAAAGTGCGAACTATCCAGCTGGTTTAACTCGAGACTATAAGAGTCCGATAGACCGTATGTTGCCAATGATTACTGTAGTAGGTGGTTATGCGGGATTAATGGTTATATTTGGTGTATATGGCATGTTCTCACTACCATCTTTTATTACTGCAATTGGTGCTGCAATCGGTATGCGCATGTTTGGTTTATATGAATTCCCTAAACGTGGCACATTTTCCTATTTAGCAATTGGTTTTGCTATTGCTGCAGTAATATGTTTATATCTCGTATCTCCTGTTCCAACTGGATTTGATGCTGTTAATACTATCATGACGCAACCGATGGTTCAATAAAAGGTGAGTTTTGTTATAGAATTAATAATCTAAACTTGTTAATGTGAAACTAGATAGTTAACATAAGCAATAAGGAGATGTGTATCGTGAAAGATAATACTACTGTTGAATTGAAGTCTAATGAAGTTGTAGAAACGAGACCATTTCCGCCATTCTTGCCGAAGAATGCAACGGTTATGATGATGGGAACATTTCCGCCAACCTCAGAGAAACGAGCGATGGAGTTTCATTATCCAAACTTTCAAAACGATATGTGGCGTGTTTTTGGTATAGTGTTCTTTGATGATAAAGAACATTTTAGAAAAGGAGAGGAAAAAGCTTTTGATGCGGATAAAATCAAAGCTTTTTTATCACAAATTGGTATAGCATCATGTCCAACAGTACTAAAAGCGATTCGTGAACATGGTAATGCATCTGATGCTTTTTTAAAGGTAGTTGAACCTGTTCCTCTTGCTGAGGTGTTGGCGCAAATACCGGATTGTACGCATATTGGTACAACAGGTGGCAAAGCAACAGAAATACTACTTAGTTTGTTACCTGAAAAGGTTAAATTGCCGAAGACAGGAGAAACGATTCCGTTCATATATCAAGGGCGTACTCTTACTTTGACACGTTTACCATCTACTTCTAGAGCTTATCCATTGAGTCTTGTGAAAAAGGCTGAAGCTTATAGACAGTTTTTTAAGACCTGTGGTTTACAAACGAAATGATAGAATTCATTTCTATACTAGTAAAAAGCCTTTGATTATCTACTCTAATTAGTAAATTGGAGTAGACTTTATCAAAGGTTTTTTATTATTAAAATTTTAGGTGAATTTTAGAATAGCTAGATTCTATGTTATATATAAGTCTACATTACTACTTATAAATAAAAGTGATAACAAAAATAACTTTTTAATTCTTGTTTTTTACCATAAGAGGTCTATAATTAACCAATGTCATTATATGGTTGACAAATATTTTTATAAAATGGAGTTGATACTATGGATAGGGCTAAAGAAGCCTTATGGACAAAATCATTTGTCCTAGACACGTTGATTAATTTCTTAGTATTTTTGATCTATTATTTACTTATTGTAATTATTGCTGTTGTAGCAAAAGATTCTTTACATGCTACAGCCAGTCAAGCCGGTTTAGCTGTTGGTATTTATATTATTGGTACTGTTGTGGCTAGATTGTTAGCAGGTCATTTTATTGGGACTTTTGGATGCCGTAAAATGCTCTATGGTGGTCTTCTTATTTATTTGATTTCTACTATTATGTACTTCTATACTCCAAATTTAATTCTTTTGGATGGTGTTAGATTTTTAAATGGCTTTGCATATGGGATAACATCGACTGCAACAAGTACGATCATAGCCGCTATTATTCCTGTATCTCGTCGTGGCGAAGGGATAAATTATTATGGCTTATCTACATCTCTTGCTGCTGCTGTAGGCCCATTCCTTGGCATATTAATGCTTCATACGGTAGGTTACAATCTTATTATTGCCTTTTGTGTAGTCCTCATTGTGCTTTGTGGTATTGGTTCTGTTTTTATGAAATTTAAAGAACCAAAACTTGCTATTGAAGCTGAAGAACATAAAGGCATTAAAATTTCTGATTATGTTGAACCACGTATGAACTCCATTACATTGGTTTCTGTATTAGTTGGTTTTGCTTATTCTGGTATTATTGGTTTTATGGCAGCTTATACTAAAGAGTTAAACCTCATTATGGCTGGTACATTCTTTTTCTTTGTATATGCTATTGTGATTACTATTACAAGGCCTTTACTTGGTATTTTATTTGATATGAAGGGGGAAAATTTTGTTTTATATCCTTGCTTTGTATCTTTGGCGTTTGGTATTTATTTATTCTCTATTGCTCAATCTACGGCATTAGTATTATTATCAGCCGTATTTGTAGGTCTTGGCTATGGTACATTTATGTCCAACGGTCAAGCTGTAACTGTTAAAATTGTACCGGTGCATCGTATTGGCGTTGCTACATCAACCTATTTTATTGCATTGGATATAGGGTTAGGCTTTGGACCTTATATATTAGGGGCAGTTCAAGAAGTAGTAGGTTATACTAGTATGTTCCATGTTACAGTAGTAGCCGCATTAGTAGCGTTGGGTGCATATTATTTATTATATGGTCGTCATGTGGGTACCGATAAAGATCTTTCTTTGAAAGCACGCGCTGAAGAAGAACGGATTAGAAATCGTAGGAATAATGGTAAACTTGCTTAATATAATATAGTAATAGGATTGTATTATATAATCTTTTGATCTAATAAAAATGACTATACGAGCGTTTGGTTCGTATAGTCATTTTTTGCTATTTTTTATATGTATATTTCATGGATAGTAATATACTTATAATCTATATTGAATAAAATCATATTTAAATGGTAGGAATTATTGACCTAATATAGGTAGGATGATATGATATATTTATAGTACTTAAACGGATTATTTGCTATGATTCGTTTAGTGAACCTCGAATCGTATGAGGTAGTATAGAATAGGTGATATGATGATTAAACGAAGTGCATTTTTAGATATAATTAAAGAAAAAGAAGCTCTTGTTTTAGATGGGGCTTTAGGTACAGAATTAGAGCGTTATGGTTGTAATATTGAGCATAAATTATGGTCTGCTAAAGTTCTTATGGAACAACCAGATATCATCAAGAAGATACATGTTTCCTACTTAGCTGCTGGCGCAGATATTATTCAAAGTTCTGGGTATCAAGCAACTGTAGCAGGGTTTAAAGGGTTAGGCTATGGTACTGAAGAGGCTATAGAGTTAGTTAAGCTATCTGTTCGGTTAGCTGTTCAAGCTCGAAATGAGTTTGTAGAGGCTAAGGCAAGTGGAGCGCTAACATTACGTGGTATCACTCTTGGAGAAGAGACTGCTGATGGGGTTACATATTTTTCTGAAGGTGCTTTACCTAAACCGTTGGTGGCTGCTTCTGTAGGTCCTTATGGAGCATTCTTAGCAGATGGTTCTGAATACCGTGGGTATCCAGATGTGCAAACTGAATATCTAGAGATATTTCATATTCCACGACTAGCTTTATTCTGTGAAGAAAATCCTGATATACTTTCTTTTGAAACAATACCTTCTTATGATGAAGCGATTGCTATTGCTCGTGCCATGTCTGATCCATTTACATCTAGAGGTATTCCAGCGTGGATTGCATTTTCTTGTAAGGATGGTCATCATGTATCTAGTGGTGAAACAATCATTAAATGTGCGGAAATGATTGACAAGGTTCGACCTATTACCGGTATCGGTATCAACTGTACTAAGCCAGAGTATGTAGAGTCTTTGATTAAGGATATTCGAACTGTAACATATAAACCGATTGCTGTATATCCTAATCTTGGTGAAAGCTATGATAGTGATACTAAAACTTGGTATGGTGATCCTGCATCATTTGTTGATTATGTTGATATATGGCGCAAAGCAGGGGCTAATATAATCGGTGGATGTTGTCGAACAAATCCTGCTATTATTCGAGAAGTAGCAAAACAAATACATATAAAATAAATGAGGGGGGCTGTTTATATACAGCCCCTTTTACTTTAGTATAATATACTATAATATATAGTAATTGATATTTATTCTTAACATGATATAGTTAATGTAAGGAGGTGGGGACAGATAAAACAGAAGATTACAAACTTAGCCTGGAAATTAATACTACCTATATTACTTATCGTTATATGGTTCATATTGAGTTCTCTAAACATTTGGTCAACCTATATCTTACCAACACCGTATAGGGTTTGGTCCGAATTTATAGATTGTATTGTATCAGGACTCATATGGAAACATGTAGGAATGAGCTTGTTGCGGGTTGTACAGGGCTTTTTATTGGCAACTATTATTTCTATACCACTCGCCATTGTATTGACGGCTAGTCACCGCATGCGCACGCTTTCATCAGGTATGATTGAATTCTTTCGCCATGTTCCGCCATTAGCGTTGTTACCACTATTAATTTTATGGTTAGGGATTGGTGAAAGCTCTAAAATTGCCATTGTTTTTCTTGCAACAGTGTATCCTATTTTTCTAAATGCTCTCATGGGCTTTAGTGAGGTGGACAGAAAGCTCATTGAAATGGCACATCAATACGGCTTATCTAAGAAACACATTTTTCTACATGTTACTATCCCTTATGCCATACCTTATATTATCAGTGGCCTTCGTATTGGCTTAGGCTATAGTTGGCGATCCTTAATTGGTGCTGAAATGATTGCCGCATCTTCAGGCATCGGGTATTGGATCCTAGATGCACAAACAATGGCCCGTTCGGATATTGTCATTGTTGGTATCATCGTAATCGGTTTGTGCGGCATTATCTCTGATGCTCTGTTTAAATGGATTACCAATAGAATTCTATCGAGATATATAACTGGTGGTGATGTATATGGCGCCTAGTTTACATATTAATAATCTTAGCAAACTGTATAGGGGCGAACACAATGTCTTAGTTGGACTACACCCCTTAGAGGTAACATTATCATTGCAGAAATTAATCTGTATCGTAGGTAAAAGTGGTTCTGGTAAAACAACATTGTTACGGTTGTTGTCAGGGCTTGAAGAATCTACGAGTGGCACGTTTTTTGTTGATAATATGGATCTTGATGCGGTACAACAATCTATGGCGTTTGTATTTCAAGAACCACGATTGTTGCCATGGCTTACGGTGCGTGAGAATATGGCTTTCTCAAAATATGGTGGAATTACGGTTGATGAGTCAACGATTGATTACTATATGAAACAATTAGGATTACAGCAATATGGCTTGTTTTATCCAGCTCAATTATCAGGCGGGCTTGCACAACGGGTAGCATTAGGACGTGCTTTTTGCAGTAAAAAGAATATTCTTTTAATGGATGAACCATTTGGCGCACTTGATTTTTTTACACGACAACAATTACAGCGTGATTTATATGACTTGTATGTAAAAGAATCTCTGTCTATAGTAATGACTACGCATGATTTACAAGAGGCAGCCCTTCTGGGGGACATTGTTATCGTCATTAATTCAAATGGTAATCATGAAATTGTAGAAAACCCCATTGTAAAAGATGAGCGATGGGATGAGGATGTATATGTTTTGGAACGACGTTTTACATTTATTAAAAAATTACAGTCCATGATTGCCAACGATTGATGAGCATATATGAATTTATGAAAGGAGTTTATATGAAGTACTCTATTCGAAAAATACTTGTCCTTGGATTATGTTTAATCGCGGGATTACTTGTAATGGTAGGTTGTGGTTTTGAACAATCAAAACAAGAACCAAAGGATTTACATTTAACCTATGTAAAATCTCCTTTAAATATTCCGTCCATTGTAGAAAAACAAAATGGCATTATAGAGAAGGCTTTCAAAGAAAAGAATATAGGTGTGACTTATTCAGAAATTACAGAGGGGCCTAAGCAAACAGCAGCGTTAGAATCCGGTGATATTGATATTGCTACCGTATTGGGGGGCACATCTGCGATTTTAGCAAAGGCGAATGGCGCTGATATCAAGATTATCGGTATGTATAGCCGTGCGCCTAAAGCATTTGTGTTGATTACTAAAAATCCTGACATTCAATCTGTTAAGGATTTGAAGGGGAAGAAGGTGATGGGACCTAAAGGAACGATTCTACATCAATTATTATTAACTGCATTGGATAAGAATGGTATGACTGCTAATGATGTAGAGTTCATAAATGGAGGCATTCCACAAGCGGTCAGTGCACTCGATTCCGGTGATGTAGATGTAGCCATGGTAGCGGGTCCTGTAGCGTTAAAAGCTATTCAACAAGGTGCTCGCGTTGTTGTAAGTGGCGAAGGTTATATTGATGGTTCCATTGTTATTGCAACAAGTGGGAAGTTTGCTAAAGAACATCCTGAGTTGATTAAACAATATATGGATACACATAATCAAACCGTTCAAGCTTATGAAAAAGATCCAAATTCTTACTATGATATTGTGGCGAAAGAAACGGGCTTAACGGAAGCCGATGTGGCTACAATGGCCCCTTGGTATAACTTTGATACGACAATCGCCGATTCAGATATTAAAAGTTTGGAAGCATCACAGGATTATTTAATCTCTATAGGCATGATTCCTAGTGATAAAAAGGTAGATATTCAATCCATGATTTTACGTTAATAATAAAACGTATAGCTAATTATTATTAGTTGATATACCGGTACAAAATACCGGTACAAATGAAAACCCGCTTAATGCACACGTCATTAGGGTTATAGGACAAAACGTGTTGGTACTTTAATCCCAATCATTGAAAGATAATTTGTCATAGTTATGCAAATCAC
>NZ_CAKQFJ010000020.1 GCF_934230905.1 uncultured Veillonella sp. | reverse complement strand
CTGGAGACGGCCTGGGAGGATAGGAAGTCGCTGATTAAGCTAAAAGGCTAACCGTATGGTTAGCCTTTTTTGTTATAGAAAGTCTAAGAATATGCACAAAAAAATACTCATTTTACAATTTGTTTAAATTATATTCACTCCTAATTCATATAGAATCTTTATACTAACGATAGTTGATTGAGATCAACTAAGGAAATGGAGGTCTACTACTTAATAACTTTTATCTGTCCCTTTTACAAATAATACAAACAACACAACACAAAACAATACAACACATAAAACAACACTTAAATACACAACAATACTCTCCCTGTGTATAAAAACAATACATATACAAAACTCTCTAATTATATATACCATCTCCCGTATATATAAAGATAAAAGTTAAGTAGACAAAAGAGCCCGAAAGGGCTCTTTCCTTATATGTATAAATAATATCATTATAGTATAAATATTTTAATATATACATGAATTTATAAAGTATATTATTTTATTACTGGGATTGCATAGTAGTTATTATGTGGGAAAGATGAACTTTTAGGATGTTGGAGATTCAGCTTGACAGATAGGGTGAATTCTTGGTATTATATTCAAGTATCAAGTACACTTGATGTGCATAGGGGTATAGCTCAATTGGTAGAGTAGCGGTCTCCAAAACCGTTGGTTGTGGGTTCAAGTCCTACTGCCCCTGCCAAATTTAGAGTTGCGGCCTTCGGGTCGCTATTCTATAAAATGTTACTTAAAAATATTAAAATAATACTTGCAAATAATTAGTTATTATGTTAATATAATTAAGTACCTAGTACATGACTCAGTAGCTCAGCTGGATAGAGCGTTTGACTACGAATCAAAAGGCCAGGGGTTCGAATCCCTTCTGGGTCACCAAATTAAAACTCACACAGATGTGTGAGTTTTTTATTTACCAAATAGGAAGTAACTAATAAAAAAGGGCTATTTTCATAGCCTTTTTTTAGTTAGTTACTTCTTTTAATTGTCCTGATGCTATTGCCATATTTTTTGAATAAATAGCTTGCATATAGCCATAGGTATCAGGTTTTAATTCTTTTAATTTAGGATTTTTCTTAATATTTCGTCGTAGAAGTTGACCTGTACGTGCATCAATTAAATTAATTTCATCTTGTGTCCAGTAGATTGTATCTGCGTCTTGATTAAAATAATAATGATTGATATATTCTGTCATATAATACATAGCACCTTGATGGCTATATGTTTTAGCAATGATTTCGTAGTTATTACCTTCGCCTGCACGAACTAATACACGATTATCAGCATAGTACTGCTGTCCATTCATTCTATACATATAGGAATAACCTCTCGCATTTTCTAGGTCACCTATATTGACTGCTTGGACGCTACCCATTAAGGTAAGACATGTAAGTGTTAAAATTGCTACTTTTTTCATTCTTTGAGTTTACTCCTTATTTCGCATGTGGCTGATCCGATTCAGCTACCACATTGACGACTACTTGTTGATCAGATGGTAGTTGACTCATGATGACAGGCATAGGTTGTTCCATGGCTTGAGCAATTCCTTTGATTTGTCTGATGGCAACTGGTACAGGTGTAGATGATCCATCCTGAAAGTTTTGTTCTAGTATATTAATCTCAGTAACAGTTAAACCTGCTTTGGTTGCAAACGTTTCTTGTGAAAGCTGATGTTCCTTGCGGAATGATTTAATGATGTCTCCGATATACATAATGACCTCCATATCGCTAATTACTCTATTATTATACATGAAAGCATAATGAGATAATAGATAGGTTGAAAGATAGTCTTTTTTTATTTGTATATTCTAAATATTTATTTATAGAATATAAAAAATGTTTGACGAATAACATTTTGGGTGATAATATAAACACATAGAAAACAATATATTTGGGAATAGGTGCTGAAAAGCATAATAGAGAAGCTGGTTAAAAGCCAGCACGGTCCCGCCACTGTATGGTTGAGCGAGTCTAATTAAGTCACTGGGAAACTGGGAAGGCTAGATGAGCGATGACACCAAGTCAGGAGAACTGCCTATTCAACATTCACCATTTGACCTACGAGTGATAGGGAGGAGAAGTTTGAGACTCCCTTTTTACGTACCCGTAAAAAGGATTTTTTGTGTAAATGATGTTTTGTGGTACACAAATTAGAATCTCTTTATTGTTAGAACAGTCATGGTGAATATACCGTTTGGTATTATCAGCATGGCTTTTGTTATGTCTGTTAATATATTTATTGGTAAATGTAGGGCATGCATTTATTCATCATCATCCTAAAAAGAGAGATGGTCCTAGCACCTAGGTTAGGTGTTTGGACCATCTCTCTTTTATTATCTTCTTTAGATTATGATTAGATAGATTATATCGATAATTAGATGAGGAAGTTTATAGGTATTTTATAGGTATCATGAAGTCCTATAAAAATCATAAAAAGTGATTGACGTTATATATAATAAGTGGTATTATTATTTCAGTCGGTACGCGGGAGTGGCGGAATTGGCAGACGCACCAGACTTAGGATCTGGCGCCTTACGGCGTGGGGGTTCAAGTCCCTTCTCCCGCACCAACTATATTTGCACCTGATGGTGCTTTTTTTTTGCCTTTTTACATCTGTTCAATGGAACAGGTGTTTTTTTGCATATTCGTAAATATGCTATAATTAATTAGTGGTACTATTGTATTGGCATTGTACTAGATAATACACAATACGTAGGGATTATCCACATATTGTAATAGAATACAGTAGTTCCTGTACATGTAATAGATATTTTAAAGATATTATATAGAAATAACATATATGGTGTAGTATGGATACTTCAATTGATACACTACTTTCACAAAACCCATCTATGACAGATGGGCTAAAGGCGTTTCGCCAAAAGGGAAAGTCAGTTATATATGGTTTAAGTGGATCACAAAAGTCGTTCCTCTTAAGCCGTGCTGTTCCAGAGGAACAAGTACAATCTATTATTATCGTGGTGCACGATAAAGAACATAAAGAATTATGGGAACGAGATTTGGCATTTTTTTGGCCTCATGTGCAGGTGTTGCCATTTCCCATTACAGAGCGTGTAGAATTTACTACGGTAGCCCGTAGTCTTGAAGGCCAAGGGGCTCAAATGAGAGCACTCAGTATGTTGGCATGGAATCGGCCTGTCGTAGTTATTGCTACGGTAGAAGAGGCTTCACAATATGTGGTGAGCCCTCAATATGTTATATCTCAAAGTATACATCTTGAGGTATCACAATCGGTAGAACGTAATGAATTATTAGAAGCATTAGTAAAAATTGGATATGAGCGTGTAGACCAGGTAGAACAACGTGGTCATTTTTCTGTACGTGGAGATATTTTTGATATTTTTCCTGTGAATAGTGATGATCCGATTCGTATAGAATTTTTTGGTGATGAGATCGATACGATGCGTCATTTTTCTGTAGATACACAACGATCCATTGAAATAATAGATGCGTATACAGTGACTCCATTCTTTTTAACGAATGATGAGGCAGATAGTACATTATTATCGTATGCTAAAGAAGGTCTTATCATTTATGATGAACCGGTACGTATTCAAGAATCATTGAAGAAATTCTTAAAAGAAGATGCATCTCATCGTAAGCAGCACTGTGAATGGTCCGAGTTGCAACGATCTGTAGCTGCTAAGATTCAGGTAGCATTTACATTTATGCAGCAGAGATCCATTGGTTTAGCTGGATTTTATCCGATTGGCATTCAAGGGAAAACAATGACGAGCTTTGAGCGTCAAATTCCGCTGTTAATGGATGAAATTAAGCAATGGCAAAAGCTGGGCAATCAGGTGGTACTTGTTATTAACAATTTACAACGCCGTGAAGGTATAGAAAAAGCCTTGCACGGTGATGGTATTGCTTATAAGCTTTGTGAAAGCTGGGATTTTGAGCCTAATACGGTTCACGTTATGCAGGGCTTATTAACAGATGGCTTTGAATTACCACATAGTCGATTAGTAGTTGTTGTAGAAGGCAATATTTACGGGCAGCAAAAACGCAAACTTCGTAATAAGCCTAAAAAGGGCCAAGAAATTAATTATTTCACGGATTTATCGGTCGGCGATTACGTTGTTCATAGCATGCATGGTATTGGTAAGTATGTGGGACTAAAAACGATAGAGACTGAAGGTATCCATCGTGATTATATTGAAATTGCCTATGCTGGAACAGATAGGTTATATTTACCTGCTAGTAATTTAGATCAATTGCAAAAATATATCGGCAATGAAGGCGATGTGCCTCGCATTCATAAAATGGGAGGAAGCGATTGGCGTAAAGCGGTTACAAAAGCACAGAAATCCATCGATGATTTGGCGGATAAACTCGTTGAACTCTATGCAAAACGGGAAATTACAGAAGGCTTTGCCTTTTTACCAGATCAACCTTGGCAGCAAGAATTTGAAGATGCTTTTCCTTATGAGGAAACAGACGATCAACTGCAAGCTACGCGAGAGATTAAAGAATCTATGGAACGACCAATACCGATGGATCGTTTATTAGCAGGGGATGTGGGATTTGGTAAAACTGAAGTAGCTATGCGTGCTATTTTTAAAGCTGTTGTGAGCGGTAAACAGGTAGCTGTATTAGTTCCAACCACTGTATTAGCGCAACAACATTACCAAACCTTTTTGAGCCGATTTAATCCATTTGGTATTAAGGTGGATGTACTTAATCGATTCCGTTCTACGGCGGAGAAAAAAGAGGTCTTAAAAGGGGTAGAAAATGGTTCTATCGATATATTAATCGGAACCCATTCATTGTTAAATAAGAAGGTAAAATTTAAGGATTTAGGATTTCTTGTAGTAGATGAAGAGCAACGTTTCGGTGTAGCACAAAAAGAAAAATGGAAGGAATGGGCTAATAATATTGACGTTCTTACCTTAAGTGCTACACCTATTCCACGGACGCTCCATATGTCTCTTGTAGGTGTTCGTGAAATGTCTGTTATTAGTACACCACCTGAGGATAGATTGCCGGTACAAACCTATGTAGTAGAATACGATATGAACCTTATTGCTGATGCGATTAAACGAGAACTGGCACGGGGAGGACAGGTGTATTTTGTATATAATCGGGTGGCATCTATTAAGCATATGGGGGAATTATTAGAACAGGCCTTGCCGGATTTGCGTTATGCTATCGCACATGGACAGATGACTGGTCGTCAAATTGAAGAAATTATGACTGACTTCTATGAAGGTCATTATGATGTATTGCTTAGTACAAGTATTATTGAAACCGGCCTTGATATACCAAATGCGAATACGATTATCATATACGATGCAGATCGGCTCGGCTTATCACAACTCTATCAAATGCGTGGTCGTGTAGGTCGGTCTAGACGTCGTGCTTATGCATATTTCATGTATCGACCTGATAAGATGCTTTCAGAGGCGGCAGAAAAACGATTGAAAGCCATTGAAGAATTTACTGAGTTGGGGGCTGGATTTAAACTTGCTATGCGTGATTTGGAAATTCGAGGGGCTGGCAATTTGCTAGGCTCACAACAGCATGGTAATATTGCTTCTGTCGGTTTTGGTATGTATGTATCTATGCTAGAGGAAGCCATTGCTAAAGCACAAAATAAAGAGGTCGTTAAAGAGGTTATACCAGATCCGGCCATTGATCTTGAAATTGATGCTTTCATAGATGATGCGTACATTAAAGATAGCGCACGTAAAATTTCTGTATATCAACGAATGTTACAAATTAAGAATAAAGCACAGCTTGATGATATGACAGATGAGTTAATCGACCGTTTTGGTACGCCAACAGATCCTGTAGATCGTTTATTACGTGTCGCTCAAATTAAGGAGCAAGCACGATTATTAGGTATAAAGAGTATTGTTCGGCGTGATAGTCAACTTATTATTCATTGGCACGATGATTCGAAAATGGCGAATTGGGATATGGGGGCGGTCCGTGAAGATTTATGGAAGAAAATGAAGTTCATGGATACAAAACCTGCGTCATTATATATTAGTTTAAATGGAATTAAGGGATCCATTTTGACGATTACAGAAGCCGTGATGAAAGAATTGTCAAAGCAATCTAAGGGGGGGCTATGAATCGATTTTTAAAGGGTGCCATGATTTTGACTTTAGCAGGTGTTATCGTTAAGATTATCGGTGCTTTCAGCAAGGTACTCATTGCTCGTATTCTTGGTGGTGAGGGGATTGGCCTTTATATGATGGCGTATCCGATATACCAGATTATTGTTAGTATTTCAGCAGCGGGAATTCCTGTTGCAATTTCTATTATGATTGCTGAGAAGCTAGCAAATCGTGATATGCGTGGAGTTCAACAAGTATTTAATGTATCCTTACGAGTCCTCACCTTGGTAGGGATTGTATTTAGTGTGGGACTGTATACGAGTGCCGAATGGCTTATCAAATGGAATATTATTACAGATCCAAGGGCGCTAATTCCGATTCAATTATTGTCACCAGCCATCATCGTCGTAACCATTTTAAGTTGTTTTAGAGGGTATTTCCAAGGTTTCCAATATATGGTTCCAACGGGGACAAGTCAAGTTTTTGAACAGATTTTCCGCGTAGGATCCATGGTGGGACTTGCGTATTATTTTATTGATTCTGGATTACACTTGGCAGCTGGTGGTGCAACATTTGCTACGTTTCCCGGCGTATTAGCAGGGCTAATTGTACTTGTTTATTTTTATCGGTCTCAACGTGGGTTGCGTCAACAGATGATACGTGAACAAAACGAAGAAGCACCGATTGAAACTAATGTGGCTGTTATTAAGCGATTATTTGCCTTAGCAATACCCGTTTCAATGGCCAATATTATGTTGCCTATGGTATCTTTGATTGATACTTTTATTGTCCCAAAACGACTAATGGACATAGGTTACTATTTACATGAGGCGACTACACAATTTGGGTATCTTACAGGCATGGCAACGTCTCTCATAGGATTACCTATTATTTTAACGACAGCTCTTGCCGCAAGTCTTGTACCAGCTGTTTCCGAAGCTCATACAACGAGAGATAAGGGGCGTATCATTGAGCGAGCTAGTACAGCTATGAAGATTGCGAATCTATTTGCTATACCTGCTTGTATAGGGTTATGTGTATTAGCAACACCTATTTCACAGTTGATTTATGCGACACCTAATGCAGGTCCTGTCATTGCAGTTATTAGTCTTAGTATTATCTTTTTAGGATGGCAACAGATTACAGCTGGTATATTACAAGGTTTAGGACGAACTATTATACCTATGATGTCTATTTTTATAGGTCTCATGGTAAAAGCAATCTTAGACTATCAATTGACGGGAACTAGTGATCTTGGTATTAATGGCGCTGCATGGGCTACAAATTTAAATTTTGCTATTGCCGCATTAATTAATATTATCTTTGTAAAACACTATGTAGGTAGTATTATTCAGTGTATGAATCTATTAAAAATTATCATTTCAGCCATGGCCATGGGTGGTGCTACACAAGTTACCTATATGTTCCTTGTTGATATGGTCGGCAATGGAGGCGCAGTTGCTATATCTATTTTTGTAGCACTAGTTGTTTATATACTATCTCTCTGGATAACTAAAGCTATTGTGATGGATGATATGTATCATATGCCTGTCATTGGTAAACGATTGCGTAAACGTCAAGTAGAGGAGAATCGAATCTATGAAGAGCAATATTGATATACAACCACTTGTAGAAGTGGTGAAAACATTACGTTCACCTCATGGTTGTCCTTGGGATAAGGTGCAAACGCATGAATCATTACGACGTTACTTTATTGAAGAAACTTATGAAGTAGTGGATGCTATTGACAATAAAGACATGAATAATTTACGTGAAGAGCTAGGTGATGTATTATTACAGATCGTGTTTCATAGTAGTATAGCTGAAGAATCTGGTACTTTCACATTACAAGATGTGATAAATGATATCACTACAAAGATGATTCGTCGTCACCCTAATGTGTTTCCAAAGGAAAACCCTGAAAATAATGGGAAAACATATACTTGGGATGAATTAAAAGCACAAGAAAAGGGTGGTAAACGTAAGCATGTATTGGATGGAGTGTCTAAGGGATTACCTGCATTAGTGGCTGCTCAAAAACTACAAGATAAGGCTGGAAAGGTTGGTTTTGATTGGGACGAACTTGAGCCTATTTGGGCAAAAGTTCATGAAGAAATCGGCGAATTTAAAGAGGCCATAGCCTTAAAAGATAGAGAAAATATGGAAAAAGAGGCTGGAGATGTGCTTTTTTCCTTGATTAATCTATTTAGATGGTATAAAATAAGCGGTGAAAATGCACTGAATCGCACAAACACTAAGTTCCGACAGCGTTTTTCACATGTAGAAGCTTGTGTTAACCAAAGCGATCGCTCATGGGAAGACTTTTCATTAGCTGAGCTGGATGCTTTTTGGGAGGAGGCTAAAGTGCAGGAAAAGTAACCTAGAGGTATGTTAGTAATCTCGGGTATTGTATTTTTAAGGAGGTTCTGTCATGAACAAAACAGAATTAATCGCAAGTGTTGCACAAAAAACTGAATTGACTAAAAAAGACGCTGAAAAAGCTGTTAAAGCTGTATTCGACACAGTTGCTGAAGAATTAGCTGCTGGTGGTAAAGTTCAAGTTATCGGCTTCGGTACTTTCGAAGTTCGTGAACGTGCTGCTCGTGAAGGCCGTAACCCACAAAATGGTAAAACTATCACTATTAAAGCTTCCAAATCTCCTGCATTCAAAGCTGGTAAAGGTTTGAAAGAACAAGTTAATGCAGCTCCTGCAAAAAAACGCAAAAAATAATCTGAATAAGATAGGAAAGAGACCCTATGGGGTCTCTTTTTTACGTTTATATTATTTTTACTTGTTTATGTGGTATAATCACAAGGAAAGGATAGATTATGACTACAGAACAATCACGCAAGGTTCTCATTGTGTCCGCCTCGATTGGTACGGGTCACATGCAGGCCGCACGGGCTATAGAAGAATATTGGAAATTAAAAGAACCACAGGCTGAGATTAGGCATGTGGATTTTCTTGATACAGAAACCTTGTCAGTAGAGCATCTTATTAAGGGGACGTATATTAAGATGATTGATGTGTTTCCTATGCTGTACGATATGATTTATCGTGTATCAAAGGGCGAGAAAAAAGGGACTATTTTACAAACGGTATTGTCTTATATTTTAAAAAGCCGTATGTTGAAATTGATTCAACAGGAGCAACCTGATGTGATTGTATTCACGCATCCATTCCCTTGTGGGGCAGCCTGTATTTTGAAACGGCAAGGGCTTATTGATGTGCCTTTGGTGGCTATTTTAACTGATTTTAGTAGTCATCAATTCTGGATTTATCCACAAGTAGATACGTATTTTGTTGCTACGGACGATATGATAGAGGAAATGACTGCCGTTGGTATTAATGTTAATAAGATTCATGTGTCCGGTATTCCAGTGCGGAGATCATTTTTTAAAGATGCTATTGATCACTATGAAATGAAATCACCCGTTAAGATTCTAGTAATGGGTGGTGGCTTAGGCTTAGGATCTTTAGAAATTGCTCTTCAACACTTAGATGCTGTCAATGGTATTGACGAGATTACGGTTGTAGCAGGTCAAAATACATCGCTGTATGAATCTTTGGTAAATCTTAGTGTCCGGATGAAAACTAAAACAACCGTTTACGGTTATACATCCAATATTTCAGAATTAATGCACTCTGCTACTATGCTTGTTACAAAGCCGGGTGCTTTAACGTGTATGGAGGCCGTTACTATTGGGTTACCTATGGTATTCTTTAATGCCATTCCAGGTCAAGAAGAGGCGAATGCGGAGTTGTTAGAAGAACGTGGTTGTGCACGTTGGGCTAGAGATATCCATAATTTAGAGGACGTAGTAGCTGCGTTATTAATTAACCCGCCACGGTTACAACAAATGTCAGAACAAGCACGTGCATGGCACGTAGATGGTGCTGCCAATATTGTAAATGAACTCATTAATATTCTCGATACACAAACAGAGGCACTTTCTTCAACATGTGAAATAGAAACATTATAAACGAAAAAGGTCATCCTAAAACTAATGATACCTATGCTATATAACAGATTAGGTACACGTTAGCATTTGGATGACCTTTTACTTTAGTGATGCATTATTGATAGTTTTCAATGTTTTGGGTGCGAATAGATTGTAGCGCTTCTAGAAATTCTACTGTTGCAGTATGTTCTTCTAGTAGTGCTTGCAGTTGATGGGAGTCATTAAGGCTTACGCTCCATTGGAATGAATCTGTATCGTCATAAACATTGAATACGATGGGGGTATCGAGTGTATCTGGCATATGACCATCATCATCGGATACAGTTGCATAGGTGCCATCATCTAATAGTTCAATAAATAGTGTATCATAGCCATCAAAGTCGATAATTTCAAAATCTAGAGCGTCATAAAAATCTAATACTGCATCTGTTGCCATGAGAACCTCCTAAAAGTATGTACGTATCATATGAGAGTATTGTCTTGTTATCTACCTGTATTCTACTGATGCGGTGTGTGACTGTCAATGAAAATCTGTAGTATAATAGAGATCGTAATGGTAGCAGAGGAGTACGGGAATGAACGTAATTAGTTTACAGAATATAGAGAAATCATATGGCACTCGGTTGCTATTTACCGATGTGTCTATAACTTTTACCAATCAAAAGAGATTGGGACTTGTAGGAATTAATGGTACTGGCAAATCTACTTTTTTAAAAATTTTAACGGGCCAGATGGAAAGCGATAAAGGGACTATTGAGCGCAATGGAAAGGCTACTATCCACTACTTAGCACAAACGCCAAACTTTGATGAAGGTAATACATTATTAGAAGCTATTTTAGATGGTAATCATCCTCGTTTACAAATGGTAAAACGATTTGACAAGGCTAGTCGAGATTATCATTATATACAAGAACAAGGTGTAGCTGATGAGTACATTGAGCGCCGTTATATGCAGTGCTTAGAAGAGATGGATACGCAAGATGGGTGGCAAGTAGAACAAGAGGCTCGTATCATCTTAAGCAAACTGGGCTTTCACGATGTCAACATGTCAGTTAACCTATTATCGGGTGGTCAAAAACGGCGATTAGCGTTGGGGCAAGCCTTATTATATCCTTGTGATTTACTATTGTTGGATGAACCGACAAACCATTTGGATGAAGATAGCATCGAGTGGTTAGAAACGTATTTGAGTAATCGTCAAGGTGGTTTGTTGATTAGTACTCATGACAGATATTTCTTAGATTCTGTATGTAATGGTATTTTGGAATTATCCAATCGCCATATGTATGAATACGAAGGAAATTATGAAAAATTTATTGAACTGAAAGCCGATCGAGAGGCTCGTCAGGCAGCTACGGAGGAAAAACGTCGTCAATTTTTAAAACGGGAAATCGAATGGGTACGGCGTGGTGCACAAGCACGAAGCACAAAACAAAAAGCACGTTTACAACGATATGAAACGCTTAAAAATATGGAAAAAACTAGACGGCCTGATCAGATGGATCCTATTGCCTTAAAAACTCGATTAGGAAAGACTATTTTCGATATGGAACATGTATCCTTTGATTTTGACGGGCGCCCTATGATTGAGGATTTTACCTATCATGTGGTACGTCATGATCGTATTGGTATCGTAGGTCCTAATGGAGTAGGGAAATCAACCTTTATGAAAGTCTTAGATGGTACTTATGAGCCAGTATCAGGAACTATTGGTAAGGGGGAAACAGTTCGTATTGCTCATTTTAAGCAAGAATTGCCAGAATTTGATGAGAATATGCGTGTTCTTGATTATATTAAAGAGGATCATTCCTATATGTCGCTTGGTGATGGTTCTACCTTAAGTGCAGGGCAAATTTTAGAACGCTTTTTGTTCACTCCGGAATTACATGGTGTACCGATTCGTAAATTATCTGGTGGTGAGCGTCGTAGATTGTATCTCTTAAAATTGCTTATGAGTGCGCCTAATGTACTTTTGCTAGATGAACCAACTAATGATTTGGATATCCCTACATTAGAAGTGTTGGAGGATTTTCTTGATTCTTTTAGTGGTGTTATTATTACTGTCTGTCATGATCGATATTTCCTTGACCGTGTTGTAGATAAATTATTTGTATTTACAGGAAATGGTCATATAGATATCGTGCATGGTTCCTATTCAGATTATAAGGCTGAGATTGGTGAAAGTAACAACGCCCCATTCTATGTACCTGAAACGCAAATTTCTACTGCGCATAGCGTCAAAGAAGTGGCTGATGTGAATCCTATAAATACTACTGGTGTGTCCTCTAGTAGTGCAAGTCATACAGAAAATCCTGTAAAGAAAGGTCTCAATAAGGCTGAAGAAGCAGAATATGCATCTATTATGGAGGAATTACCTAAATTAGAGCATCTTATTAAGGGATTAGATGTTATGATTGGACAAGCCGCTACGGATTATGAAAAAATGCAAGCGCTCATGGCTGAACGAGAAGAGACACAATCTCAAGTGGATGCATTAACTGAGCGGTGGATGGAGTTAGAAGAACGCTTGTGAATCTCTATTTTAAGCTGTTTCTTAATATCTAATTTGCATAGGAATTACTTTCATAATTATTGATAAAAATCACATTTTGTAGTATAATTTCCTAAATTAACGATAACTACGTTACCTAAGTAGGAGGAAACATGAGTAAGTACGAATTTTTAGATCGTCGTGTACCTATTGAAGAAGGCAATATTGCCATTGTGCAAGATTTATCTAAATGTAAAAATTGTTCTTTGTGCCGTAAAGCATGCGCTGTTGATATGGGCGTATTTGACTATTACGATTTGACAACAAATGGTGATCATCCAATTTGTATCCATTGTGGTCAATGTGCTTCTATTTGTCCATTTGATTCCATTAATGAACGTTCTGAAATTGACGAAGTAAAGGCTGCTATCGCAGATCCTAATAAAATCGTTGTATTCCAAACTGCACCGGCAGTACGTGTTGGATTAGGTGAAGAATTTGGTATGGAAGCGGGGACTTTCGTAGAAGGTAAAATGGTTGCAGCTCTTCGTAAACTCGGTGGGGACTATGTACTTGATACAAACTTTGGCGCTGACATGACTATTATGGAAGAAGCATCCGAGTTAGTTGAACGTGTTCTTAATGGCAGTGGTGAATTACCTCAATTCACATCTTGTTGTCCTGCTTGGGTAAAATTTGCTGAAACATTCTATCCAGAATTTTTACCAAATTTATCTACAGCAAAGAGTCCAATTGCTATGCAAGCACCTACGCAAAAAACTTATTTTGCTGAAAAAATGGGGATTGATGCAAAACAAATAGTGGCTGTAGCAGTAACACCTTGTTCCGCTAAGAAGTTTGAAATTCGTCGTGATGAAATGAATGCTTCTGCAGAATACTGGGATGTACCAGAAATGCGTGATACCGATTATTGTATTACTACACGTGAGCTTGCTAAATGGTTACGTACAGAAGATGTTAATTTTGATGAATTGGAAGATGCTACATTTGATCCATTGATGGGTGAAGCATCTGGTGGCGGTATTATTTTTGGTAATACTGGTGGTGTTATGGAATCAGCTATGCGTACTGCTTACAAATTGGTGACAGGTGAAGATGCACCTAGTACTTTAATCCCATTTGAAGCTATTCGTGGTATGGATGGTGCTCGTGAAGCTGATGTTGTGATTGGCGATAAAACATTACATGTAGCAGCTGTACATGGTACTGGCAACTTGCGTAAATTTATTGAACGTATGCGCGCTGAAAATATCCATTATGATTTCATCGAAGTTATGGCTTGTCGCGGTGGCTGTATTGGTGGTGGTGGTCAACCACGCGTTAAGTTACCTATGGCCGACAAAGCTCGTGAAGCTCGTATTGCATCCTTATATACGCGCGATAGAGAAGTAGCCATTAAAGCCTCTTGCGATAATCCAGATATCCAAAAGTTATATGCGGAGTTCTTTGATGGTAAACCTATGAGCCACAAAGCACATCATATGTTACATACTACATTTGTAAATCGCTCTGAAGATTTAGGCCCTAATGGTGCATGTACACCTGCTACATGTCCAACATCCGTGCCTAATTTAAAAAAAGCAGCAGAAGCTGCAAAAGCAAATAATTAATTATTTATAAATTTGAATAAAAATCTTGAAATTTCGCATAAAATGACATATACTAATTACTGTGAGAGACAATAATATAATAGTCCTTAGAGAGAGGTATATGTTAATGACATGGGGCGGACAGAGAGAAGGTTCTGGTCGTAGACCTCGTATGTATAAGCGCGTATGTAGATCGTTCCGTTTAACAGACGAGGAATACCAAATTTTGAAACCATTGGTAGAGGCTATTAGAACGCGTACCGATGCGTCTAATAAGCAACACTTAGAGTACTTGAATAACTAAATATTGACATGGTATATGTATATAAAAATATCTTTTTTGTACTCTTTCAATACTAGCAACTCTTATACATACCATGTGAATAAGTGAAAGTTAGACCCTTTGGGGTCTAACTTTTTTTGTAATTAAATACATAGGGTATATGCTTTTTTATCATCCCTAGTTATAATATGAGTATACAAGTTGTGAGTATAGGAGGTGTTAGCTTGTTACAAGATTTATTATCTGAGGATAATGTGTCATTTCATTATCCTGCAGAGACCTGGGAAGATGTGATTCGTCATGGTGGTCAACTCATGGTCGATGCTGGTTTTACAGAGCCTACATATACAGAGGCTATGATTGAAGTGGTTCGTGAGATGGGGCCTTATATAGTATTAGCTCCTGGTCTTGCAATGCCTCATGCACGCCCTGAAATGGGGGCTAAGAAAGTTGGTACAGCGCTTATTACACTGGAAAAACCTGTTGATTTTGGCAGTCCAGAGAATGATCCTGTATCAGTAGCTTTTTTTTTATGTGCTTCAAATAAGGAAGAACATATTCAATTGCTTACAGATATTGCAACATTATTTGAAGATGAAGATTTTTTAGATGCTGCAGCAACATTTGAAAGCATTGAGGATGTGCATGCTTTCTTAGAGGAACATCTTGAGGAATCTTAATTTGGAGGTGGACTATGATTTCTATTTTAACTGTTTGTGGTAATGGTATTGGTTCAAGTTTGATGTTAAAAATGAAAATTGAAGAAATTTGTGCTGAAAATAATATTGAAGCGCAAGTGGAATCAATTGATTTTAATGCAGCTCAAGGCCGTAAAGCTGATTTAATTGTTACTGTAAAAGAATTAGCAGAACAGTTTGAAGACAAGAACGTAGCTATTGTACGTAGTTATATTAATAAAAAGAAAATTAAAGAAGATATCTTAGATCGATTACAACAAATCGCTAAGTAATTTTGGGGAGATGATTCTATGGAAATGATATTAGAATTCTTACGCGACGTATTGAGTCAGCCAGCGCTATTGATTGGTATCATGTCATGCGTAGGTTTAATAGCTTTAAAAAGACCATTTCATAAAATTATGACTGGTACATTGAAGCCGATTCTTGGTTATTTAATGCTTGCTGCTGGTGCTGGGGTTATCGTTAGCAATCTTGATCCATTAGGGAAAATGATTGAACATGGTTTCCATATTACCGGTGTTGTACCAAACAATGAAGCTATCGTGGCAGTAGCGCAAAAGGTACTTGGTGTTGAAACGATGTCTATTCTTGTTGTAGGATTATTGATGAACTTATTAATTGCTCGTTTCACTAAATTCAAGTATGTGTTCCTTACAGGCCACCACAGCTTATTTATGGCTTGTTTAATGTCCGCTGTGCTTGGTACTGCAGGCTTATCTGGTATCGAACTTATTCTTGTAGGTGGTTTCTTAATGGGGGCTTGGTCTGCTATCTCCCCAGCCATTGGTCAAAGTTATACTTCTAAAGTTACTGATGGTGATGAAATTGCACTTGGACACTTTGGTAGCTTAGGTTACTATTTATCGGCATGGGTAGCAAAGTATGTAGGTAAGGCAGAAGATAGCACGGAAGATATTGAAATTCCTGAAAAATGGGGCTTCTTGCGTGACTCTACATTATCTACTGCATTGACTATGATTGTATTCTATTTGATTGCTGCGTTAGCTGCCGGTTCTGAATTTGTAGCTACATTGTCTGGTTCTATGAGCCCATACTTATTTGCAGTTATGAGTGCTATGAACTTTGCTGTAGGTGTAGCTATCGTATATTCTGGTGTTCGTATGATCTTGGGTGACTTGATTCCAGCATTCCAAGGTATTGCTACAAAAATTATTCCTAATGCAATACCAGCTGTAGACTGTGCTGTATTCTTTACCTATGCGCCAACAGCTGTAGTATTAGGCTTTATTAGCTCCTTTATTGGAGGTATCATCGGTATGCTTGTTTTAGGTGCCGTAGGTGGCGTACTTATCATTCCTGGTCTTGTACCTCATTTCTTCTGTGGTGCAACAGCAGGTATCTATGGCAATGCTACTGGTGGTCGCCGTGGTGCTGCAGTAGGTGCATTCCTTAACGGTTTGGCTATTACATTCTTGCCAGCATTAGCATTGCCAGTTCTTGGACAATTAGGTTTCCAAAATACAACATTTGGTGATGCGGACTTTGCCGTAATTGGCCTTGTATTAGGCAATGCTTTTGAATGGATTGGCATGGCTGGTATTTATGGTATTGTTGCTATTGCATTCCTTGTTCTTATTATTCCAAACTTTATTAAAACAAAAGGAAAAGTTATTAATTACGTAGAAGAAGAGTAATGAAAATAACTTCTCATATAAATAACATATATACTGACAGGTACGTTTAATCGTATTCTTAAACCCTAAATTTCGATATATTTCTTATCTGAACATCTAGTTCGGTAAGAATATATCGTGGTTTAGGGTTTACTTTTTATGTGTAGAAATGTATTCTGTACATATAGTTATACAAGGTATTAGGAGGTTAGTATGAATACATTTCCTAACGAAATGATAGATATAGTTGGCATTGGGGCTAGTACCTTAGATCGATTTATCGTAGTCGACCATTTTCCCACAGGGCGTGAGGTACAGCCAGCCCTTTCTTCAACAACCGATGGGGGTGGACCGGTAGCAACTGCATTGGCTACAGCTGGGAAATATGGAGTCTCCACTGCTATGATTGACCGTATCGGAGACGATATGGTTGGGCGTTATATTCTAAAGGACTTTCATAAATACAACGTTAATACAGAGGCTATCCAAGTTGACGCAAATGCTATCAGTGGAACTGCAACGATTCTTGTGAAAGCTACAACAGGCGAACGGGCTGTGTTCTTTGAACGTTCTACAGCACATGAGCCAGAGTTTCTTGAATCATATCGGATATTCATAGAGTCGTCAGCCATATTACATATTAATGGACGCCATCGACCGTTGATGCGAACTGCTATGGAAATAGCCCAGTCTTGTGGAACCATAATTTCTCTAGATGGTGGTGCTCAACGATACGATGAAGAGATGAAACCAATTACCGAATCATCTCATGTTGTTATTGTGGCTCGCGATTATGCTGAAAAATATACAGGAACTACAGATTTAGAAGATGCATGTCGTATCATTCATGAACGAGGTGCTTTGCTAGCAGGAGTTACAGATGGAGCCAATGGCAGCTATTTTGTATGGCCTGATGGAACGGCTTATCGGTGTGCGCCATTTCCACAAGAAAGCGTAATAGATACGACGGGGGCAGGGGATAGTTTCCATGGGGCCTTTTTGGCGAGATTAGCCACGGTGATTCGTCGGATGCAATTGCAGAACGATGGACGTATAAAGCCTGTTGATAGTTTACAAGTATGTAATCATACTGAGTTAGAAGCGGCTGCTCGCTTTGCATCTGCTGTTTCAGCTCTTAATACACAAGGCTTAGGCGGCCGCAGTGGACTACCTACATTAGAAACAGCTTTTACATTAGCTGGATTGGAGTAGGCCTATGTGGCAACAACATACACCACATCATGTGCAACAATATATGCAACAAAATCCATATCGTTTACTAGCACTTAGTTTTTTAGCAGTTATGATGGTGGGAACTCTTCTTCTTATGTTGCCTATAGCCAGTGCAGAAGGGCAAGGTACGGCCTTAGTTGATGCTGCTTTCACCGCTGTATCTTGTGTATCGGTAACGGGACTCGCCACTGTGGATACCTATTATCATTGGTCTTTATTTGGCAAGATTATTATGGTTATCCTTATACAGTTGGGAGGGCTTGGCATTGTATCTTTTACAACGATTATTGCATCTCTATTTGGCAGACATGTAGGGCTTCGAAATCGGTTGTTACTTTCAGAAGATGTAGGACAAGATGGCATGAAAGGTCTTCTTCATGTGACGAAAAAATTGACTATCTATACATTGGTTATTGAATGTATAGGGGGACTATTATATGTCATTCAATTACATCCATATATTGGTAATGATGCTTTCTACATAGGTTTTATGCAGGCTATTTCTACATTTTGTAATGCTGGATTTGTTTTCTTTGATAATGATTTGCCTTACAAGATGGTGGGGGATATCTTATTTAATATCAATACGATGCTACTTATTGTTATCGGTGGTTTTGGCTATTTGGCGGCATTTGATATATGGTCTCATCGCAAGTTGAGACGTTTTGATGATTTAAAATTGCATACTAAGATTATGTTTGTTGGCACAGTGGTATTGATTATGTTAGGTACCATATTATTCCTTGGTGTAGAATGGGCTAATCCAAACACGTTTGGACCACTTCCTATTTGGAATAAGGTGATGGCTGCATTTTTTCAATCAGTTACGCCACGAACTGCAGGGATTGCTACAGTTGATTATAATCAATTACATCCAATTACACTGTTTGTCACCATTATTCTTATGTTTATTGGTGCTGGACCGAATTCGACCGGTGGCGGTGTTAAAATTAGTACTGTTATGGTTGCTATTTTATCGTCGTGTACCTTATTTAATAACCGTTCACATGTAGAGGCCTTTGGACGTCGAATTTCTATGGTTACCGTTCTTAAGGCAAATGGAATAATTTTTCTTTCTATACTTTTGGTTTTGCTAGCTACATGCTACCTAGCGTGGGATGAACCATATGATTTTATACGGTTACTCTTTGAGGTTACATCCGCATTTGGTACAGTAGGGCTTACAACGGGGATTACCCCAGACTTATCTGAAGGTAGCAAATGGGTGCTTATCTTAGTAATGTTTACAGGCCGTGTGGGAGTTATGACTGTGATTGGTACATGGGCATTGCGTACAAAACCGAATAAGCCAATTTCGTATGCAGAAGAGAATGTAATGTTATAACAATAGAATATAATACATTTAAAAGAGGTACATAATGAAACAAAAAACAATAGCCGTTATAGGTCTTGGTAGATTTGGTACGACCATTGCCAAGATGTTAGCATCAATGAATCATGAAGTGCTTGGTGTAGATATTGATTCAGATATTGTACAAAAAATATCTCCCTATATTACGCATGCCATCGTAGCAGATACTACTGATGAAGAAGCGATTAAGTCATTGGCATTAAGTCAATTTGATATGGTCATTGTAGCTATTGGCGGCAATATTCAAGCCAATTTGATGACATCTATGCTTCTTAAGGAAATGCAAATCTCTAAAGTTGTGGCTAAGGCAGAAAATAGTTTACAAGGTAAGATGCTTCAAAAAATAGGTGTTGATCAAGTTATTTATCCAGAATACGATATGGCACTACGACTTGTTCACTCATTGACGAGGGAGCATGTAATGGATTACTTACAGCTATCTAAAAATATAAGCCTCATCGAAATTAGTATGCCTTCCTTCATGGTGGGAAGTTGTTTGAGAGATTCTAAATTGCGTGAACACTATAATCTAAATGCAGTAGGGGTTAGGAGAAGCACAGGTCTAGATGTGCCACCAAATCCTACAGCCATACTTTCGGAGGATGATAAATTGCTAGTAATTGGGAATAATTCTGATTTAGATGCATTAACCAGGTAATTAGTATACGAAAGAAATATAACTACATCGAAAAAAGATGATATAATAGAATAGAATTCAGTATAGGTCATACGTATTCGTATGGCCTTTTTAGATAGAAATGAAGGGTAGTATGACAGAAGAACAATATATAAAAGCTCTCAAAAACAATCCTCATGGCATACGCAATATCCCTAATCCTACAGAGGGAATGCAGCTAGCCTGCGTAGAACAGAATGGGATGCTTTTACAGTACATTAAAAATCCTACCAATCTAGTGATTGAAACTGCTTTGGCAGAATCGCCACGTGCTATTCAGTATGTGGAGAATCCAAGTGATGAACTATTAATCTCATTGGTAAAACAAGACTGGGCGGTTCTAGAATATATTCAAAACCCATCGGATGAAGTGGTTTATATTGCTTTAGAGCAATCGGGTTGGGCAGTACGGTATATTCAAAATCCATCAGAGGACTTGCAATTAAGGGCCGTACAAAAACAGTATGATGCCTTGCAATATATTGCAAATCCATCAGAACAGGTTCAAATGGCGGCTGTAGAGTCGAATTATTTAGCATTGCGCTATATCCCAAATCCAACATTGGCTATTCTAAAAACGTCAGTGTTGCAAAATCCACAAGCCATGCGACAAATTACAAATTTAGATTTGGAAACTGTTGTCGAGTTATTAAAAGTATCTACGTTAATATTAGGTTATGTACATAAGCAAATTGGGTTAACAGTCGATATGGTTCGTCGAATTTTAATAGAAGTAATTGGAAATTCTGATGTAGAGGAACGATATGTCCGTGAGCTAGTAAGTAATCCTGCCATTGGCGGGCGTCAGTCAACATGGCCTATTGATATATTGTCGCTAGTTGATATGTATGGCTCTGTAAAGGCAAAGAAGATTGCAGTTGACCAGTATTTACTATATTAAGAAAAAGGAGTCATAATGAATTTTACAGATACAATGGCTAGTGTGGAATTAGTGCTAGCTGCTAATCAAGTCCCTTTGCTCGTTGGTGAAACGGGTATTGGTAAAACATCGCTAGCTGCACGTGTAGCAGATGTACATGATTGGGAATTGGTAACTATTGATGGTAATCTTTTAAAAGAAGGGGAAATAGGGGGATTGCCAACGGTAGAAACGGTTTCACATAAAGATAGTGATGGTACAGTTAAAGAGATTAAAACAACCGTGTATGCCGTGCATCATACCTTGGAACATGTGTCACGAGCTGTTGATGCAGGTAAACGTGTATTGTTGTTTATCGACGAAATTAATCGTGCAGAGCATGCGGTACAACAAGAATTAATGAATTTGATTTTAAATCGAGAAATTAATGGATTTGCTTTGAGTGATGATGTGCGTATCATTGCGGCTATGAACCCAGAGGACTCCTTTGATTATCAGACGATTGATATGGATCCGGCACAACAAAATCGTTTTGTATGGCTCTATATGGAAGCGGATTATATGCAATGGATTGATTGGGCTATTTCCGTAGGAATTGAAGATACAGTAATTGAATTCATCTCTTCCTATCCAGATTATTTGAACCAACGTCATGAAGATGATATCGATGCAACACCGCGTTCATTTGAACGAATCTCTCATATTTATAGTATCTATAAACATGGTGCTTATAGCCGTGATGTATTCCAAAATGTAATTCGCGGCAATGTGGGAAAACTTATTGCTGAGGCCTTTGTTAATTTCGTTGAAACGGAACAAGAGCCATTGATTTCGTTTGATGATGTATTAGAGGCAGTGCATAAGCCCGGTGCTATTATGTCTTTACAAGAACGTGTCAATGGTGAAAGCCCGACTCGCCTCTATGTATCTGCTAAAAACATGTTATATCGATTAAATCGGAATAGTAATGCAGATGAAGTCCATCGCTTTATCGAGTTCATTACATTGTATCCCGGTGATTTGCGCATTGCTGTTATGAAAGATTTACGCAATATGTATTCTCATGTGTATAGCTATGCTATTGAGGATGATCTTTTTATTAAAACGTTTTTTGAAGCCAATCGTTAAATTGTAAAAAAAGTATATGACAGGTAGGAATTATGAATCGAAATTTAGATAAAGACGATATCCGGGACGCATCTGACCTGCTCACTCATATAGACGGATGGGAAAAGACTGGACGTTATGATGAAGAGGCTATCAAAGCATTAGATAGATGGCATAGAAAACGTAATCAGATTGCTCGTGATGCAGATGCTTTGTATGAGCAATTATATGCTCGCTATCAAGTATATGTAGATGAACATACAGTACATCAGAAACATGCGGAAGAGATTGCGGTAGATATGGTCAATCACAATATGTCTGATAGTCATATTGGTACGATAGGTAAGGGCTTGACGGAACTATATGATGGAGAGGGTACCGACTTAGAGATTTTGACACAACATGTCTTAGCAGATGGATACGAACAGCGTTTATGGCATACATTACATGATGTTAATAGTTTACTGCTTGATGAGGATCAATTTTTTGGCTATTTTTATTTACAAATGGCTCATCAAGTACGTCTAGATATGACGAGTGCTTTTGGTGTGAATCTCAAACGTGGTGGTTATGTTTTATATGTAAATCCGTTTATTATGTTGCGACAACCACCAGATGTAATGAAGGATGGTATTAAACGAGAAATATTGCATGTTATATCGGCCCATTTGATGCGGGTCAAAGAACTCAGTCAACGATTTAATAAAAAAGCGGTTCATATGGCTATGGATATGGTTGTTAACGATTATTTAGAATATGTTGATCGTGATGCGATTACTGTGGCTAATGTCAATGCAAGATATGGTCTTTTATTAAAGCGCTTCCGCACTTTGGAATATTATGCGAAGGCTATTGATAAGGCAATGCAAGAAAAACCGGATTTATTTGTATCTGTTGAGGATTCTAGTCAAATTGTGGCGATGGAATTTAATGCCAATTCGAGTCATGATATTTGGGATGAATCTGATGCTATTGATACAGAAACGATGGATAAAATCACGGAACGTTATATCAATGAATCGTCGAAAGGGAATATGGAAGGATATGTAAAAAGTCTTATCGATACATTCCGAAAAACGCGACGTTCATTACCTTGGTATTTTTATCTAAAAAAATTGATGGGTAAGGTGGCCAGTGGACATAAAAAAACGACGATGCGTCGCAATCGTCGTCAGCCGGAGCGTTTGGAATTATCTGGTACATTACGCCAACATAAGGCAAATGTGTGGGTAGCTCTTGATATGAGTGGTAGTATTATAGATACAGAATTTACGAATGCGCTAGAACAAGTATTACAAATTGTGCATGCCTATAATCATCGTATAACCATTGTAGAATGTGATAATGAAGTACGTCGTACCTATACAATGGAAACTGTAAAAGATGTAAAACCACGACTTGATGTTCGCGGTTCAACTGCATTTTCACCAGTATTTTCTTTGGCGAATCAACATCATGTAGATTTAGTCGTATATTTTACGGATGGTAAAGGCGAGGATTACCTTCGTGATGTACCAAAAGGGTATAAAGTATTATGGGTGCTTACGGGCTCTGCACCACAATTATCAGTGCATAATCCACACGGTATAGTCCGTGAAATGGGCTATGTAGGAGTTGATGAAACACAAGACATTGATGAATTTGTGAGAATGAGCAGTCGATCAGGGTTTTCCATGGCAAATCAGGAGTAATCAGTACTTAACAATCTCAATATAGATTATATTTACGGCGAAGGACGCAACAATTCCTAACATCCTCCACCGGCCGGGTCTGACTACGCCCTTCGGGCTTCGCAGGGCCAAAGTCGGATGTTAGAAATCATTGCGTCCTTCATGAGCGTCTCTATTAATTTAGTCTATTGAGATTGTTAAGTTACTGCTTATATAGGTGGTAAAAAGATGGTGGGCCAAAGTCAGATTTTGAAAGCCACCGAGCCCCCTTGAACGTTCTATTTATTTAGGTCGCAAAGATTGTTAAGTGATTGCTTACATGGGGGGTGTAAGCAATCTATTGATTTATCTGTATTAGTTTTATAATGGATAAATTACCAAGGGGGAATGACAAAAATGGCCCCCAAACTCTGACTTTGGCCTGAGCCCCAGAGGGGCGAAGAAAAAGCCGGTGGAGGAGTTTGGGGGCTGTTTTTGTCACACACATTAAATTAGCTATTTAATTCAATAGAAGAACCTGGATCGATGATAACAGCGGTTTGGTTGTATTTGCCTTCTACTAGACTTGTGAATACACCTGGTTCGCGGTCGATAACAGGCCATGTTTTGTAATGGATTGGAATAGAGATGCGTGCTTTTACGTAGCTAGCGGCAAGGGCTGCATCTTCAACGCCCATTGTGTAGTTATCGCCGATAGGGAGAAGTGCGTAGTCAATATCGCCAAAGCGGTTCAATAATTTCATGTCGCTAAAGAGGGCTGTGTCTCCTGCAAAGTATACGATGTCGCCGAAGAAGTTGACAATACAACCTGCTGCGTGGCCACCAGGTATACCAGCGCCATGGAATGCTGGTACGATACGAACGGAACCGAACTCGAAGTCATATTTACCGCCAAGGTGCATAGCATGTGTACGGCAACCTGCAGCGGCAGCTTTACCTGCTACTTCAGCTGTAGAAATTACGAGTGCATCATTAGCTTTAGCGATAAAATCAGTATCGCCGTAGTGATCATCGTGACCGTGGCTAACGAAGATGTATTGGCATTTAATATCTTCTTTTTTTGCTACGTCCCATGTATTGCCTGTCAAGAATGGGTCAAAAATCATGGATACATCACCATTTGTTAGCATAAAGCACGCATGGCCGAAATAAGTTAATTTTGTTTTCATAGGAACACTTCCTTCCTCATATATACTAATTTAATTATATTGTATAATAGAAATGGAAAAAGTAAAACTATTGATGTACATTTATACATAAAATAAGGAAATATTATGGAATTAACACATTTTGATGAACAAGGTAATGCGTGGATGGTGGATGTGTCCGAGAAGGACCATACGCATCGCATTGCGGTAGCAGAAGGTTTTATTGCTATTAACGATGCTATTTATGAGCGTATTCAAGGTGGAACGATGAAAAAGGGCGATGTTTTGTCTGTTGCTCAATTAGCAGCTATTATGGGGGCTAAGCAAACGAGTAACCTCATTCCTTTATGTCACCCCTTGATGCTGACGAAGGTAGAGGTTCACTGCCATCTTATTGATGGTAAAAGTTCGGCTTTCACAACTGATACACATAATAAAGCTATTAAAATTATGGCTACTGTTAAGACGACGGGACAAACTGGTGTAGAAATGGAAGCCCTTACGGCTGTTCAAGTCGGGTTACTTACTGTGTATGATATGTGTAAGGCTATCGATAAGGGAATGATTATGGGACCAACTTATCTCGTTGAAAAAGATGGTGGCAAGAGCGGACATTTTATTCGCAATAGCGGTGAATAAGGTTTGTAGCGTAGTACTTTTTAGTCTTAATAGAGAAAATAGAATTCACTACTTGAATACACCCTTTAGATTAGGTAGAATAATATAGATATAAGAATAGAGGGAATAGAATGGAAATTGTATTATATGAGCCGGAGATTCCCGGTAATACCGGTAATATTGCACGCCTTTGTGCGGCAAACCATATGACCTTGCACCTTATTAAACCATTAGGCTTTTCTATTGATGATAAGCACGTTAAACGGGCAGGCCTTGATTATTGGCATTTGGTAGATGTACAGGTACATGAAAATATAGAAGAACTATATGCGAAATATCCTGATCGTCGTTATTTTTATGCTACTACGAAGGCTAAACATGTGCATTCTGATGTGAAGTATGAAATCGGTGATATGCTCGTATTTGGTCCTGAAACTAGAGGCTTACCTGAAAGTTTATTAGAAGGTAATGAAGAAACGTGCATTCGCATTCCGATGGTAGAAGACGCACGATCTTTGAATCTATCTAATTCTGTAGCTATCATTGCCTATGAAGCTATGCGTCAATTGGATTATCCAGATTTGAAAGAAGTAGGCAATTGGATTAGCCATAAGTAAAATAATGAATGATGTTCGTGAAAGTTCGCTTTCATAAAGAATAGTGTATGTAATAGGGGGAATGAATATGAATTACGATAAAGCCCACGATTTAGCACACGCAATGCGTGAATCTGAAGAGTATAAAGATTTGATGCAAGCGCAAGAGGCTGTAAAAGCTGACGCAGAAGCAACTGCATTGGTGCGCACATTTATGGCTCAACAAATGCAATGGGAATATGCTAAGTTATCCGGAGCGCCTGAAGCGGATGATTTGCAAAAGAAACAAGAGGAATTGATGCCTCAAATTCAAGCAAATACTGCAGCTGCAAATTATTTGCAAGCGCAAATGCGTTGGAGCCAAGTATCTAATGATATTTATAAAATCATTAGCGAACCAATCACTGAGGGGATGAAAGTGTTAGATCATGGGGAAAAACAACAACCACAACATTAAGGCCTTACAAACGGTTTTATTGGAAAAATTACCAAGTACACGTGTACGAGAAGATGAATATTTACGTTATCATACGACATTTAAAATTGGTGGCCCTGCGGACCTATTTATTGAACCGATTACGATGGCCGAATTGAGCTTTGCTCTTCACACCATTCATGAATTTGATGTGCCTGTTACTATTATCGGTTGCGGGTCCAATATTCTTGTGAAGGATGGTGGCATTCGCGGTGTCGTGGTATCGGTTCGACATATGACACAAATTATGGACTGTAATGATAATACATTGTGCATTGGTTCAGGATATATGCTAAAGGACGCATCCGAGTTTGCCTGGGAAAATGGCTTGACTGGTCTTGAATTTGCTATTGGTATTCCTGGTACATTAGGGGGTGCCGTGTTTATGAATGCAGGTGCTTATGATGGGGAAATGAGCCATGTAGTCACGGCAGTACGAGCTGTAGATTTTCAAGGTAATATCAAAGAATATGATGCATCTCACTTAGATTTTGGGTATCGTCATAGTGTATTCCATGATAATCATGAGGTTATTGGCGAAGTAATTATGACGCTTAAACCAGGCGATAAAAATGCCATTAAGGCTAGAATGGATGAACTTACAGAAAAACGTGAGTCAAAACAGCCTTTAGAATTTGCTAGTGCTGGCTCTACTTTTAAACGCCCACCAGGGTATTTTGCAGGGACGTTGATTGAACAAACCGGGCTCAAAGGATTATCTGTAGGGGATGCACAAGTATCTCATAAGCATGCAGGCTTTGTTATTAATACAGGCAGTGCTAGTGCGAAGGACGTGCTCGATTTGATTGCAGAAGTGCAACGACGCGTGTACGACCAACATGGTGTACATCTTGAACCAGAAGTACGCATGATTGGTGAAGATTAATACAAACTAAATACTCATACAAGATTTCTTATGTATCATTACCTTTTTTTTCGAATGGATTCATAAGAAATCTTTTTTATAGTGTTTTCTTTGACATGACTGAATTAGTTACGTTATAATTAAGTGTTGCCAATTTTGGGAATATACCTATATAGCGACTTTTATAAGTGCTATGTGATATAGAATATACTGAAGGAATTAAAGGGAGGATCTTATGATTCGCGAAAATCTTCGAAATGTAGCGATTATTGCCCACGTTGACCATGGTAAAACTACTTTGGTGGACGCATTATTAAAACAAAGCCATGTGTTCCGTGAAAATGAAAAGGTAGCAGAACGCGTAATGGACTCCAATGATTTGGAACGTGAACGTGGTATTACTATCTTGTCTAAAAACACTGCAGTTATGCATGATGGCATCAAAATCAACATCGTTGATACTCCAGGCCATGCTGACTTCGGTGGTGAAGTAGAACGTGTACTTAACATGGTTGACGGCGTATTGCTTCTCGTAGATGCTTACGAAGGTCCAATGCCTCAAACTAAATACGTTTTACGTAAAGCATTAGAACAAAAATTGAAACCAATCGTAGTTATCAATAAAATCGACCGTCCTGACCAACGTGTTAAAGAGGTTGAAGATGAAGTTCTTGAATTGTTCATGGAACTTGAAGCAGATGATGACCAACTCGATTTCCCTGTAGTGTACGCGTCTGCTCGTGCTGGTGTGGCTAAAACTAACTGGGATGACGAAGCGGTAAATATGGAACCATTGTTTGAAACATTGATTGAAGAAATCCCTGCACCACAAGGTGATTTGGAAGGTCCTCTTCAATTTATGGTTACTACACTTGATTATGATAACTTTATCGGCAAAATTGCCGTAGGTCGTATCGTTCGCGGTAAAATGAAAACTAACCAACAAGTGGCTATCATGACTGGTGAAAGCACTCGTAAGGCGAAAATTGGCCGTGTATATACATACAATGGTTTGAACCGCGTTGAAACTGATGAAGCAGAAATGGGTGATATCATTGCCTTTGCTGGTATTGATGATATTAATATCGGTGAAACAGTAGCAGATGCTGAAAATCCAGAAGCATTACCATCCATCTCCATCGACGAACCAACATTGTCTATGGTATTCTCTGTAAACAACTCTCCATTTGCAGGTCGCGAAGGTGAATTTGTTACATCCCGTCACTTGCGTGATCGTTTGTTCCGCGAAGTAGAAACTAACGTTTCTATGAAGGTAGAAGAAACTGATTCTGCAGATGCATTCAAAGTATCTGGTCGTGGCGAATTGCATTTGGCTGTATTGATTGAAACTATGCGCCGTGAAGGCTATGAATTACAAGTAGGTAAACCTCGCGTAATTTTCAAAACTATTAATGATAAATTGTGTGAACCACTTGAAGCATTGACTATCGATGTACCTCAAGAATTTATGGGTACTGTAATGGAAAATCTTGGTCAACGTAAAGCTGAATTGACTAATATGGTTGAGTTGGCGGGTTACCTTCGTATGGAATTCGTAATTCCTGCACGTGGTTTGATTGGTTTCCGTGCACAATTCTTAACAGCTACAAAAGGTA
The DNA here is from genome assembly GCF_934230905.1 of uncultured Veillonella sp. Lineage (GTDB taxonomy): Bacteria > Bacillota > Negativicutes > Veillonellales > Veillonellaceae > Veillonella. The sequence continues at coordinate 5,805 of NZ_CAKQFJ010000020.1, read as the reverse complement.
ATGGTATCATGAACCATGTATTCCATGGTTATGCACCATACAAAGGCGAAATTCCTTCTCGTACACGCGGTGCTTTGGTAGCATTCGAAAATGGTGAAACTACACCATATGGCTTGAACTCCGTTCAAGACCGTGGTACATTGTTCGTTGGTCCTAACCAAGATGTGTACGCAGGTCAAGTTATCGGTGAAAATACACGCGAACTTGATATGGACGTTAACCCATGTAAGAAAAAACATGTTACTAACATGCGTTCTAGTTCCTCTGACGAAGCAGTTCGTTTGACTCCACCTCGTATCTTCTCCTTGGAACAAGCTCTTGAGTGGATCAACGATGACGAACTTGTTGAAGTAACACCTGAAAGCATTCGTATGCGTAAAACAATTCTCGATCGTAACGCACGTGCGAAAGCTGCTAAAAATAAAAAATAATATCTTCACTTGATATATGGAAAGGACACTCTGTTTGGAGTGTCCTTTTTATATTATAATAAAGCCTAAATATCCTCTTTTATTATATCGGCATGAAAGTTTTATGATAATTTTATCAACTATAACTGATTAGCATAGTAATGCTTTAATATACAAAGTACGCATAATAGCTTGCTTATAGGGGTATGAGTATGTACGAAATGTAAATAACGATGTATAATGATAGCAAGTTTATTGATATATATTATTGATTGTGGAGGTTCTTATGAATAAGAAATTGTTAGCTTCTTTGTTTGCTGTAGGTTTAGCGACAGGTTTTGTATGCTCTTCTGTTGATGCACATGGTGTGTTCTTCGCTAACCGTACAGATGAAAAAGTACTTGTATTAGGTGAAGGTCCTGTAGATAATGCCTATAGTGCAGATATGGTAAAAAATATTACTGGATATGATGTACAAGGCAAACAAATTCCAGTACAAGTTGTTAAACATGAAAAAAATATAGCTATTGTTCCACCAGCAGATCTTGGTGTGACAGTAACAAATTTTGATTATGGTTACTGGACTAAGACTAAAGATGGTAAAACAATTCATAAACCAATCACAGAAGTTCCTGGTGCTGTTAAGAGTACTCATGCTATCAAATATGATATTCATTACTGGAATGCACAAGCTAAACCATTTGTAGATAAAAATGCATTTATTCAAATTGTACCTTCTGTTAATCCATTGACTTTAAGAAAAGGTGATACATATGAAATCCAAGTATTTAAAAATGGTAAACCATATGCCAATGCACCTCTTATTAAAGATTTAGTAAATGATTTGACTGGTGAAGCTAAAGCGGATGAAAACGGTAAAGCTACTGTAGCGGTTACTGCTGATGGCTTAAATGTAGTGGGCGTTGAAGTTGCATTCCCTACACAAAATAAAGGGGAACAAAATAAATACTTTAGCGCATTGTCCTTCCTTATTTCTCCTGAAGAATAATAATTAGTATTTCTAGTACTTACCGAGTGTGTGAGTTAATAAAAGACCTCCTTAGTTGGACTAAGGGGGTCTTTCTGTGTTTTTTAGGTGCTATAAGATTTTATGTAATCTAGTGAGAGGATTATAAGCATCGTATAGGAAAGAGAGAATTATGAAAATTACACGTCATGTATCAGCAGTGATGGCTGCATTAGTATTAACAGGAATGTCTTATTCTGCAATGGCTACCGATATTAATGTATCGAGTGATAAAGCAGAAGAATTACTTGGTTTATCGATGGGTTCTCCCGTGCAAACGCAACCTGAGGTTAAACATATAGAAGATACGTTAACCGTAAATGTACATGGTAAAAGCTTGACTGAGGAAGGTAGAACTAAAAATGTAACAGGGATTTATAATGTATTTGGATCTCAATTGACTGTAGATAAAAATCTTATTGTCCGATTAAAAAATGATGCACCAGCCTCTAAAAATGAATTGGGACATTATTATATGAGTGCTGTGTATGCTGGTTATGGCGGTAAGGTGCCACGTCTTAATAAGGATAATCCTGAGAGAGACTATGGGGATACCAATATTCATGTTAAAGGTAATGTAGATATTGATGCTGTCGGGGTAGGATTACAAGCTAATCAACGAGGCCATATTATCGTGGATGGCGGTGGTCGTATTATGACGCATCCTGTTGAAACATCAGATACCTATTCTGTTGTGGCAGAAGAGGGTGATGTATATGTTAATGCAGGTACCGATGGTAAACACCCAGGGATGAAAGATTTAGTGGCTATTGGTAATGTAGGGTTAATTGATAAAGATTATGGTCGTGATCCAAATCATAATGAAGCGCCAACAAATGTGGGACTAGCTTTTACAACAGCTAATTCTAGTCTTACTGGTGCTGTTTTAAATGAATATGCTGAAAGTAATAAAAATCCGCATAATTCTGGTGCCGATATTTATTTACAAAATGGTGCTATTTGGAATAATGAATGGATTGGTAAGGATCGACCTACACCAAAACGAGAACGTCCATCAGGAGATAATGCAGCATACTTATATAAGGGGAGTAAAGTTCGTAATCTTGTAGGTGGCGCAAATCCAACAGCAGCAGGTATTATTCATCCTATCGATGCTCGTCCTATTACGATTCAAAACTATAGTGGTTTTGTAAATGCTGATTACAAAACAGGCGCGTCAGCGAGTGAAGCTGGCAAAGGTCAGATCGTTATTCAACATGCTGCTGATAATAGCCATATTACCGTACAAGGCGATAGTACTAAGAATTTGACTGATGATGCAAGTTATCGTGCAGAAATGAAATCGTTAGCTAATAAATTGCAATATACGGGAAATGATAAGAAACTAGCTACAGCTGTTCAAGTTAATGAAGGTATTACAAGACCGGCTGCTATTACTGAACTTGGTACAAATGCATTTGATGCACAAGGTAATCTTGTTGTTACTGATACTGCGACTGTAACACATGCTAGTGAATCTTCGTTGGTAAGCGGTACGAAATCTGCTCTTGCATCTACAGCGATGGCTTGGCGTAATAATACGAACGATTTACAACGTCGTTTAGGGGATCTTCGTTTGTCTAATACGAATCAAGGGATATGGGCTAAATACATCGGTGGCAAATCTAAAATGACAGATGGTGCCGATACTCATATGACATATAATGGTGCACAAGTTGGTTATGATCATAAGGTATCCAATGGTTGGACCCTTGGTGGTGCTCTAGATTACAGTACATCTAGCAACTCCTATGCCGTTGGCAATGGAGACGGTAAAATTGGTGGTATTGCGTTTTATGGTACAAAACAACATGATGATGGACGTTACTTAGATATCATCGCTCGTGGAAACCGCTTGTCCAATAATTACAAACTTTACTCAGTAGGGGGACATCAATTGAATGGGGATTATCATACATTTGGTACCTCTTTAAGTGCTGAATACGGTAAACGTATTAAGAAACAAAATGGTTTCTACATTGATCCTAGTGTAGAATTTATTGTAGGTCGTTTGAACGGCGTATCCTATGATGCTAATGTTGTTGGTGGTGGCTCTATGCATGTGAAAGCTGACGCTGTTAACTCTGCTGTAGGTCGATTGGGGTTTGGCATTGGTAGAGAAACACAAAAATCCAATATCTTTGCAAAACTAGCATTGGCTCATGAATTTTCTGGTAAGATGAATACAACCTATTCCGCACCAGGTAATCCAACAGTAAATACAGAACTTGATTTGAAAGATACATGGCTTGATGCTGAAATTGGGGGCTCCTGGAGCGTTCGTCCAAGCACATATTTATATGGCACATTCACTAAAAACTTTGGTGCTACTATAGATAATACATGGCGTATTGATGCGGGAGTACGACATAACTTCTAATTGAATAATACATTACCTAATTATTTTGTAGTTTAAAGCTAGAGGCTGTAACAAAACAGCCTCTTAATACTAAAAAGCTATCAGTTGATTTTATATCATTAACTGATAGCTTTTGTTATTCCTCCTTTAATTCTGAAAAGAGGGTTCGGGCATCTTTTCCGTGCACATGATTAGCTATATCTGATTCATATTGTGTTATTGCTTTATCGATTTCGTTAGAGCGTGTTAGTGATTCGTATGCTTCCATACTCATAACAACAAGTTCACCGTATCCGTTTTTTGTAACGAAAATAGGATCATTAGATTCCTTACACATATCCATGATTTCATTTGTATTGCGTAAGTCTTTCATAGGTATTATTCTTGGCATATTTCCACCTCCTAAAATAATCTTAATTATGCCTTTATTATGTCATAATTAGTGTATTACAGAAAGAAAATTTATTAATTTAACAAATTCATTTTTCTATGCTAATATATAAAAACTAGAACTTATACAACTTCTTAAGTAAGAATTAGGAGAATAGAATATGAAAGTTTTAATCGTAAATGGTAGTAGCCATGTAAATGGTACAACAATGCAAGCTATACAAGAGGTACAAAAGGTATTTAGTGATGCTAATGTAGATACAGAGGTTATTCAACTTGGCAATAAACCTATTCGTGATTGTATTCAATGTGGCTATTGTTTTGAGCATGGCGAATGTGTATTTAAGGATGATGATGTAAATGCATTTGTAGAAAAAGCGAAGGATGCAGATGGATTTATTTTTGCTACACCTGTATATTATGCACATCCAAGTGGTCGCATTTTATCCTTTTTAGATCGTGTGTTTTTCAGTGCAGAAAATGTAACACCAAATCCATTTGCTTTTAAGCCGGGTGCATCCATTGCGGTAGCTCGACGTGGTGGTACAACGGCCTCCTTTGATGTGCTTAATAAATATTTTGGTATTTCTCAAATGCCGATTGCAGGTTCTACGTATTGGAATATTAGCCATGGCCTAGTAGCAGAAGATGCTAAGCAAGATGAGGAAGGTATGCAAACGATGCGTAACCTTGCACGTAATATGATTTGGATGATGCGTAGCTTTACAGTGGCTAAGGAACACGGTGTATCATATCCAGATACAGAGAAAAAAGTATCTACGAACTTTGTTCGTTAATAATTCGGCACTTGGTGTGGTGTTAAAGGAGATATAATGGTTAATGTTTTATTTATCTGTCACGGAAATATTTGTCGTTCTACGATGGCAGAGTTTTATATGAAGCATATCGTTAACGAGGCAGGTTTGACTGATTCTATTTATATCGAATCTGCTGCCACATCTCGTGAGGAGATAGGAAATGATACCCATTATGGGACTAAGCAAAAGCTAGATGAAATGGGGATTTCTTATACTCGTCGTAAAGCTCGTCAAGTGACGATTGATGATTACCGTAAATTTGATTACCTTATCATCATGGATGAAAATAATGCACGAAACTTGCGTCGCATTATCGGTGATGATGTTGACCATAAGGTGTATAAGGCTATGACCTTTATTGGTGAAAGCCGTGACGTAAAGGATCCTTGGTATACGGGAAATTTTGATGAAACCTATGATGATATAAGTTGTAGTTGCGATGCACTATTAGAGTTGATTAAGGAGCAAATATAAGCAAAAAGGCTAATGTAATGAGCCCTCAATGTTATTTGAATTAGATATAACGTTGAGGGCTTTCTTATAAGGCTAATAGCTTCATATACTTTACACTATCGAATGATAGCGTTATATGGTATAATTTTTAAGTATTCATGCGCCTATAGCTCAGGGGATAGAGCACCGGTCTCCGGAACCGGGTGCGCAGGTTCGAATCCTGCTAGGCGCACCAATAGCAAAAGGCTTCTCGAAATTTCGAGAAGCCTTTTTTAGGGTTATAGGACAAAAAGTGTGTGTGACTAATCCCAATAAGTTGGAAAATCTGTAGACATATGTAGCTCATTC
>NZ_CAKQFJ010000019.1 GCF_934230905.1 uncultured Veillonella sp. | reverse complement strand
GCCTCGGTAGCTCAGTCGGTAGAGCAACGGACTGAAAATCCGTGTGTCGACAGTTCGATTCTGTCCTGAGGCACCATTTTTGTATTCCACGCGGTTGTGGTGGAATGGCAGACACGCCATCTTGAGGGGGTGGTGAGCGTACGCTCGTGAGGGTTCAAGTCCCTCCAACCGCACCAAGCTGATTAAATAAGGGCTTACAGGTAATTCTGTAAGCCCTTATTTTTATTTGACATCATAAAGTCTTGCGTGGTTTGACATCATTTTGACATCAGAATATTTTAGAAATACGTTCTACGATGTCATCTTCCATTTTAGGTGTCACATGTGAGTAGGTATCCATCGTTTCTTGGAATGACGCGTGCCCTAGACGTTCCTGTATGGCTTTCATATTAGCCCCATTTTCAATGAGAAGGGTGGCGTGGGTATGTCTAGTGCCATGCATTGTAAAAGATGGCTTACCGATTAAATTGGCGTATTTCTTACATAGCTTGCTGACTTCATCAGGACAACGAGGACCGCCTTTTATACCAGGGAATACAAGGTTGTTATTAATCCAGTTCATAGTTTTAATTCTGCGCTTGTCTATGACTGTTTTATGCTTCATAAGCTCCTGGAGTGTTTCCGTATCAATGGCAATTATCCGTTTTGAGGATGTGGTCTTAGTTGTATTTGATATAACTGCAGTGGATCCTATTTTGAGTGCTGTTTGTGAAATAGATATAGTCGATTTCTTGAAATCGATGTCAGACCATCTTAGGCCTAGTAACTCAGACCGTCGCATACCTGTTGCAAATGCTAATTTAAAGAGTGCATGATGTTCTACATTAGAGATATTGGATAAGAAGTTTTTAACTTCATCTGCAGATAACGTTACCATATGACGGACTTTAACCTGTTTTGGCCTGTCTATGTTTTTCATATAGTTTTTAGGGATGATGTCATCTTTTACCGCCTGCTCTAATATGGAGCCTAGAATTGTCATGGTGTAGGATATAGTCCTTGATGATAATCCATCCATAGATTCAAAGACATAACGTAATGTATTAGGTTTAATTTCAGCTAACTTCACGCCACCGATTTTATCTCTTATGTAACGATTGATAATACCAGTATAACTTTGATAGGTGGCAGGGGTTATGGTCTTTTCTTTTAGTTGTAACCATATATTAATCCAGGTGTTTAATGAAATGGTATCATCGAAATTAGCACATGATTGATTAGTATTTATGTATTTCTCCATAGCTTCTATGGCCGCTTTCCTAGTGGTGCCATAAAAGAATTTACGCTTACCGTTGATGGTTTTCGATACCTGGTATCGTCCATCGGCTCTCTTTTTTGCCATAAAAATAACCTCCTAGGCCTAAATTTGGGTATATTAAATAAGCCTTAGAGGTTTTGTGGTATAATAATAGTGTTCTTTGGTATATGCCTCTAAGGTGTGTATCGTAGCCCCTATTCTGTTGGTAGCAGAGTAGGGGCTATTTTTTATTAGTTTTGTGTTTTAGGCGTGTACTTACCAGTGCGCTGTGCATTTCCTAGAGCGCCCATAGCTTCTAAATACCCATAAGTATTTGGTTGTAATTCAACGCGTTTAGGGTTCTTAATAAATGAATGGAATATAATTCGACCGGATCTACCATCGTAGAATGTAATTTCTATGATTTGCATTGTGATTGTATGATTTATAAAATCATAAGTAAATCGTTTAGTAGAGCTAGATATAGCAGTATCTCCAGTGTTATAGCCATATACAGGTAGAATGATTTCTAATTTGTTCCCATTGTCCTTTTCAGTCACTAAAGATTCAATAGGTATGAATTGAATTTCGCCCCTAGAATTTGGAATCTGCATATACCCATTATATGGGTTTAACTCTTGAAATGTTACAGCCTGTACCGGTAATGTAGACATTAAAGCTAATGCAGCAATAATAACTAGTTTCTTCATGGTTTCTCCCCTTGTCTATAATTACACATTAAAATGATGGTAAAAGTCGATGTTTTCTAATGCCGAATCATCTATATGTGACCTACGAACCATTTGTTCGACAAGGTTCACATGTTCATCTAAGTAAAAATCATCATTAATAATATGCATTAATTCATGTTTAATTTCCTCTCTCATGCGATCATGAGGGAGGTTTTTATTTATGTAGATGTTATGCGTATCTACATCTTCACATTCCTCTGACACAGCATTGGCATGTGGTAAGTCGCAGTAAATCAAATTTACAACCAACGATAATACTCTCCCTTGTGTATTTACTTGTGTTTGGATTTTAAGAACTCTATGTATTTGACTGTTTCTTCCATCTCCTCTTTAGACATATCTTTTGCAGCAGAGAAGAGCATGCGTGCACCTGGACGTGTACGTAGGTACTCTGCAAATTCGGCTGCTTCAGCGTTAGTGTAATAACCACCCTCCACGTGTTTTTCGACTAGCTCAGATTTGTTTACCCCAAAATAATTAGCCATCATCTCGATTTTATCTATCCTGGGATAAGTCTTTCCTTTAACCCAATCTGTAAAAGTTGTGTATTTAAAACCTAAATCAGCACATATTTTATTTCTATCAATTCCTCGACTATCCATTAAGCGTTGGATGTTTTCGGCCATTATAGCCTTGTTGCCTAATCCGCTCATAAAAACCTCTTATAATGCAATATATTACTTTATATATCTATATATTACGATAAGTTCGTAATAAAATCAATATTTTACGGAAATTTTACGGTATTTTAAGTTTGTTTTATGGACATTACGGAAAAACCATAGTAAAATGATGACTGTAAACAAGGTGTTATTGGATGAAAGGAGGTAGTTTATGAAGTATACTCTTAAGATGTTAAGAGCATCCAAGAACTGGTCACAAGTAACTGCAGCGCAGAAAATAGGAGTATCTGTAGATACTTGGGGGAATTGGGAACGCAAACGCTCATTTCCAGATGTACCACATATTGAAATGATACAAAAGGTATTCAATGTAGCTTATCATGACATTATTTTTTTATAGTTGATTACGGTTAAACCGTAAATACTGGAAGGAGGAAATAATGGATAGAAGCAAACTCTGCGTCACAGTTGATGAAGCTGCTGAGTTGGCCAGCGTAGCACCTGCTGTCATTCGGCAGTGGGCGGAAGACTTTGATTTTCCGTCCATGAAGATTGGACAGCGTGGAGGTAAACGCTTAATACATTTAGATTCGTTTAATGCCTGGTTAGCGAAAAGATGCCAGGCAAGAATAGGAGAGTGAGCTATGAATAAGTTAATTATTGTAGTTGCTGTATTAATGGGGGCTCTACTAGAAGGTTCAGATGTCCAAGGATTTACTATTCCTGATTTAGTAATGGTCTCTATGTTCTTATTAGCAGTAGCAATGCTCGTATATGTAGCCATTTATGGAGGGGGTAGATGAAGCGTGTTAATTGTTTAAAATGTGGCGTACGGATTATCCCATGTACCTATAGATATATATTCGATGAAGTAAATCGAAAAGCTATTAGGGTGTGTAAGAGATGCCATGACGAACACATTAAAAATAAATGTAAAAAAGCCCGTACTCACGGCAATGAGATACGAGCTCTAGTTAAATAACCAAGTTAATTGTAACACATTAAATCGTTGCTAAAAAGGAGGTATTATGCCTGAACTTGTAGCAAAGAAAAAATCAAAACCAGCTATAAATACATTTGATTTTAGCTTCTTTGAAAAACATAACGGTAAACATGATAGGGCTATGAAAGTTGCTATTGTTACATGTAAGAGCTATATCAAATTATCAATGTTGGCCTATCGGAAAATTAAAGGCCCAGAGTATTTCAAGGTGGGTATTGATATTAATAACAGAGTAATATGTGTATCCCCCGCAGTGGAGACCGAACCATTTGTAATTAAACCGACGGCGAGTCAGATTGAACGTAGATGCATTTTTATTACTCAAAAGCGAGCTGTCATTGATAAGTTGATAAAACTAGGAATGCCAAAAGTTGTAGAAGGTCAACTAGTTGATGGAGAACTAATATTTCAATTCTAAAGGAGATTAAATCATGGAAAATCAAAATATCTTAACTATTAAATTCAATACATTGGACGATCTAGCAGTGCAAGTAGCAGATTGGAACGAACGATTAAATCATCAATGCCAAGGCCAATGTATGTCGGAAAAGCCAATTGTTAAAGTAACGTCAGGCACTAGCCTTGAACTAGCAGAAAGTAAACTTGAGGATACATTCAAGAAAGCAATTCAAAAGAGTAGTAAAAAGATTGCAGAAGGTATAAATCAACTTGAAGCTGAAGGTTGTAAGGTGAAAATCTTAGAAAATGAAGTGACAGCGCCTGCAGATGATGTCCCTGTAACAGATTTCGAAGGTAAGCCAACAAAAACTAAAAAAGAAGAAAAGGTTGAGCCGGCTACAGAATCGGTTGTAGAACCTGCTCCTGCTGAAACACCAACTGAGGAGCCAGCTACTATTGAAACATCGGAACAGGATGCCGCATTAGATGTAACTGCTGAACCGGTGGATAAGAAAGTATTCTATAAAGAATTCCGTGAATGGATGGGAAATGATACTGCTCGAGCTAAACAAGCCATGACTATTTTCCATAAACATGGGGTAAATGGGAAGGTATCCAGTGATGTATTGACTGACGATATTATTACTGATTTGAAGTCCGCTATGGCAGGGGAGGAATAATATGTCTAAGCAACAATTTAAAGCACAAGCTGATATCTGTAAAAAGGCGCTGGATACATTGCATAAAGCAATTGAACTTGACCCTGTTAATGCCGAAGAATACGAAGCTGGTATTGCGTATACCGAGGGTGTCATGAAGGCATCCAATGCTATTGTAAAGGCTTGTGAAATCGTAGAACCTACTAAGAAGCAAAAGGCAGAGTCTAAAGAGGATGAAGCTGAAACTAAAAGTAAGAAATCAAAGGCTACGACTAAAAAGTCTAAGCCTAAAGAAGAACCAGCACCAGTGGTAGAAGTAGAGCCTGCATCTGTTGAAGAGAAGGAAGCAGAAAACTTATTCGCTATGTTTGGTGATTAAAGGGGGTATTCACTGTGGAGATTGTATCCAGTACCTATATTCACAAAATGTTCGATAGCATAATCCTAGAGGCTCCTTATGGTGCGGAATATACAACTATACACCATATCGATTGTGGGTTTACGTTTGGAGGTAGCTGGCAACGAAGATATTCATATCAGAATGGATATGTTACCGGTTCAAAATACTATACCTGTCCCAATTGCCAAGCAACTTCTAATCCATATGATCATAAAATTTATTTCTCTATAAATGATGAGAGCGTATATCCTGTATCGGCTTATATCGAGGTTATCAATTATAAGCACTTCCTAGATTTGAAGATTCGATATCAAGCTATCCAGCTTTTCTTTGACGGTAAAAAAAATGACTTAGGGATGTGTACAGAAACATTGCGGTTCGACTTCAAGAAACGTAAGGCAACATTTATTGATAGATTTAGAATCCATCATGAATTGACTGTTGCTTATATTCGTGAGAACGAGATTATGCCGGTACTGAAATTCTTTGGCGATTCATACATCATGACTGATTTTAACCGGAAGAATTTAAACAAAACATTCAAAGCGTTACGACTTATGTTTGAAAAAAGATTGAAGGAAACTTACGGATATGGGACCAAGGATGTATATGTGGCACCTAGTGCTACTGAAGAAAATGGCTACCATTTTACAATGCTGCTCAATATGATTTTGAAGCTATCGGCACCTGATATGCCTAGCATTGTTAGCTTAATGAAACAATATGTGTATTGGACTAATGCTTATTGCTTATATCGATATACAAATATCCCATTTGATGACGATGTGTTAGGGGCTACAAGAAAAGGTATGAACTTTCAAGCAGCGCTTAGACAATCATATAAGGCTCCTAACAGTAGAGCCTTACGAAAGCGTATGGTTTATGATCCGTTGAGCGTATACATGTCAGATGTCTTAAATCTATTTGGCGATGAAAATTGCAGGCGCACTATTCTTACATTAAAGCGTACTAGAGCTGATGGCACAGATCCATATGTTGGTAAAGCTCATAATGCTAATGATGTACGTAAGGCGATGAGGCTAAAAAGCCCACATGCAACGTTTATGTGGCAACAACTAATTAAACGGTGCGGTGAACCTACTATATTGCGATGGCTACTAAGCGAGAATATTCGTGATATAGAAGACTGTGTGGATATGCATGCAAAACTCGAGCCAAAATACCAAGAGGCATTATGGAAGAAACGATTCAAGTTGAAGAATTTTCATGACGAAGTAATCAATATCTTTAATAAGCAGGAATATGGAGATGTAATATTGCCTGCTCAACCTCAATTACAAGCGGATATGAATGGGATGCACTTTATGGTACCAAAGACTGCAGCTGATTTAATGACATATGGAAAGCGATTGAAGAACTGTGTAGGTTCATATCGTGACCGTGTCATTCAAGGGCAAGCAGCAATTGTGGTTGTCACGGATGATGACATGAATCCTATTGCATGCTTAGAACTAGCCACTGGTAATAAGGTTAAAAAGGGTCAACCTAAATTTAATCATCTAGTACAAGCGAAGCTATTCGCGAATGCACAACTAAAAAAAGACAATAAAATCCACTCTACGGTGATGAAATGGGCCAATCGTTTGAAGATTGAACCTCATACCATTGATGTGGACGCTAATGTTGTATAGGAGATCACTATGAAACTCACAAAATTAGAATTACTAAATTTTAAAGGTTTGAAAGCTTTTACTATAAATTTCAACGGTGATGTTATTATCCGCGGAGATAATGCTACGGGCAAGACGACTGTATTTGACTCTGTATGCTGGCTGTTATTTGGTAAGGATAGCTTAGGCAGAGCCGATTTTGAAATTAAAACTATTGAAGCTGGCTTACCTATCCCTAAAGTCAATCACGAAGTCACAGGCACTTTTACATTGGATGAAGGGGGCACTGTTGAATTAAAGCGCGTGTACCGGGAGAAGTACTCATCCCCTCGTGGTGGTGAAGTAACTATGACAGGTCATACGACAGACTACTTTGTCGATGGCGTTCCTAAAAAAGAAAAGGAATATAAGGAGATAGTAAATTCATTAGTTGATGAAAATATTTTCAAATTAATTACTAATCCGTTGTATTTCAATGAAACATATTCCTGGCAGAACCGCAGAAAGCTATTACTTGAGATGTGCGGGGATATATCAGATGAGGATGTTATTGCAGAATATAGTGAACTAAAAGCATTGACTGATATCTTATCAGGCCATAGTGTTGACGATCATCGAAAGGTAGTAGCCGCTAAGAAAACCGCCATCAATAAAGAACTGGATATGATTCCAGTTCGAATTGATGAGGCATTACGAGGGAAGCCTACTATTGATACTCCTCGAGATGTTCTTATTCAGGAGATTAGCTTAGCAACTACAACGCTAGAAGCTCTAGAGGCAGACAAAGCATTATTAGTGAATGGACATGCGGTTGTTGATACTAGAGCGGAGCTTAGAGATGTACAACGTCGATTGATGGCTCGTGAAAGCGAACTGCAGATGGAATATAAAAAACAATCTGCATTGAAGTCGAATGAATACGACATGGTTGTATCTGAACTTAACAATCTATCTTCTAAGGTTGAGAATACTAAGCATCGCCTTAATACGTCAAATAGGGATATCCAGCTTATTGAAGCAGTTATTAACGATTTGATGCATCAACGTCAGAAGGTCAACGAGGATGCATTTGTAATGGATATCGATGAGGCTTGCCCAACCTGCGGACAAAAACTTCCTGCAGAGCAAATTCAAGCAGCACGTGAAAAAGCTGAAACGAAGTTTAACCTTAGAAAATCTAAGAAATTAGAAGAACTTAATCAGTCCATTGAACTAAAACAACAAGACATCGAGAATATTAAAAAACGAGATGCCGGCTTAGAGCCTATTGAAACATTAGAGGCTCTTATTAAGGCGAAAGAACTCGTTAAGGAAACCATAACTGATGAGATTGGACAACTAACAGCGCCAGTGCTTGATGATGATTCTGTATATGCTGATTTAAAAGCAGAAGAGTTTATGCTGCAGATGAAACTTGATGAATCTAACACAGATCATTCTGAAGAGATTGCAGACATAGACAAACGTATTGCTACAACGAAAGAACACCGCTTTAACCTTGAAACTGAATTGAATAAATACGAAGAGGCTAAGCGGATTGATAATCGTGTAGCTGAACTAGAAAGTCAGCAGGCTGAATTAGCAGCGGAAAAATCAAAGTTGGATGAGGCGTCTTATCTAATGGATGAGTTCATCAAAGCTAAGGTCAATATGCTAGAAGATGTTATTAACTCGAGATTCAAACTAGCACGATTCAAGATGTTTAATGTTATGTTGAATGGCAATGTTGAGGAATGTTGCGAAACCACCTATAAAGGGGTTCCGTATCGCAGCATGAACAACGCTGCAAGGATTAATGTAGGCCTTGATATCATCAACGCATTAACTAACTATTTCAAAGTGAATGCTCCGGTGTTTATTGATAACGCTGAAGCGGTGACTGAATTTGTCCCTGTTAATAGTCAAACTATTAAGCTCATCGTTGATGAATCAGAACCACAACTAGTGGTTAAGGAGGTATGAGTATGACTGACTTACAAATTTTTAATAATGATAGATTTGGGCAAGTTCGGATTATTCCAGTAGATGGTGAATTAATGTTTGTCGCTAAGGATGTATGTGATTGTTTAGAAATCACAAAGCACCGAGATGCAATCAGTCGACTAGATCCTGATGAAAGGGGGTCGGTTAAACTGGACACCCCTGGAGGAAAACAAGATATTGCGGCTATTAACGAATACGGACTATATAACCTTGTGCTTTCAAGTCGAAAACCTGAAGCCAAAGAATTCAAACGTTGGATTACGCATGATGTAATCCCTGCTATTAGAAAAACCGGTTCTTATTCTATGGTGATTCCGCAGACATTGCCTGAAGCTCTTAGAGCGTATGCCGATGAGGTAGAATCACATAATGCAACGAAAGCCATTGTAGCACAACAAGAACAGCAGATTGCGGAATTTAAACCGGTTAAGGATTACGTGGATAAAATCCTTTCTAGCAAATCCTGCTTAACCATCACACAAATTGCCGCTGACTACGGCATGAGCGCTCAAGAGCTAAATAAAATCTTGCATGAAGCTGGTCTACAACGTAAGGTCGGTGATCAATGGATTCTCTACAAGCAGCATATGGCGAAAGGTTTTACTAAATCAGAAACTTTTACATTCTGTAGAAGTGATGGTCGCTTAGATTCTAAAATCACGACTAAGTGGACGCAAAAAGGCCGTTTAGAAATTCATAGTATCTTAACTAAATTAAACATTCACGCTGTATGTGAAGACGTAGCATAGGAGGCACACAATGGCAAATGAAGTAGTAACAAGAAGCAATACTAATCTACCTGGTTTTCAATCTGCAGAGGGGTTTGAATTGCTACAACGACAAGCGAAAATGTTTACACATTCCACGCTAGTTCCGCAACAATTCCAGGGGGAACAGAATATGGGGAACGCTATTATCGCCTTAGAAATGGCAACCCGAATGAACGCTAGCCCATTAATGGTGATGCAAAACTTATATATCGTATATGGCAATCCTGGTTGGTCCTCTAAATTTTTAATTGCAACGTTTAATCAATGTGGACGGTTTGAAGCTATTAAATATAGACCAACTGGCGAAAAAGGAACAGACTCTCAGGGGATTATTGCTTACACTCGAGAAAAAGGGAGTGACGAAATCATAGCAGGCCCAGAAGTAACTATCGCACTAGCCAAGCAAGAGGGTTGGTACGATAAAAAAGGCTCTAAATGGAAAACGATGCCGGACCAAATGTTACGCTACAGGGCTGCAGCATGGTTGATTAGAACTACAGCTCCAGAAATTAGTATGGGACTACAGACTGCAGATGAAATTATCGATGTTGAAGGCAAGGTTGTTGATACTGCAGATGTGGTTGCAGAAACAATAGAAAAGAATGCTAATAGCGAAGTAATCGATATTGAGCATACTCCTACAAGTGAATTCGTAGATCCTGAAACAGGCGAAGTCGTCAATATGTTTGGTGATTAATTGTGATTAGTATTCAAGCATTCGGTAGTAGCTCAAAAGGGAACTGCTACCGAATTAAAACCTCAACTAATGGGGATGAATTATTACTAGATGCAGGATTAGCATTTAAAGACATACAGCGTTATTGTCGGTTTAATTTTGTGCATCTGTGCGGCGTATTAGTGACTCATCAACATGGAGACCATTGCAAGGCCGTTCCTGATTTATTAAAACTCGGACATCGTGTGTACATGCTAAAAGACACCGCTGAGGCTATATATGTTGCTGGGCATCATAAAGCAGTTTATATAACGCCGAAGATTCAATTTTCTGTTGGCAGTTTTACTATCCTACCATTTGAATTAGAGCATGATGTTAAGAATGTAGGGTTTCTAGTTTCTGATGGGGAAGAGAAACTCTTATATATTACCGACACCTATTATTGTCGGTACACATTTAAAGATGTGAATCACATTATGGTCGAGTGTAATCATTCTTATGAAATCCTGAACCAACGTGTTGACGATGGATGCCTACATGAGAAACGTATGGAACGATTAATTCAATCCCATTTTTCGTTAGAGAATGTTATTAAATTTCTAAAGTCTATGGACCTTACTAAGTGCCAGGACATTCGACTGCTTCATTTATCCGATGAAAACTCTGATGCAGCTATGTTTAAACAAGCTGTTGAAGCTGCCACCGGTAAATATGTAGTCGTAGAACAAGAAAGGAGTCCATTATGATTGTTAAATCTATTCAAATTACAGATAACGATATCAATATCGCCTATCAGAAACCATCTGCTACAGGCCTGACAGATGTTTTTACCATTAAATCTAAAGATGATCCACGGCCTGAACTTATGCAAGCATTCAGCCGGCTACAGGCTATTATGAAAAAGAATTTTGAATTTTTGGAAGAATTTAACATCCCATTTGTCGTAAGGTCATTTAAGTTTAAATATGGCGTTATCGAGGATGCGGTAGATAAAGTTAGTGTTGAAGGCATTATACAAGACGCAGCTTCAACTGATGAGCTAAAATTCAAGACTGATTGGTTGCCGGTAGAGTATGCAGACCGCACATTCGCTATTTCAGTGCAAGACTTAATTGATGAATGTGTAAAGTTTATTGCTGGCAAACGTGCACAAGGCGCTTTATTTGTAGACGAGGAATGATGAATGGGTAGGGATGTATACTACTTCAGTCACGACGTCAATGCCAGCAATGATCCTAAAATTATCGTAATGAAAGAGCTATGCGGTGTTATTGCATACGCTTGGTGGTGGATACTCATAGAGCAGTTAGCGGTTCAAGAAGACTATAAATTGCCGATGGATAAAATCACATTTGCAGGGTTGGCTATAGCGTTCGGAATGAAGCAAAATGAAGCAAATGCTTCAAGCAACGAAGCAAAAGCAAGCAAAAACAAGCAAGCTGAAGCATTTATAAATTTGCTTATAAATGAGTGCGAATTGCTAGAGACGGATGGAGAGTATTTTTGGTCCCCATCTCTTATTCGACGGAATTTGCTTCGGAAAAATAAGCAAATTGAAATATCGCGCAAACGCAGTGAGGCTGGGCGTTTAGGTGGCCTTAAGAGTGCAGAACAACGAAGCAAAACGAAGCAAATGCTTCAAGCAAACGAAGCAAATCAAGCAAATCAAGCTAAAGGAAAGGAAAGGAAAGGAAATAATATAGAGAGAGATACGCGCGCGCGCGAAGATGAAAATCCTCTATCTATGTTTGACGATGATGAAGTAAAAAATAAGCCCATTTATGATTTGTACATGAAAGCAATTGGAGATGTATCACCTGTCATTAAAGACCGGTTAGATGATCTGGTTGAGTCTTATGGGAAGGAACGAGTTATTGTGGCTATCAACACCACAGCTGATAATGGCGGTAATAGCATCAAGTATGTTGAAACTGTCACGGCAGGGAATCTAAAGAAGGAGGTGCAAAAAGATTTTGGAGCAAGTAAACATAACGGAAATGCTAGAAACGTTTCTCGAAAAAAAGAAGAAGTCGACTGGCAAGCAGAATATGAGAGAGTCCATGGTAAAGGATGAGTTCTTTTATCCGGTATATGATAAGCCTGTAGTGATTAAGAGTGATGTCAATGGAGACTATGCTGCTGTTGGTATCCCTCGGCGATACTATGATATGGATTTTGGATGGTTACGTAAGCATGGCAGCTTCCCTAAAGAAAATTCAGAAGCATATGCTGTAGTAAAACATTATGTGGATAACCTAGAGGCAAATCTTAAAAGTGGCAAAGGATTGATTTTAAGGGGCCCTGCTGGCACTGGAAAAACTTCTATAGCAGTTAGTATCCTGAAAGAGGTTCTAGCGCTAAAACGAGGCTGTATGATGATTTCTATGCCTAGTCTATTGGATATCATGCTCACCTTATCTAAAGGTGACAGAGTTGCGTTTCTAAATTATGAACAAAAGCTCAGGAATATTCCGCTATTGTTGTTAGATGATTTTGGAGCGGAGTATTCTAAATCCGATTGGGTGCATACAAAAGTTGAAAGCATTATTATTGGCCGATACCATGATATGAAGCCAGTTATACTGACAACTAATTATAATAACGACCAAACAAAAGACCATTATAGCGAACGAGTGATTGATAGATTACGTGGCAAAGATTATGAAGAGGCTATATTTTGGGGAGACTCACACCGATGAAGATTATTCTACGTTGTCAGTTTCGGTTTAGAAAGAAAACACATGACAGGTTCCCGACGTTGAACGAGTACATTGATTGTGAACGTGGTTCGACTATAGCTGCCGCTGCTATGAAAAAGAAATGTACCGAGCAAGTCAAAGAACAATGTTTATCACAACAGATAGAATCGGTTAAGGGTAAAGTAGACCTGTTATTTGAATGGCACTCATCGACCAGGCATGATCCTGACAATGTAGCGTTCGCTAAGAAATTTATTCTTGATGGTCTACAATTGGCAGGTGTGCTAGAAAATGACAATAGAAAGTTCATAGGCACGATGGCAGATGAAATTATAACTGATACAGAGAATTATGTAATCCTGCACATATCGGAACGTATGAGTATATTCCTGTAAAGAGTGTTAATTAAAGCGAGGTATTATGAAGAAAAAGCTTGTATATGTGGCTCATCCATATGGTGGAAAGAAGAGCAATAAAGAAAAAATAGACAAAATCATGCAAGAACTGGTGATGGTTGATATTACACATGACTATGTATCACCTATCCATAATTATGGATTCATGTACTTAACCGGAGACCAATATCAATTTGGCTTAGGGATATGTTTAGGCCTACTCAATCATTGTGATGTACTGGTCTTGTGTGATGGCTGGGAGACTAGCCGAGGTTGTAAAGGCGAATATGAATACGCCAAGAAACATGGTATTGCTACATTTGTGTTAAGCGAATGGAAAGCAATGAACATGATTTAATTATTGTTAGATGCTTCTTATGAAGTTGGTATAAACACAATTCGGACTAAACTACAAATTGAAAAGGGGGAGATGTATTTGAATGAATACGAAATTGAAAAAATCACTAGGTTGGCCACTGAGGTGGCCACAAAAACCTACTATGAATTAGCCAAGCAAGAAAATGCACAGCTGGGTCGTAAACTTCGACACAACACGATCAAGCTGCTTAAGCATTATAGTCAGTTACAGTCATACGTAGACAATGCTATCACGGATTCGACACAAGCCGAGGATATATGGCTCAATGAACTGTTAATAGATATGTTTGACGATAAAAGTATTGTGAAAGTAAATGCGATTGTTAAATCTAAAGAAAAAACAGCATTGATGATGCGACATGTAAATAACATGCTCGATATCTATGCTGAGAAGTGTAGTGGCAAGCAATTCAAATATTGCGAATGCATGCGCAGGTATTATATTGATGGAGAAACCTTAGAAGAGATTGCTGAATCATTTCCTGAAAAGCCTGATGTACGAACCATTCATAGGTACATCGCTAGAGGTATTGAAGAGCTATCCGTACTCTTATGGGGTGTAATTGGACTAAACACGAAATTGTCATAAAACTGTCGTGGACATGTCATTTTTGACAATTTATAATGATAGTGTGAGTTAATAGGGAAACGATTAATCTCTCTCGACACAGTGAATACCTAGAACACAAAAGCGAAAAGCCCCTGCTTCGGCAAGGGCTTTTTGCTATATGTAATAAAAAGAGACCTATGAAAGGCCTCTTTTTACATGAGGTTCGCGACACCTCATTTGTGCGTTTTACCATGAAGGCTGTGCAATTATTTCTTTAAATCAGAAATGGGAATAGGCCAGGCTTTATAGCCGAAGTCTTTTGCCCATAGTTTTTTACCGGTCTTTTTATCGATCCGCCATGCTCTAAAGACAATATTGCTTTTGAACTTTTGATATAAACTTTACAAAACTGAAAGTCAAATGAGAAGTTATCCACAGTACACTATGTTGTATTGTGGATAACTTTGTATCTAAATATAGTATAGATATTCCAATTAGGCATAATATAGCGATTAATATAACTATAAGTAATTGAAAGAGAGGTGAATACGATTGACAGATGTGTATTGTGAAAAGAGGCGATGCCTCAATAATGTAAAAGGTTGGTGTAAGGCCAATGGAATTCATATAGACCATATGTGTAAATCGTATGCACCATCACATTCGTTAGTAAAGACAAAAACCGCAAAGGTTCATAAGGAGAGCGGTAAATATAAGCAAAACAAAGGAGTGCTGAAATAATGGCGATTAAACATAAGAGAATCATTGATAAAAAAATGATTAAAACAATTAGAACAAACCATTGTGAATACTGTGGCAGACTATGTAATATAGAGCCACATCATGTATTTTCTCGTGGTAGTGGTGGTGGAGATATTAGAGAAAATCTAATTCAATTATGCAGTCAATGTCATGTAAATACACATGCAGGAAACATGCCTAACAAAGAAACCTGTTTAAAAATTATAGCTAAAAGAGAACATACTGATGCGGAAACAATATATGTAATAAATCGTAAAGCAATGGGATATGACATATAAAAGGGTGATTAATTTGTAACGGGAGGTGATGCGGATACATGGATAAAGAACAAGAAAAGAAATATATAAGAAATGCTATTGAATATTTAAAGCCAATAAAATCATGCACCTTAGAAATACAATCAGCTAAAAGAGAATTACAACGATTAAGAAGTGATATCACTTCGCTAAGTGCAATAGATTATAGTAAGGATCGTGTATCAGGCGGCGGTATTAAAGAAGGATTAGAAGCTAGTATAGCTAAGATGTTAGAAAGCGAATCTAAATGCCTTGAGAAAACGAATGCATTGATTCAGTTACGCGAAGAGGCAAGAAAACATATTGAGTGCTTACGATGTGTTGAGGGGAAGATAGCATTGATGCAAGAATATGTTAATGGTATGTCATTTAAAGGTGTGGTATCATTTATAGGGTATAGTAAAACACAGGTACAGTCATATAAAAAGGAAGCATTAATTGAATTAGGTCAAGAATTGACACAAATAGTACCAAACTGTTCCAAATAGTACCAAACTGGTATTTAGATATGTGATATTATATATATGTGAAAATTGTCATTGAGCAATCATTCACCAAATCACTCAAAACAAAATATTAGGCTCGTGTAACCATTCAGTTATACGAGCCTTTTGTTTTGTACACATGATATACCACCACCCCTGGTGCCTATTGAATACACACAACTCACCAATCAATGATTCATGTTTGATTTTCTTTTGATATATAACTACACAACCTTAAGATACACTTATACCTTGTGAGTTGTGTGTATTGAGTAGGCGATGAAAGGATGTGAACGGTATGCCTAATGTAAGATGCAATAAGACTGCATGCTTAGATAATCATCATGGAATGTGTGGCGCTAACAAAATAGTAATAAAAGCTAATGGTTATTGCCGTTCATGTTCGCATGCACACCATATGATGAGACATGTGGATAGGGATGAGGCACGGCACCGCCATGAGGATGAGCGCCGTCTGTCTCACCATAAAAATAAAAAATAAATTTTAAATATTAAATATATTATTTTAAAATTAGATGATTTTTTATGGGTCCTTCTGGCCAAGGCTGATGCCTTGCGGTGGCCGAGACCCCAAAAATTGCCTAGATTTTAATTTTTTTATGTTCTTGCTAGTGATACAGGTAATGAAAGGAGGCTGATTGATAAGTGAAAATTACAGATGATTTGAAAACAGCAACGGCCTCGCAGTCGAACCTGGCAAAAGCACTTGGACTCTCGCGTCAACGTGTTTCGCAACTGCTTCAAGAAGGGGTTTTAGCGACGGATGAAAAAAATCAAATTTTGGTTATCAAATCCGTTATCAATTATGTCAAATATAAGGGCCAATCCTCTGTCGAAGAGGTAAGCAGTTCCGATGATGCGGTATTCGAGGTTGAAAAGGCTAAGAATGAACGCGCAAAACGCAAGATTGCTGAGTTGAAACTGGCCAAAATGAACGGTGAGGTGTACTCAGCAGATACGGTGGAACAGGTAATGACAGAAATGCTTGTAAATTTGCGTACTCAGTTGTTAGGATTGCCAACAAAACTGGCGCCACAATTACAGAACGTAACAAAAGAGGAAGCATATAACCTGTTAACGCAAGAAATTGAAGATAAATTATCCGAATTAAGTGAATATACGCCGTCATTATTCATGGATAGTGATGATACAGATGAGGAGGAAGTTCAAAAATGACAATATTAGATTGCATGATGAAAGCCTTATCTGTTCGTGAGCTTCATGAAATACCAGGTGTATTAATGGATGTGTTGCTTGATCATAATAAACTGGAAAGATTAATCGCGAATATGAGTGGTTGTTATTCGTATTCGGGATTATTACAGGAATTTGAAGAAAAAGCAGCAGATAGAAAGAACTATATGCAAGACTATACACCTCAAAGTGTTATGGATATCGTAGCAGGTATATCCACTAATGGATGCGTAAGAGATGTATGTGCTGGTATAGGTGGCCTTTCGTTAGCTAAGTATAAGAATAATCCAGATGTAGTATTACAGCTTGAGGAATATTCTAAAAATGCGATATGTTTTTTACTGTTTAATTTGGTAATGAACAGAGTACCTGCTGTTGTAATAGAACGAAATGTACTAACTCAAGAAAATATAGCGAAATATAAGGTGGAGATTAGTAATCAATCGCCGCAGATTATCAAAGAAGTATGTATAGATGAAAGTACATATTCGGCTGATACAATTATTAGCAATCCTCCATATAGTCTATCGTGGGTGCCTGTTAATGATGAACGTTTTAATGGGTATAAATTAGCGCCAAAAAGTAAAGCAGATTATGCTTTTATTTTAGATGGTATTTATTCTCTTAAAAATAATGGGACAGCAGTATTTATTTTACCGCATGGTGTCTTATTCCGCGGGCAAGCTGAAGGTGATATTCGTAAAAATTTGATTAAAAACAATTTGCTTGATGCGGTTATAGGACTACCTTCTAATCTGTTTACTAATACTGGAATACCTGTATGCATATTGGTATTTAAGAAAAATCGAGCTAACAAAGACGTATTATTTATCGATGCACAGAAAGATTTTGTTAAGCATAAAAATAAAAATATAATGACATCAGAACAGGTGTTAAAAGTCATTGATACTTATAACAATCGTTCTGATATTGACAAGTATTCAAGGAAAGTTGGTATTTCTGAAATAGAAGAAAACGATTATAACTTGAATATACCTAGATATATTGATAGCTTTGAGCCTGAAGAAATACCAGATGCGGTACAACTTGCTAAAGAACTTAACGAAATTAATCGAGAAAGTCGTACTTTGGGATTAGAAATTGCGGAGATGTTAAAGCAATTAGTTTGTACGGATCCTGATGCAAAGAAAGAGCATGATGAATTTGTAAAAGAATTTACAGAGTTTTTGATATCTTCTGAAAGTGCTTGTACAATTGAGGAGCAAGAAGCTGTGATAAAAAAAATAGAAGATGTTAAGAAGTATCTACTTCAAAAGATGTTTGTGTAATGTTAAGAAATTACAAGAAATTTAAAATTACGGAAGTTGCTGATATACTGGGGCGTCCTAAAAAGAATCAAATGTATCCGGAAGGTTGTATTTGCTTGCAAGTATCTGCAAGCAAAGGGGAATTGTTATATTTAGATACATCACAACAAGTTGATGCTAAATATGTGGTGATTAAGCCAAGAAATGTAATTCCGTTTTATTTGTATTTGATGATAGAAAAGGCAATGCCTGAATTCTTATATAAATATAGACAAGGACTAAATATATCAGCACATGACATAAAACATATGGAGGTAGTGTGCCATACGGATGTCGAAACTCAGGCATTAATAGCTATGATGTTTACATCTATAAACGGTACAAGGTTAAGCGTACAAATGGGTGCGCTTTTTTAATGCAAAAAAGGAGGTGATAGCATGAAAACGGCAAAAGAATTGTGGCAATATGTCTCTAAAATGGGGCTGAAACCACTACCAAAAACCAGTGTTAGCCAATGGGCTGACGATTATCGCATGCTATCACAAGGCCTTTCAGCGGAACCAGGGCGATGGAAAACAAGTAGAGCGCCATATCAAAAGGATATTATGGATGCTTTCACGCAACCTGGTATCAATCGGGTAGTGGTTAAGTCAGCGTCACAGGTCGGGAAGGCTCTTGATGTAGAAACACCAATTATGACAACCACAGGATGGAAACGCATGGGAGACTTAACCACTAATGATCAAGTATTTGATGAAAACGGTAAGCCTGTGCGTATTTTAGCAGTTAGTGAAGTATGGAATAACAGACCTTGCTATGAAGTTAAGTTTTCAGATGGAGCGGTTATTGTTGCAGATGAAAAACATGATTGGAGTGTAGATACTGATAAAAAACAAGGTATGATTGTTGATACGCATACCATTAGTCAAACCTATAAAATGGGCAATCGTAATACATATGCTATTCCTATTACTAGAGCGTTAGATTTCCGGAGTGATATTCAATTACTAGTTGACCCTTATACATTAGGGGCTTGGCTAGGTGATGGGAACAGTATGTCTGCTCAGATTACAACTCATGTAAATGATATTGAGATTATCAAAAGGATTGAGAAAAATGGAGTTCGTGTAAATATCCGCCAAAAATCTACGAATATTTTAAATACGCAACTTGAACCTCTAGAGCTTGATGAAAATATTTGTCGTAGAGGACACGACATGCGTATCACCGGTAGAAATAGTGTTGGAAGATGTGCAGAATGTGCACGCCAAAGTGCTTTAAAATCTAAATGGAAAGGCATTAAAGACATTAAAGTAGACCCAGTTATAAAACAATGGGATACGATGCGGAATAAGTTAGTATCTCTTGGTGTACTTGGTAATAAACATATACCAGCATCATACTTGATGGCATCCGTAGATGATAGATGGGCTCTCTTACAAGGGCTTATGGATACAGATGGAGCATGCTCAACTAAGGGAATTTGTGAGATAACACAAAAAAATAAACAGTTGGCAAATGATATATTCGACCTCGTAACTTCATTAGGATTAAAGCCTACAATGCACAAGAAGTTTGCAGTAGCTACAAATGGAAAAGCCGGAAATATTAGCACAGTGTATCGGATTACATTTGTAGCATATGCAGATTCTCCTGTATTCGCTTTGAAACGTAAGCAAGACCGCTTAATTAATAGAACTATTTCTACAAGAAAGAGTGAATCTAAACGACGTAGGATTATTTCTGTTAAACGTGTAGAGAATCGCGAAACAGTATGTATCGAAGTTGATAGTCCAACACATTTATTCTTAGCTGGCCGGAGTCTTATTCTTACTCATAATTCAGATATCATGAATAATGTACTAGGGCGATACGCTCATCTTGACCCATGTGCAGTCATGATGATTCAACCGACTATCGAATTGGCTCAAGATTATTCAAAGTCTCGTATCTCTCCGATGATCCGCGATACGAAAGTACTATCACAAGTATTTTACGAAACGAAATCAGAAGACGGGGCCAAGACACGAGATGGTAAGAACACAATCTTATCTAAACTCTTCCCTGGTGGCCGTCTTATCATGTGTGGGGCAAACAGTCCGGCCGGATTGGCATCACGTCCTGTGCGTGTGCTACTTGCAGACGAAGTAGACCGATTCCCAGATAGTGCCGGAACAGAAGGTGACCCAGTTGACCTTGCTGCAAAACGTATGACAACGTTCTGGAACAGGGTAATGGGGTTATTCTCCACACCAACGAATGAAGGTAGCTCACGAATCGATGTAGAGTATCAAACAGGTACGCAAGAAGAGTGGCAACATGAGTGTCCTAATTGTGGTGAGTATCATTTGATACGACATACTGAGATGGAATGTGAGACAGAGGAACATAAGGACGCTAAAGGTCGGAAGATTGTAGTAGTTAGTGATGTGAAATGGCGGTGTCCTGATTGCGGATCTACATTTTCTGAAGACGAAATGCGGAAAGTTCCTCAAAAGTACATATCGAAAAACCCGGCTGCGTTACATAATGGCATACGCAGTTTTTTTGTAAATGGATTTACTTCACCATGGTTAACATGGAATGACATCATGAGGGAATGGTTAGAGGCTAAAGGTGACCCAACGCGTGAGAAGGTAGTCATGAATACACGTTTCGGTGAGTCATACGCACAGCAAGGAGCCTTTGAAGACTATCAACAATTCATTAGGCGCCGTGAGAAATATGGTGCAGACCTTCCAGATGGTGTGTTGCTACTAACTGGTGCCGTCGATACACAAGATAATCGGTTAGAGTATGAAATCACCGGTTGGGGATATGGTGAAGAATGTTGGGGTATCTGTAAGGGAGTTATCCTTGGGGAACCTGACAATAAAGCGACATGGGATGCGCTTGATGCGGTGCTTGATAAAGTATACCGATTTAAGAACGGTACAGGCCTTAAAGTTGCACGTGCTTTCATTGACTCCGGCGGTCACTACACGTCAAAAGTATATGAATACTGTGAAAAGAACTTCAGCAAACAACGATTTGCCATCAAAGGTACGGCCGGAACACCTGGCATACCTTTGAACTATAAGATTGGTAAAGCTTCGGGAAGTAAGATTCCGCTTGTCATGCTAGGTGTAGACGATGGGAAACAACAAGTAATGAACCGATTGGCTATCGAAGAGCCTGGCGCGAAGTACTTTCATTTTCCATTGGATGAAGAATTCCTAGGAACTAGAGGGTACGACGAGTTGTATTTCAAAGGGATTATTTCAGAACACAAGAAGAAAGTAAAACGTAAGGGCGTTATCCATGAAATATGGGAACCTACGGCAGGGGTTCGTAATGAACCTTTGGACTTACGGGTCTATAACCTAGCATGTATGAATTCAATCCATCCAGATTGGGATAGATTGGCAGAAGTAGTCAAAGGTGGAGGCCATTCCACTACAACAGTAACTACTCCGCGAAAGAAACCAATTCGGAAACGTGTTCGTAGGGCTAGTAAAGCAGCAGATATTTAGGAGGATGTATGGCAATTAGTTATTCAAGTAAGCCAAGGCTTATTGACGTACGGTTAGAGTGGTATGTCAAAGCTGAGGAAGCAATATTGACTGGACAAAGCTATACAATCGGAAATCGGACTCTTACAAGGGCAAATTTAGCTGAAGTAAGGAAAATGATTGATGATTTAGTGGCAAGAGGCGCCAAATTACCAGGTATGGATACCGATAATGGGCGTGGAAACCGGTCAAAACGGGTAGTTTTTAGAGATTAGGAGGCTGAAATGGCGAGAAAAAACAAGAAATTTAGCGCTAAAATAGGCACTCCGATGGCTAAAAATAGCGGATATAGTGAGGGCGGAGCCTCTCATAACAACAAGTCGTTGAAGGGATATAACCCAAGAAAACTGGGTTATAAGGCTGATATTGGTGCAAATCTATCAACTTTGCGTGATAGATCCGCAGATTTAGCCATCAATACACCGGTCGGCACGGCTGCAATTAATACAAGCACCACTCATACAGTTGGTGCAGGCCTCAATGTGTTTCCTAGACCTAAATTTCAAATCTTAGGAATCAGTGCAGAGGAAGCTAGAGCATGGGCTCGTAAGGTTCGCGCTGAGTTTGACCTATGGGCCGAATCAAAAGACTGCGATATTTACCGCAAAAACAATTTATATGATATGCAAAGCATCGCATATCAAGGATATCTTACCGATGGTGATAGTTTTGCAGTGTTTAGACGGAAGCCGACAACACCGGATATGCCGTATACGTTGCGTCTTCAGTTAATTGAAGGTAATCGAGTAAGTAATCCGCTTACTAGTTCCACATATGTTACAGGTGACCCAACTGGTGTTGAAGCGCTTAACCCAGATAATGGGAACCGCATATTGAATGGTGTAGAAATTGATACAGACGGCGCAATTGTAGCCTACTGGGTATCCAATCAAGTGCCAGGCGAACCAATTACAACTATGTTAACGACATGGGCAAGGGTTGAGGCGTACGGCAAGCGTACAAGCATTCCGAATGTACTACAAATTAGTAATGATACTAGACCAGAGCAGTATAGAGGGGTACCTTATTTAGCACCAGTCATTGAAACTCTAAAGCAAGTGTATCGATATACAAATGCAGAGCTTACATCTGCGATTATTAAATCGTACTTCGCATTATTCTTTACGGAAGCCGTGACTAACTCAGGTTCATTAAATGATATGTTGGCCGACAATGGTGTTGATGATCCAACGGAACCAGTAGTCGATGTATCAGAATACAATTTAGGACCTGGTACATTAAATGCTTTGCCTAAAGGTGTAGATGTTAAGAGTGTGGATGCATCCAATGCTCAATCTACTTTTGAAGTATTTAGTACACAATTAATCAAACAAGTAGGTGCTGCACTCAATCAGCCTTACGAAGTACTAATGAAGAACTTCAACTCCTCGTATTCTGCAAGCCGTGCAGCAATGTTACAGGCATGGGAAGAATATAAACTACGGCGCAAGTGGTTCGCTCGTGATTTCTGTCAGCCAATCTATGAAGTGTGGCTAATGGAAGCTGTAGCGAACGGACGAATTGAAGCGCCTGGTTTCTTTGATGATCCATTGATTCGAAAAGCATGGTGTAATGCTGATTGGTTTGGACCTACAATGTCCATCCTTGACCCTGTTAAGGATATGAATGGTAGTACTCTTCGCGTTCAGAATGGCGTTTCCACTCGCGAACGTGAAGCGGCCGAAATGACAGGGACTGACCTTGAAGAAAACATTGCTCAACTTGCTTTTGAAAAGCAACTCATGGAGAAATATGGCATGGGGCTAGCTGATGCGGTTAATCCTTCCGTTGGCTCTGAATCTAAAGCGAAAGGAGGTGAAGAGGATGAATAAATTCTGGTCTATTAAAAATCTTGTAAATCAAGATGGTACCGGTCAATCTGAATTGATTTTGTATGGTGATATTTCTGATACCTCTTGGTGGGGTGATGAAATTACACCACGTGAATTTGCAAGCGACTTGGCTAGTTGTAATGGTAATGACCTAACAATGCGCATCAACTCTGGCGGTGGTGACGTATTCGCAGCGCAAGCTATCCACAATATGATTAAGACTTATACTGGCAACGTAACAGCACATATTGATGGATTGTGTGCAAGCGCAGCTACGATTATTGCATGTGCTGCCGATAAGGTAATCATGCCAAGTAATGCGTTGTACATGATTCACAATCCATCCGTATATCTAGGTGATAGCTTTGATGCGGACGGATTAACTAAAATGGCTAACTATTTGGCGAGTGTTAAACAAACAATTGCAAACGTTTATTTGAGCCGTAGCAACGTTTTGACAGCCGAACAGGTAAATACACTTATGGATGATGAAACGTGGCTCACAGCGGACGAGGCGAAGTCCTACGGCCTAATTGATGAAGTAGATACGGCGATTACGGATAAAGCTGTTATGAATAACGGAATGATTATCGTAAACAAAGTATCTTGCAAATACTCGGCCAAAAATGAAGCAAAAATCAAACAGTTTTTAACAAGTAAGGAGAAACCTATGACTGAAAACCAATTCATGGCAAGCTTAAAAGGTTTGCTCGGTATTTCTACAAATGAACCTGCAGAAAACGCAGCAGTAACAGCAGAACGCGAACGCGTTGAAGCATTAAATGCGTTAAAAGGTGACAATGAAGTCATCAATCGTTTAGTTGATGTGGCTGTTAAAGAAGGTAAAACAGTAGATGAAGTAACACCTTTCATCTCTGCTGTATCTGATATTCCTGCAACTGATAACAAAGTAGTCGACCAAATTCGACAATTAGTTATTGATCAAATGGAATCCGGTGCAGATCAAGTAGCACCTCAAGGTGCATCTACACCAGAAACCAATGATGCAGTAGCAAAAGCTAGTGCAATTGATGAAGTCGTAGCATTTGCGAATGCTAAGAAAGGCGGTAAATAATGGCATATTTCGAACAAGTAAATGGTGTCGCAGCTGATTACCTATTAGGTGGTGGCGGTGTACCTGTATTAACTCAAAATGTAAAAGTAGCAGCCGGCGATTATAAACGTGGCCAAGTTCTTGAAAACAATGCTGGTACATTTCAAAAAATTACAACAACTGGTAAACCAGCTGGTATCGTAGTATCTGATACTACTGCTACTAGTGACCATAATGTATTAACTGTATACATCTCCGGTCGCTTTAATCGTGAAGCATTGGTAGTTGACCAAGCTTATAAAATTAATGATCATGAAGCGGACTTCAAAGACGCTCACTTATTTTTAACTAGCATTAAATAGGGGGAACTATATAATGGCAATTGATTTCAAAGATACATTTTCCTTAATGCAAGCTGTGGAACGAATGAAAGCACCGGCAAGTTTCTTGCTTGATACTTTCTTCCCACAAGTTCCAGCAGTTGCAACTTCTAAAAAAATTACAGTAGAAACTCGTAAACGTGGTCGTACATTAGCACCTTTCGTATCTCGTGGTGCATCTGGTGTTAACGTTAAACGTGCAGGTTCAAAAATTGCTTTATACGAAGCACCTATGATGGGCCCTCGTACAGTGATTGACCCAGAACAACTTGACCAACGTGCATTTGCTGAAAACATTGTATCTACAATGACACCAGCACAACGTGCTGCACAAATGCAAGCTGAAGATTTGTCCTACTTGCAAGGCACAATCATCAATCGTAAAAACAAAATGGCAGCTGATTTGCTTACTACTGGTAAATGCAAAATCGAAGGCTATGCTGACGATGGTGAAACAGTTCAAGTTGATGAAATCGACTTTGAATTTGAACAAGACATTACACCTACTACTACTTGGGACCAAGCCGGCGCTGACATTTATGGCGACTTGAAAATGGCCTCTGAAAAAATTCAAGAAAACGCAGGTATCGTACCAACTGTATTAGTGGTTGGTAAAAATGTTGAAAAATACATTCTTGATAATGCGTCCATCAATAAAATGTTAGCAATTCCTAATCGTGAAAACATGACTATGTTCAGCTTTGCTCCTGAATACTTGTCTCCACAAGTTCGATATGTTGGCCGTATCATGTCCTTAAATATCGATGTATACGCATATCTTGAAACATATCAAGATGATGAAGGTAAAGTAAAATCCTTTATTGGTGATGATGCAGCAGTATTAGGTGTTCCTGGTCGTGGCCGTCAACAACACGCGGCAGTAACATTGCTTAACGATGATAACCAATTTACAACTTATGCAGGTATCTATGTTCCTTACTACTATGCTAATAAGGCTACACAAGAATTAACATTGTCTGTATATTCCCGTTGCGTATTGATTCCTGAAACTATCGACGATTGGGCTACTATTAAGACTAAATAGGGGGTAACCTACTTATGAAAATCAGAGTATTAAAGGGTTATTTAGCACATGAAGGCGAGATGTATGGCAAAGGCGAAGTAGTCGACATCAAAAAGAAAGCGATTGCATTGTCCTTGCTTGAATCTGACAAGTTTGAATCTGCTGAAGATGATCCTATCGATGTACCGGAACCATTGGTAGTTGTTCCAGATGAACCGGAAGAAGAAATGGAATTACCTGAAGTTGATGCGGAAGTTACGGTGAAAAAATAATGCGATTTAGAGATTACATAGAAAGCGATATTGACGATGTATTCCTTAATGAAGACGAATTCGCCGAAGGGCATAATCTAAATGGCACAGTAGCTAAAGCGGTTATCCAATCGCCAACGGCGAGGGAGTCATTCCTATCGAATGGCTCTCACGTATCAAATGACGGATTGCACGGGGTGTCTGTATTTGTGCATTGCAAATTAAAGGACATCCCTGAAATTCCATCACAGGGGAACGTATTCCGATTAGATGGTGATGTGTACATCGTTCAAAGTGCAACGGAAGAAGATGGACTTGTGTCTATCGAACTCAGAGCAGAAGCTAGAGGCGGTGTTGACGGATGGTTGAGCTAGAACTTGATACAAGTGCACTAGAAGCAATTGAAAAAGCACTGGAAAGGCTGAAAGAAGATAGAGTTCGACGTATCTACAGAGATGCCTCAAAACGTGCGATAACAACTGCAAGAAAAGCAGGTATAAAAGCACTAGGCAATATCTATGTCTTCAAAGGTGTATCGGTATTAAAGGCCAGTATACCTATCAATAAATTGAATGATGGCGCAGAAATGCGTATCAAAGGTGGATATACTAGCGCTAAAAAGTACTTCAAAATTAAATCACTTAAGCGAAAAGGTGTGTTTGTAACAATTAAAAAAGGTACAGAAACAAATGTGCCAAAAGGCTTTGTTAGCACAACTGGTATTTTTATGAAACGCCAAGGCAAGGAACGATACCCATTAAAGGGAATATATGGACCAGCCTTACCGCAAATGTTTGGTAATGAAACTGTTATGAATGTCATGCAAGAGGAAGGCATGACAATGTATGAAAAGCGCCTATATCACGAATTAGAGCGCGCGTTAGGAGGTAACTAATGACACCATTAGACGTATCAGACGGCATTGCTGCCTATCTCATGGATGAGTTGCGCAAGCTAAATGAAACCAGTGATGTTACCACGAGCCCTATTCGAGTATGGAGCGGGTTCTTACCAAGGGTAGATAAGAATGAAGATAAGCGCAAGTTATGCCCAGCCGTAGTAGTGCATCCGTACTCTGTTAGTGATGCAGATAGTTCGACGGTAGGTATTACAGTATTGGTAACTACTTATGATGAAGCCTTAACAAAAGGCCATATCGGACTATATCACCTCTTAGAGGTAGTGCGTGAGCGATTGCTATCTGATAATCCGGTCGCACTTAAATATGAAATTAAGGAGAATACCGTTAATACAACAATTCCTGATGATCAACCATACCCTCAATGGATTGGATATCTTGAATTTGAAGTGTATATTCCTGTTATTCGTAGAAATCTAAATAAGATATTCGCGGATAATAAAGTAATTGAATAGGAGACAACGATGAACCCTGTTGTATATGTTGGGCCTTCGTTCCGCAGTAGCCGGCTAAACCAATTCATGGTATTTAGCGACGGTGCGCCACTGCCGGAAGCGGAAGACCCTATTTTTATGCATTTATTTGTGCCATTAGACGAACTCAATCAGGCAATGATTGATGTTAGAACACAAGGCACACAATTAAATGTATTCTATGTTAACGCATTGAAGAATTATAAAGGAGTGAAGTAAATGGCCTTTTATCATGGCGTCAAAACAAGTGAGCAAGCTACCTCTGTAATTGCTCCTGTCCAAACTACTGCCGGCCTTCCAATTGTGTTCGGTACTGCACCTGTACACCTTACAGAAGACCCTAGCGCAGCAGTTAATAAGCCAATCATCTGTTATAGCTGGGAAGAAGCTGTTCAACAACTTGGCTATTCTGAAGATTGGACACATTTCACATTATGTGAAGCAATGTATGCGCAATTCAAATTGTATGGCGTAGCTCCAATCGTATTTGTTAACGTATTGGACCCTGCTAAACATAAGAAATCCACTACAACAACTGCTACATTGACCGAAAAGAAATGCATTGTAAAAGCTGCAGTATTGCTCAATACATTGCAAGTATCTAGTGGTGGTCAAACAGGTGTGGCCAACACAGATTACACGGCTGCATTTGATGATAAGAATCAATTGATCATCTCTGTTATCAAAGGTGGTAAATTCGATTCCGCAACTACATTGGACCTCACATATGATGAACTCGATGTAGAAAACTTCGATTATAAGAATGTAATCGGTGGTGTGGATAGCAACGAAAAGGCAACAGGCCTTGAATTGATTGATACAATTTATCATCATTTCGGTATTGTACCTGGTCTTATTGCTGCACCTGGATTCTCTCAAAATCCTACAGTCGCTTCTGTCATGAAAGCAAAATCTCGTGTAATTAACAACTTATTCGGTGCGACTACTTTGGTCGATATCGATACTACACAAGTTGTTAAATACACAGATGCTTACGAATGGAAAAAAGGTAATAGCTATACAGGTGAATCTGAAGTCGTATGTTGGCCAATGGTTCGCAATGGCGATTACATGTTCCATATGTCTACACATATCATGGGCATTATTGGTAAATGCGATGCATCCAATAGTGATATTCCTACGTTATCCCCTTCCAATAAGTCTATGAACATCACAGGCTTGTGCTTAGCAAATGGTAAGGAAGTAATGCTTACCCATTCCCAAGCTAACTTATTGAACTCTCAAGGTATTATGACAGCCGTTAATATCAATGGTTGGGTATCTTGGGGCAATTACACAGGTGCATATCCTGGCACGACTGATGTTAAGGATACATTCATTTGTGTACGCCGTTTCAATGATTGGGATGACCAAACATTTATCCTTACGTATTGGCAAAAAGTAGATATGCCTATCTTGCCACGTAACATCAAGACAATTCTTGATAGTGAAACAATCCGTCTTAACGGCCTTACTTCTCGTGGCTTTATTTTGGGCGGTCGTATTGAATTTAAAGAAGCAGAAAACCCTACAACAGATTTGTTGAATGGTATTATTCGCTTCCACAAATTCCGTACACCTCCAATTCCAGCGCAAGAAATTGAAAGCATTTCTGAATATGATGTTTCCTATTTCAAAACGCTATTTCAAACAGTATAGAAAGGGGTAATTAATCATGGCATCTATCAATCAAGTACCGGAAGTACTTAATGACTTCCGTGTATACGAAGAAGGCTCTGACAACTGTTTAGGTGTTGCTAAAGTGGAATTACCTAGTGAATCTGTAATGACTCAAACTGTAAAAGGTGTGGGCATTGCAGGCGAAGTAGAAGCGCCAGTTATTGGCCACTACTCCTCTATGGAAACTAAACTTACTTGGAACACTCCAACAGAAACTACACACCGCCTTACAGGTGGTCGTGGCGTACGCTTAGAAATACGTGGTGCTATCCAATGTTGGGATAGTGGTAAAGATAAATATGTAATCGTGCCTACACGTGCTGTTATTCGTGGCCGTGCTAAATCTAAAGAAAATGGCACATATGAATCTGGCAATACTATTGATGCAACGAACACAATTGAAACTACATACTTGAAACTTGAACAAGATGGCAAGGTAGTTCGTGAAATCGATAAATACGCATATAAAGATTCTATTTCTGATGGCACAGACTTCCTTGGCGATGTTCGTGCTGCACTCGGTATTTAGTATGTAGAAAGGACGATCACTAATGAGTAAACATAACACTATGAACGAAACACATGAACAAACAGGTATTGAATTAGTAAAAGCTGGCCATTCCTTACAATTTGAAGGCATCAGCGGTTACACATTAATTAAATGCGAAAAGTCCGCTAAAAATGAAGATAGAACTATCACAGTTCCAGCATTATCTATGACGTATCAAGCCCATGTAGCAGCTGCTGCATGCGGATGTAAAGTGGATGATATTTATAGTCTTCCGGCTGCCGATTTCACTAGAGTGTGCCTAGAGGTACAGAATTTTTTGCTCAATTCCGAAAAATAACAGACTTAGAACGGTATTTCACCGAGTGTGCAATTACGTGTAGTAAATACACTAGCACGCCGATGGACTACTTTATTCGAGAGCTAGACGTGGATGAGTTCATAGTCCACGTTCAGCTCATTAGTGATGGTATCGAGCGCGAGAATAAAGCAATGAAAGGGAGAAAATAATGGCCAATAAAGTCTTAGAAATGGCGATTGCCATTAAAGGTAAACTAGATGGCGGTTTATCCTCCTCCGTATCAAAAGCATCTCAGGAACTCAACAAATTATCCAATGCAATCAAGGATCAACAGGCGCAATATAGAAAACTACAAGCTATATCGCAAAAGACTGGTAATACTAGTGATAGGAATGCAGCAATTGCAGCTGAGCAAAAGCTAAATTCTATGTTACAACGGCAAGCCCAGTTGAGGTCTAATATCGCAAGTCAGACGGCGCATCAAAATGCAATCAGTAAAATGGGTGGTGCAAGTCCTTTAGCAGGTGCTGCATCAGCTGCGCAAGGTGCTAGTGCTGCCGTAAGTGGTATTACAGGGAAGCTTGCAAGTTTTGCTATGGTTGCCGCCGGTGGCTTTGGTATTGGTGCCATTATCGATAATGTAGTTAATGCCGGTGAAGCACTCTATCAATTGTCCAATAAACTACATATGACAACCGCTGAGACGGCGCAATTTAAGAAGATTATGACGTTAAGTGGTGTCGATGTAGAAGCGGCCGCAAAGTCCTTCGCTAAAATGGATAAGACTTTGGCGGGTGGCGGTAAAAGTGCGGAAGCATTACAAGGATACCTCAGTCAATTTGGTGTATCCTTGACAGATGCCAATGGTAAGTTATTGCCTATGAATCAACAGTTGGATGCAATGGCTAAAGGGTACCAAAATGCAGTAGCACAAGGACGTGGCCAAGAATTCATGCTTGAAACATTGGGAGCCAAAGGCATGGAGCTTACTAAAGTCTTTGAAAATTACGCAGATGCACAAGCGGCCGCGTCACAAATCAAAGGTGTTGGCATAGATCCTAAATCACTTCATGAAATATGGTTACAAATGAACATCTTGAAAGCGGAAGCTACGCAAGTTGCATTAGGGTTGGCACAAGCATTTATCCCTATTGCTCAGCAAATATTACCGGCACTGATACCAGTATTACAAGCAGTGGTATCCTTCATGAAGGATAATAAGGAAGCTATTGCCGCAGTAGTAACTAATGGATTGAAATTAGCATTACTGTATGGCACGGCTACAAAACTTGCATCAGGTATTACAACAATTACAACGGCCTTTAAAGGTGTAGAAACGGCAATGGGGGCATTTAAAGCGGCCGGTGCATTAATAGGAGGACCTTGGGTAATTGCTATTATGGCAATTATTGCAGTGATATACCTATTAGTAACTAACTGGGATACGATTTGTGCTACATTAACATCTGTTTGGGACAGTGTATGTTCCGGATTGAGTTCAATATGGGATAGCGTATGTTCTGATTTAAGTTCCGCATGGAGCGCCATTATATCCGGTATTATGTCTGTAATTAATGGGTTCTTATCATTAGGGCTTAGCGTATTTAATGCATTGAAAGCGGCAATAATTGCTTATGTAAATCTATGGTTAAACCTACCAACATATATTGGTATGGCCGTAGGGTTCATAATAGGCATTATTTTACGATTGCCAGAAATTGCTGTACAAGTTGGTACTGCTGTCATATCTGCTGTTGTATCATTTGCGACAGAGTGTTATAACTTCGCAGTTACCACATTTAGTGCTATGGTCGATGATATTTATAACTTCTTAATCAATTTACCTATGTACATGATCAATTTGGGGGCTGAGTTTGTAGCTGCAGTTATTTCGTTTGCCTCTGAAGCATACGCTACGGCTACATCATGGATTAGTAGTTTGGTTAACGATGTTATTAATTTCATTATGAATTTACCAAGTGCATGTGCTGATGCGGGAGCCGGTTTCGTAGCTGCCGCAGGACAATGGGCAAGTGATGCATATAATGCAGTAATGGATTGGATTAAACAAATTCCTAGTGCTGTATCTAATGCAATCGCTGGTGCATGGGATAGTATTAAGGCTCAATTTAGTGGCGGTTTTACTGTAGGTGTTCAAGCTGCAGGCGGTAATGCGTATGCTAATGGTGGTGTTATTACATCTCCGGAAGTCGCGTTGATTGGGGAAGCTGGATATCCTGAAGTAATTGTACCTATTGATGGTAGTGCAAATGCTATGAACTTATGGCAAACGGCCGGACGAATGTTAGGTGTGAGTGGTGCACAGTCAGCCGTAGCACCTACTGTATCATTAGCACCTAGCGTACCTGTGACATCCTCATCTAGTAATAGTGGCGCACCTGTACAGATTACATTCGCACCTGTCATTAATGCGGGTAATGGTTCTTCAACAGATGATATTATGTCAGCATTAGACGCTAAAATGCGTGAATTTGAACAAATGATGCGTAGCTATACCGCCGGACAACGGAGGTTGAGTTATGACTAGTTATACAACAATACAAGGGGATATGTGGGATTTAATCGCCTATAAGGTGTATGGCAACGAACGATATATCAATTTATTGTTAGAAGCCAATCAAAAGCATCGTAATACGGCGATATTTTCCGCGGGTGTTGTGTTAACATGCCCAGATGTTCCTGCTGATTCCTTACCTGAATTCTTACCACCATGGAGGCGATAGTACATGAGCTTACAAAAGAGCCTAGCTAAGGTCCAAAAATGGAAGAAAGATTTAACGCCACAAACGAAGTTAGCACGACGGGCGTGGTGCACAATTGGTTACCAACATTGGGGGAGTAAGGAGTCAAAGGACATCACCGACGATATTAGTAAATACCTTCTTGATGTAACTTTCACAGATAACCTTTCAGGGACTGTAGATGATGTGGCTATCTCATTAGAGGATAGGGGCCGTCTATGGGTCGGTGATTGGTATCCTGTGAAAGGATCATTACTAGAAGTCGCTATTAATACCGTAGCATGGGAGAAATTAGGGGATGAACAATTTACATTGCCAATCGGCAAATTTGAAATTGATGAATTCGAGGGCAGTAGCCTTCCTGATGTAGTCAAAATCAAAGGCGTCGCTATTATTGGTAGTACTGACTTACGGGAGAAGAAGAAAGACAAATCGTGGAAAGCTACAACGCTGAAAGCAATTGCTACCGAGAAAGCAAAAGATAATAAATTAAAGCTAGTATGGGATGCGGATTTCGACCCACCGTTAAAAGATGCATCACAAAGTGCTGAATCAGACCTCGCATTCTTGCAGAAACTATGCAATGATGCGGGGTTTTCTCTTAAAGTATCCACTGAACAGTTGATTATATTCGATGATTACAAATACGAGAACGTAAAGCCTAAAGTTATAATTCGTAGACCAGGTGGCCAATATCAACCTGTACAGACGAAGGAGGGCGAACAACCGCCTTTGATTATTACTAGAGCTATATCTTATTCGTACAAGAGTAAAACTCGTGAAGTGTATCGCGCATGTCATGTGAAATACACCAATAAAGATAAGAAAACTGTGATTGAGGATACGTTTGAAGATCCTGACCGTAAGGGCCATACATACCTTGCTGTATTAGAAGTCAATGAACAGGTAAAAGATAAGGCTGAGGCAAAGAGATTAGCTAAAAAGAAGCTAAGAGAAGCAAATAAAGAAGCCGATACAATGTCATTTAGTTTCCATGGTAATCCTCTTATTATGGCATCAGTTACGGTTAAGCTCGAAGGGTTTGGGGTATTCGATGGTAATTATTTAATCACGAAAGCAACGCATACATTAGGAGCCAATTATTCAACGTCGATTGATGTAAGGAGGTGTTTAAATGGCTACTGATATACTATCCACATTAGCGGATATGATATTTATTGGAAATGTTTCAAGTACAATTCCTGAAGAAGGTAAAGCAGTTGTTACACGCCTAGATAGAGAAGGAGTTGTAACGGCGCCATTATCTGTCATTAATCGAGGTGCAGCACATGATAAGGACTATTGGATGCCGGCTATCGATGACCAAGTATTGTGCATTATGTTACCTAATCGGTCCGGTCGTGGCTTTTCTGATGGATTCATTATTGGCACATTCTTTAGTAGTGCGGATCCAACTCCAGATGGTGCGGATAATGGCAAACGTGTGCTCACTGTTCCTGGAGATATGATTCTTAATGTTGGTGGCACACTATCCATCAATT
The DNA here is from genome assembly GCF_934230905.1 of uncultured Veillonella sp. Taxonomy (GTDB): domain Bacteria; phylum Bacillota; class Negativicutes; order Veillonellales; family Veillonellaceae; genus Veillonella. Next base: position 3,419 of record NZ_CAKQFJ010000019.1, on the reverse strand, counting down.
CAAGTAGTGGCGATGTGGTGGTCAATGGTATTTCCTTAGTTCATCATGTGCATGGTGGTGTAGAGTCTGGTGGTTCTACAACATCGGGGCCAGTATAGGAGGTATAGATGTATATCGGTTATTTAGCGGATATAGTATTCTATACCGCATTAGACAATGTTCTTACTGTATCTGATGTAACGCGTTCAGGCAGTGCACGATGGGAAAAGCACAATTTGATGTTAGAAAAGCCGGTTAAACAATTTAGTGGGCCGGACGTAGAACAAATTACTTGTAAAATTCTTATTTCCGCATCGCTTGGTCAATCACCAGAACGTACTGTTAAGAAATTACGAAATTATCGCGATACAGGGGCTGTATTGCCGTTTATTATCGGCGGTAAGCCTGTTAGTCAAAACTACTTTGTCATCATGTCTATGAGCGAAGATAGTCTATTTACGGATGCATATGGCAAGACTCAATCTATTGAAGTGTCGCTAACTCTTGAGGAATACCCAGATAAGAACACAGTAGAAGAAAAGTCCATGCTTAACCAATATGGTCAGAAGTTCAATAAAGTTAATACGATATTGCGGAGGTTCTAGCCATGTCAGCAACGTATGAAATAAAACCAGTTACGGACAATAGGATATCGCTAGCACCTGAAAGTGAAGTCGCTGAGATTTTGCAGAATGTGCAAACGATTATTTCTACTGTTCGTGGTAGTGTGCCACTAGATAGGGAGTTTGGTATTGATGGTCGCATTATAGATATGCCTATCCATCAAGCACAAGCGCATCTATCTAATGACATATTCCAACAAATTAAACGGTACGAACCACGTGCCAAAATTAGTGATATATCCTTTACTGCCACACAAAATGGTGAGTTGATTCCGAAAGTGATGGTGACTGTATGAGATTATCTGACTTACCTAATGTTGAGTTTTTTAACACAGATAAAGAACACGTTCAACAAAAGGTATTTGATATTTACACAACAATAACAGGGCGAACCTTGGGAGAGGGCGACCCTGTTACTTTATTTTTAAACGTAATTTCGGAAATTATTATCCGATTATTAAACGATGCAAATTATGCGGCTAAACAAAATCTATTAGCCTATGCAGAAGGTGATAACTTGGACCATGTTGGAGCGGTGCCTGCTGCCGTTGAGCGACTACAGGCAACAAAGGCCACTACAACTATCCAAGCTACATTGTCAGCAGTGCGTACGAACTCTGTCATTATTCCAAAGGGTACAAGGATATCCACGGAAGATGGCGAATATTTTGCTACTGTTGAGGATTTGGTAATTCTACCAGGTCAACTCAATGGATCCGTAAAAGCAGAAGCACAACGTACAGGCGCACAAGGTAATGGGTTTAAACCAGGTGAAATAAGTACAATTATTGACCCTATAGCGTATGTGGATACGATGAGTAATACTACATTATCTGAAGGTGGCTCTGATACAGAAGATGACGAAGCCTATCGTGAACGTATTCATGAGGCACCTGAATCATTCTCTGTGGCAGGTCCTGAAGGTGCCTATGAGTATTTTACAAAATCAGCATCACATCTTGTGGCCGATGTAGGTGTATCCTCTCCACATCCTGGAGAAGTTAATATCTACCCATTGTTATCTGGCGGTGGTATTCCAGGACAAGAATTACTCAAGACTATTACAGACTATTTGTCTGATAAGAAACGTAGACCGTTAACAGATAAGTTGACTGTATTGGCACCTACTACTACGCAATATAACATCGACGCTAAGTATTACATCGAAAAAGGCGCCGATGCAACAGTGGTAAAAGCTAAGGCAGATAAAGCGGTCAATGATTATGTAATATGGCAAAAGTCTAAATTAGGCCGTGATATAGTGCCTAGTCGATTGGTGCAAATGCTTATGGATGTATCTGGTATTAAACGCGTTGAAGTAACGGCACCTGTATTTACTCCAATTGCAGAACAAAGCGGTGTGGCAGTAGCTAATACAATCGCCGTAGTGTTCGCAGGAAGTGAGGAAGAATGATACGTGATAGTAAGTATACAAGCGCGGAACATCTTCCCTCCTCAATCGATAAGGAGCCAATTAAAGCCCTTGCTAAAACGTGGGATGATACGCTAGCTGAATTCATGAACACGAATACGCTGTTATTATGGTCATCGATTGATACTGAATCAGAGAGTGTAATTGATCACTTAGCGTACCAATTACATGTAGATGATTATGACAGTGGATTACCAATAGAAACGAAACGTGAATTAGTAAAGAATTCAATTGATATTCACCGCCATAAAGGTACACCATATGCGGTTGAAAAAGCCGTACAAACTGTATATTCTGATTCGAAAATTGCAGAGTGGTTTGAGTATGGTGGTAAGCCTTATTATTTCAAGGTCACACTTATTACGGCACCATTAACTGGTGAATCGGACATTGCTAAGCTTGTACGTGCTATTAATACGGCTAAGAATGTACGGTCCTGGTTAGATGGTATTGAATTCATTCGACGAATTAACTTCAATAAGTATTTTGCCGGGTGGTGCGGTGTATCTAAGAAAGTGAATATCAAGTGTGATTTCACGAACGCATGGCGCATTAATTTGAATACTCATGTAACGTCTTACACCGTTGAATCGAGGAAAACGAAGATTAATGTAGCGCTAGATAATAGCGTTAGATAGGAGGAATATATGGCAGAATGGTCAAATGCAACTATGACTGATGTCGGTGCTGACCTTCAAGCGAAGGTAAATGCAGGCAAAACTAAATTGACATTCACTAAAATTAAAGTCGGTAGTGGTGTTAATGCAACGAATCCATTAGCACTAACGGATGTAATCTCCTCTAAATGGGAGACTACTAATTTCGTAGTTAAACAAGAAGGTAAAATCGTAAGCGTTGATACGTTTATTACAAATAATGGTATTACGGAAGCTTTTCGAATGTCTGAAATTGGACTATTTGCACAAGATCCTGATAAAGGCGAAGTATTGTATGCATACCTTACAGACCCTGAACCGGACAGAATGCCGGCAGAAGGTGGCTCTGTCGTTGTATCTCAGGAATTAACCATAGGAATGGTATTTAGTAATACCGGGAACGTATCGCTCACTGTTAATATGGGTGCGTTAGTAACGCATGAGCAGCTAACAGAAGCCGTTAAACAACATAATGATGATACAAATGCACATGGTGGTCTACTTCAGAATTTAAAAACTCAATTAGCAACTCATAACACAGATGTTTTGTCGCATCCAGCGATTACTGCAATGATTGCCAAAATCCTTGGGGCGACTAACTGGCAAGAAAATCCAGTCGCTACTTTGAAAGATATAAAAAATCTTCTCGGAATGGGTGGAATTGTGGCACAAAGGCTTGAAGAGAATGGGTTTGTGAAATTTGCCAACGGATTCACTATCCAATGGGGA
>NZ_CAKQFJ010000018.1 GCF_934230905.1 uncultured Veillonella sp. | reverse complement strand
ATCTTTGCTAACCGTTACGGCACCGACTGCTAAATCTTTAATTTTAGAAGCATCTACAGATACTTGTACACCTGCAGTTGTCGCTTTCGTGCTCACCAAATTACTATCGCCTGTAACAGCAAAAGATACATCGCCGTCTTTAAGGTATTTATTACCTGTCGCACCAGTATCTCCTGTTAAGCCAATACCTTTTGTAGTAGCGTTCACCACATTAGTATCTAAACCAACCGTAATGGTTTGGTTGTTAACAGTAGCGGTTACACCATTCGCACCAGCCACATTCAATTTTTGGGTTTTAAGATCAACTGTACCATTGTTGGTACCATCTGTAATATTGAGGTTTTGTGACAAATTAGCTACAGCATCTTGTACATCACCTACGGTAGCCGCATTAGAACGGGTTGTACCACCACTGGCTACATTGGTAATCGCTTTATTACCAGCATCGATACCAGCGGCCGTTACAGACGGACCACCGGTAATATGGAATCCTGTTGTATTTAATACGGAATTACCTGCTGTGAATGAGTTGCCTGCAAATGTATTACCTTGAATAGCGCCCGTTGTGCCATTTAAAGTAATTTGGTTAGCACCGCTACCTACGGTAACAGATTTATTAGCCACAATAGAATCTACCGTTAAATCTTTTTTCGTCTTAATCGTGACTTTCTTTTTATTAGTACCATCTTGGCTAATTTCGATATTATCGCCATTCACAAGATCTACCGTATCGCCACCCTGTACCAACGTTGTATCGGTAGTACTAGAGTTAGTTGTTAAATTCCAAGCAGCCCCACTCTTAGCGGCTTCAGCCGCTTTATTAATAGCATCAGATACATTTTTAGCGGTTACTAAACCATCTGCACCTGTTACAGAAGCAGCCCCAGTTGTAGCATTGCTATTAATAGTGGCACGAGTCGTAGAGATTTCAACAGTACTACCATTCATAGCGGTAGTGATGTAGTCCCCTGTTTTCCCTTTCACATCGAACGCTACATTGCCATCTTTTAAGGATTGACTCGAAGCAGTACCGCTATCTGCACCAAGAGAAATGGTACGATTTACGGCTGTTTGTGCATTATCTATGGCCGTTTTTGTGGCTGTATCTAAACCAAAGGATACCGTACCATCCGTACCTACGGTTGCCTCTGTACCAGTACCATTTACAAAATTAAGTCCTTTCGCTAAGGATACTTTCTTCGCATTCGCATCGGTATCATTATTGGCACGATAGGTAAAATCTGTTTTAGTCGCTAATTTTGCCGTATCGATACCAATAGCGTAATCTTTAGCATTAGTCCCCGTTGTTGGCGTTACAGTAATCGGATTATCTGTTTGAGTAGTATCTTTGCTAACTGTTACGGCACCGACTGCTAAATCTTTAATTTTAGAAGCATCTACAGATACTTGTACACCTGCAGCTGTCGCTTTCGTGCTCACCAAATTACTATCGCCTGTAACAGCAAAGGATACATCGCCGTCTTTAAGGTATTTATTACCTGTAGTCCCAGTATCTCCTGTTAAGCCAATACCTTTTGTAGTAGCGTTTACCACATTAGTATCTAATCCAACCGTAATGGTTTGGTTGTTAACAGTAGCAGTTACACCATTTGCACCTGCCACATTTAATTTTTGATTTTTAAGATTAATTGTACCATCCGTTGTGCCATCCGTAATCGTGAGTTCTTGAGCTCCAGTAGCTTTAGCAACAGCTGTATTCACTGCAGTAGCTACATCACCAGTCGTAGCCACGCCTGCTTTATTAGCATTCACAGTACCATCTGTATTATTCGTTAGCGAGCCTTTGCTAATCGATACGGTAACCGTATTTCCTGTCGCACTGGTTGATATTAAATCACTATCGCCAGCCACTTTAAAGGATAATCCACCAGACTTATTAAGTGATTGTGCTGTTGTCGATGTAGTATCAGCTGTTAACGTAAATGTATTGTTACCAACACCATCTACGAGACCCTTCACATCACCTACTGTAGCAGCATTAGAATCATTACCTAATCCACTAGCCACATTGGTAATTGCTTTATTACCAGCATCAATACCAGCAGCCGTTACAGATGGACCACCTGTAATATGGAATCCTGTTGTATTTAATACGGAATTACCTGCTGTAAAGGAGTTACCTGCAAAGGTATTACCACTAACGGCACCAGTCGTACCATCTAAACTAATTTGATTAGCACCGCTACCTACGGTAATAGATTTATTAGCCACAATGGAATCTACCGTTAAGTCTTTTTTCGTCTTAATAGTGACTTTCTTTTTATTAGTACTATCTTGGCTAATTTCGATATTATCACCATTAACAAGATCTACCGTATCACCACTCTTCACATCGGTTACATCCGTTGTACTAGAGTTCGTTGTTAATTTCCATGCGCTACTTGTCTTAATTTTGTCCGCTACTGCATTAATAGTATCAGCTACATTTTTAGCCGTTACCAAACCATCATTACCAGTAACAGTGGCATCACCAGTTGTAGCATTATTAGAAAGTGTTGCTTGTTGAGTGCTAATTTCAACGGTATTACCATTCATAGCCGTGGTAATGTAGTCCCCTGTTTTACCTTTTACATTGAACGCTACATTGCCATCTTTTAAAGATTGACTCGAAACAGTACCGCTATCCGCACCAAGAGAAATGGTACGATTTACGGCTGTTTGTGCATTATCTATGGCCGTTTTTGTGGCTGTATCTAAACCAACCGTAATGGTTTGGTTGTTAACAGTAGCGGTTACACCGTTTGCACCAGCCACATTTAATTTTTGAGTCTTAAGATCTACTGTACCATTGTTGGTACCATCTGTAATATTAAGGTTTTGTGACAAATTAGCTACAGCATCTTGTACATCACCTACGGTAGCCGCATTAGAACGAGTTGTACCACCACTGGCTACATTGGTAATCGCTTTATTACCAGCATCAATGCCGGTAGCGGTTACAGATGGACCACCTGTAATATGGAATCCTGTTGTATTTAATACGGAATTACCAGCTGTAAAGGAATTACCTGCAAAGGTATTACCACTAACGGCACCAGTCGTACCATCTAAATTAATTTGATTAGTACCACTACCTACAGTAACAGATTTATTAGCCACAATAGAATCTACCGTTAAATCTTTTTTCGTCTTAATAGTGACTTTCTTTTTATTAGTACCATCTTGGCTAATTTCGATATTATCGCCATTCACAAGATCTACCGTATCGCCACCCTGTACCAACGTTGTATCGGTAGTACTAGAGTTAGTTGTTAAATTCCAAGCAGCCCCACTCTTAGCGGCTTCAGCCGCTTTATTAATAGCATCAGATACATTTTTAGCGGTTACTAAACCATCTGCACCTGTTACAGAAGCAGCCCCAGTTGTAGCATTGCTATTAATAGTGGCACGAGTCGTAGAGATTTCAACAGTACTACCATTCATAGCGGTAGTGATGTAGTCCCCTGTTTTCCCTTTCACATCGAACGCTACATTGCCATCTTTTAAGGATTGACTCGAAGCAGTACCGCTATCTGCACCAAGAGAAATGGTACGATTTACGGCTGTTTGTGCATTATCTATGGCCGTTTTTGTGGCTGTATCTAAACCAAAGGATACCGTACCATCCGTACCTACGGTTGCCTCTGTACCAGTACCATTTACAAAATTAAGTCCTTTCGCTAAGGATACTTTCTTCGCATTCGCATCGGTATCATTATTGGCACGATAGGTAAAATCTGTTTTAGTCGCTAATTTTGCCGTATCGATACCAATAGCGTAATCTTTAGCATTAGTCCCCGTTGTTGGCGTTACAGTAATCGGATTATCTGTTTGGGTGGTATCTTTGCTAACCGTTACGGCACCGACCGCTAAATCTTTAATTTTAGAAGCATCTACAGATACTTGTACACCAGCAGCTGTCGCTTTCGTGCTCACCAAATTACTATCGCCTGTAACAGCAAAGGATACATCGCCGTCTTTAAGATATTTATTACCTGTAGCACCAGTATCTCCTGTTAACCCAATACCTTTAGTGGTAGCGTTCACCACATTAGTATCTAAACCAACTGTAATGGTTTGGTTATTAACAGTAGCGGTTACACCGTTTGCACCTGCCACATTCAATTTTTGAGTCTTAAGATCTACTGTACCATTGTTGGTACCATCTGTAATATTGAGGTTTTGTGACAAATTAGCTACAGCATCTTGTACATCACCTACGGTAGCCGCATTAGAACGGGTTGTACCACCACTGGCTACATTGGTAATCGCTTTATTACCAGCATCAATACCAGCAGCCGTTACAGATGGACCACCTGTAATATGGAACCCTGTTGTATTTAATACGGAATTACCAGCTGTGAAGGAGTTACCTGCAAAGGTATTACCACTAACGGCACCAGTCGTACCATCTAAACCAATTTGATTAGTACCACTACCTACGGTAACAGATTTATTAGCTACTACAGAATCTACCGTTAAATCTTTTTTCGTTTTAATAGTGACTTTCTTTTTATTGGTACCATCTTGGCTAATTTCAATATTATCGCCATTCACAAAATCTACAGTATCTCCGCTCTTCACATCGGTTACATCCGTTGCACTAGAGTTCGTCGTTAATTTCCATGCGGCGCTCGTCTTAATTTTATCTGCCACTGCATTAATGGTATCTGCCACATTTTTAGCCGTTACCAAACCATCATTACCAGTAACAGTAGCAGCACCGGTCGTAGCATTATTAGATAGTGTTGCTTGTTGAGTGCTAACTTCAACGGTATTACCATTCATAGCCGTGGTAATATAGTCCCCTGTTTTACCTTTCACATTGAAAGCTACATTGCCATCTTTCAAAGATTGACTTGAAACAGTACCGCTATCTGCACCAAGAGAAATGGTTCGATTAACGGCTGTTTGTGCATTATCTATCGCTGTTTTTGTTGCTGTATTTAATCCCACCGTAACAGTTTGATTATTTACAGTTGCATCTACACCATTAGTACCGATTATATTCAATGACTGTGTTTTAAGATTAACCTTACCAGTATTGGCACCATCTGTAATAGTAAGACCTTGCGATTCCGTAGCCTTTGCAACAGCATCATTAACTGCAGTAGCTACATCACCAGTCGTAGCCACGCCGGCTTTATTGGCATTCACAGTACCATCTGTATTATTCGTTAGCGAGCCTTTGCTAATCGATACGGTAACCGTATTTCCTGTCGCACTGGTTGATATTAAATCACTATCGCCAGCCACTTTAAAGGATAATCCACCAGACTTATTAAGTGCTTGTGCTGTTGTCGATGTAGTATCAGCTGCTAACGTAAATGTATTTTTACCAACACCATCTACGAGACCCTTCACATCCCCTACCGTAGCAGCATTAGAATCATTACCTAATCCACTAGCCACATTAGTAATCGCTTTATTACCAGCATCAATACCAGCAGCCGTTACAGACGGACCACCTGTAATATGGAATCCTGTTGTATTTAATACGGAATTACCAGCTGTGAATGAGTTGCCTGCAAAGGTATTACCAGTAACAGCACCAGTTGTACCATCTAAACGAATTTGATTGGTACCGCTACCTATGGTAACAGATTTATTAGCCACAATGGAATCTACGGTTAAATCTTTTTTCGTCTTAATAGTGACTTTCTTTTTATTAGTACCATCTTGGCTAATTTCGATATTATCGCCATTCACAAGATCTACCGTATCACCACCTTGAACGAGGGTTTTATTCGAAGCACTTGAATTAGTTGTTAAATTCCAAGCGGCACCACTCTTAGCAGCTTCAGCTGCTTTATTAATCGCATCAGATACATTTTTAGCAGTTACTAAACCATCTGCACCTGTTACAGAAGTAGCCCCAGTTGAAGCATTGCTATTAATAGTGGCGCGAGTCGTAGAGATTTCAACAGTATTACCATTCATTGCAGTAGTGATGTAATCCCCTGTTTTACCTTTCACATTGAACGCTACATTGCCATCTTTTAAGGATTGACTCGAAGCAGTACCGCTATCCGCGCCAAGAGAAATAGTTCGATTAACGGCTGTTTGTGCATTATCTATCGCCGTTTTTGTGGCTGTATTTAATCCTACGGTAAGATTTTGATTATTTACAGTTGCATCTACACCATTAGTACCAGTTATAGCTAATGACTGTGTTTTAAGATTAATCTTACCATTATGTGTCCCATCTGTAATAGTAAGACCTTGTGCTCCCGTAGCCTTTGCAACAGCATCATTAACTGCAGTGGCTACATCACCAGTCGTAGCCACACCTGCTTTATTGGCATTAACGGTACCATCTGTATTATTTGTTAGAGATCCTTTGCTAATCGATACTTTCACCGTATCACCGGTCGCACTTGTTGATATTAAATCACTATCGCCAGCCACTTTAAAGGATAATCCACCAGACTTATTAAGTGCCTGTGCTGTTGTCGATGTGGAATCAGCCATTAACTTAAATGAATTACTTCCAAGACCATTCACAAGGCTCTTCACATCACCTACCGTAGCAGCATTAGAATCATTACCTAATCCACTACCTACACTAGTAATAGCTTTGTTCCCTGCATTGATACCTGCAGTCGTTACAGATGGACCACCAGAAATAGTCAAACCACTTGTATTCATAGTGGTATTGCCAGTCTTAACACTATTCGACTGAATTCCTGAAGAATCAATCGTTGTATCATTGCCTACTCTTAAGCTATTATTAGCCTTTAACGAATTGACAGTCATGTCATCTTTTGTTTTAATAGTAATTTTTTTGCTACTTCGGGAAACTTCAATATTATTACCATTCGCGAAATCTACTGTATCTCCACCTGATATAGTTTCCGCACCACCATTATTAGCAGATAATTTCCAGGCTGCCCCTGCTTTAGCCTGATTAATAGCAGTAGCTACATTTTGAGCTGTTGCTAATCCATCATTGCCAGACAAAGAAGCATTCCCTGCCGAATCACTATGAATAGTACCTCTTGTTGTATTAACTAAAACTGTATTACCACTCATAGATGTAGAAATGAAAGAGCCATTGCCGCCCTTAACATTAAAATCTACATGATTACTACTTAAAGATTGACTAGAAGCAGTACCACTATCCGCTCCTAAAGAAATATGGCGTTTTACAGCTGCTTCAGAATCAGAAATTGATTTTTTAGTCGCCCCATTTAAATCATAAGTAACTTGGCCATTATTACCTACAGTAGCAACCGTAGAGGTGCCATCTGTAAATTTGAGGCCATCAGACAATTTAACACTTTTAGCCGTATCATTATTAGCTTTGTAGCTAATTTTTTGCTCTGCGTTCGCTTGATTAATTGCATCTGCTACATTTCTAGCGTCAGCCACCCCTATATTGGCACTGGCAGTACCATTGCTAACAGTTATAGTTTCTTTTTTAGCTTTAATAGTTAAACCTTGATTAGCTGCGGCTGTTGTTATATATGTGTTATCGCCGGTAATTGCTAACTTACTGTTCACTAAATTAACATCTCCACTGGAGTTATTATCTCCTGTGAAAGCTAAATTAACACTCTTAAGTTGAGCTACGTTAACAGCATCTGTATCCTTTGTACCAGCTGCAAGTCCTGTAATTTGACGTGTATTCGTACCATCGCCAATAGAAACAGCACCCCAGCTACTTGTCAAGGCTTTCCCCGTTAACCCAGCATATTTATTTGTACGATTTGCATTAGCATCATATCCAGCTACACCTGATGCGGTACTTGCAACAGAATATGCACCTAGTGCAACACCTCGTTGCACAGTAGCTTGCGAACTACCACCAATAGCTGTAGCATACTCTTGGTTTGCAACGGAATTCATCCCAATGGCAGCAGCATATGTAGCCGAAGCCGTACTTTGCGGCCCCAAAGCAGTCGCAGAGGCACCAGTAGCCTTACTTGTTTTACCTAATGCTACACCATTAAGCAAATCGGCTACTGAATCTTGGCCAATGGCAATTGTATCACCATTACTTGCTTTAGCATTCTTCCCTAATGCAACAGAATCTGCACCAGTGGCTTGCGATGATGTACCTATGGACACTGCATCACCATCACTTGCAACAGTATTCTTACCTATCGCTACAGAAGTTTCACCACTAGATGTAGCGGACTCGCCTAAGGCCACAGAACTAGTCCCACCAGATGCGGAGTTAAATCCTCCCGCAAAGGAGTTAGTCCCTGTAGCTCTAGCATTAGCACCAACAGCTACAGCTATTTGACCTGAGGCAGCTGCTCGTTCGCCTAACGCCATCCCATGTATTGCCGAAACATTAGCTTGATAGCCAACGGCAATACCATAGTCTTGGCTTGAAGTTGCTTCACGCCCCACGGACACATTATATGAACCCTTAGCCCAAGATCTAGTACCTAGTGCAAGTGCCGAATTTCCTTCTGCATAAGATCCAGTACCTACTGCAACAGATGGATTAACTGTTGATCCAACGGTAGTACCTTTTGATTGGCTACCATAGCCTATCGCTACTGACGCTTGTGTACCCGTACCGCTTTCATTAATAGCTTGTACATTTGTAATACTAACTGTTTGCATCGCTAAAGTAGCCAAAATACTAGCTACAATAATTTTCTTTTTTCCTGTTGTATTTTTAGCCATTTCTGATACGACTACATAGCATTGTTTGGATTTAGACCAAATAACTTTAAATATCTTATTCATGTTATTCCCTTATTTCACTAACGACTCTAAAAACTATAAATACTATCTCTCAATCAGGTAGTTTCATATAATCTAAAAAAAATCATAAAAACGCTTTTATGATTCCTCTTCATGATTTTATCATATTTATATATTAATAGGCAATTACATTTAATATCATATCAGAATATTTACTAGCATATTATTTTTTTCGATATTTAGTATTAACGCTACTTTATAATGTATTTTCTATATTTTTATGTATAAAATTTCATTTAATATAAATATTTATCATCATAAATATGATTATCAATTGCCCAAACTATAAATAAATTATTTTTAAGTTTATATATTTTCATTTAATTTTCATTATGATTATATTTTAAGTTACTAATTTTATATATTTGTGCATTATTATCGTTTATCTAATTTTATATATTCAGATATTTAATGTTTTTAATACTTATGTTTTATTTAAACTAAAAAACAACCACTTAACTGAGTGGTTGTTTTTTACATTTTGCATATTTATTTTTAGTTAATAACAAAACACAACAAATACTTATTACTCATAACTTAAACGTCAATAATTGTTGCACTAATTGTACTAATATATCTATACACATTAGTATCTAGTACAGTGGGATTTCCTACAGATGACACATATTATAGTAACTACTAACTCAAAGTAAACACATACTGACTTTGTTGCTCCGCTAATTGAATTCGATTATGTAAATGTTCGGCATAAGCCCTATAAATTTCTTGTGCCTCTTCCACGGATACAATATCAAAGGTAATTCCATCCCCGATAGGCAACTGGCTAAGTCTAGGTAAATCAGCAGTAATAATAGTGCCAATTTTTGTATACCCACCCGTTGTTTGGCGATCCGCCATTAAAACGATAGGATTACCATCTGATGGGACTTGGATAGATCCAAATACAGCACCATCAGAAATAATATCAGCGCCCGCCACGTGTTCTATAATGGCTCCATCTAATCTGAATCCCATACGGTCACACTGTATGGTCAATGTATAGAGTTCATTACTAAAGTTACGAATGCCTTCTTCTGTAAAGCACTTAGCTTGTGCCCCAAGAACTACCCGTAGAGGTTCATGGCATTCACGACCACCGCGATTGAATAAGGCCACATTAAATAGATGATTTATTTGTCCATCAAAATCACAAATATGTTTATCCTGTGACTTGCAATCTTTTAAAGGTACTTCATCACCTGCCGCTAAGGGACGGCCATGGAATCCACCTATTTTCGCCTTCGTGTGTGTTGATACACTACCATTAATTTTAGGAACGTCGATACCCCCTGCAAAGGAAATATACATACGCACCCCACATTGGCTAAAACCGCCAGAAATAATATCTCCGTCATGACAAATAAATGGAATATACCGGGGCACTTCCACGTTGTTAATAGTAGGTTTCATATCAGCGCCTGTGAAAGCTACAATACACGTACCATGTACTTTCAAGGTAGGACTTAGCAATGTACACTCCAAAGCCCCTACTGGTGTTGTATTTCCTACAAGAGCTTGACCAATATAATAGCTTTCAGAATCCATAGGGCCTGCTACGGGCATACCATATTGCTGAAAGCCCACACGCCCCGCATCTTGCACAGTCGTCATCATACCAGGAGAGGTGACTTCAAAAGAAGCATGATTATATTCACTTGCTGCCACGAAGTTCACCTACCTTTATATGGTGTACAGTGGGTAAGAATTTAGGACCCAACTGTTCAATAGAATGAAATGCCCTTTCATCAATAGGCACATACCGCACATAATCCCCGGCCTTAAGGAGTGCCGCCTGTTCTTGATTCATATCGTACATCAAAACAGGGGTACGTCCAATAATTTGCCATCCGCCTGGAGAATCTGATGGATAGGTTCCCGTTTGCTCTCCAGCGATACCTACAGAGCCTGCGGGAATCACGGTGCGCGGAGAAGATAAGCGAGGAGTAGCGATGCGCGGATCCATACCACCTAGATAAGTAAATCCAGGAATAAAGCCCATCATATATACAAGGTAGTCTGTACCACTATGAATAGTAACTACCTCATCCTCTGTTAATTGATTATGAGATGCTACAAATCCTAGATCAGGACCGAATTTGCCACCATAGACAGTCGGTATTTCTACCACTGTTACGAGTTCATTTTCAGAAGCCGTAACGGGTTGATTACAAATGGGCTCAAGAATATGACAAATCTCAGTATAGGTATAACGCAATGCATCGTATTGAATGAGCAGTGCACAATAGGTGGGCACCATTTCCACGATACCTTCTAAATGAAGGTTTTGAATACCCTCAACAGTTTGGCGTATATGTTGATTAATGTTAGGGTCAATCACTTGACCAAATTCGATGGAGATGGCACTATCTCCAACAGGTGTAATTACGGGATTCATACAGTCCACCTAACCCAATAATTTTGCAATACCTTGTAAGGACGTAATGCCGATATAAGAGGTTACAAGTACTACAATCCAACCAGCGTAATATAATGCCGTATTGTGTTTATAATTGCCTACAATATCAGTTTTACGCGTTGCCAACAACATAACAGCCAATGTAACAGGCAAAATCAAGCCATTTACGGATCCGGCTACGATCAAAAGAGTAGCTGGTTTGCCAATAAAAATAAGAATACATGTAGAAATAAAGATAAACAACATAATAGTTAATTTTTCGTTTCGTTCCACCACTTTAAATAGTGTTTTAAGGAATGACACTGATGTATAGGCTGCCCCTACAACAGAGGTCAACGCAGCACAGAAAAATACGATACCAAATAATTTATGACCGATTTCACCAGCGCCCAATAAAAATGCAGAACCTGCTGGATCTTTAGGATCTAAAACAAATCCCATAGAAACAACACCCAGTACGGCTAAGAATAGCAACACGCGCACGACTGCGTCAACAGACATCCCCATAATTGCCGCACGACGTATGTCTTTCATATGTTCACGGCCTGTAATCCCCGCATCAATTAAGCGATGACCACCAGAAAATGTAATGTAACCACCTACGGTACCACCGATGAGGGTAATTGTCGCCAACCAAGGATAGTTCTCAGGCATAATCGCATGAGTAGCCGCCTCTGCAACAGGTGGGTTCGTAGAGAATGCTACATATCCGATAAGAACGAGCATAATTGTGCCCAATACCTTCGCTGTATTATCTAATACGCCCCCCATTTTAGGAGATGCAAATAAAAGAATACCCAATATACCACTAATGGCAGCCGCCGTTGTCGTATCGATACCGAATACAATATTAAGACCCATAGAGGCACCGCCAATGTTGCCTATATTAAAGGCAAGGCCACCTAGAGAAATCAAAAAGGCTACCACATAACCGAGACCTGGTAATACTTTATTGGCAATATCTTGCCCCCGCATTTGGGATACACCAATAATGGTCCACACATTGAGTTGGGCTACAACGGAGAAAATAACAGAAATAATAATAGCAAATGCAAAATCCGCTTTTAACTCGCCTGTAAATGCGGCGGTTTGTAACATAAACCCTGGCCCAATGGATGATGTGGCCATCAAAAATGCTGCCCCCAAGAGGACAGATAAACTTGCTTTACCTGTAATAGGTTTCATACATACTCCTTCTATCTACTTTGAAAATTAGCAACTACTACACCGGCCTTAGTAAGACCTTCACGTATATATTTTGTGAAAGCTATCGCCTCTGGATTATCACCGTGAACACAGACGGAATCGGCCACAATATCAATAGTTTTTCCCGTATTTGTTACAACCTTACCGTCCGTAACCATCATGAGTACACGTTCGAGAGCTTCTTGTGGGTCTTTGACAAAAGCACCCGCTTCCGTCCGTGGCACCAATGTCCCATTATCCGTATAACCACGATCAGCAAATACTTCTTGAATAACAGGAATACCACGGCGTACTGCCTCTTGTGCCATATAACTACCACTCAGCACCATAGCTCGAATCTTAGGATTGACCGCTTGCAATCCGTCTAACACTGCATCAGCAAGTTCTGGTGTTACACAGGCCATATTATAAAATGCACCATGTAATTTCATATGCTGTAATTCGACACCATGTTGCTGACAAAATGCTTGTAATGCACCTAATTGATAAGTCATATACGTGCGGGCCTCATCAGGATTTACTGCCATTTTACGGCGACCAAAGCCCATTAAATCTGGATATCCTGGATGAGCTCCTACAGCCACTCCTTTTTCTTTACACATGCGTACCGTAGCATCCATGATGAGTGGATCACCTGCATGCCATCCACAAGCTACATTCGCACTAGTCACATGATCAAGCACATCCGCATCCATACCCAATGTATAATTACCAAAACTTTCACCTAAATCACTATTAAGATCTATAAAGTGAGACATATGTATACTCCTCTCTACTGTTATGGACTTCACATAATCTATATATTCTATAGAATTGTCTATATTGATTATACAAAACCCATTCATAAATAATCAACACTATGGACTATGTATACAAAATTCTTAAAAAAATAATAACCATATGTTGATGAATGTATTTCTACAACTAGTCATCAACATATGGTTATAAGATAAACAATTATCGTATATATGTATATCCTTTCAATAATTGCTGTACTGTATCCTTCATGCAAGGCGATTCATTAAGTTCTGACACGGCACAAATAAAATCTGGCTGTGCTTGCCAAACTGATTCAACATTGTCTGTTTTAACACCACCTATAGCTACAATGGGTACACGACTATACCGAGCAGCCCAATGAACATAGGAGAGGCCTACTGGGACTGCATTAGGTTTAGTCGGCGTTTGAAAAACAGGTCCAGTCCCAACATAGTCTAATACGTCTTTATAACGATTAGCCGCTTTCAAATCCTCAATGCTATGGGTAGACCAACCAATTAACATATCTGGTCCTACCAAACGACGAACTACGCTAGGCGGTAAGTCATCATGGCCTACGTGAACACCATCAGCATGTACGGCTATCGCCAAATCTACATAATCATCAATGATAAGTAGCGCATGATACCGTTTGGTTAATTGACGCAATACCATAGCTTCTTGATAGCGAATCACACCTGTCTTATGTTTTTCGCGATATTGGATAATCCGAATACCAGCGGACAACATATCTTGTACTAGCGATACAACGTCACGGCTACCGCCTGTAATCCCATAAATAGGACATTGTTCTTTTACAGCTTGTAATCGTTCTTTTCGTAGCAACATATGATACCTCCTACACGATAGGACGACCTAAAATAAGGGACAATACAATATCTGCTTCTTTATTGGCCGCAATAGCCACTTTGGGGGCAAACGGTGGATATGTATCAATACCAGATACACCATCACCTACCATATACATAGAGTCTCCTAACGCTTGAATCCGAATGGCATCAGAGTTTCCAATCCCCGCCAATCCAGATACCATGACCTTAGGCTGTTTCATTTCGAGGGTAGATTCAAAAAACATTTGCTTAGCGTCCACACCATCAAAGGCTTCTACAAGAATATGCGCCTTGCTATAGATTTGAGGAATTGTTTGTGCCGTCAACTTTTCCTTATATACAGTGACCTCTATGGCGGGATTGATTTGTAACAATATATCACGTAAGGCATCTACTTTATACTGTCCCACGTGGTGAGGAAAGAAGTATTGCCTGTTTAAATTACCTAATTCAACCACATCGAAATCGGCTAAAATAAAATGGGTCACCCCACTACGGGCTAAACTAACAGCACAGTTAGATCCTAAGCCACCAGCACCAAAGATACCTACGACAGCCTGTTGCAAGGCTTCTAATTCTTTTGTACCATAGAACTTCGATAATGCTCGTTCAAATTCGGTTGCTTCTCGCATATCGACCTCCTAAAATACTTGCCAATCTTTATAAACCGGTTGATAACCTTGTGTTCTAAGCATTGTTTCCATTTCTGCAACGCTTCTTGTGTCGCTAATCACGAATTGATCAGAATCATCTTCTTTGCTATGACCACCTACCGATGTACTAACACCAGCAGATACTTTTGTAATACCTAACCCAACGAGATGGTCTCGCATAGTTTGGTTTTCACGCGATGACAAGGTAATACCAATGCGTGGGAATACAAGACGTAGCGCTAAAATGTATTGTACCAAGGATACATCATCCATTGGATGTTTAGGTGAATAGCCAACAGCACAAGGTCGAATGCGAGGCACCGACACAGAAATTTCAACATCGGGATACTTATGTAATAAATAGTCTACATGAAGTGCTGTTTTATAGGCTTCTACTTGCCACTGATCGAGTCCCATCAACGCTCCGATATTAACATTTCTAAACCCAGCACGACAAGCTAACTCAGGGGTATCTATTCGTACGTCATATACGCTTTTCGGTCCAAATGGATGTAATTGCTTATACAATACAGGATTATACGTTTCTTGGAACATGGTCATCCCATCAGCACCAATAGCCACTAAGTCTTGATAGTCCTCTAAAGACAAGGAGTACACTTCAATGCTTACAGCACTAAATATATCTACTAGAGCTTTTACAGCTGATTTTATATAGGACGGAGGACTATATGTACTAGATTCACCCGTTAACACAAGCACTTGTTCTAATCCAGACTGTTTTATAATATGTGCTTCTTTAAGAATATCCTCTAAGGATAATTTTTCACGTACAATACGGCTATGATGACTATACCCACAATATACACAACCATTATCACAGTAGTTAGCAATATACATAGGTGTAAAGAGTTGTACCGTATAACCAAATTGTTGTATCGTTCGTTGATGCGCTAATTGAGCCATCTCTTCTAAGTGATGCCGAGCCGCTGGTGAAACCAATACAAGAAAGTCTTCCATATCGAGGTATTCACGATGTAACGTAGCCACTACATCATCATCCGTTACCTGTTGTAATCGTTGCATCAATTGTTCATCAGAAACTTGGCGTACAATATCAACAAAAGACATATTATTCACCTTGCTTTCCTAAAAAGCCGGTAAGCGGTGAAGAGGCACTACCTATTGTTTGTACTCGCCCACATTTAGCAAGATAGGCCTTGCGTCCTGCTTCAACAGCTTGCGCAAAGGCTTCTGCCATCAATGCTGGATTAGCACTTGTAGCAATAGCCGTATTAACAAGTACTGCACTAGCCCCCATTTCCATGGCAATCGTTGCATCGGATGGGCGTCCTATCCCCGCATCCACAATAATTGGAATATCAAGCTCGCGAATTAAGATTTCGATCAACCCTTTTGCTTCTAACCCTCGATTACTACCAATCGGTGAAGCCAACGGCATAACAGTAGCGGCACCAGCATCTATTAATCGCTTTGCATCCATTAGATTAGGGCTCATATATGGGAATACGACAAAGCCTTCATTTGCTAATTGTTCAGTGGCTTTAATTGTTTCTAAGTTATCTGGTAATAAGTAGGTTTGATCTTTTACAACTTCAATTTTGATAAGATCTCCACAGCCTAAGGCACGGGCCATATGGGCAATCCGAACAGCCTCTTCGGCACTTCTAGCTCCTGATGTATTAGGTAAGAGATTAACATCTTTAGGAATATAATCAAGCATATTCCCTTTCATATCTTGTGATTCAACACGTCTTAATGCAACAGTTACAATATCCGCACCAGACGCATCAACGGCAGCTTTCATCACATCATAAGAACTAAATTTACCAGTACCTACCAACAAACGACTATTAAATGTTCGGTTACCTACTACGAATGTATCCGACATCTCAACCACCTCCAACAAACGATACGATTTCTAATCGGTCAGCATCAGTCACAATAGTTGTCGTATAGCTATTAGGATTGATGATGTTGCCATTCATTTCTACAACACAACGAATATGAGCATAGCCTAATTCTTCTAATACAGCATCCAATTGACTATGCGTAATTTGTTGCATCTTACCATTTACTGTAATCTGCATATGTTTCGCCACCTATACACTCTGTCATTATAAAATATCGATATATTCTTCTTTTAAGGCTTTATTCATGCTACGAACGGCACAGAATTTACCACACATGGAACAGGTATCACTATGATCATCTTCTGGCGCACGGCTGTCACGAATGGCACGCGCTGTATCTGGATCCAACGCACACGCATATTGAGCTTCCCAATCCAATTTTTGCCGTGCTTCCGCCATACGATCATCAATATCACGGGCGTTAGGAATACCGCGGGCTATATCCGCTGCATGAGCGGCAATTTTGAAAGCAATAATTCCTTGTTTAACATCATCTGCATTTGGCAAAGCCAAATGTTCTGCTGGTGTTACATAACATAAGAAGGAGGCTCCATGCATACCTGCTACGGCACCACCGATAGCAGCTGTAATATGATCATATCCAGGGGCAATATCGGTTACTAGTGGTCCTAACACGTAAAATGGAGCGCCAGAACAAATAGAATCTTGTAACTCCATGTTTGCTTGAACCTGATTAAGAGGTACATGACCTGGGCCTTCAATCATCGCCTGTACGCCAAATTCTTTAGCCCGTTTAGCTAATTCACCAAGACGTACCAATTCTTCAATTTGACATACATCAGTAGCATCAGCTAAACAACCAGGTCGACAAGCATCACCTAGTGATATAGTTACATCATATTCTTTACAAATAGCAAGAATCTCATCAAAGTATTCATAGAATGGATTTTCTTGTCCTGTCATGCTCATCCAGGCAAATACAAGGCTACCGCCACGACTTACAATATTAAGTTTACGTTTATGATGTTTAATTTGGTCGATTGTTTTACGTGTAATACCACTATGAATGGTGATAAAATCAACACCATCTTCTGCATGTAAACGAATCGTGTCTAGAAAATCCTGTGCCGTCAAATGCCCTAAGTCTTTCTTATGATGAATAACACTATCATAAATAGGTACGGTACCAATCATAACAGGGGATGTTTCGATTAATTTACGTCTAAAAATACGTGTATCACCATGTGTTGATAAGTCCATAATGGCTTCTGCACCTAATGCAATGGCGCGCTGAACCTTTTCAATTTCACTATCATAATCTGTTACGTCTTTAGAGGTGCCTAAATTTACATTAATTTTAGTTCTTAACCGTTTACCAATACCTTGTGGGGCAATGCTAGTGTGAAGCTTATTACAAGGAATAACAACTTGTCCAAGCGCAATTAATTCTCGCAATACTTCTACATCTAATCCTTCTTGTTTTGCTACTATTTTCATTTCATGTGTAATACATCCTTGACGAGCAGCTTCTAATTGTGTTGTATACATAACAACCTCCTATATGAATAACACACAAAATAAGTATGCAAAACTAAAACGGGTATCGATATGGAATCGATACCCGTAATTTATGTCAACGTGCTTCCTACGCGGGCATGATCCCGATCAGGTATAAAGGTCAGGTGCTCACAGCCCTTTCTCAGCCTATATATAGGCTCCCTTGCATACTTATTATTAAATTATGTGTTTATCTTACTCTTTTTCAATACCAAATGCAAGACCTTTTCTTTTTTACGTCTTATAAAAGACTGGTTCAAAAGAAAAACTAAATAGGTTACATAGCCTCAATGTAATGTATATCGTGTATATTATATATCAAATATTTTATATATATTCATCTTTATTTCATAAAAACATCGTATGTTACTTTTCGTAGATATATTATCTACAAATTTGTTATGGTACCTGCCACCGATGGTACTATACCTTCCGCAAGCACTTACTACCATAAACGTTCTAAACAAAATAGGTAGTAAGACTCCCCTTTCATACAAAAAAGGCTCTTATTTAAGAGCCTTTTTTGTTATATTAAGCAATATTGTGTTATAAGATTACTTTGCAGCACCATCAGCTTGTTTGCTGTCACCTGCAGATTTTTTATCATCAGATGTATTAGCAGCATCCTTATCGCTGATAACGATGTGGCCATCCACAACATCAGCCAACAAGTGTTTCGCATCGATGTGATCTAAATAGTAATCAGTTACATTATCGCGAATTTCAGATTCAATAACACGACGTAATGGACGAGCACCCATTGTTTTATCGTAACCTTGTTCCATCAACAAATCTTTAGCTGCATCAGTTACATCTAAGGTAATTTGTTTTTTAGCCAAAGTTTTGTTAACTTGATCGAGCATCAAATCAACGATTTTCTTCAAATCTTCTTTACTCAATTGATTGAATTCAATAACAGCATTGAAACGATTCAAGAATTCAGGACGGAAGAATGGCGCAATACGGTCCATTACATCAACTTTGTTTTCATCATCATTGTCACTGCCATAACCGAAACCTGCATTAGATGTAGCGATGATAACAGTATTTTTAAAGTTGACTGTATTACCTTGACCATCTGTTAAACGACCATCGTCCAATACTTGAAGGAGTAATGTAATAACTTGAGGGTCTGCTTTTTCGATTTCGTCGAACAATACAATGGAGTAAGGATTACGACGAACGCGTTCAGTCAATGTGTTAGAGTTATCTTCGTAACCAACGTAACCAGCTGTAGCACCAATCAATTTAGATACTGCGGTACGATCACTGTATTCTGACATATCCAAGCGGATGATAGCGTCCTTGTTGCCGAACATATCGAGCGCTAATTGTTTAGCCAATTCTGTTTTACCAACACCAGTAGGACCTACGAATAAGAAGCTACCGATTGGACGGTTACCTTCGTCAAAGCCTGCACGGTTACGACGTATAGCTTTAGAAACAGCTTCTACCGCTTTATCTTGACCGATTACATGAGCTTGTAAACGAGATTTCATATCTTTCAAACGTTCAATATCCGATGCACCCATTTGGGAAACAGGGATACCTGTCATACGTTCTACTGCTTCAGCTACATCATTAACCTTAGCTACAACCTTTTGATTATCAGTATGCTTGTCGATTTCTTCTTGTAACTTTTGAATACGCATTTTTTCGTTAATAGCGGATTCATAATCTTCTTTTTGAGCATATTCTTCTTGTTTTGCTTTAGCTTCTGCAATATCTGCTTCCAATGTTTTGATATCAGTTACAGGATGTTGTGATGCTAAGTGAGCGGCTGTTACATCAATCAAGTCGATGGCTTTATCTGGCAAGCTACGTTGAGGAATGTATTGTACAGAATAATCTACAGCAGCTTTCAAAACAGCATCTGGTAATTCAATGTTATGATGCGCTTCATACAATGGACGAATACCTTGTAAAATTTTGAAAGTATCTTCTGCAGATGGTGCGTTAACTTTTACTTCATTAAAACGACGGGCAAGGGCTGCGTTTTTCATGATTGTGTTACGATATTCATCTTGTGTAGTAGCCCCAATAACTGTTAATTCACCACGGGATAAAGCAGGTTTTAAAATGTCTGCCAAACCCTTAGAGCCTTGTCCATCACCTGTAGAACCGGCGCCCAAGATTTGATGGATTTCATCAAAGAACAAAATAATATTACCAGCGGCCTTAACTTCTTTGATAAGGTTTTGGATATTTTCTTCGAAGGAACCACGATATTGTGTACCTGCTTCCAAACCAGAAATATCAATGGATATAATTTCTTTATTTTTAATTGCTGCAGGTACATCACCATTGACAATGGCTTGTGCCAAACCTTCTACAACAGCCGTTTTACCAACACCAGCATCACCAACTAACACTGGATTGTTTTTTGTACGACGTGCTAAGATTTCTGCAGTTTCTTGAATTTCTTTATTACGACCGATAACGGGATCAAGTTTACCATTACGTGCTTCTTCTGTTAAATTAGTACCTAAACGAGCAAGAATCCCATCCTTTTTCATTTGGCCTTGTTGTGCTGCTGCTTGTGCAGCTTGGATTTCTTCACTAGTAGGCAAATGACCAGTTTGACGATAATAAGCAAACTCTTCAGGAGTTACTTCACGACCATTAATTTTATAACGACGATTTTCTGTGGAATAACCACCCATATTACTCATCAATTGATTAAACAAATCATTCATGCTACCAAATTCGCTACCAAAACTATTGAAATTGTTGTTCATATATATTACCTCACTTATGTTTTACTACAAGCTTAACTATTTGACTATTTTGTCTATTAAATTTCTTGTGTTATTTCTAGGTTTCCTCAACCTTATGTCATTATAATAAACCTAATAAGTCAAAAAATCAATAAGTCAAAAAGAAAATTTTTAACTATTTTTGACTTTTATTTCAACAGGTATAATTTGTATCGTAGAAACATAGATAAATACTGGATTTTTGAAAGGTTATAAAATTGGAAAACACATTTATTCTTTTACCAAGTATTCGTGACAATAAAAAAGGTGAATGGAATCTCCATTCACCTTTTTTAGTATAAATTTTAATGCTAATCATAAATATTTTAAGAGTTGAATTAGCATATGTCCCGCAAAATCTTGTTCATCTGAATCCAAGCTACGTTCACCAAATAATTTAAATCCGTTCCTAATATAGAACTCTATCAACTTCTCATTATTTTCACACTCTAAATAAATAAATTTACCACCAACTAAAGATTGAACATGGCGTAACATATCTACAGCCATGGTTAGTAATTCATCACCAGTGATAAGCTCTTTATATTTATAATTTTTTCCAAGTTGTCCTATAAGCGGCGCCGCGATATGGTACTGTTTCAAAACAGCATCATAAGTGCCAAACTTATTAAACCTTCTTTTCATACTCTTACTAATTTCATTTCCCTTTGTTTTTACAACAAAAGATTTGCTACCCGATACTGAAAAATATCCAGCAATCTTGTTTGCACCTTGATAAGAAGCCATGACTAGATAGGTTTTTGCAATTGCTGATTTCGAAAATTCAACAGCTTTATATTTTAAAAAATTCTCTATATCAGGATTTAGAGGACTCTCAAAGTCGTTTAAAATTCTTCTAATTTGCTTCTCAGATTTAACTTGTAAAAGCAAATCTAGATTAACAACTTTAAATCCTATCATATGAAAATCTTATCAATTTCGTCTTTAGTAGCCAAGGAATAAGATCTAGAAAATTCAACAGGAACATTTTTTTGCTTTTGCGCACTCTCTAACGCATGTAAAAGCTTACTACAATCTTTTTTCTTCTTAATAGTTACATTTTTTAAAAAACTTTTTGTAGCCATGTATGTACCGCCTCCTTCTATTCTTTATCTTTATTATATGGTCAAGTACACTAATTAGCAATATATTTATAGCAATAAAAACAAAAGCGAAGTCATATCGAGACTTCGCTTAATTTCTTTGGTGATCCAGGAGGGATTCGAACCCCCGACCCACGGCTTAGAAGTGTGTAGCCAAAGTCAGTATTTATCTAGGTTCACCAGTATTTATATATGTTTGCAAGTATATATGCAAGCATAATTACGTTATTTTTTTATACTTGCATACGGTATCTGTTCACAATATAAGTTATAACTATAAAATCCCAACTTGTACTAAATTTAAAGCTAATTGGCCTGATATAGCATAATAATCATTAGGAGTTTTAGGTACCTCTAAAGTCTTGAAAAAGTATTTTTTACATTGACACTTAAAAGTATCTTCATCATCAGTAAATTGACCTTCTATCTCTTCAATCTCTTTTACCAAAACTTTTAATTTTTCAATCATCTTAGATAAATTAATTTCTAATTTATCATTCTTAATTAAAATCACATCATGATTCAACAAATATTGTATAATAAAAAATGATGTAGCTGAATCGAAATTCCTATATATATTAACCTCTTGTGTATATCTGAAAACTCTATCAAGCAATACAAACTCAAAAACAATATTCCGATATGGCAAAGTAAAATCCATCGAAAGGGCTAATAATGTTTGTACATCTACTTTTATTTCTTCCAATACACCTACATACCAATTAGTCTTCAACTGAATATGTTCATCAAAAGGTAATACACCTTGATGATGATAGTAATCATGAAGATACCCCCAAACACATCTAGCATTATAAGTTACATTTCTATCAATATCTCTACTGCTAGATGCCAAATTCCCCAATCCTATTTTATCAATAAGCGGTAATGTTATCGTATTATATATATCGTAAAACTTATCAAAGAAAAAAACCGCACAACTTTGCTTTTTAAACTTAATATTTGATTTTACATTTTCTGGAAAGAATACAATATTATTACCTAATTCTACACCATTACTCCCTATTAACAACTTTGAAGATTGACATATATTTTTAGGATGTGAATAGGTTTTATACATAATATCAAATTCTTTCTCCATAGGTTCTTCACGAATAGATAAAAATGTTTCAAACTTCCATCCGTGTCGTAGCCCATTAGCTAGACGCAATGGCCCCCAAAAGAAAAATTTCGATAAATTTTCTACCTTTTTAAGTGCTCTTACAGAGTTATCAAAACATAAATTTTGATAATCTGACTCAATATATGTATTTATATCGCTAATTAATGCACTCTTATACTCTGCTGAAATAAACTCATCATTTAATGCTTCAATATTATTTACAATATCACACAAAATAGTACGAACTCTATCACGATTCTCAACATTTATTAGAGTTCCCTCTTCAGATTGATAAGACTGTAATAAATTAGTTTTATCAACAATTTCTCTTATATAAGGATTCATATTACCTCTCTTTTAAAATATGAACTGTAAACCCCATAGGTACGGCCCCATAATTAATTAATTCTTTTAAGTTATATGTTTTCACTACGGCTTTCGTTGTAATACATCCATCTACTTCCCCTTGTAAGCATCTTAATCCCGCATTAGAATTACTGGTAGCATACTCCACATTGATAGTAGGATAATTATCCAAAATTAATCCACTAGGTGCAGGATGAGAAGCAATACAATTTAATTCATTTACACATTTTCCATTCGAAGCTAATACCATATCGTATGTATTATCTATAAAGACATCATAAAGTATAATTCGATCTAAATTAGAAAAAACAATTTTATGTAAGTCAGGGTATACTACACATCCTAATAATGCACTTTTAGAATCATTATTAGTCAGTAAAGTTTCTACTGCATCTTCAAGTGTATCATGAAGTATGACTTCTCCTTCTATATTTTTAGCTTTCAACCATTTATAAGCCGCTTTCTCACAATTAGTATTTGTGGGGCCTAAGGTATGTATTTTATCAATGTACCTCATTAAATTTACTCCTGAAAGAAAATAGTAAAAAATACAAAAATATTACAATGATAATATCAATTAATGAAATAATTGACATCGTCAATAACTCATTATAGATATTAGAAAAAACAGAGACCAAAACTCCTCCCAAAGGAAAAGAAATGGCATTAAGAAGCATCATACTAGGTAATACGGCTTTAAACTCATCATCTTTAAAAATTAATTGTCTTTTAGTTCGCAATCCCACTGAGAAAATACTATCTGATAGAATAATCACGGCAATAAAAAATAATGTAAACACAAAATTGAGTTCAAAGTAAAGCATACCTCCACTAACTATACCAGCAACGACAATTATTAATAACAATTTAATTATTGATTCCGACTGATAAAAATCAAAGGTAATAACTCGATTAAATATTAAAACTGAAATTATCCCAATCACACTAATAACAAAATTAAAATACCCAAGAAAAACACTACTTTGATGATAAAAACCTAATATAATAGCTGGCAGCAATGCTAATGCAGCTCCATAAACAAGGTTTACACTATTGGTTAAAACAACAAGTTTAATAGCTGTAGAAGATGAGAAAATCAACTTCATTCCTTTACGCAATTCTGAAAACCTTGAATTATTTTCATCATTTCCCAGTTTGTCTTGTTGAGGATTAACAGAAACGTTATCATTATATAATATAAAAAATACTATTAATAAAAAGCCAATTCCAATAGAAAAAATGAATGTATTCTCACTAAGGATATCTATAAAATACCCAGCTATCACTGGTGATATAACCATAGAAAATTGTTCTATGGCTTGCAAATTGGATTGTTTCTTTAAAAGTTGCTCAGGTAAAACCATATTTTGTATATAATTTTCTATGCAAAGATAATTAATATCAAAAAATATACTGCTTATCATTCCTATAACAACCAAACTAATTATATTATTAGTAATACTATATATGAAGAGCAAAAATAAAACACAACCACTTTGAATACAGTTAAACTTTATTATACTTTTTAATGATCCTGTTAATTTAAATAAATTAGGAACTATAGTAAGAGATAAGAGTCTAATTCCCCATTCTGCAGCAAATACAGCTCCCAAATAAGTTGCTTCACCTGTAATTTTGTAAATATATACTGGTATAGCAAATAAGAGTAAAAAATGAAGAGTCATAAAAAACAATCTATGTAAGTATATACCTTGATACATGATTATTGCTCCCAAATTTTCTTCATTTTGTTTAATACTTTTTCTTCATCATTATCTACAATAATCTCATATCCTTTTCTATGTCTATAATCCTGTAAGTTAGTTTTATCATGATAAAAAGCTACACCTGCAAACATTTTATTTTTAAACACCTCTGTAACATAAGGAAGTCCAGCATAAGATAAAAGCATTGCTTTAGATAAGTCAATATTAGATGATAACTTAATGAGATCAACAATTTTGTCACCAGGCAATCTAAATGCAATTTCTACTAATACAGGTAATAAATCTTTATTAAAGCGAATCTCACAGTGAAAAACACCACAACTTACATTGGTAGCAAGCAAAATATCTTTAACATACGATTTTATTTCATCCACTCTACGTTCGCTTAAGTCACTAAATGGCGTCATATGACCGATTTCTACAAAATACGGTTCGTCAGAAAGAAACTTTTTAGTAATAGAAACAATATGTAACTCTTGATTAGAATAATAACCTTCAACACTGTATTCTGGTCGTTCTAAATATTCTTCAACTAAAACTTCACTACCTAGTTCATGATCCAACTCTTTGTGCGTCTCATTTTTAATCAGATTATAATACATTATTAACTCTTGCTCATTATTGGCTTTATTTACATGATAACTACCTGCTGCAGCCTTAGGTTTAATAATACAAGGATAATGAATTTGTTTATTTAATTTAATATCCGATACATTTGATACAGTTGTAAACCATGGATTTCTAATATTTTTATTAGTTAAGAACTCCCTCATTTTTAATTTATCATGAACTATAGGTAACATATCATAAGGTAACCCTATAACTTTATACTTATCTGCCAAAAGAATTGATAATGGAACATAATATTCATTACCAGAAACAATAGCATCAAACGCTATATTTAAATTATCTAATAAATCAAATACAGCATCAGTTTTGTTCGTATCTACTTCAAGTATAGTACATTTCTTCCAAGCATCTTCATTTGGTAATCGTCTATCAGATTTATTATACGACAAAATATAACAATCCCATCCTAATTCTAATGCAGAATTAACTAAAGCAGCTCCAGAACCTATCGGCTCTAAAATTAACACTTTCATAGTAAACCTCCTATTATTTAAACGAAACGAATTAAGTATATATTATTATATAAAAAATATATTGTAAACATATGCACTCATATTTACGTGAATTCATGAATTTAATAAAAATAACTATTTTCTAATAAAAAAATGATACCTTATAATAAAAATGTATATACTCAAGTAGTAATACTTGGTAATTTTAATTATATATTATAACTATAGTAGCATATATAGCTATCCCTTTAGGTTAACCCCTAGGTGCATTGACACCTAGGGGTATTTTTTATGGGAGGATTTGCATGAACAAATATTACCAAAACACCTTCTTATTTATAAGTAGGAATCAGTCAGCATTACAGCCATTACTGAAATCCTTACAGTGGGCTTTCAAAAACCAAGTCGAGCGTTTAGATGTGCCTCTTGTTCGTATGGGTATGTTAGCCAATATGCTTTCGGATAGCCGAAAACATAGCATTCTTGATTATGATCTATATCAGCATAATCAAACAAAGGAATATATTTTACGTATTCATACAGAAAGCGAAGGCGATACACACCCTATTGATATGGAATATTGTAGAGTGTATTTGTCCCCTGATATTAAATTACATTACGTATCAGAAGAACGCTCTGAACTGACCTATATTAATACAGATACATCACATGTATACTTACCTATTCGATTCAAGATTGAATTATACATTGATGAAACCTATGATATTAACTATTTTCTTAATCTAACTACTTTACAGCGATTTTTAGTGGCGACATTTCCTTCGCTACATATTGATATCTTCGATGGTATTAAAGCGATTCGCTCTAAAATCAATCGTCATATTAAATCGTTAAATACAAATAATTGGTGTCAAATTTCCAGTTATGAATCTAAATAATTGGTTTTTATACAAGGAGAATCTATTATGAATACTACAGTTGAAGCTATGTTAACAGAAATTTTGCCAAAAGCATCCGTTCAAGAGTTAGTGGAACGTTATGGAGATCCATATGATGCATTATTCCATGCAGAAGAATCTGAGTGGTATGATGCACCAGGTATGGGAAATCGTGGCATTGCCAAGCTACGTGCCATTAAATCCATCATTAAGAATGTGCAAAATAGGCCTCGTAAAGCCCCTATTAATGTGGGACGACCTATTGATATCTATAAAGCTATGTCAGATATGCAGTACTTTGAAACCGAACATGTACGCGTGCTATATCTTAATGCCAGAAATCATCTAATAAAATCAGAAGACATTTCTATTGGTGATGTAACAACAGCCTCTCTAGATATTAAATGCATTTTCTCTTCTGCCGTTCGTCTGAAAGCTTGTGGGATTGTCATTGTCCACAACCACCCTTCTGGTGATTCTCACCCAAGTGAATTAGATATTCGATGTACTAAACGAGTTGCTGAAGCGGGTAGACTGTTTGATATTCCAGTACTAGACCACATCATCATCGGACATGGTGAATTTCATAGTATGAGTGAATGTGGACAATTATAAGGAGGATATGATTATGCCAGCCAAACGATTTATTTGCCCTAATGGGGATGAAATTAATATGTATGAATGCTTATTACGATGCCCACAAGGTACGAGATGTATGTTTTTACCTACATTACGAGCGGTAGCTACCTCACTAGAACGTAATTTAACAAAGCCATCTGTTACAGAATTATTAAGTGGTACTCGAGAACTATATCTAAAAAAGATTACTGAATATGCCGTAGATCCACAAAAGCAACTATACGCCTTACATGGGTCAGCTGTGCATACAATTACAGAACGTCATACTAGCGGTAACATGCTTTCAGAAGAACGCTTAAAAAATACCACCACAACAGGGCAATTTGATTTATATGGGCAAGTGTTATCTAATACGGATACCACGCTAGGTGATCTAAAAATAACCAGCTCATATAAGCTTATGAAAGCATTAGGGTATTATAAAAAAGATGTTGAAACTGGTGAAGTATATAAGACGGGAGTAAAAAAAGGCCAACCTAAAACACGAAAAGAATTATTCACCGATGGAGTACGTCATGTGTTAGATTGGGCCTTACAATTGAATTATTACAGATTGTTGTTAGAAGAAGAAAATTACACCGTATCGTCTATGGTGATTCAGGCCCTTTGTCGTGATACAGGGCTACGTATTGCCTCTGAACGAGGTATTACAAAGCCGTTATATCTTATTCCTATCAACCCAATCAGCAATCATTGGTTGAAACGATATATGGAAGCTAAAGCAAAGCGGTTACAACAAGCCATAGAAACTGGTGTAGTACCGAAGAAATGTAGCCAACGTGAAACTTGGCATGGTAAAAAATGTGAAAGCTATTGTGCTGTATCTGCTCAATGTAAAGCGATTGAAGAAGCACAACAAGTTAAGTCAGCATAGTAGAAAGGAACCATCATGACACAATATTGCGGTATTATTATTACGGAGACAGCACTCTATGTATCTGTGGTAAAAAGAATACAAAATAAAATTAAGGTACTAGATCGCTATATATATAAACGTAGTAAATCGCTTGTTTCGGATTTATCAGCTATTCATAGTAAAAATAAGAATAAACCTACGATTTACTCATTAGCCTATACTGAAATTCCACATCTTATATTTAATAAAGTCAGCTCTAATACACCTTTACAAGATGCATGGAAGCAAAGAGACAAGCTTACATTAGGACGAGATAATCAATATACGTACCAATTTATATTACCCACTATAGATAACCAAGAATGGTTGTATATGGTGGGTATTTCTCAATCTAATATTTCTAAATTACAATGTGCTGAAAACCAAAATCATATGGAAATTGAAGTTGTTTCCTATTGGCCAGTACCACTATTAGATTTACATAAAAATCATAGTAAACCTACGCTTCTACTCATTGAGGAAAATAGTAGAGTTACAGGATACCTTTGTAGTGGAACTGTCATTGTCGCTACAATCAACTGGAATCGACATACGGAAACACCCAAAGAAATGATACAACGATTGCTAAAAGAATCACCTATTACATTAAATGATACACTTGAAATTCAAGCGTATTTAAGCGAAAAGGCATATCTTTTGTGGAAAGATCTAATTTCACAATATGGTGAAGTTAACAAGTCCACAATTAGTGACGTCTTAAATCATTTTACATATCGTTGGAATGGTGATGTACATATGGATGCATCTGCCGGTCTAAGTTATTATTTAGCACGATCTGGTGTGCAAGCGGAGGAATGAAAATGACGAATACAGCATTATATAAAAAGCTATCACTTGCTATGAAAAGTTGTAGCTATATTGAAAAAACAGGTGAAAATACCTTTCATGGGTATTCTTACGTTACTAGTAGCGATGTGTTAGAGCGTGTAAACGACGCTCTTACAAGTGTAGGCCTCATTACAGCTGTTACCCCTACCCTTCTTGATTTACGAGAGGTACAAACAGCCAAAGGTAATATTGATAAGCACGCTACAATTAGCGTTACGATTTCTATTATTGATATCGAGACAGGTGAATCAGTACAAATAAGTGGCATCGGTTCTGGTCAAGATAGCGGTGATAAGGCCATCATGAAAGCTGAAACAGCGGCTATAAAATATGCGTATATGCTGAGCTTCTGTATTGCTACAGGTGATGACCCTGAAGCCGATGATAATACAGACGTTAATACGCAAACTATGGCAAAGTCTAAGGAATCTATTACTAGAAAGAAAAGCATTTCCTCTCAAATTACGACAACTGATGATTTACATTGTACAGATTGTGGATGTGCTATATCCAGTAAAGTATCTAGTTATTCTAAACAACGTTATCATATGCCTTTGTGTATGAACTGCCAGAAGAACCATCAATCTGTAGCATAACTCACTCCACTATAATTGGAAAGGAGGTGATATTATGGATCCCGTTCTTACACGAATTATTATTGAAGCTGCTGCTACAGCGTTGCTTTACTTAATTGCAGATGAATAATATAGGAGCCATGTCGATAATACGACATGGCTTATTAATTTTTATTAAAATTATCGATTTATTTATATAAATATGATAACACTGATATATGTAAGCCTTTAATTAATTATGCCAATTATTAGTAGAATATATTTTGTTATAATTAAATTCTAATATATATTTTTAATATCTTTGAATTTATATAACCTATAATATTAGTTTTTGTTAGCTAGTGTACTATTAAATTTCTTTATAATGTTAAACCTATCATGTTATATTATGTATCATGTACAGGGGTAAGATATAAAATCTTTAGATATTTTAGCTGGTCAGTCAGCAAAACAATATGCGAAAAAAAATACGCATAAATGCCAAAAATATATTGACATAAAATT
Organism: uncultured Veillonella sp.; assembly: GCF_934230905.1. Taxonomy (GTDB): domain Bacteria; phylum Bacillota; class Negativicutes; order Veillonellales; family Veillonellaceae; genus Veillonella. The sequence continues at coordinate 12,172 of NZ_CAKQFJ010000018.1, read as the reverse complement.
TTGAATATGTATAATAGGCATTAATCACATGTGAATAATATTTTAAATCTTTGAATGAGAAGTAGTAGCTATACCAACTATCTTACAGCAAGTTGATGACCGTTATGGAGATGAGATGATCAGCATTTAGTGTATAGTGAATGGGCTCATGAGAGTTCACTGAAAGCTTTTGCGAGTAGGCTGAAACGGTTGTCACCGTTATATGACTAGAGTATCGAAAAGACTATTAACTTTTCCGCACTTGAATGCATTTAAATGGGTGGTATAACGAACACAATTCGTCCTATTATGGGCGAATTGTGTTTTTTTGTTTTTAGATCTAAAACGGGAAAGTTGGTAGTTAGTCCATTGGAGGTATTAAATGGAAAAAGAATTAGAACTTAAAGTAGATAGGAAAAAGTTAATATGTAATTGTAATACAATGCAGTGTTATATGGCGATTCAAGAATTATATGGGACAAATAATTGTTATGTTTTCGAATCACTTGCTGGACCTAGTCATGATGTTAATGCTGCATATGTTGGATTTAATAAAGTATTGTCTATATCAATAGTTGATAGCTATATGTATTTAGAAGGTGATAATAGGCTAATTGTATTGCTTAAATCTAAATTAGCAAATGTCAACTCTGTTATTGTAGATGAAGATGATATTTATATTAGAGAAGGACAAGTATTTGAAGTATTAGGTATTATAAATAGTTTATTTCATATTAATGAACAGACTAATTTAGGCTTTTTATCTTTCTTTTCATATGAAAGTGTTAGATATATAGAGAATATTGATGATTCTCATACTTTAGGTAAATATAAGGTTCCTGATATTGAGCTTGATTTATATAAAGGAATTATAGAATTTGATTTAAAAAATAATACTATAGTCTGTGAAGAGTTACTTTATAATAATTGTGAAATGCTTGATTGGACTACTATAAATAGTTTAATTAATCGTTATTCTAAGAGTTCTATACCATCACCTAGATTATTAGAAGTTAATAGTATAGAAGATAGTATGAATAAGAACACATTTATCGAAATTGCGCATAAATGCTTGGAAAATATATCTGATGGTAATATATATCAAATTCAAATAGGGCATGAATTATCTATATCAACAGATACAAAACCGATGGATATTTATTTAAGATTACGAGATATTAATCCTTCTCCGTATATGTATTTTGCTCCTATAGGTAATGTTATAGTGATTGGTGCAAGTCCAGAATTATTTATTAAGAAAACTAAGTCATTAGTAGAAATGAGACCGATAGCAGGTACTGCTAAACGAACCAGAAATGAGCTAGTTGATGAGAAAACGATTAGAAATCTTAAAAATAATGAAAAAGAACTTGCTGAACATCTGATGTTGATTGATCTGTGTAGAAATGATTTAGCAAAGGTTTGTGAAACAGGTTCTTTAGAATTAACAAGAAAGTTTTTTGTAGAAGTATATTCTCATGTATTCCATTTAGTATCCGATTTAAATATTACCTTAGACTCTAAAAAAAATATTTTTGATGTTATAAAAGCGACATTCCCTGCAGGGACAATGACTGGAACTCCTAAAATTGAGGCAATGAAGTTAATTGAACAATTTGAAGGAGTTCATAGAGGCCTATATGCGGGTGCTATTGGAACTATAACTCTAGATGGGAATGCTATTTTAGCATTATGTATAAGAACTGCTTTATATTATGCGGGTGTTTATTATATTCGTGCTTCTGCTGGAATTGTAGCTGATTCTATCCCTGAAAATGAGTGGAATGAAACTTTAAATAAACTTGCAGCGACTTATTCCACTATAACTGGTAAATCAATATTTGAAGTGATGGAGGAAGAGTAATGAAAACATTAGTAATAGATGCTTATGATAGTTTTGTATATATTTTAGTGGAATATTTAAAACAGCTAGAAATGAATCCAATAGTTTATAGATCTGATGAGGTAAATAATCAATTAATACAAGAACTTAATCCTGATATGATTTTATTAGGCCCTGGTCCGGGTCATCCTAAAGATGTAGGCTATATTGATATTATTGATAGATTCAAAGCACAAATTCCTATATTAGGAGTTTGTTTAGGACATCAAGCAATCGGCTTAGCCTTTGGTTGTGATATAGTAAATGCGAATAATCTACAACATGGCAAGAAAAGTTATATAAATCATGATGGTAAAGGTGTGTTTAAAAGTATAGATTCCCCATGTTTAGTTACTAGATATCACTCTTTAATTGTGTCAGAAAATAATTTTACATATAATCATTTGACGATTACGTGTAAATCTGAAGATGATCAATATATTATGGGGGTTAGACATAATAAATATCCAATAGAGGGAATACAATTCCACCCAGAAAGTATTGGTACTGAAAATGGATTGAAAATGATACAGAATTTTATGGAGACATATTTATAGTGAATATAGTAATGAAAAATGTAGGAGTTCTTTCTATACTTATTGCAACAATTTTTTTATCCACTAAATCTATATGGACAAAACTTATTTATTTGGATTCCTTGGATCCAGTTTTTGTACTTGCATGTAGAGCTATATTATCACTTCCCTTTTTTTTGATACCAATTATTCGATTTGATTGGTGTGTTGTAAATAAAAAGAAATTTGCAAAATATGCTTTTATTGGTTCGATTCTCTACCTAATTTCTTCTATAACAGATTTTGTAGGACTATTATATATATCAGCATCCCTAGAAAGAGCGATATTATTTACATTTCCAATATATGTTTTGTTATTGTCGTCTGATTTAAAGCGCTTAACATTTTATCAAGTAATGTTGATCATATTTACAGTTTTAGGCTTAGGTGTTATGTTTAACCCTACTTTAAATAACGATATCAATGATATTGTTATAGGTGGTTTACTAGTTTTCGTTTCTGCTGTTTTTTGGGCGATATTCATTATATATAGTAAAAAGGTTGTTACTAATATAAGTCCTGTTATTTTCACTAGTTCATATATGTGTATTACAACAATATTTTTACTATGTATATTATTATTTAACACAAGTAATTACTATAGTTTGATGTTAATTAAGCATGATACTATTATTTATTTGGCTCTTTTAGCTATTTTGTGTTCTATAATACCGTCATACTTATTATCTTATGGTCTAAAGAGAATTAGCGCTTCAAGTGCTTCTATAATCAGTTCAATAGGCCCAATTGTTACACTGGCCTTAGATGTTCTTATATTAAATCATAAGTTAAGTATCAATGAAATTATAGGAGTGATAATAGTTATAATTTGTGTATCGTGTTTGACAAGAATTAATAAATAATAAGGAGTATTTATATGGAAATTAGATTCCTTGTAATTAATGGTTCGGAGAGAAGTAATGGAAATACAGAAATAGCTATTGATATTGCTAAAAGTATATTAAATAAGATATCGGGTGATAATAAAGTTATATTTGATGTAATATCTTTAAAAGATTTAATGATTAAATCCTGTAATGATTGCCATGAAGTAGAAAATTGTAACTATCGTAAAGAGCCTTGTCAACAAAATGATGATATAAAAATTGTTTTAAAAAAGATGAAAGAGGCAGATTGTTTGATTTATGCGACACCTGTACATGGCTTTGGTATGCCAAGTTTAATGCAGTCATTTATAGATCGAGTAGGAGTTGGTTATTTACGATTTGAAAGGCCGCTATCTAATAAAATTGGTGGAATCATCGCAGTAGGACGACGATATGCACATGCATCAGTATTTTCTCAGTTAATACAGAATTTTCTATTGAATAGAATGATTGTTGTAGGGAGTGGATTTCCCGTTTATTTGAATGGGGGTAAAAAAGGTGAAATAAAAACCGACAAAGAAGGTATCGATTCTTTGTATAGAATGGTCATAAGAATGTTTAACTTTGCATTGTTTATTAAATTGAATAACGGGAATGCCTATGAGCTAAATGATTTATTAAATAATAATGAAAGAGAATATATTTATTCCTTAAATAATTAATTTACTGAATGATCTGTCCCCCTTTACTAGACAACCTGTAAAGGGGGACAGATTACTTCGGAACGCTTTTTTATTTAAGGACAATCTTGTTAGGGCCCCGATTTTTAAATTTAAGGAATTATTTTGTTACAGCCTTATCTTTATTTTTTATAAACAACTACCTTCCTCATCACCTTGATAATATGGTATCGGATTAATTCCATATGGTTCAATAATTTTGTTAATTGCCTGTTTATATGACCACAAAGACATACCTTGTTCATAACGCTTATAATTCAAACCAATCGAATTAATTATATAATGACAATGTATATGAGCTTCATTTTTATAATGAATGGCCCCCAATACTTGATATATATCTTTAGAAAGTAGTCGTCCCACCGCTTTACAAATCTCAAGTACTGTATCTAATGGTATAGTATCCGCACAATCTAATGAAAATACAACATGTATGAATAATTTCGACTCATCCTTTATATGTGACATTTTTTTTACAAGTTCAAATTCTGAAAGTGGATAATTACTTCCCATTAATATACCAAAAACATAATCACTAGATGTCTTATACTCATCTGATATATATTGAATCGCATTTGGTAGCTCCATTCCATTTCGTTTGATAAATTTTAATATTGCCATTATTGTAACTCCTCAATCACCTTATGTAAGGTATCCACTACTCCTGATAAACCACTATATATCTCCTTCTTATCTTCAAAGGTAAGTTCATCATGATTAGATAGAACGCTATAAATTTTACCTAATGATGAAGCAATCGATTGTTCAGGGTCGACTATCACTATTTTTTCCTCATTTAAAGAGCATCGCCTTATGTATTCAGATACCGATATATCACAGAGCGATGCTTGAGCTTCAATAAATTTAAACTCATTTTCTGCTAACCTAAAATTAAATCGTATAGACTTATTATCTTTTTTCATAATAGTTCCTTTCTGCACAGATAAAGAATTTATAATTATCTGTATGTACAATTACTATTACTTTTTTATAAATTAAGGCGGGGCGTGTCTTTATTGACACGCCCCGCCTTTCTGTCGTTTTTTATAACGAAGCTAAACTATAATCTTATTCTAAGGTTGTTCTATCTTGCTTATCTATATTTTATCTCCCTTATAAAAAACGACAGAAAGCAAGATAGAGATTTGTATGTACAAAATTTTTATCCATTTTTACCAAATTTACCAAAAAATAAAGGTATGTAATATATGTACTAATCTATCTTAAAAATTGGTAAAAATGGTAAATTTGGTAAATACAGTGTGAAAATATCAGTTATTATCTCTTTTAGCTGGTTTAATCAATTGCATTCTAAGATTAGGTCGACCTTTAAATAATCTTCTATTCCTCATAGGTTCACAAATTATCTTGTCTAATATCACCTTTTTAAGACGAATAGTAGCCTCCTTTTTCTCTATACTACATTTTTCTAAATATAATGAAATACTCCATAAAAACTGTTCGAGTATATCATATAAGGCTAAATATGATTTTCTTAAACTATGCTTATCGCAAGTTACAACACACTCAAGAAATTTGCTTATATTCTCATTATTAAGATATGGTAAATATAACCAAAAAGTATCCTTATTAAATGTATCTAATATAGGATTTTTCATATGCATTTTAAGATACTCATCCTGTAATACAAATTTTTTTAGAGGCATACTTTCAATATCACCACAGTTTAATACAGCATAAAAGCACTTAAAGAATTTAGTAAGTACTTTTTTTACGTTCTTCATCGGATCACTAAGTTCAAAAGTATCATTATAATGATATCTGTATTTAGTTAATCCCCTAAACAACGTAGATTCATTTTCCTGTATTTTTAATAAATCAACTAATCGTTCATCCTCTGAACGTCCCCATACATACGATGAATCAATTGAATACATTTTCTTTATCCAAATATATACCGAATCAGTTAATCGTTCGGTCTCCAGTTTTTTATTCCACCTAGTATCCTTAGAGGCCCAAGAAATAGATTGTGGGTTAGATTGAACCATATCTTCTTCTATAAATATAGAGTGTCCACTCTTATAAGTGTTTTCCCTATGGATGTATACTCTATATTCATTATAAAGATATATAAATAAATCTAAAATACATTGATGCGTAGTATTAAATAAGCTATCCCTTTTAGAAGCTTGAGACCAAGCGACGCCCGAAAACTTCATATCGCCCTTCACTATATTTAGCCCCTCCTTTTGTTGTATTTGAAGCGAAAGAGGCTTATGCAAAAAACTATCTAAATACTGCACTATATCACAATCATAATATGAAGACATATCAGTTTTATTATATAAAGCTTTCAATTCTTTCTGATATGAATTATAAGCTAAACTTGATAAAACATTATACGAGTCCAATTTATAACGTTCAAGACATTCATCATTAGATTTTCCAACTATAGATTTTATTGTTTGATCAATAAACGGAAAAATATCAAACAAGAATACTAATAGCACCTGATTTAATAACTCTATATTCAAAAAAGCTTCTTCATAATCAATTAACTCTTCTGTATTTATAAAAGGTTTATTGGTAAATAAACCACGAGTTGGCATCTCATTAAACCGCTTTAGCACGGAAACAGCCATATAGTGTGGCAAGTTACATAATAGCATCAAGAAAAGAAATAAAGATGCATTAAGCTCATGATAATTTAAAGATAATAGGGTCCGAATCTCATAGGATACATTCTGTTGATAAAGCCACTTATGTAGCAATACGATTGGTAAACAGCATGTTTGTTCATCAAGTTGCTCTAATAAAAATGCTTCGTTTAAAGCATACTCCCCTTCAACCTCTTTCTTCACTAGGTTTTTATATAGTTTTTGAGACTTCTTGATTAAGTCCTGAAGACCTGTATAATTTTTTCCTTCTAATACTTCAAAACACGCATCACTTAACAGCATTTTTTTATGTATCATTAAAGAATTATTTGGAGAATCTATTGATGCTAAAACTATGTTTGGAAAATCCTTAGCCACAAAAGTTGCAGCTGGTTCTGAAAGTACTGTACCATTAAATGTATATATTTTATTAAAAGCCATCGTAGAAGTACATTTTTTAGTTCTTCGATTTCTACTGCTCTCCTTAGACTCATTATTTTCTGAATTATTTAAATCTATATGCTGTAATATAGACAATGCAATATAATGGTCGATTACATCTTTTATAAAAAAAGAATCAGAATATAACGAAATAGAATTAGATTCTACATTCATATGCATTACACCCAAAAGTATCCGAATAGCATCAAAATCTCTAGGCTCTAATCCAGCTCTTATAATAAAAGAATCATAAGGATTACTCATATAGCTTGTTTTTTCTTTCGATAAACATAGCCCATATAAACTATCTAACTCATCATATAAAAATTCCCATATATTGTTTTCCAAATTCTTATATTCTACTTTTATATTCTGCTCATGATTATAATCACTTATTCTTTGATATAACGACAATAAATATTTATAAAAACACATATACTCAGGATCTATTAATCGAATTTTAGTATCTTCATAAATATAACTTTCATAACCACCTGTACTATTTTTCCTCAACGGGGCACTTTTAAAAAATATATTATGAAACTCTCTGTTCAAAACATCCAAGTCATTTCTATTCATTTTTTATTTTTCTAACCTTAACCATCTCAAAATACCACATTTTTATATTAATTAGCCATTTTTAATTTTAAAAATGGCTATTTTTTTATTTTTTTACATATACAACTAGTATAACACAAAGAATTATAAACTATTAGTGTAGTCAGCTGCTACATTAAATAATTTTAAGGAGGCAAACAAAATGGAAAAAAATTTCCCTTTATCCCCCAGTGATGAGCCTCAAAAGGCCAACATCTCTACTGCTGAATTAGTAACTTTTCAGCCATTAACAAGGAGTAGTGTTACCTATGAAGATATACCACTCCCCACGGTACCAAAAGTAGAAGAACAAGGTTCACCACCTCTTATTTCTACAATAAATGCATCTACCTTTAGTGCATATGCTAGTATTTCCCCATCAGGAAATATTGAGCAACTTCTGAAAAAGGATATATCGAGCGTTAATCATCGATATAATGAATCAGCACTAAGACCACAAGACGTATCCACATACCCTGTAGTCTTAACGGCAATCAACGTAAACGAGTTTCAGGTCTCAGCAAACACCAAAACTAGCCATTGCAATAATCGGTTAAAAAGCTTTGTTGAGTACGATGGTGTTATTTGTCAAATTGATAAAGTGACGCAGGAGCCAAAAGATGAGATTCTAAATTGTGTACTTTCATTTACAGAGGAACGTGAGGTTTACGATTTAGATCGTTGTCAAAGCTTTTATGTAATCCATGTCAAAACATCGATTTCAGAGGCAGATGTCATCATCCCAAAAGAACAGCTTGATACTCTATATTCATTGCTCAAGAAGAGGTTTCCCGAAATCAGCTTCAATGCTGATTGCGGAAAAGCTAAAGAGCTGTTCAAACAGTATATAGCTGAACGTTATATACAAGATAAGGCAGCTATGAAAAGCACAAAAGTAAATAAATATCCTGGCTGGGGAAAAGCCTTTGAAGCCAAAAAATTTCATCCTGGACAGAATGAAGATGGTGACACATTGTTAACTTTGCCAAGTGTCGACCAACACCACAGATACAACCTGTACGATTATGGTCTCAAATTATTAAAGCTCGCCCCATTCGAGGTTGTTTTACCACTCTTCTTACATGCTCATAGTGGTTTTGTAAGAAAGTTATTCCAAGAGGGCTCTCACCCTATACAGTATGTGCCAACACTAATTGCTCCTACGGGTAGTAGAAAGACATCTCTCGCAAAGATTTTCTTCCTACTATTTAATCACGAGACATACGCATCATTTAATGATACTGACCGTGCAATTGAACTGGTGTCAACCCACTATAAAGATCAAACGGTAATATTCGATGACTGCAAGCTAACAAATGACAAAACTTTACTAGCTAAATTTGAGAAGTTCATTCGTCCACTCTCGGAGAGTCAAGGTAGGGCAAAGTCTAGTGAAGCAGGCAGTCGCTTAGAGCGGACTCAACAAATGCATACCGCAATCATAACTGCTGAATCCTATCCTAATGAATTACAGCAGTCTAGTAAGTTACGACTATTGCCAATCTTCATGAATCAGGAAGATGTAAACAACCAGGTTTTGACTGATTTCCAAAACGATAAAGCTCATGCTAAACAGCATTTAAAGGCAGCAAGGTTAGACGAATATATGGTGCTATTTATCCGTTATATTGAGGAGCATTATGACGACATAGTCTGTATGGTTCAAAATACGTCGCCAGTATATGGAATTAGTCAGCATGCACGAATTAATGCTATGTATCAGGTACAAGCACTTCTTGCCAAAATAATTCTTGATTTTGGCGTATGGTGTAACTACCACAGTCAAGAGAAAGCCAATATTTTATATCAGCAGTGGTGCGATACTATCAAGGGCTTAGTTATTGCAAATAATGAGTTATGTAACGATGCAACGCCAACAGCGTTATTTCTTAGAACATTGGCTAATGGTGAAGCAGCTAACGAAGTTACATATGCACCTGATAAAGCCACATACTGGGCTAATCCAGACCAATACGTTGGTATTATACATCAAACAGATCTCATACTAATACCGAGTCCGGCATTCGCTTATGTTGAAAAAACTTGCCAACGGCTAGGTCGTCGCATGGAATATACGATGGATACTATTGCAAATCGGCTTCGAGATGAAGGCATCTCTAAAGGATATGGTGGATCTGACCGCAAAAAGCTCCGCCCATATACAAAACTGACCAAAGGAACTAAAAAAATGGATGTCATCTGCATCCCACTATCTAACTATTCTAAATTAACTATGGAGGAAGAGTAATATGAATATCAACATTAATCATCCAGCACAAGAACCACAAAATAACATTAATTTCTATACAGCAATAAGCCCTGTTGCATACGTTGTACATCATTCTCTTGATTATATGACACAGTGGATGGAACAATACCATGCGGTATATTTCAGCCAGGTAAAAACTGTAGAAGAAGCTAATCAACTAGCGACCTCAATAATCTATTATAACCAATCCTTGTATATTCCTAAGGAACAGTGGTTCATAAATATATGTAGGGGTGAGCATAATACACAACTTAACTATGCACCTAACTCACCTATGCTATTTAGTGGTTCTGCAAACGCCACTACGAGTACTGAGCTCATGGAAAATAACAATCTAGGGATATGGGCAATTATATCTGACCAAGGATATGGTACTGCCGATAATTCGTACACGCTAAAAGGAATTATAGAATCTAAAGGTTTAACCAATGTCATAGCTAGAAAGTTCATGACATTGACGGATGCTAATACGTATGCACGACAACGCTACACGAGACGATATAATTTCTTGTTTCCACAAGCTATACTCTGCATTCCACAAGGGGACTTAAGTATTAACCAATTCTATGCTATTCCCAATTATGAGCAATTAAGCCAACAAAGCCCTAATTTAATGGAATGGAATAACCTAATAAAAAGGGACATGTTCTTATAACTAATTTGATAGTTATTAGGCTAATAGTTTAGAAAGGAGGGCTGTACCGGCCATGAAAACTTCAAATACGACCACCGCAGCCCTCTCTATTCAAGAGTTGAGCGAATTCTTAAATGTATCAGTGCAAACACTTCGAAAGCGTTTACGTGATCAAGGGTATTTACTACCTAAAAATAAGGTTGGTAATTGCTATTACTTTACGCTAAATGATTGTGAATCCTTCATTGCCAATAACTATGGTATCTTTTATAATGATTTTGTGAACAGGTACTCCAATGGCAAGAGAAACGAGTCCATTATGTACCAAATTCCATCAGGTAAAGGTATCATCTCGAAGGAAACACAACGAAGTGGTAAAACGTATTATTATATACGCAATCTACCTTTGTATTGTGATGACCAGGGTAAAATAATAAAATTCCGCTCCAAAGGTTTCACCTCGAAAGAAGAAGCCGAAGCTGAGCGTAAAAGAAGGATTCTAGATCGTGATAATGGGTTGTATAAGTATCACTTTATCGAATGCGATCAGATAGAATCATCGAAGAAAAAAGTACCAACGGGTGCCAATCAAAGCTATTATGACTTCTGTATCGATTACTTTACAAAAGCAACGTATGCCGAAGCCACTCGTAAACTATACTTGGATATAACGAAAAATAGGATTAAACCATTTTTTGGCACTACGCCTATTTCCGACTTATCTAAGTCATTATTGCAGCAATTTGTAGACCAATATTCTACAAATATAAAGAAAACATTTATCGTACTAAGTTTGACCTTAAAGAAACTACATAGTCTAGATTTGATTCCAACTAATTTTTATAGTTCTCTAATTAAACCAGCCTCAACAGCTCCAAAGCACCCGAAAGAGGCTCTTACAGTCAATGAGACACAAAGTTTCCTTAATTATTACAAAGGCCATCATTTAGAACATTGTGTGCTGCTGCTGTTCCAGTGTGGCTTGCGTATTGGTGAGCTACAATCTTTACAATGGGATGAAATTGAGATCATTGATGATTGTAAAGCCAAGGTTCATGTTAATTCATCATGGGGTGAAACCAAATACGGCATGAATCGAAAAGAGCCTAAAACACACTCGAGCAAGCGTGTAATCCCGATTAGTAGTACTTATACTATCTCGGTACTAAAACGTGCTAGAGCAGCATCTAAAGGCAACCTATGGGTAGCTGAAAATGAGACTGGCTTACGTCCTATTGACAAGAGTAATTTTACTAAACGCTATTTTGCTAAGGTTGGCAAAAAGTTAGGTATTGAAAAACATTTATCAAGCCATGTGGCTCGGCATACGTTCATCTCAAACCTAGTTCAACACAACGTACCGTATACTGAGATTGCCAAATTAGCTGGTCATGATAACACAACAATGATAATTAAAGTATATGCTCATGCAATACAAGATGAAGAGCAAACTTTCAATTATGTATCAAACCTATATACCTGATGCAAGGATAACGCAAGTATAAAAAACTATACTTGCACCATATCCTTGCATTTAGGGTTATAGGACAAAAAGTGTGTGTGACTAATCCCAATAAGTTGGAAAATCTGTAGACATATGTAGCTCATTC